>NZ_QQBI01000046.1 GCF_004302915.1 Komagataeibacter xylinus | reverse complement strand
AGAATGGTCAGCATCCTGTGAATCACATTTTTAAACCGATGGGTACCCCGTGAGTCAGGCCAAACAATGGTTGGTATTACACAAACTTTCGTTTGCCGTGCGCCGGTTTGGTGCCAAATCCAGAAGGGCGCACTTATACAAACTTTTGGTTTGTCGTGCGGAGCGCGGAAATCTCACGAATTTCCAGCGGCCAAGGCTGAGCCTTAGCGATCCCCGAATGAAGGTTCGGCAAGGTTGCTTTTTTTCGGGAAAGGGCGAAAGGTAGGCCCCAGAAACGGCGAAAGGCCGGAGCGCGAACTCCGACCTTTCAGCTTGACCCGCCAGTACAAGTGGACGGGCCAGCTTTCCGAGAGAACGATAGCCCAAACTGGGTGGTTCCCTCAAGAGAAGATGGTCAGTCCGAGTGAGGATAGACAATGACCATCGCTTCCAAGACTTCCCGCCCCCTGACAAAATGGCAGATCATTCGTCGGTTTCAGGCCGTGCTTCGGCGTTTCCGTTCGGAAGGTAAGCTAACGCTTGGCGAGGCTCATGCGCTGGCTGTTTTGCCAGAATTCATGGGCGACGATGGGGCCATGTTTCCCAGCCATGAGGCGATGGCCGAGAAGTCTGGGGCCTGTCGTCGAACCGTTATCAATGCCCTGAACCGAGCGTATGCCCTGGGCATTGTGAAGCACACGCCGCGCTACGTGTATGACCAGGCCCTGGGAAAGCGCGTCAGGACATCAAACGCCTACGAGATCGTCCTTTCTGCGCTTCATCAGGTGGCACAGGCCGCGCGTTTCCTCATGCGGAGCGTCAGGAACCACCTAAGTGCAAGACCTGCACACGAACGTCCCTTGTCTTCTCATCAACCTCGAGACATGAAAACCGGGAACTCTTCATTTTGGGTGGATACAAAATGGGGAGCACGTCAACCCGCGACCATTCGGGTCGAAGGGATATGCCTTCTGCCGTGCTGACACAGGAAATGGCGGTATCGTTCAGCACGCGTGGTCCAGCAGGCGATGAAGGTAGGCGGCCAGTACAACCGCCTCGTTATGCTGCGTGTCACGCGCGCCATACAGCAGGGTGATGGGACCGGCGCGCGCCATGTCCAGCAACTGCTGCACCGGATTGGGATTGGCCTGCAGTTCCGCGCTGTAGCGTTCCTGAAACCCGTCCCACCGGGCCGGGTCATGCCCGAACCATTGCCGCAGTCCGGTGCTGGGCGCGATATCTTTCAGCCACAGCGTCAGGTCAGCGCGCTGTTTGCTGACCCCACGGGGCCACAGCCGGTCCACCAGCACGCGGCTGCCATCATCGGGTGCGGGCGGGTCATAAACCCGCCTGACATGGATGGGGTGCGCCATGCCTATCCGACCAGGGCCGCATCCGCCGCGGAACCGAAGAATTCGAAACGGATCTGGCTTTCGGGCACGCCACCCGCCTTCAGCGTGGCGATGGCATCACGCATGAAGCTGTCGGGACCGCAGATATAATAGCTCGCGGACCGGTCGATTTCGTGCGTAAGCCATGCTGGTGTCATGCGGCCTGCGTGAGTGGTGACGCCTGTGGCGTCCTGTGCTGCCTGCGGTGTAGCGCGGCTGTAGAACAGATCGGCGCGCAGCATGCCCTTTGCGGCAAGGTCGCGGATATAGGGGCCAAAGGCTTCCGTTGCGGGCGTACGGGTGGTGTGGATGTAACGCACGCCCGTGGCCGCAGCCGCATCCAGCGCGCCCAGCATGGAAATGAATGGCGTCAGGCCAGAACCCGCGCTGAGGAATACGATGGGTGCGGGGGCCGGGTTGCCCAGCGTGAAATCACCCGCCGGAGCGGAAACCTGCAGCACCGTGCCCTCTTGCACGCTGTCATGCAGCCAGTCGGATACCACGCCATTGTCGATGCGACGGACGCTGATGCGGTAGGACTGTGAACCGGGTGCGGAAGAAATGCTGTAATTCCGCCGTTCCGAGCCATATCCCGGCACGTCGAGGCGGAAGCTGAGATACTGCCCCGGCACATGGCGCATGACGGGCTTGCCATCGACGGGCGCCAGTTCGAAGGAGGTAACGGTCTCACTTTCCACCGTGCGGCGGCTGACACGGAAGGGACGCCAGCCAACCCAGCCACCGGGGGCCGCGGCATGGGCCACGTAAATCTGTTCTTCCCGCCCGATCAGGATTTCAGCCAGGAACCAGTAGGCCTTGCCCCACGCATCCATGATATCGGGGGTTGCCGCATCCCCCAGAACATGGGCGATGGCGCCCAGCAGGGCATCGGCAACATAAGGATAGTGCTCGGGCAGGATGTTCAGCCCGACATGCTTTTCCGCAATGCGTTCGACCGCACCGGCCATGGCACCAAGGTTGTCGATATTGCGGGCATAGGCCAGCACTGCAAGCGCCAGTGCCTTTGGCTGTTCCCCGTCCTTCTGGTGCGAAATGTTGAACAGATCGCGAATATCTGGATTGGCCAGCAGGCGGCGATACATTTCCGTCGTTATCGCCAGACCATGTGCTTCCAGCGCGGGCACGCAGGCCTTGATGATGCTGCGGGTCTTGTCATCCAGAGGTGACGCCATTTTTTCCGATCTTTCTTAAAGATATATATTTAGGAATATCTTTCTGGATGTCTTTAAAGATGTCAATATTTTATACCTTTATGGCCACGCATACCTTTTATGCATGGGTCGTTTTGTTGGGTGGTCCGAAAACATCTGCATAATCTCGTACGCGGTGCTCCAGTGCCCAGCGTATCGGGAACATGCTCCATCCGTTTCCCACTCAGCGGCATGAAGCCTGCTTACAGGTTGATGGCCTGATGCCGTCCGCATAATCCTTGCAGCAGGGTGATTTCAAATGACCGGCCAGCCAGTGGGCACAAGCGGGAGTATTCGTGGACCGCGACGGTGTGCAGGAACGGATCTTGGGACGTAAATCCAAGCCAGCGGAAGTGCATGGCGTTCTTGGTTTCGGGGATCGGTCCAACCATGCGCCCATATGTTGCCTTGCTTGAAGGTGGCGGCGGCATGGGTGTCCGATCGGCCACTTACGCGGTGGCGAAGCGCTCCCGGAATGCACGCTCCAACGACCGGGCGATTGTGCCAGTGGTATCTACGCAAAAACCGTCTCGCCGGTCATTGCGATCCCCTGCCACGATCTTTTATGCAATGTCTCGAAATTGCGCGGTTTGGCAGGTATCTTTTCTGGGACGACGGCTTTGGCTCATATGATTCTGCCATGACAACACGAGAAAAATGTTTTGACATCGCATTGTTCCGCGTGCAATTAAATACCAGACAGGTTTCCTGAAAGACGCGTTCATCAATGGCGGTGAACGACGTGGAAATGGCACAAACAATCACGACGACACCCGGACGGCCAACGATGGTCTCCGTGCCTGAATAAAAGCGTCTCCGTCACACCTGATGGATGGGGACTGGATGCGATGACGTGGACACAGGATTCCTCAAAGCCGGAAACCCGCGTACCCTTCTTGCGGCGTTCCTGTATTTCGATGTCTCGTTCATGGTGTGGGTCCTGCTTGGCCCGCTGGGCATTTCGATTGCTCACGACCTGCATCTGAATGCCGGTCAGAAGGGCCTGCTGGTCGCGACCCCGGTTCTGGCAGGTGCGCTTTTGCGTGTACTCGCCGGCGCGCTGGTCGATCATTTCGGGCCGCGACGGGTCGCGATTGGCGCCCAGATTCTTGTCATCGCCGGGCTGTTCCTGACATGGCTGATCGCGCCACACAGCTATGGCGCACTGTTCGGGGTTGCACTTGTGCTGGGCGTCGCCGGGGCGTCGTTCGCGATTGCGCTGCCGCTGGCCTCCGCATGGTATCCGCCACAATATCAGGGCACGGCGCTGGGAATTGCCGGGGCCGGCAATTCCGGCACGGCGCTTGCCTCGCTGTTTGCACCTGGCCTGGCCGTGCTTTATGGCTGGGTCAATGTGCTGGGGCTGGCAACGCTGCCACTGACCGCCGTGCTGGTCGCCTTTATATTTCTGGCCAGTGAACCGCCGCAGCGTCGCTCCAGTGGCGGTCTGCTGACGTGGCTGCCCGTCCTGCGCAGCGGCGACTGCTGGCTGCTGATGTTCTTTTATGGCGTGACATTCGGCGGTTTTGTGGGGCTTGCCTCGTTCCTGACCATCTATTTCAACGACCAGTACGGCCTGCCGCCTGCCATTGCCGGAAGCTGTACGGCGCTGGTCGTGTTTGTCGGGTCCTTCGTGCGTCCTCTGGGGGGCGCCATGGCCGACCGGATCGGCGGCGAACGCGCCCTGAGCATCCTGTTCGCGCTTGCTGTCGCCATCTTTGCCGTGATCGGGTTCGGCCTGCCCACGATCTGGCTGGCCTTCCCGGCTTTTTTCCTGGGCATGCTCGTGCTGGGTCTGGGCAATGGCGCGGTCTTCCAGCTTGTGCCCACACGTTTCCCCAGCCGCGTCGGTATCCTGACCGGGCTGGTGGGCATGAGCGGCGGGGTTGGCGGGTTCTATCTGGCGTCATCACTCGGGGCCGCGCGACAGGCTACGGGGTCCTACGGTCCCGGCTTCCTGGGCTTTGCCTCGGTTACGCTGGTGGCGTTTGCCTGTGTTGGCGTGTGCCGTCGCCGCTGGGCGGCTGAACGGCCCCGGATGTCGGCTGAAGCCGATGCGACCGCCTCTTCATAATATCAGATCAGGAACGTATCCCGTGACCTGTATTTCCGACGCGCTCCGGCCCGCTTCGCTTACGGTCGGCTTCACCACCGTTCTTGCCAGCCTGTGTACCGGCCATGCGGCCCTTGCCGACACGGCACCCGCCGCGGGTGTCACGGCAACCGGTATCCGCCCGACCTCGTCCCGTCCACCTGAGAAGGCGGCCATCCACCACGTGACACTGCCACACAGCCCCGACTGGGGGGCATTCAATGCCGGAAAAGGGGCCGCGGCCGGTTTCGGGACCGTTGGTGGTTTCGGACAGGCGCGCTGGGCCGAGGACTGGAGCGACATTGTCAATACGCCACCTGAACAGCGCCGGAACGACTGGTTCAACCGCCTGAAATATATTCCCCTGACGGACAAGGGCGATATCTGGCTGTCCATTAGTGGGGAGGAACGGCTACGCTACGCCTTTGAAAACCAGCCGCAGATGGGAACCGCGGGCAAGACCAACGCCAGCCGCGTACTACTGCGCAGCCAGTATGGTGCCGACCTGCACCTGGGTGAACATGTCCGCGCCTATGCCGAGTTCCTGTGGGGCGACGCCGGGGGATCGAATTATTATGGCTACCAGACCGGGGTGCAGCGCGAACGGCTGGATCTCCAGCAGGGCATTCTGGAGGTAAAAGGCAGGATGCTGGGCGCACGGATGGGCGTGATCGGCGGTCGCCAGATCTTTCTCGATGCCCCTGTCACCATGCAGTCCGCACGCGACCTGACCAACGCACAGCAGTCATGGGATGGATTCCGTGGCTATGCGGTGTGGAAATCCTTCCGGCTGGACCTGTTTGACTTCATGCAGACCAACAAGCTGCCGCGCAATGTCTTTGCCGACGGCACGAACTACAACGCCCGGATGTATGGGATCTATACGTCCACGGCACTGCCGAAGTTTTCGGTCATGGGACAGAAAAGCCAGGTTTTTGCTGATGTGTTCTTCATTGGCTACCTGTTCAACGGTGCATCGGCGGCGCTGGCCACCACAACGGGCACGCAGGCCGGATCGACCCGCCGCGACAATATCGGTGCACGCATGTGGGGGAATGTCGGCCCCTTCGATATCAGCCTGACGGGCGTGTTCCAGGGCGGCGAATTCCGTCCCGCCAGCGGGGGCGCAACACGCGCAGTGCGCGCCTATGCCGTTAACGGGACATTGGGATGGACGGCAAAAAGCCTGAAGGCAAAACCGTCCATCGCATTGCAGGGCGACCTGTTTTCAGGCGGGTCCTACCATAGTCAGGATGGCGCGGTCGGCACATTTGCTACGCCCTATTTCCCGCTGCCGTATTATAATGACGTGACACTGGCCCTGACATCGCAGAACCTCGTCGGCATCGGGCCGGTCATTACGGCAGCGCCACTGGCGAACCTGCGTCTCAAGCTGCATGTTCCCGTTTTCTGGCGCGAAAGCACGCAGGATGCAGTGTATGGCACCGGCAAGATCTATAGCTGGCGCAACGGGCTTTTGGGCGGGTTCATTGGCACCACGCCCCAGACACAGCTTGCGTGGAATTTCGCGCCCCACTGGACATGAACGCACGATATCGCAGGCTTCGTCGCATCGCAGGGGATGCACCGTGCGGGGGCGAAGGACGGGGCATTCTACATGCAGACCATGGAATTCAAATTCTGACAGCCGATTGTACGATAGGGGAAACGAACATGACCGGAACGCGAAACATCGTCATCATCGGCAACGGTATGGTTGGCCATTACTGTGCCGAACAACTTGTGGCGCATGGTCTGCATGAGGACTGCGCGATTCACATTTTTGGTGACGAACTTCACGATGCCTATGACCGTGTGCACCTGACCGAATATATGAGCGGACGCGACGCGCTGGCGCTGCGCCTGCATGTGGATGATTTCCATACCCACCACGGCCTGACCCTGCACCGTGGCGTCAGGGTGACCCGCATCGACCGCGCGGCCCGGATGGTGGAAAGCGCCGAAGGCCCGCTACCTTACGACACGTTGATCCTTGCCACTGGTTCCACGCCGTTCGTGCCGCCGGTTCCGGGCAATACAGGCACAGCGGGGCTGGTCTATCGCACGCTGGATGACCTTGACATGATCCGGGCTGCAGCAGAGGGCGCATCGCACGGCGTGGTCATTGGCGGCGGCCTGCTGGGGCTGGAGGCAGCCAATGCGCTGTCGGGGCTGGGCCTGTCCACGGCCGTTGTGGAATTCGCGCCGCGCCTCATGCCCGTGCAGCTTGATGATGATGGTGGTCAGGCCCTGAAGCAGCGGATCGAGGCACTGGGGATCGAAGTGCTTACATCCCATGCCACGCAGCAGATCACCGCGGGCGAGACACATCGTCACCGCCTTGTCTTTGCCGATGGTACATTCCTTGAAACCGATCTGGTGGTCTTTTCCGCAGGCATCCGCGCGCAGGATAAGCTGGCACGTGACTGCGGGCTTGCCATCGGTCCGCGCGGCGGTGTTGTGATAGACGGGCAATGCCGTACGTCCGACCCGGCAATCTACGCAATCGGGGAATGCGCGTGCTGGAACGGGCAGGTTTTTGGCCTGGTGGCACCGGGCTACACCATGGCGCGCACGCTCGCATCCACCCTGGCGGGAGAAGAAGCTGCCTTTACCGGTGCGGACATGTCCACCAAGCTCAAGCTGCTGGGTGTGGATGTCGGCTCGATTGGCGATGCGCATGGCGCGACACCGGGTAGTCGGAGCTACCGCTTCATCGGGGAAGTGGATGGGTCCTACCGCCGCCTTGTGCTCTCGGATGATGGCAGTCGTGTGATCGGGGCCGTGCTGGTGGGGGATAACGCCTATTACGATACGATCGTGCAATATGTACAGAACGCCATCAAACCCCCGGCAGACCCGGCGGCCCTGATCCTGCCGCGTGGGGAGGGAGCGGACCTGCTGGGCGCTGACGCGCTGCCCGATACGGCCATGATCTGCTCGTGCCACAACGTGACGAAAGGGGCGATCTGCACCGCCATTGAAGGCGGCTGTACGGATATTGCCGCCCTGAAGCAGTCCACAAAGGCCAGTACCGGCTGCGGCGGGTGTTCGGGCCTGCTCAAGAACGTGTTCGAGACCGAACTCGAAGCGCGCGGCATTGCGGTGGACCACAGCCTGTGCGAACATTTTTCCTACACGCGGCAGGAACTATATTCCCTTGTCCGCGTGCACGGGATCCAGACTTTTGAAGACCTGATGGCGCAATACGGCAACGGTGGGCTGGGCTGCGATATCTGCAAGCCCGCTGTCGGTTCCATCCTGGCATCAGCCTGGAACAGGCCGATTACGGACCCGCTCTATATTCCGCTGCAGGACACGAACGACACGTTCATGGCCAACATGCAGAAAAACGGCACCTATTCGGTCGTACCCCGCATTGCGGGCGGTGAGATCACACCGGACAAGCTGATTGTCCTGGGCCAGGTAGCAAAGAAATACGGTCTCTATACCAAGATCACTGGCGGTCAGCGTATCGATCTGTTCGGTGCGCAACTGGACCAGTTGCCTGATATCTGGGCTGAACTGCTGGAAGCAGGCTTCGAGACCGGGCAGGCCTATGGCAAGTCCACCCGGACCGTAAAGTCCTGTGTTGGCAGCACATGGTGCCGCTATGGCGTGCAGGACAGTGTGGGCAAGGCGCTGGATCTGGAAAACCGTTACAAGGGCCTGCGTTCGCCGCACAAGCTCAAATTCGCCGTGTCCGGCTGCACCCGCGAATGTGCCGAGGCACAGAGCAAGGATGTGGGGGTGATCGCAACCGAGAATGGGTGGAATCTTTACGTTTGCGGCAATGGCGGCATGCGCCCGCGCCATGCGGAACTGTTCGCGACTGATCTCGATGCACAGACGCTGGTGAAATACATCGACCGTTTCCTGATGTTCTATATCCGGACAGCGGACAAGCTGCAGCGTACCTCGGTCTGGCGTGAAAATCTTGAAGGCGGGCTGGATTACCTCAAGGATGTCATCATCAACGACAGCCTTGGCATCTGCGCGGAACTGGAACGGCAGATGCAGATGGTGGTGGACCACTATCACTGCGAGTGGCGCGACGCGCTGACGGACCGTGAAAAACTCAAGCGGTTCCGCACCTTCGTCAATGACAGCCGCCCCGACCCGAACATCCGCACCATTCCCGAGCGCGATCAGGTCCGTCCAGCCGAAAACCTGCCCGAAACCGTAGCATCACCCGGCCCGCATGACTGGACCGAACTGTGCGGACTTAATGACCTGGTGGCAAAATCAGGTGTCGTAGCCTGGCATGACGGAAGCCAGATTGCCCTGTTCTACCTGCCTGCAACGCAGGGCGCGCCTGCCCGGGTCTATGCGATCGACAACCATGATCCGTTTTCAAACGCCAATGTAATCGGGCGCGGCATCATGGGCGACCTGAAGGGACAGGTGGTGGTGGCCTCCCCGCTCTACAAACAGCATTTCCGTCTGGAGGACGGACAGTGCCTGGAAGATCCCGCCGTCCGGCTGCGGACATGGGACGCCCGCGTGGAAAACGGGAAAGTGGCGATCCGGGCCCGGACGGCTACAGCCACGCCGGAACCCATTCCGGCCTGATCCCATGGCGCGGGAGGACATCCGCACGGTCTGCCCCTATTGCGGGGTGGGCTGTGGGGTCATACTGGAGGTGGAGAACGGCCGTATTGCAAAAGTGCGGGGCGATGGCGCGCACCCGGCAAATGGCGGCCGCCTGTGCACCAAGGGCAGTTCGTGCGACCGGCCGCTCCTGTCCGACCAGCGCCTGCGCCATGCCGCCATCCGCCCCCGGCGCGGGGAACAGGCCGTATCTGTGGGCATGCAGCAAGCTATCGACGCCACGGCGGAACGGCTGCGCGCCATCCTTGACGAGCATGGACCCGACGCCATTGCCTTTTACGTATCGGGGCAGATGTCGCTGGAAGCACAGTACCTGATCAACAAGCTGGCCAAGGGCTTTGTCCGCAGCCAGCATATTGAATCCAATTCCCGCCTGTGCATGGCCGCCGCGGGCACCGGCTACAAGCTGTCGCTTGGTGCCGATGCGCCACCGGGCAGCTATGAGGATTTCGACTGCACCGACCTGTTTTTCGTCATTGGCGCCAACATGGCTGACTGCCACCCGATCCTGTTCCTGCGGTTGATGGACCGCAAGCGGGCGGGTGCACGGCTGATCGTGGTTGACCCACGCCGGACGGCCACGGCGGAAAAGGCCGATCTGTACCTGCCCATCCGTCCCGGCACGGATCTGGCGCTGCTCAATGGCCTGCTGCATCTGCTGGTAAAAAACGATGCGATCGACAGGGACTTCATTGCCCGGAGCACGACAGGATGGGAGGCGATGGAACCCTTCCTGGATGAATATGCCCCCCAGACCATGGCTGAAATCACCGGCCTGCCGGTCGAGGACATCCTGACCGCCGCGCGCTGGATTGCGGAGGCTGGGGAGTGGATGAGCCTGTGGACCATGGGCCTGAACCAGAGCATTGCCGGTACCTGGAACACCAACGCCCTGTGCAACCTTCACCTTGCCACCGGTGCCATCTGCCGCCCCGGCAGCGGGCCGTTCTCGCTGACTGGGCAGCCCAACGCCATGGGCGGGCGCGAGATGGGCTACATGGGGCCGGGCCTGCCGGGACAGCGCAGCACGCTGGTAGCAGCCGACCGTGCCTTTACCGAAGAACAGTGGTCGCTCCCCCCCGGCACCCTGCGCGAAACCGGGGGCAATGGCGTGATTGCCATGTTCGAGGCGATGGAACGCGGTGAGATCCGGGCATGCTGGGTCATCTGTACCAATCCCGTTGCCACCGTCGCCAATCGCCGCCATGTTGTCCGGGCGCTGGAGGCGGCCGAATGCGTGATCGTGCAGGATGCCTTCGCGGATAGCGAGACGACACGCTTTGCCGATATCGTGCTGCCCGCTGCCCTGTGGGCCGAAGGGGACGGCGTGCAGGTCAATTCCGACCGTACCATGACACTGGCCCGCAAGGCCGTGCCGCCGCCAGGCGATGCGCTGCCGGACTGGGACATCATTGCCCGCGTGGCGCGTGCCATGGGGTATGAGAAAGATTTTGCCTTCACCTCTGCCGCCGACGTGTTTGCCGAGGCCAGCCGGTTCGGCAACCCGAAAACCGGCTATGACATTGCAGGCGTCAGCCACGTACGGCTGCGCGAAGGGCCGGTGCAATGGCCCGCGCCCGCAGGCGACACGCAGGCCCGGCACCCGATCCGTTACCTTTGCCCCGACGGCACCGGCCCGGTCTTTGCCACGCCGGACGGGAAGGGCGTCTTTTTTGCCCGTCCGTGGATGCGGCCGGATGAATGGCCGGATGAGGAATTCCCCTTCGTGCTGAACAGCGGCAGGCTGCAGCACCAGTGGCATACGCTGACCAAGACCGGCCGCGTGGACAGCCTGAACCGCCTGAATCCCGGCCCCTTTGTAGAAATTGCCCCGCCCGATGCCCATGCGCTTGGCCTGACGCAGGACGATCGCGTAAGGATTACATCACGGCGGGGGCAGATTGTCCTGCCGGTCCAGATCTCCGCGCGGGTACGGCCCGGCACCTGCTTTGCCCCGTTCCACTGGAATGACCGTTTCGGGCCGGACCTGACGGTCAATTCCATTACACCGGATGCTGTTGACCCGATTTCGCTGCAACCCGGTTTCAAACTCTGCGCGGTGGCGCTGGAACGGGTAGAACAGGCCGCAGGCCCGGCCGCCGATGATGTGGAACCAGTCAGGAAAGGAGAGTCCGCCATGATGCTGCGCGCCCTTGCCAGCCATCTCGGTCTGGAGCGGCCGGACCAGTCCGTTGCCGCAACCCTGCCCGAGGAGGGACGGGCATGGCTGTCCGGGTTCCTTGACGGGCTGGAAATGGCCCCGCCGGGCGTGGGCGAGTTACCCGTGCTGCCCGCATCGGCACCTCTGCCGGCACAGGCGCGCGCGCGCATCAGCGGTATTCTTGCAGGCTTGTACAGCCGCATGCAGCCGGGTGAAGGCGGCGGGACCATGCCGGCGCCTGCGGCCGCCACGCCGGGTATCAGCGTATGGTGGGCATCTCAGACCGGGCGGGCGGAAGGACTGGCGGCCACGATCGTTGGCTGGCTGCGCGAAGCCGGCCACGCGGCGGAAGGAAAATGCCTTGATGCATTTGATGTAAACACCACCGCCGCGGGTCCGGCGCTGTTCGTGGTATCCACCTTCGGTGACGGGGACCCGCCAGACTGCGCCGCTCCGTTCTGGGACATGCTGCGTGAACGCCAGGCCCCCATGCCCGGCCTGATATTTGCCGTGCTGGCACTGGGAGATTCCTCGTATGCCAGTTTCTGCGGCTTCGGCCGTGCGCTGGACGGACGCCTGCGGGAACTGGGGGCAACGCCATTCGTGGAACGCGTGGACTGCGAGCCGGATTTCAAGGATACGGTCGAGACGTGGCGGACAACCATGCTTACGGCCCTTGCGCAGGTCGCAACCGGTGGAAAGGTTGCCTCGTCCGCACTGGTGGAAGCACCATCGCCCCCGGTTTCCGGCACGCGGGAGGCCCCGGTCATGGCCCGCTTGTCCATCAACGAGCGGCTGTGCGCTGCAGGGTGTGACAGGGATACGCGGCGTATCGGCCTGGATGTAAGCGGAACGGAACTGAACTGGTTCCCCGGCGATGCGCTGGGCATATGGCCCAGCAACCCGGCGGTCCATGTGCAGGCGGCCCTGCGCGCGCTGCGCCTGCCGGAAGAGACGCCCATCGTGCTGCGCGGCTGCGGAACGGTGGGGCTGCGCGAAGCCCTTACGCGCCACCTTGACCTGAGCCGCCCCAACCCGGCCATGCTGGAGGCACTAGGTGGTTGTGCGCCGGGTTTCCTGCCCCACCTGCTGAACGATGTAGTGCTGTCGGTCACGGCGCAGGACATAGCGGGCCTGTTCCGGCGCATGCAGCCGCGGCTTTACTCGATTGCCTCCTCGCCACAGGCATCCGGGCGGGTGGTGGAATTGACAATGGGGGTCAGCCTTACGCCATGGCCGGGCATATGCTCGAACTGGCTGGCGGGGCTGGACGATGGGGCGGACGTGCCGGTTTTCATCCAGCCCACCACACATTTCCGGCTGCCGGCAGATGATGCCGCCGCCATGATCATGATCGGCCCCGGCACCGGCATTGCGCCATTCCGGGGGTTCCTGCAGGAACGCGCGGCACGGCAGGCTTCGGGCCGGAACTGGCTGTTCTTCGGAGAACGCCACGCGGCGGAAGGCTTCTACTATCACGATGAACTGGACGCCTTCCTGTCAAACGGGGTGCTGACGCGCCTTGATACCGCCTTTTCACGCGACCAGCCCGAGCGGGTGTACGTGCAGGACCGGATGGAAGCCGCAGGCAGCGAATTGTGGGACTGGCTGCTCGATGGGGCTTATATCTATGTATGCGGTGATGCGACCCGCATGGCGCGGGATGTCGATGCGGCACTGCGCCGGATCGTGGCCCGTCACGGTGACCTGTCATCTGGCGATGCAGATGCATTCGTAAGCAACCTGACACGCGAAGGCCGCTATCTGCGTGATGTGTACTGATGTGTGAGGACATGGTGCCCGGCACGCGCCTGAGGGTGCTGGTCGCGGACGAAAACCCCCGCAGGGGCCATGCCCTGTCGGAGACGCTGCACGCCGATGCGTCGCTGGATGTCCTGACCGTTCCCCCCGGCACGGCGCTGGTCGATGCCGTGCGGGCCTGTCGGCCCGATGTCGTGCTGGTTGACATGAACAGGGCCGACCGTGACGCGCTGGACAGTATTCGCGCCCTGTCCTGTTCGGCACAGGAACGACCGGTCGCCCTGTTTGTGGATGAGGACGATGTGGAACTGATGGAAACAGCCTTTGATACGGGCATATGTTCCTACAACGTGCTTGAGGCACTGCCCCGTGATGTAAAGCCGCTGCTGCGTGCCGCCATCGCGCTGTATGCCCGCTTCCGTCGCACGCGCGACGAACTGACCGAAGCGCAGCGTGTCCTTGCCGAGCGGAGGGTGATCGAACAGGCAAAGAGATGTTTCATGAAAAATGAAAAAACCAGCGAAGCGCAGGCCTATCGGTGGTTCCAGCGCCGGGCCATGCAGACATCGCGTCGCATCGCGGTCGTCGCCGGGGAGTATCTGGCATCGCAGAAAAAGGATGAGGCATCGTGAACACACCGTTACGGATCGGCGTGCTGAAGCTGGCTGACAGCGCGCCAGTCATCATGGGGCAGCAGCAGGGCATTTTTGCCCGTCATGGTCTGGAAATCGAGATCGTCGTCTCCCCATCCTGGGCCAACATCGCCGATGGTCTGGCATGGAACCGGCTGGATGCCGCTGTCATTTTCGCGCCGCTGGCCATGATGACTGCACTCGGGCGGCGCGGGCATGATACAGGGCTACGCCCGCTAGGCCGGATCAGCCGGGGTGGCAACACGATCATGCTGCGTGGCGCCAACCCGGTGGAAGGGGCATGGAATGCCGGCTCCCCGGGGCGGCAGGCGTTTGACCTGTGGGCCATGACCATCGGGAGAAAGCCGCGTATCGCCGTCGTGCATATGTATTCCACCCATCTCCTCATTCTCCGGCGTTTCCTGAAGATGATCGATGTCAGCATGGAAGATGAAATCGACCTGTCTGTCATGCCCCCGACCGACATGATCCAGGCGCTGGCGGAAAACGCGATTGATGGCGGCTGTGTCGGTCCGCCATGGGGTATCGAGGCGGAACAGCGCGGACTTGCCTTTCGCGTGGGCGGATCCGCCACCGTCCTGCCCGACCATGTTGAAAAGATCATTGTCGCATCGGGGAAACTCCTGTCGTGCGATGCGACGGGCCGCCGCATGTCGCATGCCCTGCGGGACGCGATTGCGTTCTGCCAGCAACCGGGTCACCGCGCGGACATCGCGCGCGCACTGGCGGCCCCCGTTGCGGATGGCGGGCTAACATTGCCGCTGGCGGCGACGGAGGCCATCCTGCCCGGTGGGGACGCACGCGAATGCGTGACCTTTGCGGGGGGCAGCCTGCTGCCGTCCGACTTTGACTGGATCATAAGCGATATGACGGCGCTGGGATGGGTGGACAATGCCGAGCACCAGATGCTCATGCGCTGGATCGCTCCCGTGCCCGCCAATCCTGCCCCTGCCTGCGCGCGATTACTGTGAACAGTGCGGGGGAGGGAAACCATGCTGTTCAATTTCGAAATGGATTTTACCCTGTCATTACGCTGCGTTCCCATGATCGTGCGCATGAAGCTGGATCTGTGCGGGGTAAAACTAAGCCTGCGCCAGTGGAGCCGTTTTACGCAGCACGACAGGCAGGCACTGGTGGACCGCCCCGCCACCATGCCGCTGGAACGGGCTGCATACCGGTCGTTCCTCCTGCACCTGATCAGGACCCGGGCGGGAGAAGAGCCAAAACTACTTCCACCGGCCCGGATGGGAGCCTGGCAACTGGCTGATGGCGTGCCCGATGCGATCACGCTGAAAGCGCAATCCAGTGGGTTGAGGGCACCCACGCCCGAACAGTGGGGACATCTGTCGGCCCTACAGCGCTTCGCGCTCCTCAAGCTTACCAGGCCAGGGCACGAAAATCAGAATTTCGAACCGGCTCTGCGGGAATTTCTCGGTGAAATGCATAATTAAGGCTTCGGAAGTGTCGATCTCAGATATTGAGGGAATACCGGTCACGGCACGTCGTGTTTTTACAGGGAAAACTGGGCCAGATGTGCACAGGCCCGTTCAGCCAGATGCTCCTGCGGGGCATTGACATCCAGAACCATGACCACTTCCTCATGCATGTCGGGTTCCTCCAGCGTGGCGAACTGGCTGTCCAGCATGGCAACCGGCATGAAATGACCGGTGCGCTGGTACAGGCGGGGCATGATGTCCTCCCTGCTGCCCTTGAGATAGACAAAGCAGACATCCGCACTGTCGCCGCCAATCTGTCTACGGTAACTGCGCTTGAGCGATGAACACGTCACGATGCCACACTGACCTGCATCACGCCATGACTGTATCCGGCCAGCAATAAGATCAAGCCATGGCATACGATCCGTATCGGTCAACGGAATGCCGTTGCTCATTCGCGCGATATTGGCGGGGGGATGCAGGTCGTCCCCTTCGATAAGGGGCCAGGCCATCCGTTCAGCTATCAGTTGGGCCAGTGTACTCTTGCCACACCCTGATACGCCCATAACAATCAGCACACACGGTCGCCCTGCCTCACCAAATCTAGAGGGTGTTATGCACCGTGAGCGAGTATAGCGGCGTTTCTGAGCATGAAGCACGCGAACGCAATGACATGGAGACTTGCGAGTGTTGAAGCGTAACGCTCGTAATCCTTGACGAGCCTACGACAGCGTGTTGCCCATGCGAAAGATCGCTCAACAACCCATCGGCGCGGCAGCAGCACAAAGCCGCGTTTGGCTTCGGGCAACCTGACGACCTCCAGGGTGATCCCCTGGGCCCGTGCTGCCCCGGCAGGTTTCTCGCCGGTATATCCCTGATCGACATAGGCCAGCTCAACGCTCTCGTCTGTCGCGTCTTGAATGGCGGTAGCAAGACGTCCCACCTCGGCGCGATCATCCCGGCTGGCCGGCGTGACATGCAGGGCCAGCAGGTGTCCCAGCGTGTCCACGGCCATGTGCAGCTTTGATCCCTTTTTGCGCTTGGCTCCATCATATCCGGCGCGGGAACCGCTTTCCGGCGTCGACGCGAATTTCTCACACTTGAGGAAATTTTGGGTTATTTTGTAGAATTCAGTCATCCCACAGGAGCCCGATCT
>NZ_QQBI01000045.1 GCF_004302915.1 Komagataeibacter xylinus | reverse complement strand
TCCAATCCGCGGACTTCATCAGGGCCAGCAGCCCCCGGGCTGCGCAAACAGGCCGGACACATGGCTGCACCCGACCATCAAAGTCATACTTTCCACTTGCATCGTCAGGGCCGTCCACACATGGCTCCATGCGTTGCAGACGGTGACGATTTTATCCTCGCACATTTCGTGCGGGGGCCGTCCACAACATCACCTCTGCTTAATGCGTGCCCATACCGGAACCATCGGCCTTCAGGCCGGTGAGCAGGTCAGGCTCGATCACGGATTGCAGCCGCAGCGCATGCGCTTGCTGTCGCGCTCCAAGGATCGGGGAATGGATATGGGGATCTAAAACAGGAGACGTACAGCAAACTGTACGTTATAGTGGTCATGGAGGACCGATCATGACCTGTGTTTCCTATACCGACCTGCGCCAGAATCTGGCACATTATCTGGACGAAGCCGTGAACAGCCGCGCGCCGATTGTCGTGACCCGCAAGACCGGGAAAGGCAGTGTCGTGCTGATGTCGGAAGAAGAATTCTCTGGCTGGCAGGAAACCGTGCATCTTCTGAGCAGCCCACGCAACGCGGAAAGGCTGTTGCGGAGCATTCGTGACATCGAGCATGGGGCGGCGACCGAGCGTGATCTTCTGGAGCCGCAGGATGAACCGTCGGCGTGAAGGTCATTTTTCATGAAGATGGCTGGGAGGATTATCTTTCCTGGTTCCAGTCAGATCATGCTGTTCTTGGGAAGGTTAATGCCCTGATCGAGGATGTAAGGCGGCATCCGTTTCAGGGGATAGGGAAGCCAGAACCACTGAAGGGGCAGCTTTCCGGGTGGTGGTCCCGACGGATTACGGGGGAACATCGTCTGGTCTACCGGGTTCAGGGCCGCGCGGGAGAGGATCAGCGGATTGAGGTTGCCCAGTGCCGGTTTCATTACTGAAGGAGAGGCGTCATGAGCGAGACGGATCCGGCAGCCCGTGCGTTTGAGGATCTGTGCGCCGAAATGACGATGCGCCGACGCAGCATGGAAGCGCTGCCCCAGGCATGGCGGGATAACCGGCCACGTGACTATACGCCGGACCTGGCCAGACTGGTCAAAGCCCTGAACGAAGTGGGCGCGTGCATGAAGGTGATCGAGGCCAGTCCGACGCTGAAGATGACGCCACAGACCTATGGGTAGGGGGGTACGCCAGGCAGGGCTTTCTGTCAGTCAGGACATGCAGGCCGCCTTTTATACCGCGATCCGAGCGGTTCAGGTGGAGCGGCAGCAACCGACCGATATTAATGGCACTGGCTCAGATCGGACAGGCACGTACCTAGGACCAGTCAGAACTGGTGGGTGCTGCAGGTCGGGCTGGCCTGTCTGGTTTGTCGGGATCGTGCCCTGACCCATCTCCTGCCATCATCACTGGGGACGCGCGTGGCCTCCTTTATCGTGGGTGGACAGGATCGATGGGAGTCTGGTGCGTTGATGATGGAAGCCGACAATCCCGAAAGCCTGCGGCTAAAAAAGGGGATTCAGGTCGCCTGATCGGCCGCACCAAAGGCGGCATGAACACGAAGCTGCATGCGATCACCGATCGGAGCGGATGACCGCTGAGCTTTTTTATGACTGCGGGACAAATCAGCGATTATACCGGTGCCGCCGCCCTGCTGGACAGTCTTCCTGCAGCACAATGAATGCTGGGAGATCGCGGGTATGACGCCGACGGGTTCAGGGACGCCCTGGAAGCGAAAGGTATAAAGCCCTGCATTCCAGGACGGAAATCTCGCGGCAAACCTGACATTCTCCTTTCAAGGACATTCCGACATTTATGTCGAAAATCTTTATTAATGAGAATAGAAATCCCATATTATCAATCATCTATTTTATACCTTAATTATGAGAATATCCTCAATTGCAGTAACCATCCGGCGAGAGACGCGGGTGTGTTCAGGCGGCGATGGTATTGTGGTCGTGGTGGGGAGCTTTCCAGTGCCAGGGCAGGAGTTCATGGAGGCGTGGATTGGGGATGTCGTTGATCCGTGCCATGACATCGGCGAGCCAGGCCTGGGGATCGACATCGTTGAGTTTCGCGGTGACGATCAGGGAATACATGGCGGCGGCGCGCTCTCCGCCACGGTCGGAGCCGGCGAACAGCCAGGCCCGTCTTCCGAGAGCGACGCCACGCAGGGCGCGTTCCGCCGCATTGTTCGTCAGACAGATCCGGCCATCGATGAGGAATCTCGTGAATGTGTCGGCACGTCTGAGAAAATATTTCATGGCCTGGGTAACGGGATTTTTGGTCGACATGCGCCGGCAACACTCCCGCATCCAGTCGAACAACTCATCGACCAGAGGCACAATGTCTGTTTGACGGACAGCCAGCCGGTGTTCTGCGGGCGTGCCGTTGATGGCCCGTTCGGCCTCGAATATGGCGTCGATCCGACGCACTGCCTCTATGGCGAGGGGCGCCTTGTCCCTCTCGGCGATTTTGAACAACCCTCGTCGTCCGTGCGCCCAGCAGCCGGCGGAGATGACGGGTGCGGGCTGGCGTCCCGGCTTCGCCAGCGTGTTATAACCCGCATAGGCGTCTGACTGCACGATACCCGTCCAGCCTGCGAGATGGTCCGTGGGATGTTCGCCCTTGCGGTCCCGGGAATAACGGAACCAGACGGCTGGGGGCGCTGTGCCTCCAAAGGGGTGATCGTCCCGCACGTAGTTCCACAATCGTCCGGTGACTGTCCGGCCTTTTGCCAGAACCGGCACGGTGGTGTCATCCGCGTGCAGGCGTTGTGCTGCCAGCACATGGGCCCGGATCAGCGCAGTCAGGGGGGCCAACGTCGCGGTGCAGGCCCCCACCCAGTCGGCCAGTGTCGACGTGTCGAGATCGATCCCTTCGCGGGCAAAGGCCCCGCTCTGGCGGTTCAGCGGCAGATGCTGCAGGAACTTGTCGCACAGGATGGTCGACAGCAGCCATGGGCCGGCGCGTCCGCGCGCGATCGGATGGAAGGGTGCCGGTGGCTGGGTGATGCTCTCGCAGTCCCGGCAGGTGAACTTCTCCCGCACCGTCTGGATGACCTTGAACTGGCGGGGGATCACCTCCAGCGTCTCGGTGATGCTCTCCCCCAGCTTGCTCAGGCGGTCACCACCACAGCACGGACAGTGTGTCGGCGTGGGGATCACGACCCGCTCGCGCGGCAGATCGGCACGCAGGGGCTGGCGTCCCCGGTTGCTGCGGGGTGCTGTCGCGCGGACGGCGGGATCCATGGCATTTTCGGGCGCGTCCTCGGCGAGCGTCGTCTCCAGATCTTCCAGTTCGAGTTCGAGCTGGGCCAGCAGGCGGCGTCCCCGCTCCGACGAGGCGCCGAAACGGTCCTGACGCATCCGCGCGATGATGTGCTTGAGATGGGCGATCTGCGCCTCAGCAGCAGCAAGTGCAGCACGCAAGGCGATGATGTCGTCCGCATCTCCCGTCATGACGGCATTTGATCACATGGGCGCTCAAAAGGGTACCAGTATATGCTGAGCTGGCGCAGTTTTTATCATCCCGCCAGTTCAGGTCTCCATGTTTTCTGCGGATTGCGCCAATCCACGCCCTCGAGCAGACAGGTCAATTGTGATGGGGAGAGATGGATCGCTCCATCCTTTGCCGAAGGCCACAGGAAATGCCCGCGCTCGATCCGTTTCGCATAGAGGGAAAGGCCGATCCCATCGTGCCAGATCAGTTTTACCAGATCGCCGCGTCGGCCCCTGAAGGCATAAACGTCGCCCGCGAAAGGGTCTCGGCCCAGAGCTTCCTGGACCTTCAACGCCAGCCCGGGCATCCCCAGTCGCATATCGGTCACGCCCGCCGCCAGCCAGATCCGTAGCGTGGAGGGAAGCGGGATCATGAACGCAGCGCGCTCACAATCTCACGCAGACGATCAGCGGACAGCCCCGTGTCGAACTCCAGCCGCACACCGTCCGGAAAGACCAGGCTGACCGCTCGGTCGGGCGGCGTTCCCTGTGCGCTCCGACACTCCAATGGCTGCTGCTGGGGTGCCGGAGCCATCATGACAGGTACGAACGATGTCCCGCCTTTGGCCTGCGCCTTGGCCCGGGCTTCTCGCCGCCAGCGAAACACCAGACTTTGATGGACACCATACTGTGCGGCCACCTCCCTTACGGGGCGTCGGCTCTCGTAGGACGCGATGACCACGCGCGCGCGAAATTCAGGGGCGTGCCAGCGGCGGCGATCTGAAACGATCTCGATCCGCGAGGCTTCCGCCAGCCTGTCTCGATCGCCTGTCTCCATGCCGCTCCTTTGGAGCCTCTCTGCGGTACTACCTGCGACACTCGCAGGTAGTACCGCGTCTCTATCTCTTAAATCGCTCATGCTTCATAGCTGAACCACAATAGAAATATTCAGGAAGGCGTCAGTCGCCGAGTGCTTACCAATTGCAGTGAAAAATATCCTTAATTATGCGAAAAAATGATTCCGAAATTTTCAGAATGAGATTGCTTTTGCTCTCATGTCAGACATCCAAGTGGGTGTGACCATCGCCTGAAAGCGGACGTTATCAAGCGAACCGCGATAGACAGAGTTGGGGACGTTCGAGGTCTATCGGATTAGAGGAGTGAATCGCGGAGACCACACATTCAGCAGCGCCTGCCAAGGTATCGATAGCAGACATGAACGAATGTTATTGCCTTGTCAGCGGCGCAGCATAGCGACAAGATCGACGAAAGGCTCTGCCGACGCTACGTGGCGCTCAGTTGCGGGTGGCATTGATTGTCGTTGGGTGTCGTCTGCCAAGATTACCAGAAGTCCGAAGTCACTCTCCGATTATCGTGGCGCTCCGTAGGAGGTTGTCGTTTTCAACGATTGCGGCGACCTCTTGGTAGATCTGCGCATCTGCTTCGACGTCCACCGTTTCGATCGACATGACGAGTGAATAGGGCATTTTCCGCAACCAACGTTCGCCGCGCTTCCTGTCGCCCCACCATCCCTTGACCGGTAGGACCCCAATACCTCCCTTATGGAGAAGATCAGACGCCGGACCTGTCCAAACGTCGTGATGCAGTGAGCCCCGTCGGGCATTAGCGGGACCGATCTCGAACCGGTCATCCTCATCGAGATCTTCAGCTTCATAGTCTTCTTCACGCATGAGTGTGTTAACGCGAGCAATCGCCTCCTCGTCATCGTCATCGATCCCCTTCAGGACGAACCGAAGCTTGGCCGACGCGTAGCGATTGGACTGCTGGCGCGTTGAACGCGTTGGATTGGGCTCGACGAAATAGGACAAGGTGACGCGAAGGCGGACTTCATCGGCGCCGAGTTCCTCGAGCACATCGACCGGCCATGGCAGTTGGTGCCACTTCATCTCACCGAGGGCGATGCTGTTGCCCGATCCGCGACGATAGACCTGAAGTTCGTCTTGGATGATCATCGTCATTGCATTGTCGAGACTTGTCAGCGCACGCATGCGATCAGGAATGCCGAACCCGTATCTCTGGAGAAGTTGACCATAGTCACCTCGGGTCGGTCGCGTCGGCAGGCGCTGCAGCATCGCCGGCGTCCAGCGTGCCGAATGGATTATCAGAGCGCGAACAGTTTGGGGCGTTGCGTCGGGATAAGCCGCCATGATAGCAGCAGCTAGCCCACTCGCTGCTGCCGTAGCGGCGCTCGTCTCGCCAGTGCAACTGAAGCGGTGAGCGGCAAAGTCACGCGCTGTAGTGACGATGCTGAGGTGGGGCGCGTGCAGGGTTCCGACGCCGTCTACATCAGCGACCCTATTGCCGCCTTCCATTACGATATCAGGCTTATTGCATAATATGGGCCGTTGCCACGCAATGCTGGTTCGCGAAGTGGGGCAGAGGTCGCCCTCTGGCGCCACATGATCCGGTGGCAATTCCTGATCGACGAAACGTGTGCAGGCACCGACTGTAATCGCATTGAGCGCTTGCGCCGGTGAGCGCATCGGGGAGGCATCGTTCAGTGCGATGTAGTCCGCAGCCATGTAGGGCTGTTCATCGATATTTCCGGCCGGAACGAAGAAGAGCCTCTGCTTGCCCGGTCGACCGAAGGCTAACTGGTCAATCACAGTCGAGAGGCTCGATGGATGTCCATTCGAGCGCTCACGGGGGGCGCTCATAGAGAGCGAGTAGACGCGATTGGCGCGCGTGGTGCGTTCCATCAAGCGGACGGCAGCGCGAACGGAAGTGCCCGGAAGAGGCTGCGAGGCGCCAGGGACTGCCGGTGGCAGCACCGTCACGGATTCCAGCCGATGTGTCAGGATGACCGGATCGGTGCTGGCGAGGAGCGGTGCAAGATTTCCATAGAGCGCGACGCCAGCCATGCCGGTGCCATGGCCGTGATGATCATTGGCGGCCCATGCGGTGTTCACCGTCAGGGTACGACCGGCCTCAATAAAAGGTGCAAGGAGAGGGTGTGTACGGCGCACGCCGCTGTCAAGTATGCAGACGCGGGGGGCGTCTTTTTCTGGTGCCACTATCTGGTTCAGGAGGGCTTCGGCTGCTGCGGCCTGTTGACCAGGCATAAGCTCCAGAAGGTGTGCCATAAATGAGGAGGCAGCGCGCAATTCTGCTACGACAGGCACGCGCTTAATTAACGCCGTAATCTGCCGCTTTGTGCCGTATGCGCGCACCACAATGGCTTCAGGAAACGTGAGATGCCCCCTTTCGATGGTGATATCGAGTTCAGGTGCGCTATCTCTGATCCAATCCTCTGTTCCGGGACGAAGCCAGAGTTCCCATGCGAAAGGCTTGTTGTGTGACGGCGGTTTACCTTGGTCCGTCCAAAGATCGCCAAACTTCGTCGGACGAATTTTCTCGAGGTGGTCGAAGAATTCCTCGTTGGGCGGGGGCTTGCCCTCTCCCGCCTGGCTATTGGCATAGGCTTTGGTCGATTTCTTAAAGCTGTCGATCTTGGTAGTGCGCATAAAGACGTTCGCAGTCTGTCGCCCCTCATCGACCTTTACCGAGAGAAGATTGATGCCGCGCCGAGATGAATCGAAGAAAGCGAGCGGCATGGGCCTCTGACTGGACGCTTCAAAGCTCAGATAGAAGCCGCGATCCGCCTCGGGGATCAGGACTTGATCAGCAACCTTTGCGGCGGCACGCGCGGCCGCCGCATCGACGGCAGCAACGAGAACCTCGATGTGCTGCCGACGGTTGGCGCGCGGCATTCTAACGTTGCGAATTATGGGCGAAATGCCTCGAAATGGAATTGCACGGCCGTTGCGGCGAACAAAGAGGTGCGGATGCTCCGCCATGCTACAATCTGATCCTTGATTAGAAAGTGTGCCCGTTCCGCCGTTCGCTAAGCGCTGTCATCAGAAGGCGGGAGTCTAGGATGCCTTCATGATCGAGCACAGCTACGCGCGCAGCGTCGATCGCGCCGCGAGCAATGTCGCAGTGGGACATACCGTTGGTTTCTCCCATGAGTGAATCCCAATCGAGGCTACTCAGATCGAAGGTCGTGAGATTGTTTTCAATTACGGCGCGCGCTTGGGTCTGGTCGGGCAGCCCGTAAGTGAAGATCGCGTCGAAGCGCCGGAACAGCGCTTTGTCGAGCAGTTTGGCGTGATTGGTGGCAGCCAGAATAAGGCTCGTGCTGCGGTCTTCCTCTAGAAATTTGAGGAAGGCAGTCGCGATGCGTCGTGCCTCACCGACGTCATTGGGCATCGAGCGTTCAGCGCCGAGAGCATCAAGCTCGTCGAATAGATAGACGCCACGGTTGTTGGCGATAGATTCAAAAACAAGGCGCAATTTGGATGCGCTTTCGCCCATATATTTCGTGATGATGCCATCGAGTTCGATCGTGAAGAGTGGGAGCGATAGCTCACCTGCAAGCGCAGCCGCAGTGCTGGTTTTTCCTGTACCAGGAGGCCCGCTCAGCAGCAGCTTGCGGCGGGGGCTAAGCCCAAACTCATCGAGTTTGTCGCGCTCGCGTTGCTCCTTCACGATACGCTTGAGCGCTTCTGACAGACGGTCTGGCAAAACGAGCGAGGACAGCCTGATCAGGGGGAAGCTGGCACTAAGAAGTCCGGCGAGTTCGCCCTTCGGCCGCACCATGGGTATAGGGTCGCGCGTGCGCTCGATCGAGGCGATCTGGTTGCGCGCCTCTTCAATGAGATCACGTAGCTCTTCCGCAACACGGGAATGACCGCGCTTGGCTGCGTCCGCAGCAAGTTGCAACGCGATTTGCTCGAACCGGCTGCGATCGCCTTTGGTGTGGCTCCTGACGAGCGAAATAATTTGGGCGGCGCTGGCCACTATTCCCCCCGACGCGACAGCAAATGTTCAATGCGCAACTCTATGCCCGATATTTGCGATGTCTCCAAGGGAATTGAAAGATGGTAGATCATTTTGCCAGTGCCTTTGAAGTTCAGAGGTTTGATTGCCTAGCGTACCTTAGCGCACCTCGAACTTGATCTTCCGCACCTCGGCTGGTTCTGGCTGCCACGGTGCACGAAGTTGAAGTTTGAGCCATATGTCACCCGTGTGGCTTGGTGTCACGATGAAGAGGTCCTGCCCGCGACCGCCGAAACCAGTCGAGGGTTTAGTCCCACGTCTCTCAATATGAAGTCCGTCGCAATCCGAGGCCTCCCATCGAAAGCCCGTTCCGCCGGAAAAGGGCAACGCGAGCTCGACCGCTTGCCCAACATTAGCTCCGATGACGCTTGTTCCCTTCTGCACTTCCGTCACCATAGGCAAGTCAACCTCACAATCTTTCGACCTCTATCGCGATAAAGGGAAATTCCTGATCCAGCCCGCACTGCCCATAGGCAATCCGGCAAAACCCATCCTCCCCCCAACTACTGGACCAGCTGTTCTTGACGATCCAGCATGACGCGTCGTCGTCATAACCCACGACGCAGACGGCATGGAGGCCAATTTCGTCACCTGTAGCATGTTCGTATACGCCGCTCTTATAGTACCGGAAATCGTCGAAGACTCGCATACCCGCGACCACGGGGCCGCGTACTAGCGCCCATCGGCGATCATCCGCGCTGTGGGCCGTTTTCCAAGAGGAGACTTTAACAGCAGGCGGAATGGACTTACAGGTCGATCCAACCACATAGGGGAAGTCCGCCTCTAGACCGACGCCTTGGCTGGCGCGTCCCAGCGCGGGGATGAAATCCCACCCGGTATCGCAGCAATCGCCGCAGCCACAATAAAACAGGTCGGCTTCTGAGAGATCAACACTGGCTGGCTCATTCTCCTGGATCGCGAGCGCGCTTTCCATTGCTGCGCAGGTAGCGAAGGCCACACAGGATCCGCATGTATCTTGAGAGCGAATAGGTGACACGCGGCCCTCAGTACGCCAGTCGATTTTCGCAGGCCGCGTTCCGCGAAACGCCTCGGGCATCATTGTAGCGACCTGCAGCGCCGGCGCGTTGAGGCTCGTTCGCCGCAAACCAAATTGTCCAGAGGTTAACGCGGCCGCTGCGACGGGAGTTTCCCCTGCGACCCATTTGAGCTTGCGCGCGACAATAGCTCTTTTGACTTCGGCCAGATTCATCGCTTGGATCAACTCCTTCAACAGCTTGTTTACTCGCGATATAGCACCAGCTATTCTAAGGGGGAAATAAGCGGGCAGCACACCACAGGATACAGCCGACCTCCTGAAAATCCATACACTTGCGCTAGTTGATCCGCACTCAATGATCGAAAATGGCGAGCTAAACGTCCGACAAGGGTTGGTAGCCGTCATGAACGTGAACACTTTGAATGGCTGCTCTCAGTCACCCCTTCTCGGCGACCGACTTTTTGCTTTCCTCCATATTTGCGTTCTTGGTCATGTAATAGAGTACGGCAGCAAAGAAACTTTTCTCCTTTTCCTACGATGATACGACAAATGAAGCCGTGAGCCCGATAGGGTGCTGAGTTTGGATGCTATCCAACATTATGAATTGCATTCATTCGTCGCTTGATGGGGGAGGCGCGTGTGCATTCGTCTATCGGGTCCATCCAAACCGCTTGCGATGTAGATGATGCAACATGGGAATTGGCTACCAACCGCAGTGCACTACTGCGTCCGCTGGCTGAGGCTGAATGCTCGAATGCGCTGGAGGTTAGGTATGTTGCTCAACGTCTTGGTCTTAGCGTTCAGCATACCTACCGGCTTATCAAGAAACTTAGGGAGGAGAAAACTACCTCGGCGTTAATCCCTCATGCGCGCGGTCCACGACTAGGGAGCAGACGTCTATCAGATGCCGTCGAGCGTCTGATTATGGAAGTCGTGAAAAAAAGCTACCTGCAGCGCGAAAAACCGACCTTGACGCGGGTTTATCGTCATCTTTGCGAAGCATGCCGGGCCGTAGACCGCAAGCCGCCGTCCATGAAAGCGCTACGTGCCAGGATAAACGCTATTGACCTGAAGAAGCAGGTGCGTCGTCGCGAAGGGCCTGCGGTTGCGGAAGCACATTTCCACCAGATTAAAGGCAGCTTGGAGACGACGCGACCGCTGGAAATTGTCCAGATCGACCATACCAAAGTCGATCTTATATTGGTCGATGACGTTACACGTTGC
Organism: Komagataeibacter xylinus; assembly: GCF_004302915.1. GTDB lineage: Bacteria > Pseudomonadota > Alphaproteobacteria > Acetobacterales > Acetobacteraceae > Komagataeibacter > Komagataeibacter xylinus_C. Next base: position 6,245 of record NZ_QQBI01000045.1, on the reverse strand, counting down.
AGCATTGGCCGTCCGTGGCTGACCCTGGTTTTGGATGTCCACACCCGCATGGTGCTCGGCTTCCTCCTTTCGCTGGAGGCTCCGAGCGCAACCTCGGTGGCACTGGCTGTAGCGCAGGCGGTGTTGCCAAAGGACACGTGGCGGGCAGAGCGTCTAATTGAGCATAGTTGGCCTACGGCAGGTCTTCCAACTTGCATTCATGTGGACAACGGCGCCGAATTTCATAGTCGTGCCTTCGAACGTGGCTGTGCACAGCATGGGGTCGAGATTGTTTACCGACCGCCTGTAACGCCTCGCTATGGAGGACATATCGAGCGACTGATGGGTACGCTGATGGGACGGATTCAATGTCTGCCGGGGACGACCTTCTCAAATGTACAGGTCAGGGGAGATTACGCGTCAGAAGCGCGGGCCTGTCTATCCTTCCGGGAATTTGAACGGATTTTGGCACTGGAAGTCCTAGGCCCCTATCATAATGAGGTCCACCGTAGCCTTGGTTGCACTCCGGTCGCCCGCTGGGTTGAGGCGACGCAAGGGATTTCCCTGCGGCATCCGGTCGATGAACAGGGATTTTTGCTCGATTTTATGCCGTTCCAGGAGCGGGTGGTTCGCAGGGACGGCGTGCGGCTATTCAACATCCAGTATCAGGATGGGGCACTTGCACACCTGCTCGGACGGCCAGGCACAAAGATGCGAGTGAAATACGACCCACGGAACCTGTCGGCAGTGTTCGTGGAATTGTCGGACGGTGATCACATTCGCGTTCCGTATGCGGATCTGCGCCGGGCGCCCATTACCTTGTGGGAACATAGGGAAGCAGTGCGAACGCTGCGGCAAGAAGGTCGACGATCAATCGACGAACACGCAATCTTCTCCGCGATTGTAACGCAACGCGCTATTCTCGACGAAGCGAGGGGTAGAAATCGTCAGGCAAGGCGCAAGACGGTTCGCCGCGAGGTAGCACATGCTCTGACACCAGAGCCAGTCCCGGCAGAGGGTCAAATTACTGAAGAAGATGATGCTCGGATTGCCTTGCCGCCGCCTGGGGCAACCAGTGGCGTGGAGATCTGGTGATCATGGGCACGGTTGAATGGTCTCACCTTCCAGAGGATGTAAGACCCTTGGCCACCCTGGATAGCGAACAGAGGATCGCGCATATTCGCGCCAAGCGCTGGGTCGACTATCCGCATGCCGCACGGACATTGAGACGGCTTGAAGAGATTTATGTCCAGCCACGGTCAGAGCGCATGGAAAATTTGCTTCTGATTGGTCAGAGCGGCATGGGCAAGACTATGCTGGTCCGTAAATTCGAGCGGTATTCATCGGTTGTACTCAAGGGAACTGGGACTTTCCGCCTGCAGCCTGTGGTGGTCATGCTAATGCCCCACGATCCGACCGCCCCGCGCTTCTTTTTGCAATTGCTCAAGGCAGTCGGGGTCCCGCCAATGGATACGTTTGAGGGGAGCGCTCCTCGGGAAACCACAGTGTTGCGCGTGATGAAAGATCTACAGACCAAGGTCATTGTCATTGATGAACTGAACTCCGTCCTGGCAGCATCGCCACGCCAACAACGACAGTTTTTGCAACTGTTGCGATGGTTATCCAACGAACTGCGTGTTGCTCTAGTCGGTGTTGGCGTGCCCGAGACCCGCCATGCACTGCTCTCTGATGATCAATTACGCAGTCGGTTCATGCATCTCGAGTTGCCAACATGGGAAGAGGGCGCTGACTTTAAGCGTTTTGTAACTCATCTGATCTGGAGCTTGCCCTTACGTGCGCCGTCACCGATTGACTCCGCGCGGGTCATGCAGCTTCTGGTTGGCCGGACAGGCGGCATCACGCTGGGTGTTTGCAAGGCGATTGAACGGGCGGCTATCGCGGCGATCCGTTCCGGCAGCGAGCGTGTAGATTACAGTGGGCTCCAGGACCATGACGTGTGGGACGGGCTTGAGGCCCCAGTAGCCGCCGGCAGGTCTCGCCAGCAGGACGGGCGAAGGTGAACAAGCCTGGCAGGCTACCAATTGTTCCTGATCCCTTTCGGGGCGAGGCGCTTTCTTCCTGGTTGACCAGATTGGCGGCACGCTATGATCTGCGGGCCAATGATATCCTCCATCATGTAGGAGTTGGGCAGAGTGCTTATCGCGATCTTGATTGGCTGACGGTGCCCCACGTTGATCGTGCTCTCGCTCAGGCGACCGGAATCAGCACAAGCCGAATTGCTGGAATGCGATATGGTGTGGAGGACGGTTGGCTATGGGATCGGCCTGGGCGGGTATGGTGCCGGGCCTGTCTGCAGGCCGACCTTCTGGCTGGTGAAGAAAGCTGGGAACGTCGAAGCTGGCGGAGCGGGGCAACAGTGCTTTGCAGTCAGCATCGCCAGCTTCTGGAAGAGACCTGCCCTGTTTGTCACCAGATTGGAACGGGCTGTCTGTTCCGTGCCTATCGGGGACGTATCCGCTCCCGCTGTATCGCACGCGACAGACCTGTAGCGCTGCGAAACGACGAAACGCTATCGGTTCTACCTTTGGGATTGCGTCTGACGGGCATAACGGTGAAAGCGATTGACGCGTTGCAACGCGATCTACATCGGAGCCTTCGTGGTCACATGCCACATGGGCGGTGGTGTGGCGTGACACATCCGAGGGATCTTCCGGTGCTGGTTGAAGATTTTTTGCGGATGGTTGTGCCTACTCTTGGCCTTCAACTGCAGGTCGCGCCGCCGTTACGGTGGATGTTGCGGCATTCTGATTGGCAGGATCTCTTTGTCTTCACACCGGCCATGCTGCCCCTTGAGGTGGCGGCAGGTGTCCTGGCCATCGCGGCGTTGATCCTGGCCGATCCGGGATGGACGGGAGAGTTGGCGGGACAAATCGACTGGGCTCCTGCGGGGAGAGGGAAGAAGCGCGAGGCCTTCAGTCCGGAGAGTTTTTTGCAGTGGCTTCATCCAGGCATAGCGGACTGGGGACGCTGTCGACTGGAGGCATTGGTGATGCGTAACCGAATTAAGGGTACTTTTTCGCATTAATAAGGGTCATTTTTCTCCTGATTAAGGAGAACCGGAACCGGAGAAAAGCGCGGCAAATCTGACATTCTCCTTATTAAGGACGTTTCGACAATTTTAGCAGGAATTGCCGGATTTTTCATATACTTCCGACAAGATAACTTATCGGAAGTAAACTTTTGATCGGTCTGAGTTTGCCCGGCGGGGACGGGAGGGGGCAGAAAGTCCGGAAAACCGGGCCTTCCGGGATCAATCGGGCGTTTTTTTGTTCTCAAAAAACGCATTAACATGATACGACGTATTACATGGAGCGCAAACGCCTTAATATGGTCAGGGTCAGGCGGCGCGGTTTCCCGCTGAGGATGGGCAGGCTGCCCTCTTCGAAAGTCCGTTCGGGGTCGGCCCGCAGGGCGTTCGGGCCGAAAAACCGGGGATCCCATCAGAATGGCTGAGACCGGCCGACCGCTGCAGGCGGCGCGGCCGCCGACCGGCCTGTCGCCGGCCACGGCACGGGCCTATGCGGCCTCCTGGCGTGCTTTCGTCGGGACCCAGGCCGTCGATAGCGGCTTTCCGGTCGGCCCTGTCGCGGTGGCAGCGTGGCTGGAGGCCCGGGCGAAGGCCGGACGGCCGCGGCAGAGCCTGGTGGTGGATCGCGCGGCGCTGACGGCCTGGTGTGCCGCCAATGGCGAGGCGTTCGATGTCGCCCTGCCCGCCACACGGGTGCGCCGGACCGGGGCCGGGGTCGATGCGGCTTCTCTGCTAGCTGCCGCGCGACGCTGCGGGCCCGACCTGCCCGGCCTGCGCGACCGGGCCTTGCTGTTGCTGACGGCCGCGCTGGACATCGGCGCTGAAGCGCTGGCCCGGCTGACCGTTGAGGACATCACCGACACGACAGACGGGATGACCGTTGCCCTGCTGCGGTCCCGGTCGGGGCGCCACCAGTTGCGCCGGTTGCGGCGACGCCGGGATCCGGCCGTCTGTCCGGTGCGATCCTGGGCTGTCTGGCGCGATGCCGCGCAACTGCGCTGGGGGGCAGCGTTCCGGGGGATCGATGCGCATGGCACGGTCGGGGATCCATTGTCGGTGCCGGGGATCCGGTTTTTGCTGGACCGGGCGCTGGGACGTTCTGATCGCCCGCCCCACCGCGCGCGTGGGACAAAATCGGGGTCCCCGCCAGAGTCCTCAGTCCGGACGGCGGCGCGTCGACGCACGACAACGCCCGCCCCGGACTGGGTCCGGACAACGCTCACGGTAAGCGGTCCGGTGGACGCGGTGGCCCGGTTCCGGGCGGCGGCCCAAGGTCCGGGGATCATCCCCTGGCAGGTGGATTTTGACTACGAACAGGCGCGCCTGCTGGCGCCAATGGCAGGCAAGGGGGCGCAGGCGGTGACGCTGGCCCGGCTGCTGCGCGAGGCGTCCGAACGCCTGCATCAGATCGCCCTGCAGCATCAGGCGGCGGGCACGCCCGCCTGTGCCTTTGACCTGCACCGGCTGGTGCCTGTTCCCGGTCCCCTTCTGGAAGCCGGGGCGGATTCATGCGCGGCGGCGGCCTGGTTGCAGGCGCATTGGGGCACGCTGCTACCGTTGCGCCGGGTAGAGGTCGAAGCCCCGCGCGACCAGCGCGCCCGCCGCAGTGCCCGGCTGGTCTACCGCTTCTGGTCGGCGGAATGGACGCCGTGGCAGGCGCTGGAGCAGGTGCAGACGGACTGGCCGGAGCTGGTTTTCAACATCCGGCCGCAATACGCGCGCAGCGATGCCGGGGAAACCGCTGATGCTGCCTGACGAAGAGGAAGATTGGGGTGATCCGCCGCGTCCGGCGGTGCCCGAGTTCCATGTCGAGGGGTTTGACGGGCCGCTGGACCTGCTGCTGGATCTGGCGGAACGCCAGCGCCTGGATCTGGGCGTCCTGTCCATCGCAGATCTGGCGGCCCAGTTTGTCGCTGAGGCGGAGCGGTTGGCCCAGACGACGCCGCTCATGCAGCGCGCGGACTGGGTGATCTGGATTGCCCGGCTTGTGTTCCTACGCTCGCGACTGCTGTTTGCCGCCCATGTAGAAAAGCAGGCGACCGAGAACGAGGCGCGCCGAATAGCGGATCAGCTCGACGGGCTGTTGCAGATGCGCGCGGCAGCGGACTGGCTAGAGGCGCGACCGCAGCTTGGCGTGTCGGTTTTTGCACAGGGCGGGACAGACGCGAATGGCAGTGTTTCTGTACAGCAGGGGACATATTTCAGTCTGATGGAAGCCTGTCTCGGTGTGCTGGAACGGGAATTGGCACAGGTCGAGACATCCGTCCCGATCTATCGGATTGATGTGCCTTCCTACTGGCGTGTGACCGATGCATTGGCCTTTATCCGAGCGAAAATGAGAAACGGAGCTTTCCGAAGCATATGGGACTGTGTTCCTGCGACGCCGTTTGCTGAGCCTGAGGGATTAATCGCTCGTCGAGCGGCTGTAGCTGCGACATTTGTGGCTGGGCTGGAATTGGTGCGGCAGGGAGACGCATCGATCGATACGGTCGTGTTTCCCATGGCATGATGTTAGCGATTGCAGACTCTTTGGAATGAGCGGGACAACGCCACGATGGAATGGTGTGCACGGTAGCCGAAGGCAGCACAAGCGCAGTGATATGCCGCTCTGCAACGTAGCGGCAGCCTTTTTCCTGTTCTAGAGAATTTCCTGGCTTTCGTTGCATCCTATGACCTCAAAGAGGTCCGCATCTGGGGCAATGGTGCCGCATTGACAATATGTTGCTGTCCGAACTGTACCGCCGCCTCAAGCTGCGCGTGTCGTGGCAGTTCTTCAATGACCGTTGCTTCCGACTATTCACTCTCTGATGGCCACCTGAAAGAGATCGAGAATATCTTCGAGTGCGAAGATTCCATTAAGATTCATCCTGGCAGCTTCCGATAGTTTTGGAATGGCACGTTCGAAGATTGCCAGATTGATCTCCTCATTCAATCGGGAGGGATAGAGAATACCGTCAGGTTTGGCAGGATGGTTATGGAGTGCGAGTGACCATTGGCGCGCGGGACGCTGGTCCGACCCGCCGACTACATCGCTGGGAATGCCCATCCTTAAGGGATTGTCGCTCCGCAGATCGACAACCTGCAAATCAGTGACCACCACGATCTCCGCATAATCACGGTCGGTGATTTCCTGCTCGGCGGTAAGCATCCGGCGGGAGACGCGGGCGTATTCAGGCGGCGATGGTATTGTGGACCTGCTGGTGGGCTTTCCAGTGCC
>NZ_QQBI01000044.1 GCF_004302915.1 Komagataeibacter xylinus | reverse complement strand
AGATCGGGCTCCTGTGGGATGACTGAATTCTACAAAATAACCCAAAATTTCCTCAAGTGTGAGAAATTCGCGTCGAGGCCAAATTGCTTCTTGCCTCGCGTACCCAGGAGCTTGACGTTTGGGTCATGGAGAAGCCCCGCGAAAAGCGGAACACAGTTGCTCTCGAACACCTTGTCGTCGGTCGGGATGTTGATGATCGTTGAAGAGGCCACGCGTCGATTTTTCCGTTACCCGACAGAGAAAGTTTGGGGCATAACCCGTTATTCCCAAGCAGAAAGGTGGATGCCAGCTTACGCCTTCATGACGGACACGAGAAGCATCATGCTAAATTCTGAAAAGCGGACGTAAGTGTCTGTATCTGCCGAGCTGAAAAAAGCTGAAGAGCGCTGCCAGTGAGAATGGTAGAAATAAGAGTCGGCCGGCCCAGATACTTGCACCGGCTCTATCTTACTCCTAACCCTTTCCGAACCCCGATTTCTCGCTGTCGAGTACCGCCATCTGTTTCGGATCGTAGCGTTCCCCGGCAGCAGACCCTTTTGGAACTGCCTGCTCGATAGCAGCCAGACTGTCAGGCGTCAGCGCAAGATCAAGCGCACCCAGCGCCTCGGAGAGCCGATCGCGTCGGCGGGCTCCTACAAGTGGTACGATGTCGTCACCCTGTGCCGCCACCCAGGCAATTGCGAGTTGGGCCACGCTTGCGCCCTTGGTGACTGCAATTTCGCGTAATGTCTCCACAAGGGTCAGATTGCGCTCGACATTGCCTTCCTGAAAGCGGGGACTACGAACCCGAAAGTCCTCTGGCCCTTTCGCTCCTTGCCAGTGCCCGCTGATCAGACCACGCGCGAGCACGCCATAGGCTGTTATGCCGATGCCGAGTTCACGACAGGCAGGAAGAATTTTGTCCTCAATGCCACGCGAAATCAGCGAATATTCAATCTGAAGGTCGCTGATCGGATGGACGGAAGCCGCGCGCCGGATGGTTTCCGGGCCAACTTCCGAAAGACCGATATGCCGGACATAACCCGCCTGAACCATCTCGGCGATGGCGCCAATCGTATCCTCGATAGGCACAGCCGGGTCCAGCCGTGCAGGCCGGTAGATGTCGACATGATCAAGCCCGAGCCGTTGCAGGGTATAGGCCAGGAAGTTTTTCATGGCAGCAGGCCGTGCGTCGTAGGAGCCCCAGTTGCCACCCGGGTCGCGCATCGCACCAAACTTGACGCTGACGAGGAATCTGTCGCGAGGAATATCCTTGATCGCCTCACCGATCAGCATTTCGTTATGGCCCATGCCATAAAAATCGCCGGTGTCGAGAAGCGTGATCCCAGCGTCCAGCGCGGCATGGATGGTAGCGATGCTTTCTTTCCGATCAGCCGGACCATACATGCCGGACATGCTCATACACCCAAGACCGATTTCGGACACCTGAGGGCCGCTCTTACCAAGTTGCCGCAATTTCATATTTCAGAAAAATCCCTATTTCTTGAAGCAGAACCCTACCACACAGGCTATCTTTCGATAACCTTTCTTCCGTGCAGCTTTTCGTCCTTTGGAACGGAACGAATTTTCCGTTTGATGGAGCAAGCGGACAGGCTGTAGTCGCCTCATGCCAGACACTCAATGCTTGATGCAGATTTCGAAAAGCGGACATTGCATCGGGAGTTACTCTCACTAATAACACAGTTGGAATACTGTTGAGGCGATGTACCAAACGACAGATTTTTCTCTAATATAGGAGAAAATTACAAATGATATATGATGCGATCGGAAATACATATATCCAAATTAGGCCAAGATCCTTATGCTCTTATACAATTATCGACCCAAAGTGGGATAACTACAAATGTCAATTCTAATGTATTAAAATCATCCAAAGTAATATCGCGACTGCACCACCAATGCTACCTACTATCATCCAAGTGAGAATGAAAATTTTCGACCGGAGCTTTTGGATGCTACCTTCGATGTCTACTATATTTTTTTGAAGAGCCTTTTCCAGTTCGTCAACCGTTTCTGTCTGAGTTGAAAGAATTTCCTGGAAGTGTTCTTTCGTTTGAATAATCTGTATATTTATTCGTCCTAAACAATCTTCTATTTGAGAGCTGATCTTACATTCAAGTTCTTCACACATTTTTTGATAACTGTCGGCCTGCAGATTGAGCTGGGTCCTCAACGTATCGAAGGATTTATTGGTCTGTTCTCGGAGGGAGGCTACACGTTCGGTGGACGCTGCCGTGGCTTCTTCTAGAGCGCAGCGAGTAAACTCTCTCTCCGAAAAAACGACCTTATTGATTTCGTTTAGCGCCTGAGACGTTTCGAATCTCTGTTCTTCGGCTAAGGCACGGAAGTCTTGCTGCTGCCTAGAAAGCATCGTTTCCAAATCAGCCTTTACATTCATGACGGCATGACGCTCTGATTCAAACGAACTTGTCATTTGCTCTCTTGCCGTTTTTACATCGTTAGCAATCAGGACTAGCTGCTTTGCCTGATCAGCAGTCAGGCCTTTTAAGGCAAAATATTGGTCGACGAGTTGCCGAAGCTGCTCCTGTTGGGACGACAACTCATGCTGTTGAGTTGATATTGTCTCGTTTGTAGAAGCAAGCTCTCGCGTCTTTTCATAAAGTGATGTTTGCTGATCTTCGATCGTTTTCTGCTGCATGTTCAATTGATGAGACATGGCTACAGATAGAACTATTAATTGACCTTGTTTTTTTGCAAACCTCTCTTGCAACTCGATTGAATCAAGCTGGGCTTTCTCTATGTCATCGGAATTCCACAAACGCATGAAGGCATTCTGTGACTCGTGCTTTTCACGCGTCTCTTTGAAAGAGCCGAGCTTTTTAAAGTCTTCTAGAAAATCTCTGATAATGAGAGAAGTATCGACTTTGCCTAGCAAGTCAGGAGAAATACCCAGATTTTCTAATGGGTTGGCGTTATGATCCATTTTTTAATTCTTCTTAAAATATTCATTAATCAAATCGGAAGCTTCCTGCTCAGCATTGGCAATCCGCTTCGTGTCCGCCCTAAGGGCGTCAAAATGTTCCTGGTTTCGCTTGATATCATAATCTTGGGCGTTAAGCATCACACTTTGAGTTGTCGACATCTCGTCAAGCTGTAGCCCAATCAATTTATAGTTCAGGTCAATCTCTGCATATTGACGAGAACTCTGAAACTGTAGGTCGATTCCGGTAGTCATAAGCGCGATGTTCTCGCCGGAGGAATGTAGAAGACGTTCCATGCTCTTTAGCATTTCCGTACCGGTGGCGCTCAACCAATCGAACGCCCTATCAATGCCATAGATTAGCAAAGATGCCGCAATACCCGTAATGATTGCAGTCAATGCTGGCGCCAAAATGGGCGCAAGGAACGCCAGTGGTGATGCCGCAATGAAACCGCTGACAGACTTTTCCAGCAACATCCCGATTGCCGTGGTTATGGTGGCCGAAAGGATTTTCGTCACCTCGCGTGCCACTTCCAAAGTAGACATGCCTTCGGGTGGATTGATCATCAGCTTCATAGCCCGCCAAATGCCTCGCAGACTCTCCCGGATAATAGTCACTACTTTTTTTGCTGTCGTGATAAAGTTGTTGATTAGGAACGTCAGCAGATTGCTTGCGAAGCCTTGAATAGCCCCCGATATAGCTGCATCTAGGGCAGACTTTAATTTAGCCACCACGCGCTTCATCACACGCTTCAGGCTTTCAACAATCTGATCAATCAGACTTTCTTGATCGGGCGCTTGGAGGATAAGCTTTATTTCAACAAAGCTTCCGTTGACGAACTCGTGTAGCAATACGCCGAAAGCTTGCTGTAACGCATTTCGACCAGCTTCAGAGGCTCCTGTAGTGAGCAACTCATTGGTTAACTTCGCGGTATTGGCTCTTGAAATTAGGCGCCTCGCTTCGCTATCTAGCGCTCTTATACGAGAAATCTGTTCGGCACCAAGATTATTTTTTTCTATAAAATCTGGATCTTTTAAACACTCATCCCACGACTTCTTTCCTTTGGAAGTATTAAGGCTCGCTTCAATAAAAGCCATATTTTGTTTACTATTGGCAAGATCCTTTCTTTCTTGCTCTGTCAAACGTAAATGTAGCGCTTTGTTACCATGAAATTCCTTAAGAGAGACAACATGATCACCGTGAACCTCGCCTTGCTTCATCGGACGACCGGTCGCTTCACTCGTGACCTCGCCATTCCGTGCAAACGTCTCATTATTCTGCCTGTGAACTGGACCTCGCCTTTTCGTATCATCCCAATGCTTTTGCCGAATTTTCTGGCTGTATTCCTCGCCAGCAAGCGAGTAATTTTTGCGAAAATGCTCATCTGGAAAAATATCATTATCAGCATTGTGTACGGTCGATACGTTCCCCCCGTCTTTGTCATTGAACATTGCTGTTGATAACCCGAACGGACCAATTATCTGGCGCAAAATTTCTTGCTGACAGTTATCTATCAGTTCATTCATACGGGCTTGTCGCAAGTCGGCCTGACGGATTGGCTTGGCATCTGAATGTTCGGGACTAAGCATTATCTAGCGCCTATGTTGAACCGCTCCGGGATTGGCGGAAAACGAGTTCATTAAATTACGCTGTCATGGGAACATGGTCTAGAGTAACGTAGAGTTGTTATTCGGTGTCGACGGCATGATGTTTATCCGCGGGTTAAAAGCCGGAGTCGGCTTTCACCGCTGATGCATTCTAAACCGGACCTTCCGTTCACCCCCCTGATCTGCCTGTCTGCTCAGTAATGCAAGAGCAGACAGGCCGCAGTCACCTTCATTTCAGACATAGGGCACCCCCACCTGCTCTCCAAATACCGGACATGACTGATTCAAAGCCTATCAGCCAACTCATGCAGGTAGCAAAGAGTCAACGCGCCGTCTTGGTCAGGCAGGACAGCGCAAGGTAATTGACGAATCCCACATACGTCAGACTTTTGTCTTCCCAACACCCTAGCCAAAAACAATGCCCTTATCCAAACACCTCAATGGGTGGCCACTTTCCCACATTACTTGTTGCCGGTCCTTGATCGGGTGGTTGGGTATTCAATAAGATGCATATACACATTAGGAAATATGTGTTTTTTGGTCGGTTAGAAGTGTGATTTGACTGGAGAAAGCATGCCGTCTGAGAATGCGTCGATTGAGCTGAGATCAATCAATAGGCTGCTCGTCGATGAAGGCGGCATCCCTGCGCAATACTGGATCCCCGCTTATCAGCGGGGGTACCGCTGGGACCGACTACAGGTCACCCAACTTCTGGATGACATCTGGGAGTTTATCCAAGCCAGCGAGGAAAAACCTCGAACCTCCTTTTATTGCCTGCAGCCGTTAGTTGTTCGGAAGCTGCAAGACGGACGATACGAGGTTGTGGATGGCCAGCAGCGGCTGACAACCATCTTTATCCTTCTGTCCCACCGTAGTGAAATCCTCGCATTGTTAGGCAAACAATGCTTTTCCATTGACTACGAAACTCGCGACCGTGCTTTTCTTGAAAATATTGATCTCAACCGATCCGACGAGAACGTAGATTTCTACCACATCGGTCAGGCTTGGCAAGCTATTGAGGAATGGCTTGCCGGCCGTGACCGAATGCATGCGTTAAAGCTGCTGCAGCATTTGCTCAATGATGATGAGGCCGGTCGGAATGTGAAGGTCATCTGGTACGAACTGGCGCCCAATGACGACTCAGTCGCAGCCTTCACCCGACTGAACATAGGCAAGATACCGCTTACAGAGGCCGAACTGTTGCGTGCCTTGTTTCTGCGCCGCGCGGCTAAGGACGATGACACCGGCAACCTCTCGTTACGAATTGCCTACGAATGGGACCAGATCGAAAAACGGCTGCAGGATAATTCAGTCTGGTACTTCCTACAGAACACCGACCTCGATGACACAAACCGGATCGGCCTTATCTTCCGGCTCGCTGCCAGGGTGGAAGGCCATGCGTTGAATCGGGAAGACTACGCGGTGTTTTCCCATTTTTCAGATCTGTTAAGCGCAGAACAAAGTGCTGAGATCGAATGGCGCAAGGTGAAGGACATTTTCATGGCGCTGGAGGAATGGTACGAAGATCGCTACCTTTTCCACGTTCTTGGTTTTGTTTTCAATCAAACTGCTGGTGGGCTTTCCACAATTACCGAACTGCTCGCTGATAGTCAGGCATGTAGCAAACACGATTTTTCCAAAGGTCTTCGCAATCGGGTCTATCGTATGGTGCTCGGAAGTGATCTATTGGCTGCTTCTCCAGATGAACTTGAGGAAGAGATCACCACTCTCTGCCGTACAGTCGACTACGCAAATGCACCCAAGGTGCGGAGCCTGCTGCTCTTATTCAATCTGGCAACGCTGCTTGAGGATCCGCGATCAAACATCAGGTTCCAGTTCGATAGTTTTAAGCAAGAATCTTGGGATATCGAACACATACGCTCAGTGAGCGACGAACGACCTTTACGCCCCCGAGAGCAAGACGAATGGCTACGCCACTGCTTGATGTTTCTGCGCACTATCAAGGGAGAAGACGAGCAAGCGCTTGCTGAAAGCATTGAAGGCTACCTTGATCCAGATTCTGAGCAAAGGAACCAGGCGAGCTTCGAGGAAATCGACAGCAAGATTCTATCGTTCTTCAACGAGGCGACGGACGGCCCTGACCATGCCCTCGCAAACCTGACATTGTTAGATTCGCGGACCAACCGCGGCTATCGAAATGCAGTTTTTGCGGTAAAGCGCAGCGTTTTGCTGGAAAACGACAGATCTGGGATTTTTGTCCCTCTCTGCACTCGTAACGTCTTCCTGAAATGCTACAGCCGCACGGTTGGAAACGTCATGTTTTGGACCGAACAGGACGGACAGGATTACCTAGATGCGATCAGTCGAACACTGACTCGATTCTTTCTTGGACAAGCAGGGACAAGCCGATGACTTCGCGAACCACCTTTAGCAAGCTGATCGAACGTCATGACCGTGTCGAGATTCCTGTCATCCAGCGAGACTACGCGCAAGGGCGGGTGGACCAGCGCATCGTCCGAGACGATTTCCTTAAATCCCTTTACGACGCGCTGTGCCTGCCCAAGGATGACCCCAAACTGCCCCTTGATCTCGACTTCGTCTACGGGAGCGTCGTAAACGGCTCCTTCCAACCTCTCGACGGCCAACAGCGGCTCACCACGCTGTTTCTGCTGCACTGGTATCTCGCTTGGGTCGACGGCTGCAGCGAAGATCTCCGCAGTCGGATTGTCACATCAGGACGGTCCCGCTTCAGCTACGAAGTGCGTCCCAGTAGTCGGGATTTCATCAACGCATTAGCCAATTATGTACCAGATATCGCGGCAGGAGAATGCGAAAATATTAAAGGGATGATAACTGACCAGCCTTGGTACTTTCGCAGCTGGCGGTTCGATCCAACGATTCGTGCTGCACTATCAATGTTGGACAGGATGCACGAGGTGTTCCAGAAAACCTCAGGCCTTTATGTCCGGTTGATTGATGAAACGGCTCCCGCGATCACATTCCAAATTCTTGATCTTGAGCAGTTTGATCTCTCGGATGATTTGTACATCAAGATGAATGCGCGTGGAAAACCACTAACTCCATTCGAGACATTTAAGGCACGTTTCGAGAGGCATCTGGAAAGCCAGTTCAAGGACTCTCTGCCGGATATCTGCAACGGGACGCCAATTGCAGACTTCTTCTCTCGTCGGATTGATACCCGATGGTCCGATTTTTTCTGGCCGTTCCGTGATAAGAAAACCTCCACATTCGACGATGCCATGATGAACCTACTGCGGACAGTGATCATGGTGACGAGGGATCCCGAAACTGCTACGACCTCGGCTGATTTGGCCGACCTTCGCTCCACGGCGCGGGCTAGCAGCTACACTTGGTTTCACGACAGGGGCTGGCTGGATCAGGAAATGATCCTGGCGCTGATCACCCTCCTGGATCGGTGGAGCGCAGGCCCCGAAACGTTTCGCCGCTATCTTCCCGATACGCAGCGTCTCGATGAGCAGACTTTTTTTCAGGATCTAATCACAAAGCCGACCAGCTTTACTTTCCAACAGCTTGCTCAGCTTGCCGGTTATACTCGCTTCCTTGTCCATTCGACCGGAGAGATTGACTCCACCGCTTTCGGTACATGGATGCGAGTCGTTTCTAATCTCGCGGCTAACACCGATTACAACCGCCCGGAAGACCTGCGTAGGAGCTTGGTTGGTCTCCGAGACCTCACGCCGTGGATGAACGATATTCTCAACCACCTCGCTAGTTCTGACGGCGACGTGAGAGGCTTCTCTCGCGAGCAGGTCGCAGAAGAGCGTATCAAAGCCCGTCTCATCGGTTTCGGCGACGGCTGGCCGGAACGGCTCGATCGGGCAGAGCGGCATTCCTATTTCCGAGGGCAGATTGGGTTTCTGCTACACTGCTGCGGTTTGAAGCTTGATGAGGTAGATTCCGAACTCGAACGTCTCACCACAGCTACCGCAAACGAGCTAGTGGAACCGTTTGATCATTATCTTGCATGCGCCTCACAGATGTTCGACGATCTTGTGAAGCACCCTACAGAATCTGGCCGGCTCTGGGAGCGCGCACTTCTCACGGTCGGAGATTTCTTGCCGAATATTGGCCGAAATCGATCACTGTTGACTATTTCATCCGATGAGGCTTGGGGGTGGAAGAGACTGCTTCGGAATGCAGCAACTGGCGGTCGACCTAGCCGTGTCCTGCAGTCTCTATGGGACCGTCTCGAAGGCTTGGGTTCATATGCTTCTGATCTTGCCGGTATCATCGAGACTGCGTCCGAAATCGATCCGTGGCGTGAGGCGGTCCTTGCGACGCCGTCAGTCTATAGTTACGGTTCTTACAGAATGATGCGTTTCACAGACGAAGGAGGCATCTACCTTCTCAAGAAGACGCAAATGAACGGAAGACATGTGGAACTGTTCACCTACTGTCTGCGTGAAAGTCTCGCATCCGAATTGGAGCCATACGGATTTTCGGTGAGTGATTATGAATCGACGTCGACAGATGACCCGCCCGGACTCTGCTGTACAAGTGATTATAGAGGAACAGACATCACATTTTATCTGACTTTGTATCAAGCGCCTAGGCAATATCAATTCTACTTAGATGAACCCAAGGAGACAAATGGTATACTGCGCGAGGTCCTCAACGAATTAGCTTTCGAAAGGGACGATGATAATTTTTGGATGCTGCTAGGAGGGCTTGCCGACTTGAGGTCTCAGATTCTTAAGTTGGCTCAGTTGCTTAAAGCAAGAAATTGAAGGGCGAGATTTTCTGACGAAACTGAAGATTTGTGGAAATGATAATTTTTGACTGTATTGCCGCCTCATCAACTGCATGAAAGAGCTGACACCAAATGCAACCTGATCCCGACATGACAGACAGGTGTAGGTTAAGCACCAAGCGCACCCTGCGCGTGGCACAACGGTCCTGCTAAGGGCTGGTAGCTGACCCAAGAGTGCTTCATGCGAGTGTCAGTTTTCTGATTATTCATCATCAACAGCAGACCTTCTGTTCCCTCCCAATGCCGACATTTTTTCTGCCGGGAAAGGGGAGAGCGTGCTGGCTTGGGTGTAGTTGTCAGAGTCAGAAGGCTGCGCGGATTTTCATGACGGGTTGAGAGGGTAGGAGAGAGTCTCCTGTCCGCCCGTCATGGAGTTTTGCGCCATGGCGACCGCCATTCCCAAAATCACGTTGAGTTCCTCTCGCGACATCCCGTTCAACCGGCTGGTGCTGTCCCAGTCCAACGTGCGGCGTGTGAAGTCCGGCCTGTCGATCGAGGAACTGGCCCGCGACATCGAGCGCCGTGGGCTGCTGCAAAGCCTGAATGTCCGCCCCGTCCTTGATGATTCTGGTGTCGAAACCGGCAGCTATGAAGTTCCAGCCGGTGGGCGTCGTTTCCGTGCCCTCGAACTGCTGGTGAAGCAGAAGAAACTGGCTAAGACGGCGCCCGTGCCGTGCGTCGTGCGCGAGGCCGGATCGGCCATCCTCGCCGAGGATGATTCCCTGGCCGAGAACGTCCAGCGCGTGGCCCTGCATCTGCTGGATCAGCTTCGTGCCTTTCGCGACATGCTGGAGAAGGGCATGTCCGAGGAGGAAGTCGCCGCAGCGTTCTTCGTCGCACCGACCGTGGTCAGACAGCGCCTGCGGCTGATGACCGTGTCCGACAAATTGCTGGATATCTACGAGCAGGACGGCATGAAGCTGGAACAGCTGATGGCCTTTTCCATCAGTGACGACCATGCACGGCAGGAACAGGTCTGGGACATCGTGTCCCAGAGCCATAACCGCGAACCCTACGTCATCCGGCGCATGCTGACAGAAAAGACCGTGCGGGCTTCGGACGCCCGCGCCCGCTTCGTCGGGCTGGACACATACCTTGCTTCTGGTGGTCATATCATGCGCGACCTGTTCGAAGCTGATGATGGCGGCTGGCTGCAGAATCCGGCCATTCTGGACCGGCTGGTCATGGAAAAGCTGCATGCAGCCGCCGAAGATATCCGTGCTGAGGGCTGGAAATGGATTGAAACCGCCCTGTCATTCCTATGGGGGCACACAAGGCAGTTCGTCGAGATCGATGGTACGGAAGTGCCCCTGACCGATGAAGAGACAGCCCGTCTCGAAGCCCTGTGTGCCGAGCAGGAAGCCATCGAGGCTGAATACGCCCAGGCCGATGAATATCCTGATGAGGTTGATGCACGGCTGGGCGAGATTGAGAGGGCCATTCTTACCTTGGAGGAACGGCCCCTTGCGTTCAATCCAGCCGACATGGTGCGGGCAGGGGCCTTCGTCAGTCTCGACAGTGATGGCACACTGCAGGTGGAGCGGGGGTTCGTGCTGCCCGAAGACATGCTAGCCGAGCCGAAAGACGATGATGTTGACGGTTCGGATGAATACGATCACCCCGCGTATGATGGGCAGGATGATCGTCTTGCTGATTACAGCGGCGATGCAGGCGGGGAGGGCGATACTACCGCTCCCGACGTTGAGTCCGAGGAAGAAGACGGGATCAAGCCGCTGCCTGACCGGCTGCTCACCGAGCTGACGGCCTGGCGCACGCTCGCCCTGCGGGACGCGTTTGCCAGCAACCCGCACATCGCGCTGACCGAACTGCTGCATACCTTGGTGTGCGATGTTTACTGGCAGACACCAGGTGCGGATTGCCTTGAAGCCTATGTCCGGGAAATCCCGCTGCCGGTCCATTCGCCCGACATGCCGGGCAGTGTGCCAGCTCACGCCCTGCGCCAGCGCAATGACGGCTGGAAGCATGATCTGCCGGATGACGAGGATGCGCTGTGGCGGTGGATCGACGGCCTGGACGATGCCAGCCGCATGGCGTTGCTGGCGCATTGCCTGTCCTTCGGCATCAACGCGCTCTACGAGCGCATGCCCGCCTATGGCGCGGTGTCCCAGCGCAGCGTGACCGAGCGCCTTAAACGGGCCGATCGACTGGCATCGGCCCTCAGCCTCGATCTGGTCGAGGCGGGGTGGCAGCCCACGGTCGAGAACTATCTCGGCCGGGTGACCAAGGCGCGCATCCTGCAAGCCGTGCGGGAGGCACGCGGCGATGAGGCGTCCGCGCGTATTGCCCACCTGAAGAAGCCCGACATGGCGCGCGAGGCCGAGCGGCTGCTGGAGGGTTCGGGCTGGTTGCCCGAAGCGTTGCGCACGACAGGTGGTGTAGAGCAGGTGTCGGTTGAAACGGCAACGGTGGACGAGGGTATGGAGGCTATCGCCGCCGAGTAGCTTTTATGAGGTCTGGAACTTTGAGACAGCGGCTTCCGGTGCCCGGAAGCCGCTTTTTTCATGTCCGCCCTCCCGCGAAGAGGGAGAGGTCGGCTTCGCCTTTGGTGCCGAATAACCGGCATAGAGGAGAGTTTTCCATGACCACGACCATCATCCTGCCCCCTGCGTCCCGTGGCGCCGCGTCCGGCGGTTTCCGGATTGATCCCTCCCGTGGCGAACGGAGCGTCCGCGTCTCGTCCGAATGGTTCTCGCGCCCGGATGACGAGCGCTACCTGTCCCTGTCTGACCTGCATGCCGCGACACTCGCACGGGCGGATCGGGCCACGGCCCGCACCGTCGAGAGCCGCGGCATTCGCATCGAGGCCTCGCGCGACAATGTCGAGCGTCTGACCCTGGCCGTGCCGGGACAACAGGAGCCGATCGCCCCGACGCACTGGTCCTTTGGCCAGATGTGCGGCCTGGTGGGGGCACCATCGTCGTATCTGCGCAATCTCCCCGCGCCTCTGGCGGCGATCAACCTGCAGCATGGCTTGCTGTCGCACCGGGCCGAACTGGTCAAGACGCTGGAGACGGAAGATGGGCGGGTGGAACTGCGCGCTGTGACCGGTCCCGATTACGGCCGCATCTGGGACCATGAACTGGTCGGCGCGGTGCGCAAGATTGCCGGTGACGGCACGGGCGATACCAACTGGAAGGTGCCGGGTGTGATCGACTGGGCCACCATGACCCATAATCCCTATGTCGATATCACCAAGGAAACCACCACGCTCTATGCGTCAGACAGGGATGTCTTCCTGCTCCTCGTGGACGACACGCACCCGATCGAAGCCGGGCGTCTGCCCAATGGCGATCCTGACCTCTATTTCCGGGGCTTCTATGCCTGGAATTCGGAAGTTGGCAGCAAGAGCCTCGGCATTGCGTCATTCTATCTGCGTGGGGTGTGTCAAAACCGCCTTTTGTGGGGCGTCGAAAACTTCGAACAGATCACGATCCGGCATAGCAAGTTCGCCGCTTCGCGCTTCGTGCATCAGGCCACTCCAGCCCTGCGGAACTTCGCCACAACCAGCCCGGCCTCGTTCGTCTCCGGCATTCAGGCTTCGCGTCGGGCGCTGGTGGCAAAAACTGATGAGGACCGCGAAAGTTTCCTGCGTCGTCGCGGGTTCTCGAAACCGGAAACCACGAAGATCATCGAGACGGTGCTGCACGAGGAGGGATGCAAGCCCGAGAGTGTGTTCGATTTCGTGCAGGGGATCACGGCACTGGCGCGGACGAAGACCAACCAGGACACACGGCTGGATCTGGAGGGCAGGGCACGCAAGCTGATGGAAAAAGTGATCTGACACGTTCCGAGATGAACCATGTGGTTTCACCAGGCCCGGCCCTGCGCCGGGCTTCTGCGTTTTCATGGAGACAGACCATGGCGGACTTCTTTACGCATTTCTCGTGCGTTCTTGACGTCGGCTCCGCACGCAACGCCGTCCGCGCGATGACGATCTATCTGGATCTGCTGGCCGAGTACCAGATCGATGACGCAGGGGGGAATACCGTTTGCCGTCTCGGTAGAACCTGCCCATGGAGCCGGCAGGCTGTGGATTCGGGACGATAGGACGGGTGATCCCGCCCAAGTGGTCGTCTTTGTCCTACGCTGCGCCCATAAATTCCGGCTCACTGGCCGCTGGGGCTTTCAATGGGCCAATACCTGCACACGCCCGCGCGTGAACGCCTTCGGAGGCGGTGCGCACGTCATTGATCTGGGAAGCAGGGAGACGGTGGCATGGATTGCTACTTACGGATGGCTTGAGGACACCATTGCCGGAAAAACGTAAAAGCGGATCAGGGGGCGCTGACCGACAGCGTGCCAACCTTGGTGGCCGCGCGCATGAAACGCCTGTCGAATGTCG
Organism: Komagataeibacter xylinus; assembly: GCF_004302915.1. GTDB lineage: Bacteria > Pseudomonadota > Alphaproteobacteria > Acetobacterales > Acetobacteraceae > Komagataeibacter > Komagataeibacter xylinus_C. The sequence continues at coordinate 4,013 of NZ_QQBI01000044.1, read as the reverse complement.
CAAAACCGCTGCAGCCCTTTGCCGCGGCAAGATGGAGCGCGTCCGCAAAGTCCATGCCCGCTTCCGCCCAATCGAAGGCCTGGGCCACAAGCGTCGCATCCTCGACCGTGACCGTGGGCAGGCCCGCAAAGGCGCGCAGGGCCGGGATCACCCTGTTCTTCGGCATGTCATACACCCCGCGCAGAACCCATTCGGTTTCCAGCACGACGGTGCGTGGCACGAAGACCAGTTCCCCGTTGACCACCGCACGCGCCTTTTCGGCCTGTTTCGGATCATCGCTCGTCAGGTAGCGGACGATGATGTTAGTATCGACCGCGCGCATGGCGTTTCCTGATTTCCGCGTCCAGACCTGCCTGCATCTCATCAATCGATTTCAGGCCGCCTGTGGGCGGGAGGCTGCCAAATACATCTTCGGGCCGGGTGGCCGCGAAAGCTTCCTGCAGCGGACGAAGCAGGACGCCGCGTTCGGTGTTTTCAACCACCAGCCGTGTTCCGGCGGGCCAGTGCAACTGTTCGCGCAGCGCCTTGGGCAGGATCACCTGCCCCTTGGTCGAGACGGTTGTGGTGAGGGGATCGGCTGGCATCACCTGTCTCCATTGTAAGACAGGTGTAAGATAAGGATCGCCCCTGCCAGATGCAAGCCGATCTTTCCCAAGGGACGTTTATTTCCCGCCGTTCAACGCGTCCTTGAGCGCCTTGGCCGGGGTAAAGCCCAGCTTGCGTGAAGCCGCGATCTGGATCGTGGCACCCGTCGCCGGATTACGGCCTTCCCGGGCTGGTACATCCTTGACCTTGAACTTGCCGAAGTTCGGCAGGGTCACTTCCTCGCCCCTGATCGCAGCCTGGGTCATGGCCTCGACCACTGCGTCGATGATCTTGCGGGTGTCGGCATTGCTCAGGTCAGCCTCGGCGGCCACGATCTCGACGAGATCCGAAACCTTCATGATGATGTCCTTTCTAACGGCAAAAAATGCAGTCTTCTGCTCACCCGTTATGGCCAAAATCAGGCATGGCACAAGCAACAGACCGTCCCAGGCTGGCTGACGGCCACCGGTTGACAGGGAAAAACCATCCTTATTTTAGCCCATGGCCGCCGGTTTTTATATTCAGAAGTCAATACGCTTCCATCCTGCGTGATCTCGAGGAATCTGGGTAACGCAGTCCCTTTCAACCATGATTTTCTCAGGAGGCATGATGCACCAGCACGATGCGGCCGACCTTGCCCGCCGTCTTGCCGGGCAGGCCGAAGCAGTCTGTCAGCATTATCTGCCTGCGGGACGCAGGCAGGGTCATTACTGGCTGGTTGGCGACGCGCGTAACACCCCGGGTCGCTCCATGTTTGTCCGGCTTCAGGGCAGCGCAGAGGGAAAAGGCGCGGCTGGTAAATGGACTGATGCCGCCAGCGCCGAACATGGCGACCTGCTTGACATCATCCGCGAGGCGCGGGGCCTGACAGACTTCCGGGACGTGGTGGATGAAGCGCGCCATTTCCTTAGCCTGCCGTCGGCACATCTTTCATCGCGGCCTTCTCCGGACGGCTCATCTTCCTTTTCCCGGAATGGTGGCGCGACAGGGTCAACGGAGGCGGCCCGTCGGCTGTTTGCCATGAGCCGGCCGATTACGGGCACAATCGTGGAAATGTATCTGCGTAAACGCGGCATTACGGAACTGCACGAAACCGCTTCCCTGCGTTTTCATCCGCGCTGCTACTATCGGGCAGATGATGGCGGTTCCACCCAAACATGGCCTGCCCTGATTGCTGCAGTCACCGATCTGGACGGCAGGCTGACAGGTGTGCATCGCACATGGCTGTCACCGGACGGGGAGGGGAAAGCGCCAGTCAAAACGCCACGACGGGCGATGGGACAACTGCTGGGCCATGCGGTCCGTTTTGGCGCGGCATCCGGCGTCATGGCTATGGGTGAAGGGATCGAGACGGTGCTATCGATCAGCATGGTCTTGCCGGAACTGCCCATGGCGGCCTGCCTGTCATCCGCCCACCTCGCGGCCTCTGCATTCCCGGCCTTGCTCAGGCGTCTTTATGTTATCCGTGATGACGACCCGGCAGGCGACCATACGGCGAAAGCCTTGTGCCAGCGGGCACAGGCTGTCGGGATCGAGGCGATCGTGCTTTCGCCCCGGCTCGCAGATTTCAACGATGATCTCCGCCATCTTGGTCGAGGTGCGCTCCGGTCGGTCCTGCGTCCGCAGCTTGCTCCGCAGGACGTGGCACCTCTGATGGACGGGACGGTCTGATAACCGTTCGGTAGCGCTACAGGCCGGAATCCTCATCATCTCGCATGGTCAGGTCAAGGCTTCCCCGTTCGGCAGGGCTCGCCCATAGCCTTCCAGGAGGGGAGCGGGCGACAGCCGGGCCGGTCCTGCAATGCCCGGTGGCAACTATTTTCCGTCGCGCGGCCAGCCGCGCTTTACATCGCGAAACAAAATAGCCGCCACCGGTCATCCTCCGCGTTGCTTCGGCCGCGCGAGCGCGGTTCCGGCCTGTCCCGACCGCCGCAATCCGCCCCCGGGAAGGCCGCGATGGGCGCGGCCGACTGAAACCGGAGAGACCCCTCATGACCCGCACGCAGGATGACAGCTTCGAACCCGCCCACGCATCGTCACCGACAGATCATGTCCTTACTGAACTCCAGCTCTACGGCTATCGTCCTTTCGAAGACGAGCCCGACGCCAGGCCGTTACCGGAAGCCAGCACCATTGGCGGCGCAGTGGCCGATATCTTTGACGCCATGGTGGCGACGCTGAGTGAAACCCGTCTGGAACCCGACCTTGAAACCCTGCTCTGGTCCATGGTCAATGTTTTCCACCGCACGGTGGTGCAGGTCGAGCGTGAACTGGACCGGAACGAACAGGCGCAGAAGCAGGCGCAACGGGAGCAGGATGGGAGCGAGATCCGCTCGGTCGAACTCGAACGCATGCTGGCCGAGGGCCAGACCCTGATCGAACGACGCAATGCCTACGAGATCTTCCGCGATCATGCTGCCGATCTCTTTGAACGCCATACCGGTTCGTCCTGGCGCCCCGGACACGGCTCGCTGGTCAGTCGCCCCACCATGACCGCCACGATGGTCGACAGCCGGGATTTCCTGCATGCCCGTCGCAGGGCTGACACCGAGCTTCTGGTCCCTCCAGGCCCGAAAGTAGCCTGTACCGGTGGCCTGGACTTCAATGACCACCAGCTGATCTGGGACCGTCTCGATCGGGTGCGCGGTCGGCATCCTGACATGGTCCTGCTGCATGGAGGCTCACCCGGGGGTGCCGAACTGATTGCGGCCCGCTGGGCTGAACACCGCAAGGTCACACAGATCGTCTTCACGCCCGACTGGTCCAGGCACGCCAAGGCGGCGCCCTTCCGACGTAACGATGCCATGCTGAACGTCATGCCGATCGGTGTCTTCGTTTTTCCGGACACCGGCATTCAGGAAAACCTTGCTGACAAGGCCAGAAAACTCGGAATTCCGGTCTGGAAATTCGGCAGCGGTGGCGTGTAGGCGCCATCGTTTCCATATCAGGACCTGTCATGCGGCCATACAGTCGGAATCATTAAATAAAACTTCGTAACGGATATCGGGACGGACAGTCCGATAATGTTCCGGTACCTTCCTGATGACTGTTGAAACCGAATGCTTCCCATCCGCCAGCTTCCCGCATCCCTCTGCCTGTTACTGCCTCTCGCGCTGGGGGCCTGCCATGGACAGGGCCATGATCATGACACCACCTGTCGAAGGGGGCCGCCACCGGGAGGACGCCCCGATATGGGGGGCGGATTTCATGGTGGCATGACAGAGGGTTTCGGGGGCGGCTTTGGTCCCGGCGGCGGTATGTCGGGCATGATGCCGGGTGGTGGACCCGGCGGCATGATGGGCGGGGGCATGGGCGGCGATGGGCCGCCTGATGATGACTTCGGGAGCCACATGTAAATGCTGTTTCAAAATTCCCCACATGTGCTGTCGGAAAATTCCCCAGCACGGATATGGTGATCAGCCATTGAG
>NZ_QQBI01000043.1 GCF_004302915.1 Komagataeibacter xylinus | reverse complement strand
GCCGCCAGGTCTTCCAGTCTCCCCTACAATCGCGGGGTGGAGCAGCCCGGTAGCTCGTCAGGCTCATAACCTGAAGGTCATAGGTTCAAATCCTATCCCCGCAACCAAACGTAAGTCCTTGATAGGACACGATAAACCCGCCTCAATCAGGCGGGTTTTTTGTTGCCTAAAATTCCCTGCAGGATGCGTATAGGATGCAGATGGGAGTGAAACTCCAGCGTAGGTTGGGCTGGAATCGGGGTGCTTCACGATTGCGTGATGTCTGTCCCTAGCCTCGTTGCTCAGTGGAAATCGCGCGATCTGACGACGATACGCTCGCCGGTGGAAGCGTTGGCATGGGGGCTCTCCGTAGAGGAGCGATTACCGACGTCCGCGAGCAGCCCGGAAAGGTCGGTGATCTCCTTCGCGACCAGATGCACGACGTCACCTTCCTTCTGGAGCATGCCTGTCACCGCCAGCATCTGCCCGCCCAGTACCACGCGCCGGTTCGCATCGAATAGATCCGGCCAGATGATGACGTTCATGTTGGCCGTCTCGTCCTCCAGGGTCATGAACACCACGCCTTCGGCGGAGCCCGGTCGCTGCCGGACCAGCACCAGCCCCGCCACGGTGAGACGCTTCCCATCCTTTGCCGCCAGCGCCTGCCGACAGGACATGATGTCCCTGGCCTGAAGATCCTTGCTTAGGAAGGTCAGGGGATGATCCCGCAGGGTAAGGCCAAGCCGGTTGTAATCCCGCACCACCTCGGCCCCGTCGCGCATGGGTTGCAGCAGCACATCCGGTTCTTCAGCTTCCCGCGTTACCTGGGCTGCCGCAAACAGGGGCAATGGTTCATCGCGCAGAGCCTTGATCGCCCAGAGAGCCTCGCGCCGTGCCAGCCCGAGCGAAGGCCGGAACGCATCCGCTTCGGCCAGATGGGTCAGAGCTGCCGCCTTCACACCGGCCCGACGCCACAGGTCATCGATCGAGGTAAACGGGCGCGAGGCTCGCGCGGCAACAATCCGGGCCGTATCGTCATTGGCTAGTCCCTTGACCAGACTCATGCCCAGCCGCACGGCAAATCGGCCATTGTAGCTTTCCGGTCCTTCCAGCGTGCTGTCCCAGCGTGAGGTATTCACACACACAGACCGGACCTCCACGCCGTGCTCACGCGCATCACGGACAAGCTGCGCCGGCGCATAGAACCCCATCGGCTGGCTGTTCAGGAGTGATGCCAGAAACACATCGGGATGGGTGCATTTCATCCACGACGATGAATAGGCCAGAATGGCGAAACTGGCCGCGTGGCTCTCGGGAAATCCGTAAGAACCGAAGCCCTCCAGTTGCTGGTAGATCCTCTGAGCGAATTCCTCATCATACCCGTTGGCGCGCATGCCATTGATCAGGCGTGTCTGAAACTGCGAGACGGTCCCAGTATTCTTGAAGGTCGCCATGGCCCGACGTAACTGATCGGCCTCGGCGGCGGTAAACCCCGCGCAGATCATGGCGACCTGCATCGCTTGTTCCTGAAACAACGGGATCCCGAGCGTCTTTTTCAGAACCTTTTCCAGTTCAGGTGTCGGATAGTTTTCCGGCTCGATCCCTTCGCGCCTTCGGAGATAGGGATGCACCATGTCCCCCTGAATGGGGCCGGGGCGGACGATCGCGACCTCAATGACGAGATCGTAGAACACGCGTGGCTTGAGCCGTGGCAGCATGGACATCTGGGCCCGACTTTCGATCTGAAACACGCCGATCGTGTCGGCCTTGCGGATCATGGCGTAGGTGCGTGGATCTTCGGCCGGGAGGGTCTGGAGCGTGAAGTGCTGGCCCTTATGTTCCGCCAGCAGATCCAGCCCCTTTTTCATGCAGGTCAGCATGCCGAGCGCCAGGATATCGACCTTCATGAATTTCAGAACGTCGATATCATCCTTGTCCCATTCAATGATCTGGCGGGCTTCCATAGATGCTGGTTCGATGGGCACCAGTTCATCCAGCCGGTCATGCGTCAGCACAAAACCGCCGGGATGTTGTGACAGATGACGAGGCGTCCCGATCAGGCAACGGGCCAGATCAAGGGTCAGACGGATGCGCCGGTCGGACAGATCAATACCCGTCTCATTCAGGGCCTCATCATCCAGTTTGCGCCCCCAGCCCCAGATCTGTCCCGATAGGCTGCGTATCAGGTCTTCCGGCAGCCCCATGACCTTGCCGACGTCACGCAGCGCTCCCTTAGCGCGATAACGGATCACCACCGCCGTCAGCGCCGCGCGGTCACGCCCGTAATGGTCATAGACCCACTGGATGACCTGCTCACGCCGTGCATGTTCGAAGTCCACGTCGATATCCGGTGGCTCGCCCCGTTCTTCGGAGACGAAGCGTTCGAACAGCAACGAGTTGCGGGCCGGATCGATGGCGGTGATGCCGAGCACATAGCAAACAGCGGAATTAGCAGCCGAGCCACGGCCCTGGCAGAGAATGTCCTGAGAACGGGCATAGCGGACGATACTGTTCACGGTCAGGAAATACGGTGCGTAGTTCATCCGCCCGATCAGGCCGAGTTCATGGCGGAGCGTTTCCGCCACGTCATCCGGTAAGCCATCCGGATAGACGGAACGGGCACCCTCCCAGGTCAGCGCCTCCAGCGCCTGCTGCGGTGTCTGGCCGGGCACGGAGACTTCATCAGGATACTGATAGGCCAGATCGTCGAGCGAGAAGCGGCAGCGCTCCGCAATGTCCATGGTGCGGGCCACCGCTTCGGGATAGCGCACGAACAGTCGGGCTATTTCCTGTGGCGGCTTGAGATAGCGGTCGGCATGACGTTCGCGGACAAACCCGGCCTCGTCGATGGTGGTGTTGTGCCGGATGCAGGTGACGACATCCTGCAGGATGCGCCGGTCATGGGTGTGGAACAACGCGTCGTTGGTCACGACGGTCGGCATGCGGGCCTGATGCGCCAGGTTCGCCAGTTCGTAGAGACGCATCTGGTCATTGGGACGGCGCAGCAGGGTGAGCGCCATGTAGGCGCGATCGGCAAAAGCCTCTTTCAGTTTGCGAAGATGCAGGGCGCAGGCATCATCCGCCGTGTTCGGGATCATGACGACGATCAGACCCGCACCCCAGGCGATCAAGTCTTCCCAGAGCAGATGGCATTTCCCTTTGCCGGCTCGTGCCTTGCCAAGGCTCAGCAGTCGGCACAGTCGACCGTAGGCCACGCGGTCGGTCGGATAGACCAGTACCGGCGGGAAATCGGCCAGGTCGAGGCGACAGCCGATGACCAGGCGGAGCCCGACCTCTTTTGCCGCGACATGCGCCTGCACCATCCCGGCCAGAGAATTGCGGTCACAGATGCCCAGTGCTTCGATGCTAAGAGCTTTTGCCTGTTCGAACAGTTCGATCGGCGAGGAGGCTCCACGCAGGAACGAGAAATACGTCGTCACCTGCAGTTCGGCGTAGCGTGGTGCCGAGGTGTTCATCCGAAGATCCCATGCAGGAACCAGCCTTGCGAGCCGGTCTCGCCATGCTCGCCATCACCCGCCCGGTAGAGCCAGAAACGCTCGCCGCTGGTATCCTCTATCCGGAAGTAATCGCGGGCGATGGTCAGTTCCGCGTCATTCTTCCACCATTCGCCAAAAACACGCTCCGGCCCGTCGGCGCATTTCACCTTCCGCCGCACGCCCCGCCAAATGAAGAACAGCGGCGGCTGGTCCGGCAGTTCCGCCATGGCCTGCACCGGCTCGGGCCGCGCCAGCAGGCGTGTCGGACGTGGCCAGTGCTCCGGCCAGTCCTTCGTCTCCTCGGGCGCCAGCGCGGGCACGCGGCAGAAGGAGCGTTCGGGTAGGTCGCTTTCCACCGGGGCAAAGCGATAGAGCGCCTGCATGCCGACACGGTTGGCCAATGTGTCGACCAGATCGGACACATCAGCCTCTTCCTCGGCAATCAGGGACGAGACGGTCTGCCGCCGGTCCATTGGTTCTGCCAGAGAGGCAATGAGCACCATACGTTCGATGCCGAACCCCGGATCAATGGTCTCGATCTTCTCGCACAGCAGCCGGGTCAGGCGTTTTATGTCCCGCACTGGCATGGCCGTGGCTACACGGACGGCCTCGGTGCGGCTGTCCACCCGATGCAGCAGCAAATCAAGACGGCGCACGCCCTGTCCGCGTTCGTCCAGGCCCTGGCAGAGCAGTGGCACCAGCCTGCCGATATAGCGCGCAATGGTCTCGGCTGCCCCGATCGGCTCGGCAAAATTACGGCTGACCTCGACCGGATCGACCGGGCGGACTGGCACGATGGCTTCACCAATGCGCCCGAAGGCCTGATCCAGCCTGCGGGCCACATCCGGCCCGAACCGCAGCGCCAGCGGCGCGCGGGGCATGGCGGCAAGTGGTCCGATACGGGATACCCCCAGCGTAGCCAGTCCGTCGATGATGGTGTCCGGCAGGCGCAGCGCTTCAACCGGAAGGTCGGCCAGAGCAGAGGCCGTTCCCCCTGAGGGCACAACGGCAATCGGCGCCCGACCATAGCGGGCGATGGCGTGCGCGGCTCCCCACGTGTCAGCCACCACAGCTTTTGCCCGAAAGCCGGCGCCCGCCATGCGATGAACCATGTCCTTGAGCATGGGAAGTTCACCGCCATGCAGATGATCCGCCCCGGTCGTATCCAGAACCAGCCCATCCGGCGCATCGACGGCCACGATGGGCGCGATACGGTGCTGGAACCACAGGGCCAGCTTTTCCAGCCCCAGCCGGTCGCCCTCGGGATCGGCGTCCATCAGCAGCAGATCAGGATACAGCGCCTGGGCCTTGGCGACCGGAGTGCCGGGACGCAGACCCAGCCTGCGGGCGGCGAGATCGACCGACAGGACAACCCGACGCCGTCCTTCACGCCCGGCCAGCGCCAGTGGCGCCTCAGGCGCGGGCGCGTCTTTGCCCAGCCGCTTCCTGATCCGATCCGTCGGCCAGAGCGGCAGGTAAAGAGAGACGACCCTTGCCATCACAGGCCTCCACTTCAAAATCGACACATTCGCCTGCACGGGCGCGGATCAGTTCCAGCAACCAGCGCGGTCTTCCGACGCCGGGAACCGGCAGCGGGACGGATGGCAGGACGGAGACCCGCCAGCGTGTGACGGAAGCCGTGGGCTGGCCAAAATCCGCCGCATCCGTCTGCCGCCGCCAGCGTCGGATGGCGATGCCAAGAGAGCCGGATGTTTCGGCCGCCAGTTGCAGGCGGCGTGAGGCGGTCATGGAGAGGCGGGCTACCTCGGCGACCACAGCCCCAAGGCCGCCATGCCGCAGCCCCTCCTCGAAACAGGCCAGCACATCGACGTCCGAGCCTGCCTCGACATAGATCGTGCGGCGTGCCGACAGACCGACCTGTTTCAGGGAAGGGGCAAATACATCCTGGCGGGTAACGATCCACAGCACCTTGCCACGCGTGCGGGCCGCAATCCCGGCGCAGAACTGTCCGGCCGCCGCACTGTGCAGGGCATCGTTGCCGCCTCCTGCCACCTCATGCAGCGCACCCAGCGCCAGACCACCACCGGGCAGACGCGCATCGATCTCGCGCACGCCAAATGGCAGCATTTTGCGGCGTCGGTCGCTATGCCCTTCGAGACGACTGATCGCAGCCCGCAGCGTCTCGATGCCGGGTTTTTTGTGGGTTTCAGCGGTCATTTCACGGTCTGGCGTCCCTTGTGCAAGTGCATTTCATGATTATATGTTCGTGATTTGTTCCGATGCAGCGATGGAAGTCAATGCAAATTCGCACCGCGTCAGGCATGATGCAGGGCGCATAACCACCCGGAATTATTGGTGAAGGTACCTTAAGGAATTGAATTCAGAGACTTCTCCCATCCCGAACAGCGACGATTATCTGTCCCGTCTGAATGACGCGCAGCGACAGGCCGTCACGCACGGGACCGGAGTCTCGGCAGGCATCGCGGATTCATCCCCGCTGCTGGTCATCGCCGGTGCCGGATCGGGCAAGACCAACACGCTGGCCCACCGGGTGGCGCATCTGATCGCCTCAGGCGCCGATCCGCGCCGTATCCTGCTGCTGACCTTCTCGCGGCGAGCCTGTGTCGAGATGACGCGGCGGGTGGAGCGCATCTGCAGAACAGTGCTCGGCGACAAAGCCGGCCCACTGGCCGATGCGCTGGCCTGGGCCGGGACGTTTCATTCCATCGGTGCTCGGCTGCTGCGGGAGTATGCGCAGCAGATCGGCATGGATCCGGCCTTCTCGATCCATGACCGCGAGGATTCCGCCGATCTGATGAATCTGATCCGGCACGATCTGGGATTTTCCAAAACCGAGAAGCGGTTTCCCGGCAAGGGTACGTGCCTTGCCATCTATTCCCGTGTGGTGAATTCCGGCGCGCCACTCGCCGACGTGTTGCTGAAGCACTATCCGTGGTGCGCGGGCTGGGAAGCCCAGTTGAAACAGCTTTTTGCAGGCTACGTCACGGCGAAGCAGGAACAGGGCGTGTTGGATTACGACGACCTGCTGCTGTGCTGGGTGCAGATGGTCAGCGACCCGGTGCTGGTGGCCGATATTGGCGGCAAATGGGATCATGTGCTGGTCGACGAGTATCAGGACACGAACCGGCTGCAGGCGGATATCCTGCTGCGCATGAAACCGGACGGGCGAGGCCTGACGGTGGTGGGTGATGACGCGCAGAGCATCTACGCCTTCCGGGCCGCGACCGTGCGTAACATTCTCGATTTTCCGACGTCCTTCGATCCTCCGGCCTGCGTCGTGACGCTGGACCGGAACTACCGCTCGACAAAACCCATTCTGGATGCGGCCAACGCGGTGATCGGAGAGGCGGCCGAGCGGTTCACCAAGGATCTGTGGACTGAGCGACAATCCGACGAACTCCCCAGGCTTGTGACAATCTGGGACGATACCGCCCAGGCCAATTACATCGCGGATCGGGTGCTGGAAGAGCGTGAGGCCGGCACGCCGATGAAGCAGCAGGCGGTGCTGTTCCGGGCCTCGCACCATAGCGGCACGCTGGAAGTGGAACTGACAAGGCGCAACATTCCGTTCGTGAAGTTTGGCGGCCTGAAGTTTCTCGACAGTGCGCATGTGAAGGACGTGCTGGCTCTGCTGCGTTTTGCGCAGAACCCGCGCGACCGCATCGCGGGCTTCCGGGTCCTGCAGCTTCTGCCGGGCGTGGGGCCGACCTCAGCTCGGCGCGTGCTGGACACGATGGGTGAGAGTGCCCATCCCTTCGAGGCGCTGAAGGATGTCAAAGCGCCACAGCGCAGCGGCGAGGCCTGGACGGGGTTTGTGAATATGCTGACCGCTCTTGGCGGCCATCAGGTCGGCTGGCCCGGCGAGATCGCGGCTGTACGCTACTGGTATGAACCGTATCTGGAACGGCTGCATGAGGACGCCTCCACCCGCCTGGCCGATCTGGTGCAGCTGGAGCAGATCGCCGGCGGTTATCCCTCACGGGAAAAATTCCTGACCGAACTGACGCTGGACCCGCCGGATGCCACGTCCGATCAGGCCGGCGTGCCGTTGCTGGATGAGGATTACCTGATCCTCTCGACGATCCATTCCGCCAAGGGGCAGGAATGGAAGAACGTGTTCGTGATGAACGCCGTCGACGGATGCATTCCATCTGATCTGGCCACGGGAGAACAGGATGACATCGAGGAGGAACGCCGGCTGCTCTATGTGGCCATGACGCGGGCGAAGGACAGTCTCGATATCATGCTGCCGCAGCGTTTTTACGTGCATGGCCAGCACAGCCGGGGCGACCGGCATGTCTATGCCTCGCGGACACGCTTCATCGACCGGGACATGCTGCCTTTGTTCGAAGCCGTGTCATGGCCAGTCGTGAAGCCGGAAGAGCAGGAAAGGCAGGATGCGGTGAAGTCGGTGCGGATCGATATGGCCGCCAGATTACGCGGCATGTGGTCGTAAGGGAGCAGGTGGATGTGCAATCTCTATTCCATGACCTCGAACCCGCAGGCGATCCGGGAGATTGCGAAAGTTCTTGAGGACCGCACCGGTAATCTTCAGCCATTGCCTGAGATTTACCCGAACACGATGGCGCCGGTCGTGCGGAATGGTGAGAACGGACGTGAACTGGTCATGGCGCGCTGGGGCATGCCGACACCGCCCGGTTATCTCAAGGGGCATAAGGTGGATCGGGGTGTGACCAATATCCGCAATCCGACCTCGACATGGTGGAAGCGCTGGGAAGGTGTTGCGCATCGTTGTCTGGTGCCGCTGACGGCATTCTCGGAACCGGAGCGTCTGCCCGACGGGAAATCACGGCCTGTGTGGTTTGCCCGCAGCGATGGAGAACCGCTGGCTTTCTTTGCCGGGATCTGGTGCCGATGGACCTCGGTGCGCAAACTGGCGGATGGCGAGACGACGGACGATCTGTTCGGGTTTTTGACCACCGAGGCGAACCGGGAAGTCGGTGCGATCCATCCGAAGGCCATGCCCGTCATTCTGACGCGGCCGGACGAACTGGATGCATGGATGAACGCCCCGGTGGCCGAGGCTTTGCGGCTTCAGCGGCCTCTGCCGAATGGTTTGTTGGTCCGTGTTGAAGTCCTGCGTTCTTGGGAATGACAGCCATGAAGGCGAAAGAGGGTTTGCCTCTCTCTCTCCCTCATGTCGGACGCGAGGGCTTCTAAAATATTTTCCGCAAAGCAGCTATAAATAGCTCTGTTCCTCGCAGCTTATTTTAGATGATAGTCGGCGCGGCACGCTTAGAACTGGTCCGTAGAACACCGTTATTCATTTATAACGCACTCGACTTTACTGTCTCGATGATCGGATTGTTAAACCTTCCCGATGAAACCAAGAACGTCTAAGGTTGTCGATATGACAGACGTCCTTTCTCGCCCACTACCGCCGCCTAAAAGGTGGCAGGAGTTCGAAAGCCTCACCTTTGATCTTTTCAGCCGCATTTGGCGGACGACTGATGCAGAGCTTCATGGCAGAACCGGGCAGGCGCAGGCTGGTGTCGACGTCTACGGGACCAATCGGGTTGAGAACCTTTTTACCGGTGTTCAGTGCAAAGGGAAGGATGCCGACTACGGTGGCGAACTTACAGAGAAGGAATTGCGAGCGGAAGTAGACAAAGCGCTCAAGTTCCAGCCTCCACTAGAGACGTTCATAGTTGTCACTACGGCACCGAACGACGTCATTATCCAAAAGATAGCCAGGGAAATCAGCGCCGAGCACAAGGCAAGAGGTCTCTTCGAGGTAAGAGTCACTGCCTGGGACACTTTGCGCCATCGTATTGCGGATTATCCGGAACTTGTTCGTAAATACTTCCCCGATTTCGCTCCGGTAGACATACTCGAGCACCTGAATTGTTCGCGGCAGGACCACACGCTACAGCTCCAAAGCATCACTCAGACGCTCCAAAGATACAGCGGTCTCCTTGCCAACATTCGCGATGATCGTGGCGAAGGAGACGATCTTGCCACACGTGCTTCTGATATCGGTAAGCTTATCGATGATGGTTCACCTCGTGCCGCTTTACGGGCGCTTGACCGCCTTCTTACCGATGAAGGTGAGACCGCAAGTCCGCTCGCCCGATACCGCATCTTCGCAACGCGTGGCATCGCACAATTTGCACTGGGAAACGAAAGCGCCGGTATTGTTTCTTTTCAACAGGCCTTTAGCGCATATCCAACCTTTCCGAATGCACGGGCTACTAAGGCAATTGTACTCCTTCACGAGGAAGATCGCGAAGCTGCTTTTTTACTTGCTACCGAGGCACTGAAAGACGACCCTGCTTCCACGCGTTCCGCTCGAATTCTCATCAGTGCTGCTCCTGAAGAGATGTCACTCGCGGAAGTTGAAGCGCGATTACCTCCAGAGCTTGTCGGCGACGTGAATGTGAAGATACATCTCGCTATGCATGCCGCTAGACACGGCGATCACGAAGCTCATCGACGTCTCTCGGAAGAGGCATACGCTCTCGCGCCGGAAGATTGGCGCGCAATAGCCGGGGTCGCCGATGCGTTGATGGAACCTCTTTCTGCGGTCGAAGGTCTGGAATTGAGTCGCGCGCTTACAGAAAAGCAGCTCGCAGATGCCACGCGAGCGGCTGAACTTCTTGGTAAAGCGTGGGGTAAGATTATTGTTGGGGATTCCAGTTGCCAAGGCAGGCATGTCGCAGCGAATCTCATAAGCCTTCTCGGACTATTGGGTCGCGATGAGCAAGCCCAAATCATTCTTGAGCAAGCTCTCAAGTGCAATTCGAACTATGATCCACTTGCTTATAGATCGGCGCAGTATTCGTTTTCGCAGGGAGATTACGCGAGCGCTGTGGCTGCCATTAATGCCGTTCCCGAAGACGAGCGTGGGTTCGACAGTCTGCTTATACAGATCCAAGCCGCCATTGGTCTTGGCGATGTTGCCGTTGCACGCCGGGGCTGTGAACTCCTGGAGGCAAAACAGCCGCCTAGTCTGTCGAATGCGGAACGAGATCAACTTATGGCGGCGCTACGCGCAAAGATCGCGATTCTTGAGGGTGCCGACAGGGAGGTAGAGATTGAAGCGGCAGCACGAGCTCATCCTGACGGCCTCATTCTTCGCTCGATATTGTTTGACGAGCTGCCGCCCAAGAGTCAGCTTCGGAAAGGCTTCATCGAAGACATACGCACAGTTATTAATAACGAGTTAACATTGCGTGAGCGCGTTCACTCTGCCGAGATGCTTTATTCAGCTGGCCAGCACTCGCTTGCTGCCGATCTCTACGAACCGCTTCATGGGCAATCTGACAGTTATGCGCTTCGTAGGCGGCTCGAGGCACTTTACCTCGCCGATCGACGAGCAGAGGCGCGCAAGCTGTTCGAATCGCTCCCGGGGGATCTTAGGGCAGCGTCGCAGTATCTTTACGTCGGCATCAACATCTACCAACGCGCAGGCCTTCTGAAGCCTGCTCTCAGACTTGTCGAAAAGGCTCTGATCCAAGAAGACACACTGCGCGTGCGCATGGCTTGGATTCACCTGCTAATGCGCTTAGGGCGCAGCAAGGAAGCTTTGCCTTGGCTGGAGGAACTGCCCGATAGCATCGATGGTAGTCCCGATGAACTTATGACTCTTGCTTGGGTGCTTGGCCAATACCATGCCGGGAACCCTAAATCGCTGGCTATTGGTTATCGAGCGCTGCGTAGCGGCTATGGACAACCATCTGTCCATACGGCCTTTGCGGTAGGAGTTATCCTCAATGGCCAGCCAAATGAAGCTGCGCTGGCACCGCCCTCTGCTGTCGGGCCGGGGACGGGCGTAGTGCTTCTAAACGAAGTTACGGGTGAGAGGATTCTCCGTCTTATCGAGACCGAAGTCGATCCCGTGATCGATCGCGATGAGATATCGCCCAACGATCCGTTTGCAAAACAGATGGTCGGATTGAAGGTCGGAGAAACAATCGAGATACCGAAATTAGGCTTTGAGCCGCAGACCTATCGGGTCATGGAGATACAAAGCCGCTATGTTTTTGCCTTCCAGCGGACGGTACGCGATTTTTCACGTCTTTTCCCCGGGAATGCCACTTTCGGTTCGTTCTCTATCGACGACAGCAAAGGTGATCACAGATTTGAAGAGATATTCGCTGTCGCTCGTAGACGAGCTGCTCAGGGTAATGAGATTATAACGATGTACCGCGATAACATCCTGCCATTGCCGATGGTGGCAAAGTTCTCGGGTTCATCCGTCTTCGACGTATGGGACCATCTCTCTGTCAATTCTAAACTGGGCCTGAAGTCTGCTCTGGGTATTTCGGGCGAGTTCGAAACTGGGCGCGAGGCTGCCGACAGAGGCATCATCCTGGTAGATCCAGTTTCGATATATGCGTGGACTCGGCTTGGGCTTTGCGCAACTCTTCTGAAGTCAGGATCGCGCTTAGCTGTAGTGCAGGCAACTATCGACTTGTTTCGCCAACTTCTTAAGGAGCGCCAGTCGCAACGCGGCCGCAAGATGGGCGTCTTAGGATGGGACGGCGAGCACTGTCGTATGGCCGAATTCACCGAAGAAGCTATAAAGCGACAAGTAGAAGAAGCATCCGCGGCGCTTGCGTTTACGGAGAAGTTGATGCTTCTTCCGGCAGAAACTGATGAATTTCTGCCCGATGGTATTGCCGATCTCCTCAAGGATCTGGAGCCTGCGTATTACGACACATTGATAGCATCGCTCGGTCCCAAACGCGCCCTGCTGTCCGACGATCTCGGTTTTCGGATCATCGCGCAGGGGGCAGGAGCTGCGGTCAGTTGGACGCAACCGTTTGAACAGGTAAGCCTGTTTTCAAAGGATATTTCACATGCTGAATATATTGAGGTAATTGCATCTCTAATCGACGCAAATTACTATTTCACGCAGTTTAACCATAGAGACATCATTGGTGAACTCAGGAATTCGGGCTGGGTGATTAATGATCGCCTGCGTCGTTTCGCTCGCTTGATGACCAGTACAACCCTTGATCGCGCGAGCATAGCCACTCTACTCTGCAATCTGCTTCTGGCTAGCTATCATCATGCGCCCGACGATACGAGTTTGGCTGCTTTTCCCATCGCATACGTGGATATGTGCCGTGAATCTGGCTTACTAGAGCAAGGTCGAAGGGATTTTTCCTCTGCATATCAAGCGGCATTTGAAGTGATCATACGTTCGTGGAACCGCCAGTTTCTTCCGAAGCGCCTGATTGACACTACCTGTCTGACGCCGCTTTGGCGGCTGGCTGAGGAATCAATAAGGATTGCGAAAAAGCAAGTTGACCGGATCAGGGATGGGCTGAGGCACGGTGGATTTACGCTCGGATGAAACACGGAGATTTTATAGAGACCGTGTTTCGCAACATACTGATCCCAACTATATTCACAAAGCTATCTCTTGGATCACCGGCCAAATCGATAGGACTTGCAAGAGAGTCTTTCTATCCTGACGCTTTCAGAAACCAGGACAACGTAAATCTCCTCATGGTTTCAAGTTTGTTTGCGCCTTCAATGCGGTCATTCGCAATATGATCTTGTGATGGCGAATCAATGAGAGAACGAAATTGGGGACGATAAGCTGTGACTGATAACGACACAACCATCATTAGAGAAGGCGAAGTTTATACATTTCGTCTCCTTTGGCGGGTCGTTCAAAGACAATTACAAAATGCCACTGCAAAACCGCATGGATCCATAAGTGATCTGATGGCTGCTCTTACGTTCGCGGCGTTTACCGTTGAAGCATTCGTGAATTTTGTTGGGGTGCAATTGTATCAAGAGGCATGGCTATCTAAATACGAACGAAAACCAACCAATAAAAAGATTAAGCTTGTATTGGAAAAATTAAACTTAGCATACAAAGATATACCTGAACCGGTTAAAAAAACACTAAATATGTTAAAGATCTTGCGCGACGACTTGGCACACGGAAAGCCATATTTATCGCTAGATAATTTTAATGCAACCAAAGTCCGGACCTCTCGAGAAAATTTCTATAAATTACAATTCAAGGCCCCACTATATGAGAAACTCGAAAAAATAGGTTTCGAAGGAAGTAAAAAAATCATTGAGGATGTCAATATATTTGCGAATTTTATAAATGCAAAAGCAAATAAAGAATTTCCTGACTTAGTTCTGGATGAAGATAATATCTTGTCTGGTGCCCTCTCGCGCGCTGTATACGTTTGGCCCGAGACAGAAACAAATATATGATGGATGTTTAACCCGCATGAGAGACTCATTTATTTTATTATAGCGACCGGTGAGCGAAACAAGTGGTTATTGTGATCTAGGATAAGGGAGACCATAATCATGAACACTGACAATCAGACTGGCCTAGTGATTGTCCGCTTTTTCGTGGTTGTGGTCCAATAGCGCCCTTCCGTTCTCGCCTTCATATCGGACATACGTGCCTATAAACAGGTTTCCGCATCGCGGACGTCTGCATCACGATCTTTCGCGGCCTACTGTCAGTTCTTGACTATTTCTATCCGATCACCGGACATTCTGTCCCCTCCCTCTATAATTTGCATGTCTGATAAGAAATTTCATTATAGACCAGCAGCAATCAAACGAACATGCGACAGGATTTGAGCCTTAATTGACAACAAGCCTTACTGGCGCGAAGATCATAGTACGCATTTTATCAAATATGAGGATCTCGAATGCCCGTTAATAAGCCACGGAAGACCTCTCGCTGTCCAATAACGCCAGAGGCACCATTTTATCGGAACGTTAAAGCATTAATTAATGATCTTGACGGTCAAGAAGCCATATATATCCCCGTAGAATCACATCCTACAGCAAAAGTGTCAGAGTGTTTTTGGAATGTGGACAAGCTCGTTAAAGATCATGGTGGAACGCCGGTTTACGGATGGTGCATTTGGGACTGGCCCGGATATTATGCAAGAGCAGAGCATCATTGCATTTGGCGTATGCCAGACGGTCAGCTTGTAGATCCAACTCCCAAAGAAGAAGGTGACCAGCGCATTCTTTTTGTTCCAGATGAAAAAGCCACCCCAGAAGTAGAGGGGCAAAGAGTGAGAGTAAGTGTTTGGAGAGCTGAACCTCACAGTGCTGATGCGAACCACCTTGTAGAGATTTCTAAAGAATTCGAATGGGTCAGATATATGTACCATAGAACCGAAGATAGTTCTGAAAAAGCCTCCCTAATGAATAGATATCGTTGGCTAGATGCGGAAATCGACCGGACTATAAGTAAAATGTCTCTCAAATAACACTGTTTTTATGATATGTTTCTTGATTTTTTATATAATATATTAATCTGGATGTTGTGTAGTATAGGACCAGTTCTTTCTAATATATATCTGTACAATAATGGATCGATCGTGTTATAATGGTTGTCTTTTTCATAGTCATTGGCCTGTGTCATCTTAAGATTACGGCAAAGACATTTCTGGGTAAAATGACCACTTTATAGTGGTTGTCGACCGCAAAATTGACCTTCTGTTTTCTCCGCTTAACTGGGGGCTGCTAAATGAATTTAAAGTAGCCCCGGGAAGGGGCCTATATTGGCGACATAGAGACGGCAAAGCCAATTCAAGAAAAGGTATCAGATTTCGATAAATAAAAGCTGGAACCAACAGAGAAATGAAATTTAATTAAATTTTTTATTACAGTTTCTTTAAAAATAAATCTCTTCCATCAATATCAAAAACTATAAAACAACCGTAAATAGAAGGGTCAACACCGTTTTCTGAAATATTAGATTCCCCACTATCGCCTACAAAAGTCGCTTCAGCTAATGTTTTATATCCTCCTCTGCGTAAAACTATCTTCTTATCTTGCATTCGAATAGAAGGTGAATACGAAGTTTTACAAAGAGCCGCAGATTTTACAATCCCTTGATATATGGCATCAGATAACCTGTCATGGTCAGTCTGTGTGATTCCTTTCTCAATTTTGATTAAGAATGTTACGCATGTAGCTTCGATCGACATTTGAGTATTTCTTACACTTGTATCGATAAACTCTAAGCATCTAACTACGTCGTCATCAATCCCGAGAAAATTCTTCACATATATTTTGTTTTCTATCAATATAACTGGCCACGTCCAACCATTGTCTTCATACGAAATTGTTATATCTACTCTTCCATTTCGTGCAATGCAGGCCAAGAACCCAGAAGGTCTAGGAGGAAACAAAGATGCCCCTATTATTTCTTTTGTATTCTTTTCCAATCTAATGATAGAATTATTTATGTTATCTTTAAATGTTTCTGCTATTTTAACGGTCTTTAGATACTCAGGCTTTATTTCGCTGTAGGGGTTTTCCGAAAAATCGAAAATTATGCTCGCAGATTTCTTTAAGCCATCTTCGAGAAGATCTAGAATATCTTGAACTATCATATTCTCTCTCTGATTTTTGGTTTTGTATCTTATTCAAGAATCACGATTGAAGAGAGCATGTCAATAATCAATTCTAACGGCCAATTATTAAAACGCCAATTTGCAAAGAGTTATATAATTAATTTTATAATCCGAGAGGCATAAAGACCGGTTTTGTGGTCTATCAGCACATATCAGACGCGCTGTTTTCCTCTCGCAATGCCTGTAAGCGGACCGGCAAAAAATCCCCCCAAAACTAGAGGTGGACCCGTCCGTTCGGACAGTTTTGCGGGCTTGATAAGCTATACCTGGTTGTTGTTATGCCGCCCTTCTGACGGCGTTGCTGTTGGCCATCTGGTCCGGGGTTAACCCCGGACCAGATGGCGTCGGCACGTCATAATACGCCTCATCGGGCGTACGTCCAGCCAGCGCCGTATGCGGACGCCTTTCGTTATAATGGGCGATCCATCTGCCAAGCCCGGCCCTCAGCTCCGATCCGGTCTCGAACGCGTGCAGGTAGACGCATTCATATTTCAGCGACCGCCACAGACGCTCGATGAACACGTTGTCCAGCCAGCGACCGCGCCCATCCATGCTGATGCGGATCTGACGCTCTTCCAGTATCCCGGTGAAACGGGGTGTCGTAAATTGCGACCCCTGGTCAGTATTGAAAATGTCCGGGGCGCCATAGCGCATGAGGGCATCCTGTAGCGCCTCGATACAGAACTCCACGTCCATCGTGTTCGACAGACGCCAGGACAGGACCTTGCGCGTGAACCAGTCCATGATCGCCACGAGATAGAGAAATCCCCGTTTCATGGGAATATATGTGATATCGGAACACCAGACCTGGTCAGGCCGATTGATGACCAGATCCCGTAGCAGATATGGATATTTCCGATGTTCCGGATGGGGCACGGTCGTGCGCGGCTTCTGGTAGATCGCCCGCAGGCCCATGATCGCCATGAGCCGCCGGACCCGCTTGCGGCCCACTTCATGTCCCAGGCGGCGCAGATGCCATGTCATCTGCCGTGAGCCATAATACGGCGTTTCCAGGAACTGGGCGTCGATCAACCGCATCAGCTTCAGATTGGCCTCGCTCTGTGGCACAGGCCGATAGTAAACGCCCGACCGGTTGAGTCGCAGCAGCGTGCATTGCCGGATTATCGGCAGGCACGCTCGCTTCGGGTCAATCATCTGCCGCCTCTGATCACGCCCAACCGAGCAGAGGCATCCCGCAAAAAATCCCGTTCCACCAGCAACTGGCCGATCTTGGCATGCAGTTTCTCTACATCAGCAGGGCTGACTGAAGGTTCCGTTACTGACTTACCAGAAAAAAGGCTTGCCATGCCTTCGATCGCCCGGCGCTTCCATTGGGCGATCATCGTCTGATGCACGCCATGTTTCGACGCCAACTCCGCCAGCGTCAGTTCGCCACGGATCGCCTCCAGGGCAACCCGTGACTTGAACTCCGCCGCATACCGTTTCCGCGTAACCTTGCCCATAAAACCCGTCCTCGTTCAGGCCAGATGATAGCTTACCGCCCTGTCCGAAAAATGGGGGCCACTTCTCCTCTGGTGGAGAACCTATCGTCGAGGAAGGCATACACTCCCCATCACTCACATTGAAACCCAAACCAGTTCAATGAGGTTCATACCGCCAAGGCCAAAGGTCATGCTCAAGGTCGACCTTGACCAGTATGCTGTTACGGGCCAACCTATGTAAGACGCCTCGTCGAAGACATGTACGCTCTACGTGATCGTACGCCGGAGCAGTGGCAGCAGGATGTCTTCGGTCAGATCGACGCTCTGCTGTGCATCATGCCACTTCTAGCTTGAATCGTAAGCGATGGACTACACGCAACTTCGCTCTTTATTGTCTCCGCTTATCATCGCCTTAAAGGACGTCGGCCCGCATTCTACGCTGCCGACGCTTTGCGAAGAATTGGGGTTGCCCGCGCCTGTTGCTAACGGCACCAAGCGTGATTGTATGGCCTCCAGTATTGAGGCCGTGGCCGACACCGATCTACCTGCAATTGCATGCAAGCTGTTGGATTTTCGTCCACCGGCTGCCGCGACCCGCAATCAGATCCAGGACCTTCTCTGGAGCGACAGAGGGGGGCCGTCGATCCCCAAGCGTTATCGGCGTGAGGTCGCTCGAAGACTCAATGGCGAGGAATTGTATGGGGATGCTCGCAGGTTCGATGACCTTCTGGATCGGTTGTGGATATTAGATACCGATGACTGGCTTCACGTAATGAGTGGCAAGCTCATTGGGTTACGCGCGGACATTCAGCAGCACGTCCACCAAAATCCAGAGGACTGGTCGGTGGAAACGCTGTTCGACCAATTGGGGGCCTATGATGCCTCCGATCGGCGCTTTGCGCTGTTTCTTGAAGGGCTGGCTTCCGCCGACGTGCGGCCCGACGAGGCAGCACAACGCCGCTTTGTAGCGTGCGTTAACGAGACGTTGCGCAACTGCGGCGTTGAGTTGCGTGAGACTGATTTGGAGGGAGGTTACCCGGTCTTCTCGATCGTTTCATCGCACGTGACAGTCAAAGGCCGACCGAAAAATCTTATCTTTGCCTCACCCGACAAGCCCGATCTACGTTTCCGCGATGCGCTGGATAATGACGTCGAGATCGTCACGAATGCCGATAAGGTGCTCGTCTATGACCGTCCCATTGGTAATGATGGACTGCGCTGGAGCGATCTGCAGCAGTGGTGGGGTGATACAGAGCAGATCGCTGATGCCGAGCAAGCCAAGCGCTCGCTGTATGCGCGTCTCAAAGCCAGTTTGCCTCGCAACTCTCCGCCACAGACCTTGTTGTTCGAGGCCTTCTTTGAGGGGTTCCGCAGTGCCGTACCGAACTTGCCAGCACTAATACCGGAAGTATGGCTTCACTGGGATCCACTTACTGTCAAGGAGCGGGGGCCGGATGCACTTTTGCGCTTTCGCATGGACTTCCTGCTGCTGTTGCGGCAGGGGGTTCGGGTTGTCATCGAAGTGGACGGAAAGCACCACTACGCGGACATCGTAGGAAATGCCGATGTGCAACGCTATGCACAGATGGTCCGGGGTGATCGCGAACTCAAACTTGCGGGCTATGAAGTCTTTCGCTTTGGAGCTGTGGAACTGCAGGCGCCAGAAGCCAAGGCAAATGTGAAGACTTTCTTCGAGGCTTTGTTCAAGCGCTACGGTGTTCTAACAAGCTGATAACCCATCTCCATGGTAACCTGGCAAGCCTTTGGGAAGAACAGGGCGGGAGTTCCTGAAGTCTAGTTGCTTGTTCGGTAGCGTAAGCTCCCGGCGACTGACGCCTTGCTGAATACTTCTGGCCTGGTTCAGCTATGAAGCATGAACGATTTAAGA
>NZ_QQBI01000042.1 GCF_004302915.1 Komagataeibacter xylinus | reverse complement strand
GCAGTCGTTTCTTCCAACGACCATTCTGGCACATTGCGATGCCGTGCGGGGAGGACGGCAACCACCCCATCTCGCAGCGGCGAGCTTGCCGCCTGATCGGCATGGACCCGAAGACGTGGCGCTGTGCGTCACGCCGCCCGGATGATGCCGAGGCGCGCAGTCGGCTGCGCGATCTTGCGGGCGAACGAGGCCGGTTCGGCTACCGGCGCCTGCACATCCTCCTGAAGCGCGAGGGAGTGACCATGAACCACAAGAAGCTGTTCCGGCTGTATCGCGAGGAAGGACTGTCGGTCCGCAAGCGTGGCGGCCGGAAACGGGCAATGGGCACGCGCTCGCCAATGATGCTGCCCGAAGGTCCCAATCAGCGCTGGAGCCTGGATTTCGTCTCGGACGCGCTGAACAACGGACGGCGCTTCCGCGTGCTGACAGTGGTGGACGACTACACGCGGGAGTGCCTGGCGCTGGTGGCGGATACGTCGCTGTCAGGCGAACGGCTCGGCCGCGAACTCGACCGGATCGGGGAACATCGCGGCTTTCCCATGATGATCGTCAGCGACGACGTCCTATATCGGGAAGCATCCGGTCGATTTGGCAACACGTCTCCATCGGCAGTTTGCACTGTCGTTGAAAAATACTGCAAGCAAAAACCAGGCGGTCTCCACCGCAAAATAAAGGTGCTCCCTGCCATAGCAAACACAGAGTCCAGATCGGCGTGATGGCGCCGTGGCTCTAACCGTCCTGAAGATGGGATGCGATAACCCAGGTGGAGGACCCAAACATTGTCTACAGGGTCGCTGAAGCGCCCTCACGGCACTGAGTGAGAGGGGTTCCTCCACCTGGAACCGGCCCCTCAACAAAGAGCCGGTAATCGTCACCGCGTTTAATGATCGCGTGCACAACGCGTCCCATCTTTGCGGTGATGGCTGTGAACGCCTTGCGGCGCAGGTCCGGATCATGCCGGTCCCTGGCCACATAGCGATCGAACTTGTCACGGAAGCTGTTCTCGCGCTGACGAATGGCGGCCTGAGCTGCCATCCACAATGTGCGGCGCAACCGAGCATTGCCGCGCTTGGACAGCTTCGTTTTGCCGCGATACTGACCCGACTGGTAGGTGGACAGATCCAGACCGCAGAATTTGAGAAATTGCCGATGATGACGAAAACGTCTCAGATCGCCTGCCTCGGCCAGGATTGTCAGGGCATGGATCGGCCCGATGCCTGGCACCTGCTGCAGACGCCGGAAATCGGCATGCTCGCCCAGCAGTTCGATTGCCGCGACCTCAATGTCGTCGCGCTGGGCAATCAGGCGCCGTGCCTCTCCCAACACCAGCCTGAACATCCTGATCGCAGGAGCATCCGGGGCAATCGGCAAGGCGATGGATGTCTGGGCTGTTTCCCAGATGTCGCCAAGTAGACGAGACTTGCTGACCTTGCGACCGACGACGTCCCAGGCTGCCGCGACAAACGCATCCTTGCCGAGCGCCGTGATGCTGGCCGGAACCGGGAATTGCTCGAGCATAGCGAAAAACCAGTCGCTGCGGGTATTGCCCCTGAAACGCTCGATCTCCGGAAAATAAAGCGGCAGATAATGGGTAAGGATCCGGTGCTGGACCTCAGTTTTGGCACGGAAAATCACCTCGTGCGTAACGGACAATTCCTGAACGTCATTGATCCTGTTGGCCAGCGGATCGTGATACGGTTTGGTTGCACCGATCTGGAGCATGTGCAGGAAAGACGGTCGGTGCTGTGGCACTACATCGCACCAGGCAAGCCGCAGCAGAACGGGTTCATCGAAAGCTTCAACGGCCAGTTCCGGGACGAATGCCTCAACGAGCACCTGTTCCGAAACCTCGTCCACGCTCGGACGGTCATCGACGCCTGGCAAGCCGACTATAACGTCGTCAGGCCCCACACCAGCCTCAACGGCATGACACCAGAAGCTTTCGCCCAACACACCAACAAGGTATACAACAACCCACAGACCCTAACTTAAAACTGAGGGCACGCTCGGGGTAGGGTCACTTCAGGCCCAGATGATCCCGATAGCTGCGAAAGCAGGCCGCGCCACACTCCAGCCGCATCAGCGCCCCTTCGGCGATGGCCGGGGCACGACGCGGATCTTCCTCGATCAGCGGAACGATAACCTCCGCGTTCCACGCCGCGGAATGACGCACATCCAGCACGGCATGCAGGTCGAAATAATGCCGGTCATCCGGTTGTACGCCCAGTCGCTTCAGCCCGGCCGCAACCATGGCGGCCCGGCCCGGCGCGGTCAGTTCGATCACGCCCAGCGCGCCGATGCACTGAAACGCCAGATGCCGGTGACAGGCCAAACCGGCCATGGCGTTGGCCAGGGCCAGCGACTGCCAGACCGTATCCTCCGGCCGGGGCCGCAGCCCGAGGGCATGGACCAGATGCGCCAGCATCGGCCCGTGCATGCCGGCTTTCCGGCCATGCCCCATTTCATCCCAGTAATTACGCGCCAGTTCCAGCTTGGGGCGCGTTGGCATGCGCACCTGCACCAGCGCCGTCAGGTCCTCGAAACCGGCTTCTCCCGCTGCTTCCTGTTCCACAAACCAGCACATGGCCGCACGCGGCGCTTCATGCGCCAGCCAGGGGAACAGCCGGTCGCGCTGTCCGGGACCGGTTTGTTCCAGTCCCTCAAACCATGCAAGGAATGCCGCAGGCTCCCGGGGCGCCCGCGCGGCGCGTGGCGCAACCCGCGCACGCAGCGCGCGCAGAAAACCGGCTTCCCCCGCCAGCAGGCGGGGCAGGTCCACACCTGCCCTGCCGTCCTCCTCCGGCAGGCAGGGCGTCAGGCGCAGGCGATTGAGCCTGGCCAGGGCCAGATGGAGATCCCGCTGCGTCCGTTCGATACTGTCGCCAGCCACGATATCGTTCATTGGGGCCATTCCTGTCCTGCTATCGCTGTATCACGGTCAGGCAGATCACGGCGATCCGCTCTGCCACGGATAACGGGCCGCCTTCCAGTTCCTCGCCAAATACATCCGGGTCGAGTTCACTGGCCGCCCACGTGAAATCCCTGCCATCCAGCAGGGCCGCCACATCGCGCAGGAAAGGGTTGTCCCCATCAATGATCGCGGTCCCGGTATACAGCAGCAATGTCCCGCCGGGCGCCAGCCGCTCCATGGCCGTCCTGACGACCGCCAGCGACAGCCCCTCCCCCAGCCTGCCGCCACCGTTGCGGTACAGTCGGCAACCGGGGTCCGGCAGGTAGGGCGGATTGGAGAGGATCAGGTCGAATTCACCCGCAAGCCCCGACAGGAGATCACCCTGCCACGCCCTGATGCCATCAACGCCCGCAATACGCGCATTGATGCGCGCCAGCCGCAGGGCACCGGGGTTGATATCGACCATCACCACCTCGGTCCCCGGACAGGCCTGCGCGACCATGATCGCACCGAGGCCCGTGCCGCAGCCAATATCCACCGCCCGCACGGGCGGCGGGGCGGAGCGCAGATGAGCCGCCAGCACCGCGCCGAACCGGTAGCTGTCCGGGCCAAAAAATACTGCATCCTCGGCGTCGGTGGGAAAGGCGGAATGGAAGAACCCGTTGCCCCCCAGCGTCGAGAACCGGAACCGGCTGCGCCAGGCCCCGTTATCAGCAACGAGCATCCCCGCCTCCATCGCCTGCGCGAAGAGGGGCGCGGGCAGCGCATCACGCCGGAAAGACCGGCTCCAGCCAAAAATATCGACGGGGTTCGCTGCCCACCCATTGCCCGGCCGCGCATTGACACGGCGCTGGGTCTCTGGCGTGGGGCAGACGAACCTGTAGCCTGATCGCAACAGCGTGATGCCCACCTGTTGCATTGCGTGATCCCGAACTGCCGCGGGGAAGATAGGATTGTCCATGATGAAGCCCCAACGCAGCACGAATGACGCCTGTTCCCACCATGCCAGCAACGGCTTTGGCGCGATGGAACGGCTCCCGAAGCCGGTATTGTGTATACCCCTTGTCCTGCAGTGGCTATGGCTGGGGCTGCGCTACCGCAGCCTGACGCTGCCATCGGTCGTCAACCCGGCGATCGAGACCGGGGGACTGGCTGGCGAATCAAAAGCCGCCTGCCTAGCCCGGATCAGCCCGGAGCACGCGTTATGGGTCGCCCGCACCGTCCTCGTCTCTCCCGCTGACATCCCGGCGGCAGCGTCCATGGCGCGGACACTGGGCTACCCGCTGGTTGCCAAGCCCGATATCGGCTGGTGCGGCCATGGCGTGCGACGGATCGATACCGTGGATGGGCTAATGGCCTACATTGCGGCCTTTCCCCCCGACGCCAGCTTCCTCTTGCAGGAATTCGTGCCCGGCCCCCTTGAGGCCGGGCTGTTCTACTACCGTGGCCCGACCGAAGCCCATGGCCGCCTTATCGGTCTCGCCATCCGTCATTCCCCACAGGTCACGGGCGACGGCGTGCGTTCCATCGCGGCCCTGATGGCCGCGGACCCACGGCTGTGTTCGCGGATCGGGCATTACCGGCGCGCCCTCTCCACCAGAGGGATTGACCATGTTCCGCCGCGTGGCGAACGCGTCATCCTTGGCACGGTCGCCTCCCTGCGGATGGGCGGCCGCTATGAGAACGCCATGCGGCTGAATACCCCCGCCCTTGAAGGACGCGTCGATGCCATAGCCCGCTCCATGAACGGCTTCCATTTCGGTCGCCTGGACGTACGTTTTGGCAGCGAGGCGGCCCTGCAACGCGGAGAGTTCCGGATTATCGAAATCAACGGCGCCGGATCCGAAGCCATCCAGTTCTGGGACCCGACGATGCGCCTGCGGGATGCCTATCGTGGCGTGTTCGCCAAGCAGGCGGCCCTGTTCGCGCTGGCGGCCCGGATGCGGGCCGATGGCGCGGTCCCGATCAGCGCAATGGCGCTGGCCACGGCATGGTGGCGGCAACTCAGGCTGATGCGGCGCTATCCTTCGTCCAATTAGTTCATATGTGCAGCCCGGATCATGATCTGGAAACAGGCTCCGCATCTGTATGACCCTGATCGGCGCTGTCATGCCATGATACGTGGTTCCACCGCCTCACCCCTTCTGCAATCGGGGAAGCAGGCGTTCCAGCCGCAGCCTCCCCCGGCTGTCCGTCAGCCGCCAGGCTGCCAGGTAGGCCGCGGCTGTCGCGCCGATCAGGTTGCCACTGACGATAAGTGACATCAGCAGGACCTGGTACCTTGAGGCTGCCAAGGGGTTCATCCCCGCCAGGATCTGCCCTGTCATGATTCCGGGCATGGTAATGATCCCGGCGGCCGCCATCTGGTTCAGCGTCGGCAGCAGGGCCGTCCGGATGGCCTGGCGAATCAGGCCGTTCATTGCCTGCGCGCGGGTCGCGCCGAGAATGATCCGCGCCTCGATGGCCTGCCGTTCGCGCGTGATGGCGGACAGGAGTGTATTCATCGACAGGCTTGTTGCATTCATGACATTGCCCAGCAGCAGGCCCGTCAGGGGAATGGCCGTGCGGGCCACATACCACGGGTGGGGCTGGAGGCCGGTCAACAGCCCGATCAGCACCACGATGACCGTCCCTGTTACCGTGGAGGCACCCGCGATCCCGAAATGCCACCACAGACCAAGGCGGACCTGCTGGCGTGACCCGGCTTCCCGGGCGGCGGCGGTGAACATGAAGGCCAGCAGCCCGATGGTCAGCCACACGGAGGCATGACCAAACACGAACAAAAGCACACTGCCGACAAGCGCAAGCTGTACCGCCATGCGCACGGCGGAAACCAGCAGCACCCGCTGCAACCCCAGCGACAGCAGGAACGACAGCGCGCTGCCGATGGCGATCAGGGCAGCGGCCACCAGCATGTCCCCGGTCGTCAGCACTATGGGTGTCATGGCGCGATTTCTTCCATGTGTCCCCGTGCCATCCGGAACCGCGTCCCGGCCATGCGCCCCGCCTGCCCCATGTCGTGCGAGACCAGGACAATGGCCGTCCCCTGCGCCCTTGCCTCCTGAAGAACGGCTTCAACCCTGTCCGTCGTGGCGGCATCCAGCGCCGAACAGGGTTCATCAAGCAGCAGGACACGGGGATGCAGCAGCAGGGCGCGGATCAGGGACAGCCGCTGGCGTTCCCCCGTGGACAGGCGTGACAGCGGCGAGCGCAGGCAGTCTTCCCGCAGGCCAAGGCGCGCGACCAGCGCGCGCACCGCGTCCGTATCCACCATGTGGTCCAGCACGATATCGGACCACCACGCGGGTTCCGCCGGGACATATTGCACCAGGCGGCGCCACTGCGCCGCAGGCATGCCCGAGCAGGCCTGTCCATCGATGCGTGCATCGCCTTCATGCGGGTCAAGATCCGCGATCATGCGCAGCAGTACCGACTTCCCGCTGCCTGATGACCCGGTGATCGCCACGCACGCCCCCGCCGGGACAGTGAATGCAAACGGGCCACCATGGACGCTGCGCAAGGCCAGTACCTCCAGCGCCACAGGCCTGGCCTGATCTGTCGCTACAGTCATCCATCCTCCTGAACAGCCATCCCTGCCCGTTCGCGCGAAGACATCAGCCACGTTGCGTCCAGTCCCGGGCCTTTTCCCATATCTGAATTTCTCGATATGAGGAAATATTATATCCTCGCCGGACATGGCGACCGGCATCGCGCCGGTGTGCATGGCCCGGGCTACGGTCCATTTATGGACAGGTCCCGGCGACAGGACGGCCTGCCCCCGCGCCAGCCCGATGAAACCGGCCAACGCTGTAGGCGTTGGGAACCCTGCCTGTTTGCCCATAATCGGATATTACCATGATGCTGGATCGCCGTTCCTTTCTGGCATTGTCCGGACGAACGACGCCGGCGGCCATGATCCCGCGCCGGGGCCGTGGCGCTGGCCCCGTCATGGGTGGAAAAGCGGACCATACGCTGCGGATCGCCACGGGACAGGTCGAACTTGCCCCCGGGCGCATCATTTCAACCACGCTTTATAATGGCCAGTTTCCCGGCCCCCTGCTGCGGCTTGAGGAAGGCAGGCTCAGCGTGATCGACATCTTCAATGATACCGATACGCCGGAACTGGTGCATTGGCATGGCCGGGGGCGATCTCAACCGTGGTACCTATACCGGGCAGGTCGGGCTGGTCTATATCGAGCCGAAGGATAATCCTGGCGCCCATGACCGCGAGATATTCCTTGTGCTGAAGGAATTCGCGCCATTCTTCAGCCGTGGCGGCGACATGGCGGTGGGTGCGCTTGCGGGCGACCCGGTAGCCGAACTCCAGCGGCTGGGAAAGGGCGCCGACGCGGTCGCCACGCAAGGGACGAAGGGGTTCGAGGTCGGCTACAGGTCATTCACGATCAACGGCCCATTCAATAAGGTGGCGTATAAGCTGGTGCAGCCGGATAGGGCGCCGTCGGGTAAGCAGGCACGACCGGTACAGGCATCGCCACGCCTGTAGTGGCAGCAACCACGCCCGCGATCAGTCCGGTTACCGCCGCCACAAGCAGGTACTGCGCTCCGGACTGCATCCAGTAATAGCCTGATGGCGGTGCCCACAGGCCATGGTAGCGCCGCCAGTCACGGCCCCGCCACTGCCGCGACCGCCAGTTGACATAATACTCCCCCCTTCGCCAGTCCCTCATATGGCCATGGCCACGCTCCCCGCCACGACGGTCATGACCGCCATGCCCCCATGGCGGATCCGCACGGGCCGTCGCACTGGTCAGGATCAGGCAGGCTGACAGGATGGCGGCCGGAAATCGATCTATCATGGTGCCTCCATCGGCAAGCAGGGTAAGGAACACAGGCTCTCATGGCTTATGCATGAACGTACGCCCCCCCCGCGCCAGGACAGGGATTGACATTATTTTATATATCCACAATCAAAGATATATGGATATGGAATCGGCCCTTGCCGCGCTCAGCGCCCTGTCCCAGTCCACGCGGCTGGCTATCTTCCGCCTGCTTGTGCGCCATGAACCGGACGGCCTGCCCGCCGGAGATGTCGCTCGCCATCTTGATATGCCGCAGAACACGATCTCGACCCACCTGGCGATCCTGACACGTGCCGGCCTGCTGAGCGCGCAACGCCACAGTCGGCAGATCGTCTATCGCGCCTGTCTTTCTCGCCTGCGCGAGCTGATGCTTTTCCTCGTCAAGGATTGCTGCGCGGGCAGTCCCGAACTCTGTGCGCCCCTGATCGCGACCCTGTCCTCCTGCTGTCCGTCCCCGGAATCCTGCTCATGACCATCACGATCTATCACAACCCGGCCTGCGGCACGTCGCGCAACGTGCTGGCACTGATCCGCAACAGCGGCGAGGACCCCTGCATCATCGAATATCTGAAAACCCCACCAAGCCGTGCGGAACTGGTCAGTCTGATCGCCCGTATGGGCGTTCCGGTGCGCTCGGTCCTGCGGGAAAAGGGCACGCCCTTTCACGAACTCGGCCTCGATAATCCGGCCCTGACGGATGATGCGCTGATCGACGCCATGATCGCACACCCCATCCTGATGAACCGGCCGATCGTCGTCACTCCGCTGGGTGCGGCGCTCTGCCGCCCGTCCGAGCGGGTGCTGGACATCCTGCCCAACCCGCAGCGGGGCGCTTTCATCAAGGAGGACGGCGAGAAGATCATCGATAAATCCGGCAAGCGGATCGTTTGATGCTGGCGCTTCTGATTTTCGTTGCCACGCTGGTTTTTGTCATCTGGCAGCCCCGAGGGCTGGGCATCGGCTGGAGTGCCATGGCAGGCGCCGCCATGGCGCTGGCAGCGGGCGTGATCCACTGGCACGATATTCCTGTCGTGTGGCACATCGTCTGGGATGCGACCTTTACCTTCATCGCCCTGATCGTCATCTCGCTGCTGCTGGATGAGGCCGGGTTCTTCCATTGGGCCGCCCTGCATGTGGTGCGCTGGGGCAAAGGGCGAGGCCGGACGCTCTTCCCGCTGATCGTGGTGCTGGGAGCGGTCATTGCAGCGGTTTTCGCCAATGACGGCGCGGCCCTGCTGCTCACGCCCATTGTCATCGCCATCCTCACTCAACTCCGCCTGAGCCATACTGCAGCCCTGGCCTTCATCATAGCGACCGGCTTCGTCGCGGACACCACCAGCCTGCCGCTGGTCATCTCCAATCTGGTGAACATCGTCAGCGCCAATTTCTTTGGCATTGCGTTCGATCGCTATGCCACGATCATGGTCCCTGTCGATCTGGTAGCACTTGGTGCAACGCTGGCCGTCTTGTGGCTGTGGTACCGGCGGCAGGTGCCTGCGACCTATCCCGTCGCCGAACTGCCCGCACCTGCCACGGCCATTCGTGACCCTCATGTATTCCGAGCGGCATTTCCGCTGCTAGCCCTGGTTCTGGCGGCCTATTTCCTGACCGCGCCGTTTCATATCCCGGTCTGTGTCGTAGCCTGCCTGGCCGCCGCAATCCTGCTGCTCGTCGCCGGATATGGCCGGGTGATCTCTGTTCGCATGGTGCTGCGGGGTGCCCCGTGGCAGATCGTGATCTTCTCCCTAGGCATGTATCTGGTGGTCTATGGGCTGCGCAATGCCGGGCTGACCGACTATCTTGCGACCGCACTGGTCTGGCTCGGTCATCAAGGGACGTTCACGGCCACCATCGGCACCGGCTTTCTGGCGGCTGTTCTGTCGTCCATCATGAACAATATGCCGAGTGTGCTGGTCGGGGCGCTGGCGATCCAGCAGGCTCACGACATCACGCCGCTGACACGCGACCTGATGATCTATGCCAACGTCATCGGCTGCGACCTCGGGCCGAAATTCACGCCCATTGGTAGTCTCGCAACACTGCTGTGGCTGCATGTGCTGGCATCCAAGAATCATCGGGTCACGTGGGGGCAATACATGAAGGTCGGGCTGGCCATCACCCCGCCGGTCCTGCTGGCCACGCTCATCGCGCTGGCCCTGTGGCTGCCCCGGGTCAGCCACCCGTAACGCATGAAGGGAACCGCTCCATGACCGCACCTGACCTGCCCGCCCTGCATCCGGAATATCTCGAACGGGTTGACCTCGCGCGGCTTGAGCCACACCCACGGGTTGACCATCCGCCCCGCATCCTGCTGCTCTATGGCTCGCTGCGACCACGCTCGTTCAGCCGCCTGCTGGTGCTGGAGGCGGAGCGCATCCTGAAAGCCCTCGGCGCGGAAACGCGGATATTCGACCCGACCGGCCTGCCGGTGGCGGATTCCGTACCTGCCACCCATCCGAAGGTGCAGGAACTGCGCGCACTCTCGCTCTGGTCGGAAGGCCAGGTCTGGTGCAGCCCCGAACGGCACGGTAACATAACCGCTGTGTTCAAAAACCAGATCGACTGGTTGCCACTGTCCGAAGGCTCGATCCGTCCGACGCAGGGCCGCACGCTGGCGGTGATGCAGGTCTCAGGCGGATCGCAAAGCTTCAATTCCGTCAATGCCCTGCGGGTTCTGGGCCGATGGATGCGGATGTTCACCATCCCCAACCAGTCCAGCGTGCCGATGGCCTATACGCAATTCGGTGATGATGACCGGATGAAGCCCTCCCCGCTCTATGACCGCATGGTGGATGTCATGGAGGAACTGATGAAGTTCACATGGCTGCTGCGGGACCGGGCCGATTACCTCGTTGATCGCTATAGCGAGCGCAGGCAGGACCATCGCCCGCCTGAAGCGCGGTGAGGCCGGGACGGGACGGAACCGTTCGACGTGTTGATTGCGGATGGCGGCCATGCTGCGGGGCCGTAAGCCTGCTACGCTCCAGCCAACGCCAAAGCGGCAACACTTCAGGCTTACCGTATCCGTGATCCTGTGATCTGGATTAATAAACCCCAATCTTCGTGCGACCATCTTGTCGCTTTATCAAAGCTCTTGTAAAAACAAAAAGAAATACTTTGTCATGAACATAGCGTTATGGAATCTTTCCAATTGAAAACCTCCATAAACAGTAAAATCCGTCACGATCCACAAGAAACTACCAAGGTTCTTGTGGTCAACACCCTCCTGACGTGAAGACAAACACCGTGTCCTGATTTCGCATATAGCGATCTTCCTATACCGCCTTGATGTGCCTGGGCATCATAGCCTGCTCATGCCGTTGGCCACGGTCGTTCGAGATTACCAGGATAAAAGCAATAGTGGCGGTCACCGATATTGTACCGGCCCACCTGACCGACACCACTACGAAAGGGGTTCACCCCATGTCACCCTTACAGTCGAGTTGCGCCCTGCCTGAGGCTGCCACGTCTCGAAATGGACGGGAAGGCATCTGTCTTGATCATGACCAGTCCTTGCAGCAATGGATCCTTGCATGATGACCGAAACCTGCAAGGTCCTGATGATCTTCCCGCTTTTCAACGCCAATTCATTCTGGAACTACAAGGAAGCCTGCGATCTTGCGGGCGCACGCTATCCGGCGGCCCCCCTTGGTCTGGTCACGGTCGCAGCCCTCCTGCCCCGGGACTGGGAAGTCCGGTTGGTCAACCGCAATACCGAAGACCTTGTGGATGCCGATTACGACTGGGCCGACATGGTCATGACCGGCGGCATGCTGCCGCAGCGCAATGATGCGCTGCACATCATCGAGACCTGCCGCGCGCGCGGCAAGCCGGTGGTGGTGGGTGGCCCCGACGTGACCTCTAGCCCATCGCTTTACAGCGCCGCCAATTTTCAGGTTCTGGGCGAAGCCGAGGAAATCATGCTTGATTTCATCGCCGTCTGGCGCAAGGGAGCGCGCGAAGGCGTATTCGAAGCGCCGATGGGCAAGACCGATGTCACGAAAAGCCCACTGCCCCGCTTCGACCTGCTGAAGCTGGACCAGTACCTGCATGTTGGCATCCAGTTCTCGCGTGGGTGTCCGTTCAGTTGCGAGTTCTGCGACATCATTGAACTCTATGGCCGAGTGCCGCGCACCAAGACCAATGCGCAGGTCATGGCCGAACTCGATGCCCTGTACGCGCTTGGCTATCGCGGACATGTGGATTTTGTCGATGACAACCTGATTGGCAACAAGAAGGCGCTCAAGAAATTCCTGTCCGACCTGAAACGCTGGCAGAACGAGAAGAACTTTCCATTCGAGTTCTCGACCGAGGCATCGATCAACCTTGCCGATGATGCCGACCTGCTGCGCAGCCTGGCCGATACCAATTTCTTCGCCATATTCGTCGGCATCGAAAGCCCGGATACAGACTCCCTCGTGCTGATGCAGAAAAAGCAGAACACGCGGCGCAGCCTGCAGCAGAGCATCGAGACAATCCACAAGGCCGGGATTTTCGTCAATGCGGGCTTCATCGTGGGTTTCGACAGCGAAAAGGGCAGTGTCGCCCAGGGCATGATCGACTGTATCGAGGATACGTCCATCCCAGTCTGCATGGTCGGCCTGCTTTACGCCCTACCCACGACGCAGCTGACGCGGCGCCTGCTGGCGGAGGGCCGCCTTTTTTCCGGCAGTGAACAGACGCAGTCGGGCGACCAATGCACGGCGGGGCTGAATTTCGAGACAAAACGCCCGCGTCGCGACGTGCTGAACGATTACAGGACGGTGCTTGCGGCCATCTATGACCCAGTCGCCTATTTCGGCCGCGTGCGCAGGCTGGGCCGGATGCTCGGGCGCAAGCGCACGCACCGGATGATAAAGGGTGATTTGCGCAGCTTTGTCCGGCTCATGTTCCGCATCCACCGTGCGGGGCCGGGAACGGCCGGGCAGTTCTGGCGCATGATGCTGGACTGCGCCCTGCATAACCCGCGCGCGCTGCCCTATGTGGTGATGACAAGCGCGCTTTACCTGCATCTTGGCCCGTTTTCACGCCAGGTCATTGCCGAGATCGACCGCGAGATCGCGGATGTGGAACAGGGCCGCTGGCATGTGCCGCCCGTTGTACGTCATGTCAAGGCAGAACTCGTGCCAGCCTAAACCGTGTTAAGGGAAGATGAAGGAGTATGCATGATGTACAATAAAGGCGCTAATATGCATTGCCTGTTAAAGCGCATTTCGTATAAATTCCGACATAACGAAGCTATTCCACTTATCAAAATATATATTGAATTAATGAAAAGAATTGTTCAATAAATAATTTGTTTTAGATTTTATTATACGATATTTTTTAGAAAAATGAGGCGCATCTGGCATAATCATCATATATGGTTACATACAATCATATTATTGAAAACCTGCTCTTTTGCATATGCCCAGCCTGTTCCCGTAAGCGTGCTGAGCGCGGGCGTTACGCCACAGCAGAATATTCCCGACCATATTGACCCGCGCACCCATCTGTCCGGCAACTGGGGCGGAATACGGAACTGGCTGCTGGCACAGGGAATTGATATCCGTATATCGGATACCAATGAATTCTGGTCCAACCCGGTGGGGGGCGCGCAGGCATCCAGCAACTACATCGGGTCCGCCGCGGTTGAAATGGTGACGAATCTGCACACCCTGACGGGCCTGCCACTGGGTACATTTGACATCAGCGCCATGGAAATCCGTGGGCGACCATTCAGTAATACGCCCCTGTATGTTTTCAACCAGACATCGAATATCGAAGCGGATGATAACGGGCGGCTATATGAACTGTGGTACAGCCAGAAATTCATGGGAGAACGCCTGGCCTTCCGGATTGGCAAGCTGGATCTCGGGCATGACTTCATGGTCAGCAGCGTCGGGCTGAACTTCCTCAACGCGTCCTTTTCCTGGCCCATCATGCCCGATAATGACCTGTATGACCAAGGCCCCGTCTCCCCCGTGGCCACGCCTGCGATACGGTTGCGCTATACCCTGTCCCCACACTGGAATTTCCTGTTCGCGGCAGCCGATGACAATCCTGTGGGCGGCCCCTTCATCAACGCGAAGGACCTGTGGAACCAAAACCGCGACCCC
This sequence comes from Komagataeibacter xylinus, assembly GCF_004302915.1. Classification (GTDB taxonomy): domain Bacteria; phylum Pseudomonadota; class Alphaproteobacteria; order Acetobacterales; family Acetobacteraceae; genus Komagataeibacter; species Komagataeibacter xylinus_C. Next base: position 6,843 of record NZ_QQBI01000042.1, on the reverse strand, counting down.
GGTGGCACGCGCTTCAGTTTCCGCACGGGCGCTCTTTTCTTCGGGGAGGTCCAGTACCGGCGGACCCTGTACGGAAGGCAGGGCACATATAAACTTGGCGGTTACTTTGATACCGGACGCTTTCCCGACCAGTCCGATCTCAGAAAAAACCATAAAACCAACTGGGCCGTCTACGCCATTGCGGATCAGACGCTGCAGCATTTCGGGCGAATAACGGAGCTTGACGCTTTCATTCGGGGGAACTGGACAGCGGACACCGACCGCAACCAGATCGTCTATGCCGCAGATGCTGGGTTGTCCCTGAAGGGGCCGTTTGGACGTGCAGGCGACATGGCGGGGTTTGGTGCGGGCCTGGGGGCGGCTAGTCCCTATCTTGCCCAGGCGGACCGGCGTTCTGGCCTGCCCATGCAGGGCACCGAATATCATCTGGAGTTGACCTATCAGATCCCAATCACGCCATGGTTCATGCTTCAGCCTGATATTCAGGGCATCATATCGCCCAGTGGTGGTGTTCTCGATAATAAAGGGCAGCATGTGCATGACGAAGCCATCTTCGGTCTGCATAGCAGCGTAACATTCTGAACCACTCTGTACAAGGTTTTTTTGAAAAGATCCGACCAGACTGTGTTGTCCCGCCTTTTCATTCCAGGTTCAGCTAGAAATTCACATTGGTATGCAACCCGAATACGGCTTCATCACCAATCCGGTGCGTCGGACAGGATGGATCTCCCGTGCCGCCCGAGGGGTTCAGGACATATTGGAAATCGGGCTGCACGACCATCCATGGTGTGATCTGGGCCTGATAGGTCAGTTCAAAATGATTTTCGTTTCCCTGCACCAGGGCACCGCGCGCGCGATCATAGGCACGCACGCCTGATGTGACGCGACCGATACCCCAGCCCAGACCAAGTGTATCATTCGTCCTGCCTGAAAAGGGCGCCTTCAGGTTAAGGCCGGCATCAATGGCGAAGCTTATGATATTGCGATCACCACTATTACCCGTCGCCCGGACAAACAGGCCAAGTGCGCGTGATGCATCAGGCGACGGACGCCAGATCAACTGGTCGATTATCCCGTAAATCAGCCAGTTTCCCCGATCCCAGCGGGGTGTACCACCATCCGCGCCAAGAGACAGTCCCTGTGTGTTATATCGATAATCCGGAAATCGTGCCGTATCATAATAGCCTCCAAGTTTATAAACGCCTGACAGGCCCGGATGACTGGCCGCGCGTCCACTGTCGCCAGATTGAGGATTGAAGGCATACTGAATTTCGGTAATCAGTAGCGCGCCGGTTCCCATATTGAACTGCGTGCCACTTCCATCCCTTATGGTCTGGCTGGTGGGGTCCGCCGGGTTTCCGGTCACGCCAAAGACACTGCTATCCTGATTACCCGACGGATTGTCATCCGCCGCCGCGAACATGAATGTGTATTTTTCACCGGGTCGGTAGCGCAACCGGATTGCGGGAGCTGCAAGCGGCCATGAAGGACCGCCAGCATAAAGGTTGACCGAAGGACCCATTGGCCATCCGAAATTGGCGTTGAGGTACAGGGACGCGTAATCGCTGATCAGGAATTCCGTATCGAGATCCTGCTGGCCGATCTTGACGTCCAGCGCGCCCCTGAGAAAGGACTGCTGGTACCAAAGTTCAAACAGGCGGGTGGAGCGATCCGCCTCAAATCCGCTGATGGGGTTGAAATTGCCCAGATGGTCCTGAGTGACGGCACGTCCCCGGATCTGCAGGGCACTGATGTTGATTGTCGCGCCTTTAAGCCCGATCATCCTTTCCAGATCCGCCATCAGGGTCGGCATGGTAATGCCGATATAGGAAGGGCCCGTGCCCGATCCCCTGCCATCGCCATTGGTACTGCCGATCCCGCCCGTGGCGTTACCCCATAACTCGTTGACGTCCTGAATGCTCAGCGTCAGGCCGTAGCGGGCCAGCCATGGACGCAGTCCCCCCATATTCCCCAGCAGGCTCCCACCGGCAGACGGCGTATCTTGGCTGTGGCTGGTCGTGATTGCGCCTGCTTGCCAGGAATCACGCACGGTCGCCGGGTCAATCTGGGCCAAGAAAGGTGTACTGGCGCCCAGATGGGCCTGCCCACCCGCAATGGCGGTCTGGGCCTGCCCCGCAACGGAGATGAAACCGCCGATGCCCCAGAAGAAAATTCCCTCACATACACGCCGGAACACTCGGGTAACGCAAACCGCCGGAATCCTGCGTGATGTCAGTTCGCACGGTCGCAAATGTTTCTCATATTATCGTAAAAAAGGTCGTAATCCAGACAGATATCATATACCCGGTCTTCTTTCCACAACATGATGTTTTTGTTAAAGACACAATGTGAATAAAAGAGAATTGTGATATTATATCGTTCTCGTAATTTAATTTATTGTTTTTAAAAAATATGCCTGAAGGTCATAAAAAGGTGTCTATTCTGCTTTGGCGATGGACGAAAACACATAGCGGAAAATAAATTATCGCGGCTGCCGCTTCTATGGAAAACAATTCAGACTTTTCACTTTGGCTGCCTGCACAAAATGATCGCCGGCATGCGTGGTAATACGGAGTACCATGCTGCCTGCTACAAGGATTGGCCGCCCTACCATTGCTCATAACGGCTGATCTCTTGCTAGCAGCGTCTCCCCCGTGACCTTATTTTCCGTGTTCAGGTTCACGTCATGTCTGCGTGTTACGAGAACAGCGAGCATCGGCATGATGGCATGGCCAGGGTCGGGTGCCAGGAGGCCGGACAAATATTATGAGATCGATAGTGCATTACGGATTGGCAATCCTGATGATAGTCAGCATATCCGGCTGTGTGGCGCGCGCCGAAACAGAAACAGAAACAAACGGTATTTGCGAGACAGTGGAACAGGGTATCCGGCTGCATGTCGACGGCACGTATGGCGGATATCCCCATTCCGTCCTGCGTGATGCGGTGCTGGAGAGCGTAGCCTGTCCTTCGGGGAATGCAGAACTACGCGCTTTCCATACCATTGCGATACCGCCGCCCCATATGCGTATTGCCGTCATGCGCCCCATCGGGCAGGGCCAGCAGGGATCGCTGTCCATCATGCTGTTTTCACAAGGGCATTTCGTTATCGGCGAACGGATGTCCCTCTCTCCTTTCTCACGCACCCAGTCTCCTTTTTCGGTAAAGGCAGACATCAACCTTGCAACAGCACGCCTATGGGGCGATCTGGCGAACCGGATCGCACAGGGGAAGCGTGCCATTCCATAATGGGGAAACACGCTCAGTCCATCACATTTGCGATCCGGTTTACCGAAAATGGCCGTAGCTTGCACATATTCTGCGATGTCATTAGGTCACGGGCGCCACACAGTTATCTGGATACAGGTTCCTTGCTCGCTGCCGGTGTCGTCGTGGGTTTACCATCTCCGTTCTTTTTTTACAGTCTGAACACCAACAGGCCGCAGGTATCGGCAAGGCGGCCAATCGTTCAGGTTCGCGTCATGTTTGAGTGATATGATCGTTCGGATGAAATACAAATCTGGCCTTTCCCCAGCACGTTATGACGCACCAACAATCATTTTCCACTGGGGATGCACGGCCATTATCATGTTGCAGTTCGCAACCGCGAATTTATGGGGCCTGTTCCGGAACCCGCTACACCATCAACTGGTGGTGACCCACCTGACGGCAGGCATGGTACTGAGCGTTCTGTTTCCCGCACGCCTGCTATGGCGACTAGGCTGGGGGCGGCAGATCCGCGCCGCCGATCGCTGGCTTGATGCCATGCTGGCGCGCTACGTGGAATACAGCCTGTATGGGCTAGTCCTGCTGGAAATCCTCCTTGGGTATCTGTGGCGATGGGGCAATGGGCAGGCCATGAGTTTCCTGTCCATCCAGATCATGCCGCCCTTTGGCAGGTTTCCGACATCGACAGTCGGCATTCTGCACTGGCTGCACCAGTGGAATGGCTGGCTGATCATCGTGCTTGCCACGGGTCATGCGCTGGCCGCGTGTTTTCATTACTTCATTCTCCGGGACAATGTTTTTCAGAGAATGCTGCTGACAGGGAATGTATCCGATGAATATGGAAAGTAAAATACCGCTGCGCCCCAAAGAAATCCACGCGACCTCCCGTCTGGGCTGGCTGCGGGCCGCTGTTCTGGGGGCGAATGATGGTATCCTGTCAACATCCAGCCTGATCATCGGCGTTGCCAGCGCCCATGCGACACAGGGGAGCATCCTGCTGGCTGGAATTTCCAGTCTGGCTGCCGGGGCCATGTCCATGGCCGCGGGGGAATATGTGTCCGTTAGCTCGCAGGCGGATTCTGAGAAGGCTGACCTCGCCCGCGAAAAAAAGGAGCTTGGCAGTAGCTGGGACGCTGAAGTGAGCGAACTGGCCGGGATATACCGTCAGCGTGGCCTGGATGATATTCTGTCACGCAAGGTTGCCCTTCAGCTCATGAAGCATGATGCACTGGGGGCGCACGCCCGCGATGAACTCGGCATTTCGGACGCGACTGCGGCGCGTCCGGTACAGGCCGCCTTTGCATCGGCTAGCGCATTCTCTTCCGGTGCCATACTGCCCGTGCTGGCAGCCCTGCTGTCGCCAGCCAGCGTGGTCTCGTGGAGTGTATCCGCTGTATCCCTGATTGGTCTGGCGGTATTGGGAGTCGTGGGTGCGCGTGCAGGTGGGGCCTCACCATGGCGTCCGGCAATGCGGGTCATATTCTGGGGCATCGTAGCGATGGCCGTGACGGCTGCCATCGGCCGGATATTCGGGGTACAGACATAATGTATTAAATATTTCTGTATATTGAACGAATGGAATGATATCGTGAATGTACTTCTTGTAATTGTGCTATCAAAGGCAGTCGTTTCAGTGCTCTGCATGCGACTTGCATTTCATTTATATCGTGACAAAAACAATATAATATTACATAGAAATAGGTCTGTGGGATTATGCTATCCCGGCAATAGATAGTGGGCATCAACTTCCTTGAAGACTTTCCCAAGGCGGCTATGGGAACCCCGCTTCTCCTGCGGGACGCGAATTATATGCGCAGTGATCTCTATTCCGTTGTCGCTGCGATCGTTAATGGCCGACTACGATGTCGGACCGAAAGGCATTTGCCTACACGCCATGGTCATCCTGCTTGCGTACCTATCTCATCCAGGATGGCCGAACCGGGCATGCATGCAAGATCATCCTATACCGCCAGGGAGTCACGCACTCATGACATAACCGCTACCCCTGACGGTGTGGATCAGAGGTTGGCCATCCTGCCCCAGTTTCTCCCGCAGACGACAAATATGCGTTTCGACGATGTTCGTACGAACCGGGAAATCCATATGCCAGACATCCTTCAGCAACATTTGCCGGGAAAGCACCATGCCTGCATTCCTCATGAAATATTCCAGAAGTTTTAGTTCCTGAGGCTGCAGAAGAACCTTTTCGCCATTCCGTGTCACTGCAAGCGTCAGCAGATTGAGTTCAACGTCAGCCACATTCATTATTGTTGTATGCTGGAAGGAAGATGATCGACGAAGCAGTACCTGCACGCGCGCGACCAACTCGCGTAATGCAAATGGCTTGATCATGTAATCATCCGCACCATGCCGCAGACCGGCGACACGGCTTGGTACGCCATCCATCGTCGTCAGGAACAGGACTGGCGTCATGATGGCATAAGAGCGCATGCGCATGAGAATTGTCAGTCCATCCAGACCAGGCAGCATGCGATCCAGAATGACGATATCCCACGTTTGCGACAGGGCATGCTGCGATCCATCGGTCCCGTTAGCGACACAAACCACGTCAATTCCGCTTTCCTCCAGTCCCTGCCGCACGTAATCCGTAGTTGCGTGGTCATCTTCAACCAAAAGCAGGCGGGGGCGTGTTACCAGCGTCATGAAGCAGGCCAATCAACAAATTTAATGTCCCGCCCAGCGAGACTGAGTTCTTGATCAGGTTATCAGAATCATTGTTACATGACACCATCCATGACGATGGATAGACAATTATTGGCATTTTTTAATGTATCGACCATGTCTCCAAATTGAATACAGAATAAATAATATCAATATTCCATGTGATACATATCATAAATGTGGATGTATATGAATTATATTTTATACGGTATTAAAACAAATACTACGTACGCGCAGGCATATAAAAAATAAAAGACGGTAAGTTCTCTCCGGACAGGACAAGGCAAAGGGGTTAACGCGGAAAGACCATTGGGGTAAAGTCAGGCCACAGGGCTGGAGCCTCTGCCAACCGGACCTGTCATGATCGGGGACGGGTGGATCTTGTTCGGTCATCCATATCCTGAGAGGATGTCGCTACATGATAAATATGTCCAATGATGTCGTGGAATAGGATATCCCGACGCCGAAATGTGGAGACACGACGTATCATCGCCACGACGTCGTTTCGTATCGTCACGTTGTTCGCCGGTCTTTTTATATTGGGCGGCATGGTCATGACTATAACGTCAGGCCTTTACAGCCAGTCAACCATGCGCCAGCAGATCCGCCGGGAAGTGGAGAACGAGAGCCATGAGACATTTGCAGATGCTGGTGTTGCGGATGTCCGTCATCTCCTGCCAGTTGTGCAAGGACTGATCGAACATGAACCCGGTTTCCATTATTTGCTTCAGGACCCCGGACAGGTCATTGTCGCAGGCAACATGCTGCATCTGCGACCAGTGCCGGGCGAACGCTGGCTGGCATGGTCCCATCGCCTGCCGAAAGAAATCAACCAGGATATCGTTTATGGAATAGGTTATACCAACCATTGTTTGGCCTGACTCACGGGGTACCCATCGGTTTAAAAATGTGATTCATAGGATGCAGACCATT
>NZ_QQBI01000041.1 GCF_004302915.1 Komagataeibacter xylinus | reverse complement strand
ACAAGATCACGCTGCCCAGACGTTCTTCTACTGTTCATGCTAAACGTTGTTTAGCGTACTTTCCACACGATGGCCTCATACCCTCTCCTTACCAGCGATGCGGCAACACCCCCTAAAAAATAGGGCCTCGGATCTCTCTGATTGTCTATTAGGGACCAGGGGGTGCCTCCAATTGCATGCAGCGATGCTGCATGACGAGTTGAGGGCCATTTTGCCCTTTTTCTTCTAACAGCGTATATTCTGGCAAATCATCTGCCACGATAATCTTTCGTAGATTCTCCGAAAACTTCTTAAAGGTGCCAGCACTACCACTACGATCGTAAATAGTCTGGAATGACCATTTAGCTTCGGTTCTCCCCGCTGCTCGTCGAGCAAGACGATATAGAAATCGACCAATGCCAGGCTCAATCAAGAAATAGTCTGGATGAACGGTCAAGACATTTGGCGTCTTGCTTTCTACTATTTCTTGATAAAGCCAGTCTGGTATAGTAATTTCAACGGATTGAATCCGACCTGTATCAGTATACGAAACAACTCTTCCACTTGCTATTAAACCTTGTGGTGTTCCAGCAATACGTTTTTCTCGACGTCCAACGCCATTTTCTTTTCGAACCACTTTAATTTTTGTGTCTGCCAAGCGATCTAGTGCTGATTCTATTTCTTTATACTGACGTCCACCAATAGACCGTCGACAAAATTTTAGTATCTCTGATATATGAGGTCGGAATACAGGGCTTGGTATTTCGCCCTTACCATTACGATATCGGTTCATCGCTTCGGTAAGATGAGAAATTGCCATTAGTACAAGATCATAATCCCATACTGAAGCCATCCCATAATGGCCCGACGTAACCTCCACATAACCTCCATCAGGAAAATCGTATCTGATGGCATCCCCAACCCGTTTATCCTTCTTGGATAACCGGAACACAGCCACATCCATGATACTGCGACTATCACGAGTACCGACGTCATAAAGGGCAGGCACAAAAAAATCTGGTTGGTCACTTCCAGGCGGCGACTTCCTGACAATCGATGTAATCTTCCGCCTCAACCTTGGCCGTTCGGTAGCTACCGGAAGACTCGACGGATTTTTATGTTCATTTCCCATAGTGCTGACCTCGATATCGGAAATTCCGCCACTTACAGCTACGCGTACGATGGAAACACTTCCCATCAACCCAAAATAATCAAAAACTCAAATGCGCAAGAGATGATATACTCATTTACTCAGGGAGTTGATCGACATATGCTGTAAGCAATTCTTTTATGCTCTTGCCCTGTCGGGCAGCATAAATCTTCAACTTCGCATGATTGGCTGCTGTCAGATCAAAGTTCACACGCCGCATCATTGGCGTATCCGACAGGCTGGCAAGAGTGGCGGCCTTATTTGCCGTAGTGCGAGCACTCGGGCGACCAGCTGTCAACGCGCCAGGAGATTTACTCATTTACTTTTCTCCTCATATACTCAAATAAGTTTTCGCTTAATTTCATTAGATAGACTGAGAATTTCTTTGGAAGCATCACTACCAGGTTCAACATCCATTACGGTGCTTCCACCTGCGGCTGTTCCTGGATAGCTTACGCGTTGAGTAATCCGGCTCTCTAGAATTGGAAGGCCATATCCTTTCAAGGCTTCGGTAATTTCAGCACCAATTCGAGTTCCCTTAATCGCTCGTGACACTACGAAAGCAGCTTGTAATTTTCCGTCAGTAACTTCGATACGCTGCTTAACCAGATCTACTAAGTCTGAAGTAGCCCATATGTCATAAGGAGAGGGCTGAACCGGAATCAGGACGAAATCAGATGCTTTTATGGCTGATACAGCCAAGTCTGCGGCTTGGGGAGCGCCATCGATCACCACAAAATCCTTACGAGCGATATTTTTCAAATCTCGCTCAATGGTTGGCCGATCAATTCCTACAACAGTCACAGGTTGCTCTTCTCTTACAGCAGCCCAATCTCGGGCACTCCCTTGAGGATCGGAATCCACCAGCAGCACATCTGCACCTCCAATCTGTAATGCTCTAGCCAGATGAGTAGCTATAGTCGTCTTCCCCGACCCTCCCTTCTGATTCAGAACAGCGATAACCTTCATATCAGCTCCCATACAGACGTTTGAATAAATACTCATTAACTCATATCATGATACTTAAATGAGTAAATGTTCTTTTTTTCGTTAACTCAATTGATCAAAAAATATGGCCTACACCCTGATGCGTTCGACCTCATCGAGTGAGATGTCCTCGCGGCGACGGTCATAGAGCTGGGTGGTGCGGGTGGAGGCGTGGTTGGCCATGGCGGCCGCGTTCTCCAGCGTGCCGCCATTCTTCAGATAGGCCGTCACCCCCGTCGCCCGGAAGGTATGGTTACCAATCGCGGTCTCGATCCCAGCTGCCTTCGCCCGGCGCCGCACCATGGCGTGCGCGTCCGACTGCTCCAGCCGCCGCTCCGAAAGCTGGCCGGTGCCCCGTTGGATGGTCCGGAACAGCCAGCCCTTCGGCTCGCCGGCCAGCCCGGTCCCGTCGAGATAAGCGTGCAGATAGTCTTCCAGCGTATGGTGACAGGGCATGACATGCTGCTTGCCCCCCTTCTCGCGCAGCCGCACCCACAGACGACGGTTCTGCACGAACACGTCCTCGACCCGCATCGTCAGCGCCGCGCCAATCCGCGCAAAGGAGAACACCATCAACGCGATCAGCGCCCGGTCGCGCAGCCCGGCCGGACTGGACACATCGATGGAATCCAGTAACGCCCGCGCCTCGGCCGCCTCCAGCACCGGCGTTTTCCCCACCCGTGCGCTGTGCGCCGGCCCGCGCACCGAAGCGGCGGGATTGAGTGTCAGCACCTGGCCCGTCACCAGCCAGTCGAACAGATGCCGCAGCGCCGCCAGCGCCTGCTTCACGCTCGGAGCCGACAGCGTACGTCCAGAAAACTCAATCCAGGTTGCCACATGCAACGGCGTGACCCCGGTCAGCTCCGTCACGCCAAAATCTGCACACCAAGAAAGGAAATCCGATACCGCCCGCGCATAGGCGCGCCGCGTGTTCGGATTGCGGATTTGTGCCGCAAAGAACTCCAGAAAGCGCAGACGGGCACGCTCACCGGCCGAACTCACCAGAACCGGCAAGGTCAGATCCAACGGGGACCGGGAAATGAGGGAGATCACGGCTCCTGATCCGTCTGCCATGACGCCGGCTCGGGACGCGGCCGTTCCATCTCCGCGCGCAGCCGCGTTATCACCTCTTTTCCCGGAGTACCAAGACAAGGATCGTCCAGCGCCGCCCGGATCTGGCGACGCCGCAATTCATCCTGGATATCTTTATGGGGAGCCAGCTCCCTGGCTTCGCCCAGCAGGACGAACACCGCTTCGGACGGATCGAAGAACACGCCGCGCTCGACCAGATCCAACAGCCAGTCCGCCAGCGTCGACGGTAGAAACGCCTCGAAGCGCAGGCCGCCCTCCCGTGCCTGCTCCCGTAACGTGGCAGCCTGGGCACGACCACGCTGGTACAGAGCGGCCAGAGGATCATCATCTTCTGAAAAGTCAGGCGGGGAAGCCGCTGCACTCATGACATGCTCCTCTGCAGAACCGTAAAATCCCGTGCCGCAATGGCCTTCACACCATCAGAACTCGCTCGTAGCAACATGACCGCGAAGCCACGGCTTCAAATGCTCGAAATCAAATGTCCCATCGGCATAGCGGCTGAGAATAAAATCTTCCGTTTCACCGGCGCCGGCCGTCAGTCGCGCGCCGTTAATGGCCAGGAAGGTCCAGGTCACGGCGAAAGCCGTGCGCTTGTTGCCATCAATGAAGGGATGGTTCTGCGACAGGCTTTCCCAGAGCGCCGCCGCTTCTTCGACGAGATCGGCATAATAGCCAGTCTGCGGTCGGAAAAGCGCCGCTTCCAGCAAACCCTGATCCCGGATGCCCGCCGCTCCGCCATAGCGCCCGATCTGATCGTCGTGGATAGCCAATACCTCGATGACAGTCAGATAATCCGTCACTCGGCCAGTTTCCGGTAGAGCGGTGCGAATTCCTCATGACTGGTCTGGTAGGCGGCCATGACATGGGCACGCGGACGCTGCTGTTTCCGCTTCTCGACCAAGTCGGCTAGCGCCTCATCGACTAGGGCCTGGAGCTGCCGCCCTTCGCTGCGGGCCAGATCGCGCACCGCCTGCAGGATCTGCGGATCGACCTGGGTCGCGAATTTCTCACGCTGTGGGGTGGCCATAACACCTCTCCTGTAGGGTGCCTCACCGTATCATGACAGATCATGATCCATCAAGAAATGCCTGCCAATTACCCATGATAAAGGACATTATCAGGGGTAGGGATGGCCTTTTTGAGCCTTATCGACACTCCACGCCGCATCAGGGAACGTAACGTGACTCTTGATTGGTCCAAGCAGGCTATAGTTTATTCATCCCACAAAATTGTCCGACCGGACGGGCCCACCCCTACACACCGCCGGCACTAGTGTTCTGAAAAGCATAGATTGGCCCGATTGGCCAGTTTATGATGTTTTGAAAGCATAAATGGGCCGGCTGCTCGTGATCACTTCAGCATAAGTTGGCTGCAGAAGGCAGCTTGTCACAGCTGCATGGTTGGGTCGCCGCCTCCCGGCGCTACATATAGGCGGGTGCTTTAGGGCTACTTTTCGGCTGGCGGTTTTGTCGACTGCTCGGGAAGCCTCGTGTGGGGTTGATCGAAAAATTCACGTTGCATTTCAAGAAACCGGTACTTCGGTTCTTCCACCCGCTTGCGATAAGCCGGCGAAAGACACCACACCAGCACCACGGCGAGGACACATACGAGCAAGGCAATGACGATGAAGGCAAACATGCAGCGGTCCCTCGATCAGGTAACGATGGTGACATTCGCCATCAGGGCTTGTTCACTGGCGCCGCGGCTTTCAGCGAACCCTGTTCGGCTGCCTGCCCGTATAGCGAGCGCACATAAGCGGCCAGCGCTTGGCGGTCCGGTTCGCTGAGCGTTGGAAAAGCAAGCATGGCCGTTCCGGGAACACCCACGCGGAGTACGCGGTCAATCTCGCTCACGTCGGGCTGGAGATGCCGGAAGTTGTAGGGCCGCGGTTTGAACGCAAGCGATGCCGGACCGTCGCCACCGCCGCCGACGCCGTGACATGCCGTGCAGTTTTGCGCATACAGTTCTACACCCCGCGAGACGCCGCCGGGCTCGGACGTTGCCGGTTCTGCGGCCGCATGTAGTGTCGACACGAAGGCCCCAAGGTCAGCGACCTGCTGTGCGGTCAGGTCTCGCCAGGCCGGCATCGAGCTACCAACGACTCCATCATGCAAAATGCCGGCAAAAGCGCCTTCGCTGTAACGGAACACGGTGAGGTTGGTAGGGTGTGGCAGCAACGATGCGCTAGCCACCGACGCGCCATTGCCCAGCGCACCGTGGCAGCCTGCACAATTCTGTGCGAACAGCGTTGCCCCCCGATTGGCGACCCCTGTTGGAGAAAGCGTCCGTGGCAGTTCCCTGCCAGGACTCGCCAAATGCGCGCGTGCGCCATTCGCGTCCAGCGATGCATCGCTGTCAGGCTGCATGCCCGGCATGGCTTCATTGGGCGCATCGTGCGCGGCGCTCCCCGCCTGCATGCGTGCGCGGCCCAAGGTTTTCATATAGGCCAGCAGATCCTTGGCCACGTCGGTTGGCTGGTTGGGGCTGCCTTTGAACATCCAGGCAAAGCCGGGCATCACCGAGCCCGGAACGATGAGCCGTGGATTGTAGAGGTGGGTCAACTGCCAGTCGTCGCTGCGGACTCCGGATTCACGCGCGAGGTCGGGCCCGATTCGTCGGGTGCCCCACAGCTGCGGCGACTCGAACTTGGTTTCCCATGGTGTGGTCGGCGGTCCCCAGCGACGCACGTCCTCGGGCGTGCTGCGCACCTGCTCGCTATGGCAGTACGCGCAGCCCTGGGTGCCATAGGTAATACGGCCTCTGGCCTCGGCCGGCGTGAAGGGAGCCAGCGTCAACGGCGCATGATCATGGATCGATTTCTCCAGCCGTAAACCAGGCAGGATCCCGAGCGCCACGACAGACAATACGAAGAAGCCGATGCCTGCCACAAAAAGAATCATCTGGGCGGCGCCAAACCAGCGTTTGCGCGGCAGCAGGCTCATGCTGGCACCCGCGCCGCGGCGGTAACACGTGGGCCGCTCAGCATGGCAGCAATCAGGAAACCGAAGCCGGCCAGAATAGGGACGGCCGAAACAACGCGCCACCACCAATACGGCATCGATGCACGCACCGAATCCATCCACGGCACGTGCTCGCCCCACAGCTCGCCCTGCACCAGTCCAGCCATCGTCAGGTCGGCGACCATCAGCGTCAGTCCACCCAGAATCAGCCAGAACGCGGCATTGGCACGACCATTGTGATAGCGCGCGCCGGGCGTGCGCTGCCACGCATGCAGCAGGGCACCGATAGCAATGAAGCTGGCAAAGCCGAGCATCGCCAGATGCGAGTGGCCGATTACCCAGTCACTGAAATGAATCAGCCGCTGCACAGGCATTGCGGCCTGTCCCGCACCCTGGATGCTCACCAGCAGGTAAAACACCACGCCCACCGTCACAAAACGCAGAGGTACGTCGCGCATCGCCATGGCGCCGGATCCGCGCAGCGACATCAGCTGATTGAACACCACCATGATGACGTCGACGCCCAGCAGCATCGAAGCAGCAATCGCTGCGCGCTGGGTATCCATCGGAATGGCCGAGTACACGTAGTGATGTGTGCCATTGAGAGGGTAGACAAAAAACAGCACCCAGAACCCGAGAATCGACAGAAAGTGGCTGTAGACCGGCTTGCCGGTCACGGCGGGGATGACGTAATACGACATGGACAGGATAAAAGGCGTCACCAGCAGGCCGACCGCGTCGTGGATCCACAAGCCGCTGAACGCCGCTCCCACGGCGCCGGGAGTGAACTCGGGAATCAGGCTGCCCATCGGAAACGACAGCAGGGTAAACACGCCGCCACCCAGCGCATACCACGCCGAAATGTACAGTCGATCGCGCTCAGGCCCGCGCACGATCGGCCAAAGAAACTGGACCCCGAGCAACACCAGGCACAGTTCCGTCATCGCATTGATGAGCAGCGGAAACTCGGTCCATTCCAGTGGTTTGATCGCCAAGAGCCAGTGCGGCAGGTTCGCCTCGACTAGCGCCCAGCCCGGCAGCACCATGCCGAAATTCCACAGCACGAACAGCGTCCAGCCCAGGCCTCGGCTGGTCACCGCACGTCCCGACAATCGCGGCGTGGCGAAATACAGAAAAGCCAGAAACGCGTTACCCAGCCAGCCGAACATGATGCCCTGCGTATGGTTGTAACGCAGCAGACCCCAGGTCGCCCACGGTTCGCTACCAAGAAAATTCGGCAGCACGAACTTGATCGCGACGACGGTGCCGAAGACCGCTGACAGGATCAGCGTAGTCAGGGCCGCAAGCCCATGCGCACGCAGCAGCCCGTGTTCGGTGCCGGCCAACGTCCCGGTGATCGGCAGATCGAGTTCGCTGTCGCCGTGTGTATCTATCGCCACACTGCTCATGGATTGGGCGCGCCTTTCATGGTCGTACCGCCGGATGGCACCGATGCGCTGCCGAGCACATGACCGTTGACCGTCTTGCCGTACATCGAACTGGCCGAATCATGAAACTTGGCGCGGGTTGCCTCCACGGTTCCCAGATAGCGCGGATCCTGTGGACGATCCTGACTATTCATATAGGTCGCCACGTCCCAGGCGTCCTGATCAGAGAGGGTGTTACCGCGACTGAGCGGCATGTTCGCCTTGATGAAGGCTGCTGCGTTCTTGATGCTGCCCATGCCGGCGCCCCAGTTGAACGACCCTGGCCCCCACAGGGCAGGAAATGCCATGCTGCCATCGGCGGCGATCTGACCGCCTCCGTCCTTGGCATGGCAAAGCGCGCATTTGGCCTCGTAGACGGTCTGCCCGCGGGCGTAGTCGGCAGGCAGCGGAGGTTTGTCGAGTTTCGGATAGCCACGGCCGGGAAGCTTGTCATCCACCGGCGCGCCTTTCGCCAGCCAGTAGGCGTAGGTCTCCAATGCCACGAGTGTCTTGTCACCCAACGGCGGCGCCTTCCCGTTCATGCTGAACTTGAAGCAGCCCTGCAGGCGTTCTTCGAATGTATTGACGTGACCATTCTTGGCTCGGTAAGCAGGATACGCCACGTACGCGGCCCACATCGGCGCCGCGCCGGCCTTACGGCCAGCGTCCAGGTGACAGCTGCTGCAGTGCAGCTGATTGCCGACAAACTCGGGCGCGTTCTCTTTCGGGTGCTCGAAAATCTGTTCGCCCAGGCTCACCATCTTGCCGAAATCGTCCTTTGGCATGGATGCCTCCGAAGGCGGCGCAAAGGGCTTCTTCTCGGGCTTCGGCGCCGCCGGTTTGGCAACGACGACCGCGACCGGCTTTGGTTCGTCGGCCTCGTGGTAACCCGAAATGAAAATGGTGCCACCGGCGATAGCCAGTACACCGACAACGGCGGCGATAACGTAAGAGGTTTTCATGGCTTTTCCCCGGGTGTGGCAGGTGTCTGCTCACTGAAGTAATCGGCCACGGCCTGGACTTCGGCATCGGACAGTTTTTTCGCGATGCCGCCCATCAGGCCCAGCGGACCGGCATCGCGTGTACCCTTGCGCCACGCCTGTAGCTGGTTCACCAGATACAACGATGACTGCCCGGCGAGTGCTGGGAAGTTCGCGCCCACGCCCACGCCGCCCTGACCATGGCACGAGCTGCAAGCGGGCACGCCATCGGACCAGCGCCCGCGGTTAGCCAGCTGCTCGCCTATGCTGGAAGCAGTATTACCTGCAGTCCCGGAAGCAAGCGGCGTGACCTTGGTCGGAACCGGCAATTGCGTGTAATACGCTGCCAGTGATGCCATCTCGTCGGCCGACAGAGCTTTGGCGATAGGCGTCATCATGGCGTTTTGCCGCTGTCCGCTGGCGAAATCGGTCAGCTGGTTCTGCAAGTACTCAGGCGGCAAACCGACTAGCCGGGGGAAGCCTGCCACCGCGTTGCCTTCGCCCATAACGCCGTGGCAGCTCGCACAGGGCGGAGCGCCATGGCCGTTGCCAGCATTTGCAATTTGCGCGCCCTGAGTCATGTTAGCCGCCGCGACGCTGCTAGTCATCAGAAGGACGAGAATCAGCAGGCAGGCGCGCAGTTCAATGGGCAGGCGCATGATCGCTCCAGCCATAGCGGGCAAAGATTTTATATCCTTCGGGGCTTTTCAGAAACGCCACGAAACCGGTGGTCGCCGCATCCTTCTGGCCCTTGGCCGTCAGCGCTACGCCGCAGTCGCGGTAAATGGCGTGGTCGGCATCCAGCGGTACGACGTCGGCAATGCCCGGATTGGCCTTGGCCCAGATTGCATAGATGATCCACGCATCTACGCTCGCATCCTGCGTCCAGCGCGCCTTCGCTTTGGCGCTGTTCGGCGCGTAGAAAACAATGTTGTGACGCAACGCCTGCAACGTGCGGATGTCGCCGTCACGTCCGGCGATGTCTTCCCACATGCCGACCTGACCGGCACCGTTGACCACCATGACGCGCATACCCGGCTTGAGCAGGTCAGTGAAGCCACCGACATGCCGCGGGTTGCCGGGACGAACCAGAATAGCCGCTGGTCGCAGATACAGTGATTCGATGGTCCCGTCGAGCATCGCGCCACCGAACTGCGTGACGAAGTCACTCATCATCGCTTCCGAGCCGCTGTAGATCAGGTCGCCATCCTTTTTGAAATCGTCGGCCCAGGCGTCGGTGGGGCCAGCCGTGACGATGACCTCCACGCCGTGCGCATCGCCATAGGCTTTGGCAGCGGCTTTCATGGCAGGCGCCGGACCACCCGGGCCATAGATGTGGATGACTTCCGCCGCATGGGCGCTGCCCAGTGATACAGCGAAACAGAAGACTGCAGCGATGGCCCGTTTGATCATGCCGTGTACCCCTACGTTAATGCAGCGTCAACACCCGAATTATTTTTTGCCGCCGCCCGCGTAGGCCTTGAAGCCATAGCGTTCGAAGATGGCCAGCCCTTCGGGTGAGCGGACAAACTGCAGCCACTCACGGCCGGCTTCCTTATGCGCCGCGTCTTTCACCACAGCACCGCCGTAGATCGCCGTGCTGTTTTCTGATGCCGGAATATCCACGTGCGAAATGGGATGCCCGGCCTGCTCCTGGAATATCGCTTCCGATTGCCAGGTCACGCCGGCTTCGGCCCTTCCCTGCATGATCCACAGCGGCGTCTGACGATGGTGGATGTGCGTCAGCACGGTACTGCCGTCCTTCCGCTTCGTTTCGTAGACCATGGTTGCCAGCGATGGACCGCCCGCCTTGGTCAGCGCATCGGTGATCTGGCGAGAAATGCCCTCGAACTCCGGGTTCGGCATGGCCAGCTTGATATTAGGCTTGGCCAGATCAGCCAGCTTGGTAATGTGCTCGGGGTTGCCCTTTGCAACCATGATGGTGAGCGTGTTGGTGACGTAGGGCACAGCCGGCGCGTCGAGCGTGCCGTCGGCGACAAACTGCTGAACCTTCTTCAGACCTGCCAGATAGACATCCGGCTTGACCGTCCAGGTCATGTTACCGACAGTAACCGTGCCGCCGGCCTTCAGCTGTTTCATCAGCAAACCGGGGGGAATGGTCTCCCAGTAGATACGGCCCTTGAACTCGGGATGCAGTTTTTCGAACGCCTGCACTAGCGGCGCCATCGCAAAAAAATAGTTGCCACCGACGTACAGCGCAAGTTTGGGGTTAACCGGGTCACCGTGGAAATCGGCGAGATTGTCCGCATCAGGCACGGTAAAGTCGAAGCCGCGATCCGTGGCGTCGTCGTTGGCGCCGTTCTGCCAGGGCGGCGACAACGCCTCGTTGAAACGTTGCGAAGAAGCGTCCTGCGCCATGGATGGACTGGCGAGCGAGGTAAACAGTGCGCACAACAGACCGGCAGCCAGAGTCGACTGTTTCAACATGATGTATCTCCAAAGAAACGCATTCGAATTGGACAAGGAAATGGCGGACCGATCCTTACATCGGCATCAGGTCGTAACCCTCGTGCTCCAGCGTGGTAATCGTGGTCAGCCCGGACAGCGCGGTGGTGACCGACTTGTCCACATCTGCGTAAGTGAACTGATGCTCTGCGACGGCCTGGCCACAGACCGCCACATCCACGCCAGCCTTGCGCAGCGAGGCAATCAACGGCAGGTTGGGATTGGCACTGCCGAACTTGGCCCGATACGCTTCGTCACTCAGGGCCAGCGACGTCGCTTCGCCATAAGCAATGGCCACAAATTTCAGGTGCGAAACCGGCACGCCTGATGCGACATACAGATTGACGGTGCGGGCCACGTGATCCAGCGACGGATTCACGTCGGCCGGCGTCTTTGAGCCCTTGGTCAGCGAAAACACGATCTTGTAGGTCGCATCTTTTTCGGGCTTGTAGGCCGCGTTGGGCAGCATGTGCATCTTGCCGTAACTCTGGATGGTCGGCGTGGTCCAGAAACCTGGGTCTGAAAAGTTATGCTGGGCAAACGCAGTGGAGGCGGCAAGTGCGAGATTGACAAGGACGAAGATCTTGGCAAAACGGCGCATGGTCGATAATCCTGTTGGTGGGTGAGTAGGATGCCCTAATCTGAAATGCAACTCGAATGCTAGTTACTGCGTAGTGCCATATCATTTTGATATGAATGACGTTCATCGCTTATTCTCTTTTGCGCGATAATTGCGGCTGACAACCTCATTAAGGTCGCCAGGCACGCCTTCATTTCCCAGCCGGCGCTTTTGTAGCAAAGACCTACTTGGCGTAGTGTTGCTCGAACGGCTATTTGCGGCATACCGATGACGCATTCGGGAGATATGATGCGCAACTACGCCACCCGCTTATTCGCCATGGAGCGCACCGCTTAGGCGGCCGAACGCGGAATTGTCGACGTGGGTAGGCCAGCCTATAATCAGGCCCAGAAACACTATAGGCACCTATATCCTGCTGGTGATTCTCGCCATCTATCGGTTACGCCTTTTTGCTAGCGCGATCGCGCTGTTTGGCGCGACGCACCGGGCACTGTCAATAAGAGGCTTTGTTGCAGAATTTATGGTGGCAGGATTCACCGAGTGAATCCTATCTGGTAACGGGAAGGCATGAGCAAGCCGCAGCCTGTGACCTATCGAACGACGAACTGGCCTTCCTATAACGCGGCGCTGAAGAAGCGTGGGTCTCTAATGGTGTGGTTTGATCCGGCGATGACCTGGGGAGGCCTGTCAACGGGGCGGCGGGGACGGCGACGGAGTTACAGCGATGCCGCGATCCAGACCTGTCTGACGCTGAAGGTTCTCTTCGGCATGGCCCTGAGGCAGGCGACCGGTTTCGTCGAAAGCCTGCTTCGCCTGGCTGGACTGGCGTGGCATGTACCGGATTTCAGCACGCTGAGCCGGCAGCAGAAATCCCTGACAGTCGATATTCCCTATGGTGGCTCGGGCGGACCGCTTCATCTCCTGATCGACAGCACCGGGATCAAGGTCGAGGGAGAAGGCGAATGGCACAGGCGTAAGCATGGCGGCTCGAAACGTAGGATCTGGCGTAAACTCCACATCGGGATTGACGAAGGATCACTGGAAATCCGGGCCGTCGAGATCACGGGCAACGAGGTCGGTGATGCCCCGGTTCTGCCGGGACTTCTGGCCCAGATCCCTGATGACGAGACCATCGCGAGCGTCATCGCCGATGGCGCGTATGATACCAGGCAATCCCATGAAACCATCGCCGACCGTGGCGCCCAGGCTATCATTCCGCCTCGGAAGAACGCAAAACCATGGAGCCCCACATCACCGGGGGCCATCGCCCGCAATGAAGCTCTGCGGGCCTGTGGGCATCTCGGTCGGGCCATCTGGAAACGATGGAGCGGTTATCATCGAAGAAGCCGTGTCGAGACGAAAATGCATTGCATCAAACTTCTCGGTCAGCGCCTGACGGCACGGGACTTCGACCGTCAGGTCACGGAAGTTCACGTCCGTATCGCCATACTCAATCGCTTCACAGCGCTCGGAATCCCCCTCACGCAGGCCGTCCGGTAAAGAACAGAACATCAAAGGACTCATCACGACCGCATGCCGAATTCTGCAACAAAGCCGGTCCAGAGCATCAACCTGTGGCGTCACCGTACCCCTGAAAAAATCGATCCAGACCGATGAATCGACCAGAATCATACGTCGGAACGCATGGCGTCGAGATCACCCCGCCACTCCAGCCTTCCCTTCATGGAACGCAATTGCCGCTGCTGATTCAACTTGATCAGCGTCCGCAATCCGAGTTCGACGGCTTCTTTCTTGGTTTTGACGCCAGACGCCTTCAGCGCATCTGTCATGAGGGTATCGTCAATAATGATATTGGTTCGCATGATGTGTATCTCCAGTGAAAATTATACACATCAACATCTCCTCTCTCAAGCAGATTACATCCCCATATCCATACCGCGCGACCTGGAGCGCGACAGGGACTGCTCCCGCTGATGGGGATGCAGCCCGTGATCGAGCGTCGATCCCTTCCTGATGCCCAGCTCGCGGCTTTTCTCCCGCAGAATGGACTCAAGCTGCGCATCCCGCTTCAATTCTTTGAGCGCCACACCCTGCTGCTCGCAGCTCAGCCCGTCCCACGTTTTCACAAACCGCGCTGCCCGCAGATCCGGACTCTTCCGCACCCTGTCCTCATGCTCCAGCCCCTCGACCAGTTTGCGCGCCCGTGCCGGACCTTCCAGACCATACAGCGCCTGCCGGATCTCCGGCTGATGCTTCAGCGCCGCCCGCAGATCCGCCTCACCGCCACGCCGGACCCGCTCCAGATCCCGCCCGGCTTCAAAAAGCGCCTTCTTCTGGTGCTCCAGCACCGGCAGCTCCTGACGCACCATGCGCTCGGCATCCACCCAGGCCCGCGCATACTGCTCCACCGCCTGGTGGAGCGGATCACCACCCGGCACAAACCCGCCCAGCCCGGCCGGCACCTGCTCACGCTGCACACGGGGCAACCTCAAACCCGCAAAGGGAGAGGCGGGAGCCTCACGCTCAACCCCACTTTCCCCTTTCCCGGCCCCGGCATCCATCCCGGCCGATACGTCTTTTCCCGCCGCACGACGCCCCGGTCGCACGGACAGGTCCAGCCCATCGAACATCCCGCGTTTCTGCTGTGCCGGTGCCGGATCTGGCATAGGCACACCTTCGGCCTGCCTGTCCTGCCGGGGGCCAGAGGCGTCTTGTTCACGCCCCACCACGATCTCGCTCTCGGAAACAGACAGCCCGCGTCGCCGCGCAAACCCGGCATCCCGATCCCGGACATGCGGATAATCCAGCGTGGTATCCTTCAGTCGCTCGCGCGACAGCCGCCGCACCAGCCCGTCCCGGTCGCCCACATCATCACGACCCCAATGGACAGACACGCTCTCCCGATGCCGCGACAGCGCCACATAGGCCCCGTGCCGGTCCAGGCTCCCCGTCGCCAGCACATGCGCCCGGTCCACCGTCACACCCTGCGATTTGTGGATGGTGGCCGCATAGCCATGATCCAGCGCGTCATACTCCGCCACCGACACGGACACGACCCGGCCAGTCCCGGTCCCATCCGGCCAGTCGAGCTGCACCGACAGTGCCAGATCCCCGGCCTCGGCCGATCCCTCGATGCCTCGCACCGTGCCCAGCGTGCCGTTCTTTACCCCCAGCTCCCGGTCATTGCGCAGGAAGTAGACACGCTCCCCGTCCGCGAACACCCGCTCGCCCTGGGCGGTCGGCACCAGCACGTCGTCACCCAGCTCACCCGCCTCCCTGCGGATCTCGCGCGCCGCTTCGTTCAGCGCCCGCACATCAACACGCCGATGCGCCAGCATGATCTGGCTTTCTTCTGGGGCGGCCTGCCGGGCTTCATCCCACCCGGCCACCACTCCGGCCCGCGCCTCTTCCAGCGTGTCATGCCCACGCACCAGGCCAGCCGCCTCATAGCGACCCAGCGCCTCCCCCGTCCGCCCCGTCGCCAGCTCCTTCGTGGCCGCCTGCTGCCAGCCTTCACGCTGCCGGCGCACCGTCGTGATTTCCACTGCCCCGACCCGCTCGGCCACCGCCCGGAACGCACCACCGGCTTCGATCGCCTGCAACTGCTCGGGATCACCTACCAGCACCACCTTGGCCCCAGCACTGCGCGCGGCCGACAGCACCCGCTCCATCTGCCGTGACCCCACCATGCCGGCCTCGTCCACCACCAGCACGTCCCCGCGCTCCAGCAGGTCAAACCCACGTTCCCACGCACGCTCCAGGGAGGCCAGCGTCCGGCTTTCGATCCCGGCCCCCGCTTCCAGACCTTCCGCCGCGATCCCCGACAGCGCCGCCCCGCGCACCCGATACCCGGCCTCTTCCCACGCCGCACGGGCCACACCCAGCATGGTGCTCTTCCCCGTCCCGGCATAACCGACCACCACAGACAGGTCGCGGGACTTCGTGACCTCGCCCACCGCCAGCGCCTGCTCATCCCCAAGCCCATCCCGCGCCATCGCCGCCCGACGCACTGCCAGCGGCACCGCATGACCCTGGGACTGCCCCATCGCGAACGATGCCTCTTCCAGACGCTGCTCGACCCCGATCATCGCGCGCGTGGAGAACCGCTCCCTCCCGTGCCCGTCTTTCCCGAGCGCGACCAGCTCCGGACATGCCTCCACCCGAACCATGACGGCCGTAAACTGTTCAGCGTCCACCGTCTGCCGGTCCACGAACCGCGCCAGATCCTGCCGGGTAAACGTGCTCTGCTGCCGGGTCAGCGCCTCCAGCGCCACATGCGGCTCGGCCAGTAACCTGTCACCATTGCGCCGCGCGATCTCCAGATGGTCGGCAACCCGCTCACACGGTTCACCGCGCTCCGGCCGGCGTGACCCTGCGGGTCCGATCTTGTTCTGTGGCTCAAGGTCGATCCCCTGTGCGGCAAACGACCGATGATCGATCCGCACATCCAGGTCCAGTTCGGCCAGCCGTTCATTGGCGAGCGACGCCCATCGCCCCCGCCATGTCAGCAGGAGTTCTTTGTCATTCCACGAACGCTCTTTCGCACCAAACCCGTTCTCATCCACAGACCGCGTGGACAGCATCACATGGGCATGAGGCTTCGACTGTCCGTCCTCACCAATATCCCAATGTACATTGAGATCGGCCACCATACCGCGTTCCACGAACTGCTCCCGCACAAAATCCCGTGCCAGCGCGATCCCCTGCGCCTGGGTCATTTCGCGCGGGATTGAAAACTCCACCTCACGGGCAAGCTGGGCATCCTTGCGTTTCTCGATCGCCTCGACCTCATTCCATAGGGTCGCACGGTCGAGAAACCGTTCCGGAGCGCCATCGGGCAGCATGATCTCGGAATGCACCACACCGCTCTTGTTGGAAAAGTCATGATCACGATCCAGACGCACATCATGCAGGCGGCATGCCGCGCGATAGGCCGCCGCTGCCACGGCGCTCCGGCCGGTGGCGCGGCTGATGACCTTTGCATGCAGATGATAGATCGCCATGAACGCGATCCTATCACACTACTTAAGCGCACGTCACGAAGTGACGTATAAGCGCGCACTCACATTTTACTGCGCCACAAGGGTTGATTGCTCTGGATGAGTGACGCGGTTCTCGCCTGTGTGGTAGAGTATGGCACAGACCAGCAGGACAGGGGACCGGAAATGCGCAGGCCACGGGACATTGATGCGGAACTGAAGGCGCTTCAGGAAAAGGCGAAGCAGCTTAAAGCACAAAGAACCCTCCAGCTCGGCGAACTGGTCGAGGCGACGGGAGCCGATACCCTGTCGATCGAGGCACTGGCCGGGGTACTACTTGCGGCTGTCGAACAGGCGGACGGCAAACCTGAAGCCGTCGCGAGGTGGACCGAACGGGGGACGGCGTTCTTTCAGGCCGGCGCAAAAAAGGGCGGCCGGAAAGGAACCGGAAACGATCAGAACGGAGCTTCTGGCGCTTGAAAGACGGATCAGGAAGCAGGAAGCCCTGATCCATCGCCATCAGGCACGAAAGGCACGCACCGACATGCGCGACTGGGCGAAGGCGCGACGGGAACGCACTCATCATCTGATCGAACTGGGCGGCCTGGTCCAGAAGGCGGGACTGGTCGATCTGACCGATGATGACCGCGCCACCCTGCTCGGGGCCTTCCTGGACATTGCGGGGCAGATTCGGGAGGGCAGGAATACCGCTTCAGGCGACCTGAAAACACGCTGGAGGCGTGCGGGGCTTCATGCCTTCGATAGAGACCGTGAACACGACAGGATAACAGGCGGAAACGACCATGACTGACCACGAAACACGATCATCCGAAACGGACACGCTGCGGGAACTGACGACCCGGATTGTCACGGCCTATGTCAGCAGCAACGCGGTTCCATCCGATACCCTGCCCGGCCTCATCGCCACGGTGTTTCAGGCGCTCGGAAGTCTGGGACAGGTGACGACCAGAACACCGGATCTGGTGCCGGCCGTGCCCGTGAAAAAATCCGTGTTCCCGGATTACATCGTCTGCCTGGAGGACGGAAAAAAAATGAAGATGCTCAAGCGTCACCTTCACACCGTCTATGGCCTGACGCCCCAGCAATATCGGGCAAAATGGGGCCTGCCGGAAAGCTACCCGATGACTGCCCCATCCTATTCAGCACAACGGGCTACCCTGGCACAGGAAATCGGACTGGGGCGGACCATCAAGGCGACACCGGAACCTGAAGTTCCGGTCACGCGCCTGCCAGAGAAGAAACGCGGACGCAGGCCGAAACTGGCCTGAAGGTCCAGACCGGGAGAAACGGGACATGAAGACGGATCATACCGATCACGATGACAGGGAAGCCTGGAAGGACGAAGCCATACGCTGGCCCCTCGCCCAGGTCGAGGCTCAGTACGGAAACCATGAAGGCATGGGCCGCCAGTCTCGGCACGGATAACCCGCTCCCCCTGCCACAACCCGGGCAATAAGGGGGACGCTCTCGCACACCGCAGGAAGGTGACGCAGAGCGCAATGGTCACGACTATCCCTGACGCATTGATGGAACGACCGTTTCACGACCCTACGGCTACCCTTGTGACGACCCATCGACATACCCGAGGCCGACATTGCACCTACCCATAAATAGCGGGTCCTCATACACCATTGCACCGCTGGTGCGGATGCTCAGGAACCTGCCTGCCGGATCTGGGCGATCATTTCATCAGCTGTGATCTCTCCATGCTGACGAGCATCCATGATTGCGGTGAGCGCCCTGTCATGAGGGAGCACATGCGGATCATCAGCTGTCGCCGTATGAGCGGCCCTGCCATGCGTGGCCGGAAAGGTTATGCCCGTCACATCGGGATTGCGCGTAAACATCCCGGCCAGGATCTGGTCTGCCTGCTGGATGTAATTGCCTGGGACATCTCGGGATACGCGTGCGGAGCCGGCCGAGGTGGTGATGTCGAGGCCGGCGACATACGGCAGAAGATCGAGGATGCGCGTCAGGGATTCGATATCCTGCTGTGTCAGCAGGGTTCCCCCGTCCCCGACCACGAGCAGCTGCCAGGACCGCTTCTGTGGCAGTATCCTGGGATTGGTGTTGCTATCGGGACCGTCCTTCATGACGATGACCCTTTCTCCGGAACGTCTTCGATGCCCTGCTGCTTTCTGAGCAGGGCATCATAATGGTCCACGGACATGATGACGAAACGCGGCTTGTGGTCCCTGGTGATGACTACAGGCGCAACGGCGGCTGCTTCGAAAAGATCGCCGGCATTGCGGGTCAGGGCGCTCGCTGGAAACGCTTTCATGGAGCACGCTCCAGATATGACGGATTATCTGGAATATACAGGAAACCCGTATTTTCTGCCAGAAAATCGGGAGGGTGACGCTCGGACAGGCGAACAGGAAATCGCCAGCCTACCAATCCCGGATAAAGCTCGTAGCGCGTCCTGGGAGGCCGTACAAAGTGTAATTCGCGTAGCCGTCCACAAAAACACACGGGAACGTCTGTACGGCCATCCTGTGGCGTCTGGCGGACATACTGCAACACGTGAGCCGCTGAATGATCGCCTGAACACCGGTGCGTCTTGACCAGATTACAGTCTTGTCCGGTTTTCTGGTGTTGCAGGCGTCGGGCGAGCGCGGAGCGGGAGCCCCGTAGGGCGCTGAAGGCGCCGACGCGGGAGAGGAAGGTGCTGGTAGAGAGACGATGCGGGAACGCATCGTCAGATTATGATTTCGCGCCGTAGGCGTGTCCGTTTAGCGCAGCCCTGAAAGGGCGAGCAGGGGGATGCCGGGTGGGAGATCGCGCGAAGCGCGATCGGGGCGGCCGTAGGCCGCGAGCCGGCGGGGCGTAGCCCTCAAGAGGCGGTGCTTGGGTTCAATTTGGCTGGAAATTGCAGAGAATGAAAAGTTATCCACAGGCTTAGAGTGTTAATTTATGTGTTAATAGTAGTGTTAAGGGTTTTCCACAAACACATAACTGACTGAAAATAAAATACAAAAACAGTGTTTTGGAGCAGCTTGCGTCAACGAAACCCCGAATCTAGTGACTCCAGAACCCCGAATCTGCGTCAACGAAACCCCGAATCTAGCTCTTGCGTCAATGAAACCCCGAACCTAAACTGATCGTCAATGAAACCCCGAATCAAAGCAACCCGTCAACGAAACCCCGAACTGGCACTTACCGTCAGTGAAACCCCGAATGTTGATGGACGTTCAGTTCTACTTCCGGAACGATATCCGACACCAGATCTTTTTATTTGTGATGTCCTTGATGCCATCCCCAAAGATGATATGGCCTCGATGGAACATCCAATTTTCTCGCTTGCCACTAAACCTGATCGACGCATTTTCCGATACGAGCACAATGGCAATACAGTTGAAATCGTTCCGAGCGTCAAAGGACTCGCGACGATCCATGACAAGGATATCCTTATCTATTGCATTTCGCAGCTTATCGCGAAAATGAATCAAGGTGAGCAGCCAAATCGAACTCTCCACCTTACCGCACGCGATTTATTGGTGTGGACCAATCGTCAAACCGATGGTGATGGCTATAAGCGGCTTCGGAGCGCATTTGAGCGCTTAGCAGGCACACGGATCACCACCAACATCAAAGCTGATGGAGAAGAAATCACCGAAGGCTTTGGCCTTATCAATGAATGGCGAATTGTCCGTAAGACCAATTCCGGACAAATGTCCGAAATCAAGGTAACGCTATCCGAATGGCTATTCAGAATGATCGAAGGCCGAAGTGTACTGACATTACATCGCGATTATTTCCGTTTGCGCAAACCACTTGAACGGAGAATATACGAACTTGCACGTAAGCATTGTGGCGCTCAGGAAAAATGGGTTGTTTCTATAGAAATTTTACAGAAAAAAACGGGGGCCAGTAGCCATATCCGCGTATTTCGCTCAATGCTCCGTGACTTGGCAATCAATAACCACTTGCCTGATTATGCTGTCGAAATAAACAGCAACACAGTTACTTTCCGTAATCGGGAAACGATGGACACCGTCAAGGTAATAGCGCCAAAGCTCCAGAAACCATTTGTCGATCCCGAGGGTTTCCATGACGCTAGAGGAGTTGCTCCAGGATATGATGTCTACGCACTCTATGATGAATGGGTGTCATGGTGGAATGATAGCGGACAACCAGAGTTGCAAAACCCCAGTGCCGCATTTGTCGGATTCTGCCGCAACCGACACAAACGCAACCCTATACGCTAGACACAGCCTACGTGTATAGTTGTATACGTGTATAAATGTATACTTACCCGCTAACGATCCTGCTTCGTCCTTTCTTCACAAACAGATCGTCCAGTGCTTCTCCAAGCAAACTCTGAACCGTCGTTCCCTCTTCGGCCGCGATAATACGAAGCTGGGTGCTGACTTCAGGAGAAAAATGCCCACCGATCAACTTGGTCCCCTTACGACCATTCAGCGTAGGTTTACGGGATGATATATCTGGCTTCGGGGAAGGGGTTGGCATTGCCTCACCACTAGGGATCACGACACGAAAGTGTATTTTACGTACGCTTGGAGTGAACACCTGTAGAACTGGCCACATTGAGGTTCACGC
>NZ_QQBI01000040.1 GCF_004302915.1 Komagataeibacter xylinus | reverse complement strand
TGCCCCCGCAACCAGATATCTCCGTCTGATAAGACAAACAAAAAGCCACCCCAAAAGGGTGGCTTTTTGCGTTCCAGCCCACTGTCTGACAAACACGTAAAGGTTTCCGGGTGTCGTCTTTTTCCAGAAAGGCGATGTCTCCCAAAGCTTTTTGAAAAAAGCTTCACCAAAAGACCTTTATCATTTCATGGTGTGCTGACAGAAAAATCCAGTTCGTATGATGACTGATCGGCCGCGCGGTGCTGCCCCATGACATGGATGGCAGGATCCTGAGGCATCAGGCAGTTTACAAGCCAGACCGTGTCGGGCCCATCACCCCGGTTACGGTAGGCCAGATGGTTGTCGCCCTGCCGGAGGCGGGCAGGCATCGTCAACTCAAGATCAATGAGGCCAGTGCCTGTCCGCATTGCGGCAAGGGATGGAAACGTCATGTCCTGCACAACAAGTTGGCCAGACCGTCCATTGAGGGAAAGCGACAGGCTCTGCATGAGATGGACCATATAGGAGTGCTGCTCGCGCACCGACAGGTTGCCATCGCCGTTGCGGTCAACCTGGCGGATAAGGCTGGGCGCCACATCCACGCCGGGTGTCAGGCGGAGATGCAGGGCAATATGGTCGCGTGCGAGAGTGAAGGTGGTGGCCTGCAGATATTCATCCAGCCGGTGCGCCTGAGTCGAAGCCGGCAGGGCCAGCAGCGCAAGGGCGGCAAGACATGCGTGCCCGGCGCGGCTCATGGGTGGGTAAACCGGCTGCCATAACGATTGGTCGGGTCGCGATAGACGGTATGGACATGCAGCGTCGGGTCACCGCCAACGCCCTGGGGCGAGAATTCGATCAGCAGCCGCGGCCCCTGAATGCGGTAATATGAAGACCCGTTGCGGTCGGGCTCATGGGTGGTCGGGCCACTCCAGGCAAACCATGTCTGCTCCAGCCCGGCCTTGATTTCCGCCAGGCGCGGGGCGGCATAGGCGTCGTTGATGATCCCGGCCCATTCGTCGATGATGTCCATCAATGCCTGTTTTTGCGCGGCAGTCAGCGCATCGCCCCTGATGCCTTCGGGCACGAGGGTTTCCCCGTCATGGCCCGGCCCCTGCACAAGATCCTCCACCTTGTAGGGCAGGATGGCCTGCCTGCGCTGCGTTTCATCGAGCAGGTCCAGCAGGGCGAAGGCCTTGTCGCTTTCGCCTGCCAGCACGCGCACCATCTGCCCATCGCGCTGGTACAGCGCCGGCTGCGCGCCGGTCAGGGTGGGGGTCATGGCACCGTGCGGGCCATCAATGACCAGATTCAGACCCAGATGATGGCCACCAAACTGCACCATCCACGGTTTTGTGGCTGAGGGTTCGCCAAAAATCGCAATGGTATAGACCGCCTCGCCCGAGGCAAATGGCGTGCCGCTATCGGCCAGGGCCTGGTCGGCGCCCATGATGTCGCGCACCTTCTGGTAGCCCTTCGCACTCAGCAGGGTCTGGAGCAGGTGCAGGGCGGCGGTGCGCTGTTGCGGTGTCAGGTGGCCCATCTGCACGCCGGGGCGCGGCACGTCGCTTACGGGAAAGTTGGACCAGACCGACTGCCCGTAACGCTCGCCCACAAAGCCGCCCGGCGGCCCCATGCCGGGCCCCTGCTTCATTGGCGCGCGGGCCTGGGCATCGGTTACGGGCAGGGCGGGCTGGTCGGGCGCGCTGCGGCGGAAGCGGGCCAGCGTGCCTGATTTCTGCGCCACGAAAGGAAACTGCACTCCCCTGCGGGCCTGCGGATCAAAGGATTCAAGGAACGACCGGGCGGCCTCTACCGCTTCGCCCGTCTGGCTTGCGGGCGGGGCATTCTGCATGGCAGGCGGGGTGGAAGGTGATGGCGCGCCATGGGCAAGGGCAGGTAATGCGGCCCAGAACAGGCCGCCCGCTATCCATGATCCAGTCTTCATCCTGTCCCCTGCTCTCCATAAAGAAACCATCAAAAGTTTCTGATGAAGCTTTTTTCAAAAAGCTTCGAAACAACACCATCTTTTTGAAAAAGGCGGCATTCAAAAACTTTTATCCGGTTATCAAACTGCCTGCCCCAGGGCTGCACGACAAGGGGGCGGCCATGAAAACCGCCTGATCAGTCCCTTCCGCAAATCGAAATCATTACCTGCGGCAAATGAGGGTTGTCCGCTGCCTGCGTCTGGGGATCAAGTGGCGGCATGAACACTGTCGCTCCTGCACTGGCGGCGGGTGGGCCGGTCATCCATGCCGCGCCGCCACGGCCTTCCTATATTCCGCCTTTTGGCCTGCGCACGGTCATTGGCTGCCTTGGCATGCTGCTGGCCGTGCACGTGGCGGGGTTCAACGAGCATGTGACCGAGATCGGCCTGTCAGATATCCGCGGGGCCATGCATATCGGCCACGACGAGGGCACGTGGGTCATTGCCATCTACGAGGCGTTCAACATTGCCGCCATGGCCTTTACGCCGTGGTTCTACATGACGTTCTCGATCTACCGCTTTTCCATTTTCATGACGGCGGCGCTCGCCCTGTTTTCCATCCCGGCCCCCTTCATGCCCGATGTCACATCGCTGTGCATCCTGCGGGCCTTCCAAGGGCTGGCGGGGGGCTGCCTGCCGCCGGTGCTCATGACCGTCATGCTCAAATACCTGCCGCCCCAGATCCGCGTGTTCGGCATCGGGGGGTATGCCATGAGCGCCACATTCGGCCCCAATCTGGGCCTGCCGCTCGAGGCGTTCTGGTTCGAGCATGTGGGCTGGCACTGGCTGTACTGGGAGATCATTCCCACCGCCGCCCTTGCCATTGCCATGATGGCCTATGGCCTGCCGCGCGACCCGATGCATTTCGAGCGCTTCGAGAAATTCAACTGGCTTGGCATCCTTGTGGGCCTGCCGGCCATCTGCTCGCTGGTCATCGTGCTGTACCAGGGCGACCGGCTGGACTGGTTCCGCTCGCCGGTCATTACCGACCTCGCCTTCTGGGGGGGCGCCGCGTTCATCGTGTTCGTCATCAACGAGGCCTACCACCCCAGCCCGTATTTCAGGATTCAGTACTGGCGCTCGCGCAACATTCAGGCGTCGCTTCTGTCACTGGTGGGCATCCTGGCCATCTGTTCCGTCATGGGCAACATTCCCGCCACCTACCTTGAGGCCGTGCGGGGCTACCGGCCCATCCAGGCGGCGCCGGTCTCGCTGGTTGTGGCCCTGCCGCAGCTCATCATGCTGCCGTTGATCGCGGCCATCTGCAACAGCCGCAAGGTGGACTGCCGCTTCGTGCTGGCAGGCGGCATGCTGTGCCTTGCCGCTGCTGCGTGGCTGGGCACATGGCTGACGGTGGACTGGGTGCGCGACAATTTCTACCTGATCCAGATCCTGCAGGTCTTTGGCCAGCCCATGACCGTCATCCCCACGCTCATGCTGGCCACCATGGCCATGGGTCCAGCCGATGGCCCGTTCATTTCGGGCATGGTCAACATGCTAAAGGGGCTGGCCAACGCCGTGGCCTTCGCCCTGTTTGGCGCGCTGACCCGGCGGCGCGAGCAGTACCATTCCACCATGCTGCTCGACCATCACGGCACGCACCAGCTGGCATTGCAGGGTATGGGCGATCCCATCAACAGCCAGCTTGCCGCCACCTCGCCCGACAGCGCGCATGTGGCCCGCAACACGTTGCAGGTCTTCCATACCTACGTGCATGAGCAGGCCCTCGTGCTGGCGCTGAACGATATCTACTACATCCTGATCTGGGTCTGCCTTGGCTATGCGGCCATGAATCTCATCCTGCCGCGCCGCGTCTATCCGCCGCAGGCCCCTTCACCCGATACCCCTGCCCGCTAACCCGGAATTACTGATCATGATTTACAAGAAACCGCTGCTTTATGCAGGCTGTGCCGCAGCCGTGCTGGCCCTTGTGGCCTGGGGGGGCACGCGCCTGGTCAATGGCGATGGTATCAACCAGTACACCAATGATGCCTATGTTACGGCGGACTTCCCCACCGTCGCGCCCAAGGTTTCGGGCCGCATCGACCGGGTGATCGCGCAGGATAACGAGCAGGTGCATGCGGGCGAGGAACTCGCCCATATCGAGGATGACGACTACCGCGCCGCCCTTGAGGTGGCACGCGGCAACAGGCAGGCAGCACAGGGTGATGTCGCCAACCTTGAAGCCGAAATCGCGCGGCAGGATTCCGTCATAGCCCAGGCCCGCGCCGCCGTGCTGGCCGATCAGGCGGACCTGATGTTCGCGCGCCAGAATGCCACGCGGTACCGAAACCTGTCATCAGGCGGGGCGGGCACGATCGAGCAGAAGCAGCATTCCGAGGCGCAGGAAAAGGAAGCCGAGGCCGCCATCGCCCGTGACCAGGCCGGGGTGGATGCCGCAATACGGCAGGTGGCGGTGCTGCAGGGCCAGCTTGAACGCGCACGCGGCGTGCTGGTGCGCACGCAGGGTGACGAGACGCAGGCCGCGCTCAACCTGTCCTACTGCACCATTCCCGCACCGATGGATGGCGTGGTGGGCGAGCGTGGGGTGCGCGTGGGGAATTACGTGCATCCGGGCACGGGCATCCTGGCCGTGGTGCCCGTGCATGCGGCCTACGTGCTGGCCAATTTTCAGGAAACGCAGCTGACAAAGGTGCAGACCGGCCAGCGCGCGACCATCTGGGTCGATACGTTTCCCGGGCATCCGCTCAAGGCGCATGTTGACTCACTTGCGCCTGCCACGGGCGTGGCGTTTGCGCCCATCCAGCCCGATAATGCGACTGGCAACTTCACCAAGGTGGTGCAGCGCATTCCGGTCAAGCTGACCTTTGATCCCGGCCAGCCATTGGCCGACAAGGTGCGCGTTGGCATGTCGGTCGAGGCGAATATCGATACATCTTCCACCCCTGAAGGCCCGCATGCCAATGACACCCGTTATGTCTGGCAGTAAGGCCATGAAGCGCTTTCTTCTTGCAGGGTTTTCGGCGCTGGCGGTGGCGGGCTGCACGGTTGGCCCCAATTACCACAAGCCGCAGGTCAAGGCACCCGCGCAGTGGCGCACGACCCAGCCGCCAGCGGAAAGCCAGGTCACCATGGCCACCACCGACCCGCAATGGTGGACGCTGTTCAACGACCCCATCCTCACCCGGCTGGAAAACGAGGTGGCCAGCGCCAACCTTGACCTCAAGGCCGCCAGCCTGCGGCTGATGCAGAGTGTTGCCGAGCGGCGCATCGCCAGTGCCGCCCAGTTGCCGCATGCCGAGGCCAATGCCTCCTACGGGCGCGAGCGGGCCTCGACCAACGGCGTGCTGGGGCTGCTGGGCACGATGGAGCGTGAGGGGGCAGGGTCCATTGCCTCGGGCACGCAGGGCTTTGGCCCCACGGCGCTGCCCGGCAGCGTGGGCAACCCGTCCTTCAACCTGCCGCAATATGGCATGAACGCCTCGTGGGAGGTGGATTTGTGGGGGCATGTGCGCCGGCAGGTGGAAGCCGCAACGGCGGCCATGCACGCCACCGAGGAAATGCGGCGCGACACGCTCGTCTCGCTCATGGCCGAGACCGCGCAGGACTATATCGACCTGCGCGCCACACAGGTGCAGCTTGCTATCCTTGAACACAACATCGCGGTGGCTGATAACAGCGTGCGGCTGACCACCCTGCGCTTTGAGCAGGGGGCCGCGACCCGGCTGGACGTGGCGGAGGCCACTGGCCAGCTCCATACCTTCACCTCCCGCCTCGCCCCGCTTCGGGCGCAGGTCACGCACCGGCTCAATGCGCTGAGCTTTCTCGTGGCGCGTGAACCCGGCGCGCTCGATGCCGAACTCGGGCCGCCGGGCACCATCCCCGTCGTGCCCGCCGCCATTCCCGTGGGGCTGCCCTCCCAGCTTGCCGAGCGCAGGCCCGATATCCGCATGGCCGCCGACCGGCTGCATGCGGCCACGGCCAGCATCGGGGTGGCGATTGCCGATTTCTTCCCCCGCGTCACCCTTTCGGGCAGCCTTGACGTGCAGGCCCTGCAGTTCAGCGGCCTGGGGTCATGGGCCTCGCGCCAGTATGGCTTTGGCCCCACGGCAACGCTGCCCATCTTCGAGGGTGGCCGCCTGACCGGGCAGCTGCACCTGCGCCGCGCCCAGCAGAAGGAGGCGGCCACCATGTTCCAGCGCACCGTGCTCAAGGCGTGGCAGGAGATTGATGACGCCATGGCCGATTTCACCGCAGCCCAGCGCCGCCGCGATGAACTGGTCGAGGCCGTGCATGAGAACGAAATCGCGGTCGATACCGCCAAAGCGCAGTACGTGCAGGGATCATCCGATTTTCTCAACGTGCTGACGTTGCAGAACGCGCTGCTGGCTTCGCAGAGCGCGGAAGCGGATGCCACCGCCCATGTGGCGCTGTCGGTGACCAATCTGTACCGCGCGGTTGGTGGCGGGTGGGAGAACCTCTATCCTGAAAAACAGAAGAAGACCCGCAAGCATGCCTAATTGATCAAAAACAGGAAAAGTTTCTGAGTGTCGCCTTTTTTCAAAAAGGCGACGTTTTCCGAAGCTTTTTGAAAAAAGCCTCACCAAAAACTTTTATCATTTCAGGGTATTACCGACCCTGCCTTTTCAAACAGTCTTTTAAGGGGCGCACATGATTACGATCCGGCACGCAGCCAGCCTTGGCACGGCCCATGATAGCGGGCAGGTGCTGCGCTGCCATTTCGCCTTTGCCGATTATGCCGATCCGGCGCATGGCCATGAGGGCCGCCTGCGCGCGGTCAATGCCTGCACGCTGCCTGCGGGCGAGACCTACCGCATTGGCCCCGAAGCGGCGGTGGATATCGTGACATGGGTGGCAGACGGCACGCTGGCTACAGGCATGGACGGTTTTGAACCGGATGCGCTCGGCACGGGCGGGCTGCATCTGGCCAGTACCGGCAGCGGCTGTGCGCAGCTGGCGTGGTGCGCGGGCGGGCAGGGGGCCAGCTTCATCCAGTTCTGGTTCCTCGCTGACACGCAGGGCATGGCGCCTGCGCAGGAGATGCGCCCGGCCCTGCCGGAACTCGAAGAGGGCGGCTTTCGCATCCTTGCATCAGGCTTCCCCGAGGATGACCCCGAGGAAGGTGAAAGCATGGAGGACGGCGCGCCCGTCACCCTCGCCGCGCGCGCGCGGCTGCTGCATGCGGCCATTCCGGCAGGGGAGGGGGCGGCTTACGGCACCGCGCCGGGGCGGGTGCTCTACCTGCTCGTGGTTTCAGGTGCCGTGCGGATCGGCACGCAGGGGCTGTCGGCAGGCGATGCGGCGGCCATAAGCGGGCTGACCGACATTACGGTCATGGCTGATGAAGCGGCCGTGGTGCTGCTCGCTGATGTCGCGGCTTGAAGCCTGTCACCACGCTATCGCTGTTGCGCACAACGACATGGACGGAAGCGATGTCCTGTTCTCCAAACCTGAAAGATTCTGCAGGGTAATATGTGACCTTGTTAATCGCATTGGTGATTTTACGGTTGAAAGCGGGACCATAAGGCGAGGTCACGGTGAGCTGTATATCAGCTTGCAGGTCGCCTGCGATGGCAGTGCGCGGCAGACGGCACTCTTGACAGGATCGGGGAAAAAGCGTCTGGCTTGTTGCAGTTGAGGCCCGGCGCATGCGCCGTGGCCCGTAGGCGTTAACGTGAAACAACGCACAGAAACTGACAGCAGACATGCTGGCGGACTGTGCGTGTGTGTATTCACCCTCACCAGTCTGCTGGCATGATGAGGAGAGATACGCATGACGACCCTTTCCCCCCTTGCCCACCCTGATGGCGCGCCGGTGATCGAGCGCGTGCGGCACGAACTGCGCCGCCGCCGCCTGTGGGTTGCGGGAACCGAACACCTGAGCCCGCATATGATCCGGGTCACGCTGGCTGGCCCGGAACTGGCCGGGTTCACCAGCCCCGCGCCGGATGACCATATCAGGATCTTCCTGCCCGACCATGCGGGGGAACTGACGCGGCGCGACTACACGCCGCGGCATCATGATGCCGCGGCAGGCACGCTGGTGCTGGATTTCGTCAACCATGAAGGCGGCCCCGCCGCTGCGTGGGCGCGGGCGGCAAAGCCCGGCGATGTGCTGGAGATTGGCGGCCCGCGTGGCTCGCGCATCATCCGGGGCAGGATCGACCACTGGCTGCTCATTGGCGATGAGACGGCGCTGCCCGCCATTGGTCGGCGCGTGGAAGCCCTGCCTGCCGAGGCGCTGGTCACCACCATCATTGCCGTGCCCGGCCCGGAAGATGAGCAGGTCTTTACATCATGCGCCGCCCATGCCGCCCATTGGGTGCACCGCCCGCTGGCCGAGGCGGACCAGGCGCACGGGCTGCTGGCGGTATTGCGGCAGCTCTCCCCTGTCAGGCGGAGTTTCGTCTGGGTCGGGGCGGAGGCGGGCGTGGCCCACGCCGTGCGGCAGTGCCTGATCGAGGAAAAGAAAGTGCCTGCCGCGTGGATCAGGGCCGCGGGCTACTGGGTGAAGGGGCAGGCGGACGCGGCCATCAGCGATGTGGGCGTAGAAGAATAAAAACATATCTCGATATATCTTGACATACGATATATCGGGAATTATATCGGACTTATGAAACACGCAAACAGACACGCAGGCGGTCGTCACCGCCATGTTTTCTCCCCCGAAGGGCTGGCGCAGGGCGCAGGCCGTCATCCGGGGCGCGGCGAGGGCCGTGAAGGTCACGAAGGCCGGGGTCACCATGGTCGCGGCGGCCACGGTGGTGGCCACCGGGGCGGCCCGCGCAACCGGCTGTTCGATTATGGCGAGATGCGCCTGCTGGTGCTCAGCCTGATCGCTGAAAAGCCGACCTACGGTTATGAACTGATCAAGACCATCGAGGAAAAATTCGGTGGCAGCTACACGCCCAGCCCCGGTGTGATCTACCCCACGCTCACCTGGCTTGATGAAGCGGGCTACATCCGCCCCGGCGCGGAAGAAAGCCGCAAGAACTACCACATCACTCCCGAGGGCGAGGCGTTCGTGGCCGCAAACCGCGCGGCGCTGGAGGCGATCCTTGCCCGTGCGGCAACGGCCGGGCCACAGGGCCGTGGTGGTGGCCGCAATGCGCCGGTGCCCGTCATGCGGGCGATGGAAAACCTCAAGACCGCCTTGCGCCTGCGGCTGCGCAATGGTGGGCTTGACCCGCAGGCCGAGGAAAAGATCGCCTCCCTGCTTGATGAAACCGCCCGCGCGCTGGGCCAGGCCTGAGGCGGGCCCTTTCGGGCCACGAAGGAGGATGACCATGGATGACAGGATCCAGCCGGTTCTTGATCTCTATCATGAGCGCATGCGTGCCGAGCGCAGCGCGCCGCGGGTGGAAGCACCCGGCGGGCGCGATGGCGGCCACGACCAGCGCATGCGCGCCATCGGGCCGGAGACGGGGCAGCTTCTGAACATTCTGGCCCGGAGCCTCGAGCGCCCGACTATTCTCGAACTGGGCACGTCGTTTGGGTATTCCGCCCTGTGGCTGGCCGAGGCCGCGCGGGCGCGGGGTGGCCGGCTGATTACGATGGAACGGCACGCCTATAAATCCGCCCATGCCCGCGAGATGGCTGAACGGGCAGGGCTTGCGGCGTCTATCGACTTTCGCGTAGGCGACGCCGTGGCGATGATTGGCGAGATGGACCACAAGGTCGATTTCGTGTTCGTTGATTTATGGAAAGACCTGTACGTGCCGTGCCTTGAGGCCTTTTATCCCCGCCTCAACCCCGGCGCGATCATCGTGGCCGATAACATGATCCGGCCGGGCACGGAGGACGTAAAGCGCTACGGGCGCGCCATCCGGGCCCTGCCTGGCATGTCCAGCGTTTTGCTGCCGGTGGGTACGGGGGTTGAGGTCAGCCGGTTTGAAGGCGCAGCCTCCGTATAAAGACCAGATGATAAAAGTTTTTGGGTGCCGCCTTTTTTCAAGAAAGGCGGCATTTTCTGTTGCACCCTCCTGTAAGGTGGCTGCCGCCGGAAAACTTATGCAGGGAGCCAATCGCGACATGGCCTGCTGCCGGTCAATGGATTACGCCTCCAGCCCGAAAACGGCACAAGCGGGTGGTACATATGGGCGGGCGAGGAAATGTTTTTCGTGCCACTGCACACGCACCATCTCCTGCACTGGTGCAAAATGGTTATTCCCTATCTTGGCCAAGCACCGGGATGGACGTTTCTGGTTACGCCAGATTATGAAAACGTATGGAACAATGAAGCCTTGAGAAAAACATCCACCACAAACACTGATGAGCAATAGAATGTTTTTGGTGAAGCTTTTTTCAAAAAGCTTCAGAAGGTCATTGCCTTATTTAAAAAAGGCGCGATCCGTAAAATTCATGCTTTATCAAACCGGCTTCAGGCCGTCAGGTGCGGATCGTTTTCAGAAATGATCATGGTGTCAAACGACCTCCGGCAATGGCATCGGGGGCTTTAATGGCGTAAGAATAATATTGTTCATTACGGTATAATACTGATCGGGACAGATCAGGAATGATGACGACAGACGCTGTAAACGACAGGGACAGCGCAGGGGCAGCAGCCCTTGAAGGAGGCTACATGCCGTTGCCCTGAAGGCGCGCACACAGGGCCTGCGCCTGCCGCGTTGTCAGGATCGGGCGGAGGCAGGGTGGGTCACGACCGCGGCAGGCGGCGTCTTTTGGGCCGTGCGGTGCTGGAAATGGATGGCAAGGCCGACCAGCCCCAGCCCGATCAGGGCAAAACACGCTGACAGCACCGGCAGCCCGGCATAGGACCACCGCGTCACCACCATATGGCTGCCTGCCCATGCACCAATGGCGTTGCCGAAGTTGAAGGAGCTCTGGTTCATGGCCGCCGCGATATTGGGGGCCGAGCCTGCGCACGCCACCACATAGGTCTGGAGCGGCGCCATGGGTGCATAGATGAATACGCCCCACGCAAACAGCAGCGCAAGGCAGCTCCAGCTCATGAGGCTGCCGGGCACAAGCAGCAGCTGCACCACCGCCACCATGAGTCCCGCGCAGGAGGGCAGCATCTTCCAGTCGGCCAGCCGGCCGCCCAGCAGGTTGCCCAGGCACAGCCCGCCCCCGATCATGAGCAGCACGGCATCGATCACATGCGTGCCCAGCCCCGTGCGCACCTGCAAAAACGGCGAGATGTACGTAAACAGCGTGAACATGCTGGCCGAGGTGCACATGGAAACCAGCATCATGGTCACCACCAGCGGGTGCAGCATGGCCCGGAACTGCGCGGCCAGGGGAATGGTGGCGCCAGTTGCCCGGTCACGCGGAATGCAGAACCACATCGCACTCCACGCCACCACGCCCACCGCGCAGATCAGCCAGAACGCCATGCGCCATGAGGTGAGCTGCGCCACCACGGTGCCCATCGGCACGCCAAGGATCATGGCCAGCGTCAGCCCGATATAGACGAGCGAGAGCGCCTCGGCGCGTCTTTGCGGCGGCACGATCTGGCACGCCATGATGGAGGCCGCGCCATAAAAGGTGCCATGCGAGAACGAGGTCAGCACGCGCGCGAACATCAGGCTCCAGTAACCCGGCGCGAGCGCGCTGCACGCATTGCCCGCAATGAAGATGCCCATGGTCAGCAGCAGCGTGTCGCGTCGCGAGAGGCTGTTGGTGAGGATGGCCACCAGGGGGGAGGCGATCGTAACCCCGATGGCATAGCCCGAGACCAGCAGCCCCGCCTGCGCGATGGAGACATGCAGGCCCCCCGAGAGTTGCGGCAGCAGCCCCATGACGATGGTTTCCGTCGTGCCAAGGCCAAAGGCCCCGATCGCCAGGGCGAGCAACGCTATGGGCAAGAGACATGTCCTTGAACGGGCGGCGCACAATATGCGTCGGTAAAAAGGCGAATATGCCAGAGTATGATATTTTATAGTGTGGAAAATGACTATGGAATGACAATGTATTTTATGCGCATACATGATATTTTATGCATGCATGCAATTTTATACATATATCTTATTGCGTGGTGGAGGGGGCGTCCTTACAGGCCACTCAGATCGTGCATGATCCGCGCCATCTCCTGCATGGGGCCGGGATCGCTGGTCTGGATCTGCCCGTGATAGGCGATGTACAATTCTTCAGGGTATCCGAAAACATGAACATGGACCCGGTTTTCCGGTGGGGCAAAGGTTGGCTGCAGGTGCAGGATCTCCTGCACGCCAGGACCTGCCACCGGCATGAAAGCGGCTATGGAACCGTGAAAGAAGATTGCGGACCCTATGGTGTTCTCGCCGCCGCCCGTGCCCTCGGCAATTCCGATGACCTGGTTGTGCTCATTGAGCAGCGCCGCGCCGGAGACGCCCGGCATCAGCGCGCCAGGATCGGTAAACCACGCGTACATGATACCCCTGTAGAGCCGCGGCGCAACGTCAACGCCGCTGATCTGGTCATACGCGGGCGTGCGTGGCTGCATGTCGAGCAGGACCGCGTTATCACCCGGCAGGTCGTGCACGCCGGAGTCAGGCTCCTGCGCCAGCTGGCTTTCTGAAAGGATGGTGGCGGGAGTCTGCCGCGCTTCGCCCAGTTTGTGGCCAAACCGGTCAAGAATGTAAATTCTGCCATGCTTGCGCAGGGCATGCTGCGTTACGTGCCGTATTGTCAGGATGCGGTTGTGCCCTTGAGGCATGCGGCTGTCGCGCAGGACAGTGCCCGATCCACTGATATCGTTCTTGCCATCAGGGCTGGCCACGTAAAGGTACACAGTGGCCTCCAGCGCCGCGCGCTCGCTCGCGGGTACGCGCTGCCCGTCAAAACATGAATGCTCCGCCACGATATCCGGCCCGCTCTGATGTACCATGTCCCTGTGGGAAATAACAAACGGGCCAAGTTTGTGCGCAACGGTCACGATCACGTAGTATGCGATGATGATGATAAAAGGCAGCCAATGCCATCGTTCGCGTAAAAAGCGCAGGATTATGTCAGGTCAGTACGGCAGGCAGGCAATATGATGCCTGTCCCATCACGCGGGCGTGATTTCGACCACATGGTATGATGAAGTGCCGCCTGCGGGTTATTCCCCCACAATCCATTCCACGCTGCCTTCTGCCTGCCCATCGCCCAGATAGGGGCACAGGGCGGCGAGAATGGCCTGCGCCTCGTCCTCGAAGCGGAAAGGCGGGTTGGCGATGAGCAGCCCGCTGCCATTGAGGCGGGTCGGGTCGAGCGGGGGGCGCAGGGTCAGTTCAACCGCCAGCAGCTTGCGCTGGCCCGCATCCTTCAGCCCGTTCATGAAGGCCCGCACCGGCGCGCGGTGCTTGATGGGATACCACGCCGCCACGATCCCGGCCGGGAAACGCCTGCGCGCGGTCATGATGGCCTGGGCCAGGCGGGTAAATTCATCCCGCTCTTCAAAGGGCGGGTCCATCAGCACCAGCCCGCGCTTTGCCTGCCGGGGTGGCAGCAGCGCGGTAATGGCCCCGTACCCATCGCGGCCATGCACCGATACCTGCGGGTTGTGGCGGAACAGCCGCCGCAGGTCGTGCTGGTCGTCGGGGTGGTGTTCGCAACAGGTCAGCGTGTCATCGGGGCGGAGCAGGTGGGCCACAAGCGCGGGCGAGCCGGGATAGAACAGCCGCCCCTCATGCGCGCGCATCACGTCGCGCACGATGTCCAGCCAGGGGCCAAGGGCGGCCTGTTGCGCAACGCCCAGCGGGGCCTCGAGCAGGCGCCCGATGCCCTCGCGCCACTCGCCCGTGGCCTGCGCCTGCGGGCCGGACAGGTCATACAGCCCGATACCGGCATGCGTATCGAGCACGGAAAAAGCCGAGGGCTTGCGGCACAGCGCCTTGATCAGGGCCACAAGCAGGGCATGTTTCATGACATCGGCAAAGTTGCCGGCATGATAGCTGTGTCTGTAATTCAAGTCCGTCCTGCCAGAATGCGTTCACGGGCCGAAGCCCGTGTCGCGGCAAGCGTTATCGTGCTTTTGGCGTGGCTGTCCACCCGGCCTGAGGCCGCAGGCGGCCTAGCGCAGGAAGAAAGCCACCAGCGCCCATAGGGGCAGGGCCATCAGCAGGCTGAAAAAGATGCCACTCGCAGCGGAATACCGGCGGCGGACAGGGGCAGGCACTGGCTGGGCAGCAGGTTGGGAAACCGTCCGTGTCAGAGCGATACCATCAAACGACATGCGCTTAGGGCCTTAGAAAACTGAAGGAAAGGGGAAAAAGCACCCCCAATTGTGGAGCAACACCACAATCCTGCCTTAAAAATAACACGATCTGCTGTCAATCAATTTTACTTAAACTGCCATCATTGCGGCGACCTGAATTCGTGCCGAAAGCGCGAAAAGCGGGCGTTAACAAACGCTTCTGCAAAAGCCATGGGCTCAGCCACCGGCCCGGCGGCAGCCCGCGCAGCCTGCTTTACGTGCCATGGGGCACGGAGCTGCGCGTCACAATCCGGCCCGAAAGATATCGCCCGGCCACGATTCGCACCCAACTGGCAGCGGCCTGCAATTGGCGTTCCATCTGCCGCAGGCGCGCGCTGCGCTGGTGGCAACCACCCGGGCAGGTACGCAAACGGCAGGCCTTGCCCGTATCATCCAGCAGGGCGCCTGCCACCTTTCATGAAATGCTGCCAGCGGTACATGCTTTCTTTTGCTGCCTGCATGGCTGCGCCCTATATTTCATCATGTCAGGAGCGACAAGACAGCGCTATTAC
Organism: Komagataeibacter xylinus; assembly: GCF_004302915.1. GTDB lineage: Bacteria > Pseudomonadota > Alphaproteobacteria > Acetobacterales > Acetobacteraceae > Komagataeibacter > Komagataeibacter xylinus_C. Next base: position 6,782 of record NZ_QQBI01000040.1, on the reverse strand, counting down.
CCTGACACGACAAGTATAATGACATGAATAATGCATTATACGAAACGTATACCTGCATATAAATGGATCAGGGTCAGTAATAATGCCCTGACGAGAGGATCAGAACATGGTTTCCTCCAATGCACGCCTTCCGTCCGCCTGGACCATCGCCGATGCACTGAAAGTGCATGCCGATGACCCCACCACCACCATGCCCGTCATTGCCCAGGATTTCCCGGTCATGGATGATGCCCTGTGGCAGTGGGACACGGGCGCCCTGCGCCGCATCACCGGCGAGACGGTCACCTTCAAGGGCTGGTACGTCATGTGGTCGCTCGTGGCCGAACGTGCCCAGACAGGTGACGACGCAGCCGGCTGGCACAACCGCAACGCCTTCGCCTTCATTGGTTATTACTACAGCCGCAACGGCATTGACTGGACCTTTGGCGGCCGCCTGCTCAACACCAGCGCCGATCTGCGGCCCGATGAATGGTCGGGCAGCCTGGTCATGCGCAACGGCAGCGAGAACGTGGTCGACATGTTCTACACTTCCGTCAACACGGATGTGAACCAGAGCGTGCCCTCCGTTTCCACCGGCACGATCCATGCCGATGACAGCGGTGTGTGGTTCGAGGGCTTCACGGCCACGACCGAGATGTTCTCGGCCGACGGGCTGCATTACGCCAATGCCTCCCAGGACCCGTATTTCGATTTCCGCGATCCGCACCCGTTCATCAACCCCGCCGATGGGCAGGTCTACTGCCTGTTTGAAGGCAACGTGCCCGGCATGCGCGGCGACTTTGTCATCACCGACCGCGAGGCAGGCCACCTGCCGCCGGGCTACACCGTGGGCGAAGGGGCAGGCTATGGCGCCGCCGCCATCGGCATTGCGCGGCTGGTCTCGTCCTATGCGCAGGGTGATTTCTCGCGTTGGGAAATGCTGCCCGCCCTGGTCACCGCCCTTGGGGTGAACGACCAGACCGAACGGCCGCATGTGGTGTTCCGCAACGGGCTGACCTACCTGTTCACCATCAGCCACCACTCCACCTATACCGGCGGGCTGGAAGGGCCGGACGGGGTGTACGGGTTCGTGTCGCGCCACGGCATTTTTGGCCCCTACACGCCGCTGAACAGTTCGGGGCTGGTGCTGGGCAATCCGTCTTCCGCGCCCTACGAGACCTACAGCCACTTTGTTGACCCGATGGGCTACGTGCAGTCCTTCATCGACACGCTGCCGGCCCCTGGCACCGACCCGCAGAACCCTGCAACCTACCGCATTGGCGGCACGCTTGCCCCCACCGTGCGCATAGCCCTGGAGGATGACCGCACCTTCCTGACCGAGGTGCATGATTACGGGCAGATCTTCGCCTTTGACGAATGGGCCGCAAGCAACCAGCCCGACCCGCGCCCCGCCACCTGACACCAGCCACAGGGGAGGCCGCCTGACAAGGCGGCCTCCCTGCCGGAACCATGCGTCATGGACACCATGCTCACGACCCAGACCATCCTCTCTCTCCTGCCAGCCCGGTATGCCGCGGATGTGGTTGTCATTTTCTCCTTCCTCATTTCCGGCTGCGCGGTGGTCGCGCGCTTCTGGCGGCCGCCCGCAGCCGGGTCGAAATGGGTGGTCGTGTGGACCGTTGTTACCGCCATGGCGCAACTGCGTGGCTGGAACCGGCCCTCTGACAGGAAGGGCGATGCGACGGACAGGAAACCGTAAAGAAGTTTTCGGACGACGCTTTTTTCAAAACATCCTGAAGAACACTGCCTTTTCAAAAACAGCAGGGCAAAAATGATGTTGCGCAAACTTGGCTGCCGCCCTGCCGAAAGGCGGGCGCGCCAGCCCATGCTCACGACCATGAAGGGCTTCATGGCCCGCCGCGCGCCGCAGCGCCTGATCCGCGATGGCATCGATCCCGCCCCGCTCATGCTGGGCAATGATGTGCTGGGTAACTGCACGGCGGCGGGCATCGGCAACCATATCCGCGCCACTGCCGCACTTGCGGGCTACCAGGTGGCGGTGGATACGCCTGATGCCGTGCGGTTCTACGCGCTTTCCACCGGTTATGTGCCTGGCAACCCGGCCACGGATCATGGCGGGGTGGAAGTGGATGTGCTGACCACCGCCCTGCAACAGGGCTACGCGCTGGCCCGGCAGACGCTGTTCCCGCTCTGGGGCACGCTGGAGCCTGCCGACCTCAATGCAATCCGTAACGTAACAGCCGGGCTGTCGGCAGCCTATCTGGGCGTGCAGCTTGCCGTGGCGGATATGTGGACCGACGCTGTCGGCAACCCGCCGCCGTTATGGGATACGCCAACCCCTGCCGGGCGCGGCGACCCCACCCCCGGCAGCGCGGGCGGCCACTGCCTGCTGTTATGGGACTATGCCGGCACAGCCGACACGGATGTGGTGACGCTGCTGACATGGGGCACGCGGCAGAAGGCGACATGGCGCTGGGTGCGCTCACGCCTCATGGAAGCCCATGGCCTGGCCTGGCGGCAACTGCTGCCTGCGGGGGTACTCAGCCCCACCCATCAGGACTGGGATGCCCTGGTCAGCGCCAATGAAGCCTATCTGGCCGGGCCGCAAGCGGTGTGAACTGGAAAAGTTTTTGGTGAAGCTTTTGTCGAAAAGCTTCGGAATAACGCGGCCTTCTTGAAAAAAGCGGCCCCTGCAAATTTCTGTTTTTTTAAATGACTGCTGGAATCTGCAATAAATCATGAAATTACTTTCGTATTTACTGCTTCTTGCGGTGTGCCTGTGGGGCTGCGCGCAGGGCAGGCCCGTGCCGACAACCATCCCCGCCGCCATGGCCGGGCTTGAAACCACGCTGGGGCAGGCGGGCATTGTGTCCGTCTCGCACCCTGCCGACTGGTCACAGGCGCAGGCCGCGCGCTTTGCCGCCGCCATCCGCGCCGCCCAGTGCCGCCAGAACGTGGCGGATCCCGTTATCGGCGCGATCGTGGGGGATGTGACGCTCCAGCTATCAGGCAGTTTTACGCATGGAGGGCAGTTTAGCGTAGGCGCACTGACAACCGCGCCCACCTTTGGCATTGCTGCGGATGCCAGCCGGACCACCAGCCAGCAGCTCAGCCTGCCGGTCTCCTACGCACCGCTTTCCTCCATGCCGGAGGTGGAAATGGCGCGGCAGGCGACTTATGAAACCACCCTGCTGGGCCAGAACGACGCCATACGCCACGCCGAGGCCACGCGCCTGCTGGCCGGGCGCGATGCCTTGCGGCAGGTCACTGACGGGCTGATCCGGTCATGGCACGCGAATGACTGCGCACCTGCCCCGCAGCCACTGCGGCCTTTTGCCACGCTGCGGCGATAAGAGGCCGTTTGAAAAGGCAGGACCAGTAATGTCTTGGAAGTATAAAAGTTTTTGGTAAAGCTTTTTTCAAAAAGCTTTGAAAAAAGGCACACCCGAAAACTTTTACCTGATAACAAACTGCCATCTGAATAAATGGTATTATTATATTTTATCTGGAAAATGGCGGACTCGAAATCCACCTAACCTATGTCGCTGGATGCGTCAGGATGTCCAGATAACCATCTGTTTTATAGATAAATAATTTTCGATCTGTTCCCTGATGTGTCTGCACGTGTCCCATGATAGCCGTTTTTATCATGGGTCTGATCGTGGGTTTGGTATCATGGGTCTGTTGATCCGATTCGATTTCCAAACCTCAAACTACAGGTCTCACCATGCCCCGTATCAGCCATAACCGCCTGACAGTCCGTGCCGTCTCATCTCTCAAGGACGGGGTCTTTGCGGACGGAGGGAATCTGTGGCTGACCGTCAAAGGCAACACACGGGCATGGTCGGTCCGCTACACCAGCCCGGTAACCGGCAAAGCGCGGGAAATGGGGATTGGCTCAACCCGCACGGTCAGCCTGGCGGATGCCCGCGAACGCGCCGCTGTGGCCCGCAAAATGATTGCTGATGGTCTGGATCCTCTTGAGGTCAGGCAGCAGGAGCGGGCTGCCCAGAAAAAAGAGACTGGCTTGACGTTCGAGCAGGTGGCGCTTCGCTATATTAAGGAACAGGCGCCAGGCTGGAGGGACCGGAGGGGCGAGGCGATCTGGCAAGGATCACTGGGGCAACACGTTTTCCCGGTGTTCGGTAGCAAGCCGGTCGGCAGCGTGGATACGGATGATGTGTTGAAGGCCCTGCGGCCTATCTGGACCCGGCTGACAGAGACAGCGCAGCGTTTGCGCGGGCGTATCGAGCGGATTCTGGATTATGCCCGTTCGCAGGGATGGCGTGAGGGAGAGAATCCGGCACGCTGGAAAGGCCATCTGTCGGCCATCCTACCGAAGCCGGGGGCTGTGGCGACGGTTAAACACCATGCCGCCGTGCCGCGCCAAGATCTTCCTGCGATCATGCAGGCCCTCCAGCAGTCACGTGGCACAGCTGCCCGGGCTGTCCAGTTCGTCTGCCTGACCGCTGCCCGATCCGGTGAGGTGCGCGGTACCGTGTGGTCGGAGATCGATATGAAGGCTCGGATATGGACCATTCCTGCCGAGCGTATGAAAATGAAGCGGGGGCACCGTGTTCCCCTGAGTGATGGGGCAGTGGCAATCCTTCAAGAAATGCTGCCACTTCGTGCCGCGGCCAAGGGAGACTGGGTGTTTCCTGGGCAGAAAGCAGGCAGGCCACTGTCAGACGTGGCTCTGTCCAAGGCTTTGCATCAGGCGGCCGGCACGAAGAATGTGACCGTGCATGGCCTGCGATCGACCTTCCGGGACTGGGCAGCGGAGGAAACCGACTATCCCCGAGATGTGGCCGAAATGGCGCTGGCTCACGCTATTGGGGATAAGGTAGAGGCCGCTTATCGAAGAGGTGATCTGTTCGATAAGCGGCAAGCATTGATGCAGGAGTGGCATCATTTTGTTTTTTAACAAGTATTTTAATAAAAGCAGGCGGTGAACATAATATTCACCGCCTGCTTTTTTACTTACATGGGAACGAGAATCGGCCACGCCTTGAGCCCAAAGGCTCGTGCGTAGAGTACGCGTCCAGACTGCTTGCACTTCCGCCACGGGCGAAAGATGTAGCGATATCCGGGCGGTGCCGGTGGCAAAGATTTTTTCGCCATCTCGGTTCTCCTGGGGGCGATGTTTGCCTTGACAGAGAATCCAACTTCCACCATGTGTGGAGGCGACCAAGCCTATTGAGATTCACTGTGGCTTCCCTACCAGCTAGCCCCCGTGAGCCCAGTAGGGAAATAGGGACCTGAGGACTTTCCTCAGGTCTTTATTCTTATTCGGGTATCTTTCCCTTTTTCCTGAGATAATTCAGTCTGTGGAAAGCGGCTTGATAGCCTACCCCATGTCTCTGCATGACGTCTTCTGCAGTATCATGCAGAGAAAAAAATTTCGCAGGCATTAGAAGTTCGCTAGCAAACTGATTCGCCTGTGGTTCACTAAGCTTATAGGAAGGAACAACTTGACTCGGCTCTAGTCGTGCTAAGCGAAGCCCTGTATGCATCGCCCAGTGCCCAAACTCGTGAGCAGCAGTAAATCTGTCTCGATGTTCCCTGTTCCATGCCTTTCGATACACATCCTCTCGCAGGTAAATATATTTGCCGTCCGGGTCTGTATATCCTTCAGCGTTCCCCATTTCCTTGGTGTCGATTGGAGAGAGCGTAAATAGGCCAAATCTGTTATCCAGAATTTTTTCCAGAACTTCCATGATCGGAAAGTATGGAGTGTTTTGAAGGCTAAGATCTGAACGCCAGCGTGAAGCGATACGCTCTATTTCATTCCAGCTTTTTGGGGGGACAACAAAACTATCACCACTCATCTCGGGATCTACTCTCTCATTTTTCTCAGTATTTCATTTATTTCGTTTAGTTGCTCTTCGGAGAGTTCGTTCATTCTGCGGGCAAGTAAACCGGCCGTATCTCTCCCCAGCATACTGCTAGGCTCTATAGTAAAACTTTTTCGAGCCCGATCGGCAGCTTGATAAAGCTTTGTTACCATGTCGGATGCCAGCTCATATATTTTCGCCACAGCGTCTTCAAAGCCTGGTGGGGGAGACTTTTTTCCAACCTCAATAGCCGACACAAAAGCGGATGATTTTCCTAGTTTGTCAGCCATATCCATCAATCGTTCATCACGATCGATTCGAATTTTCCGAAGTTCCTTTCCTAATTCCGTAACCATTCCGTAGCCCTCCTGATTGGGGTGTGCTGAACATAGCGTACTTGTGCAGCGAATCAACCTAAAAAATCATAAAATCAACCTTTAAGGTTGATATGCTCATAAAAAACAAAAATACGCTGCATCCCGCTATGCGTGGGGACGTTATATTCATAATCAAATTGAACCTGAAACGTAAATGCGTATAGCGGGTACCTTGGTTGCATTTAGGCTCAGTCAGAACATGAGGCGTTAGGATAACTGTCTATGTGCTTCAATTTGCTCTGATCGATCGAAAAACCGGTGTTCCACGTGTTCCATGTGTTCCACCACGCTGAAACCCTAGAGGAACTGCGGTTTTTCGGGGGTGCCGAGTGGAACACGTTGGAAAATGCGCGGTGTTCCACGTGTTCCACCTCCGGGCTGGTTAAGCGTGAAGAATGTTGGTTTCCCGCCATTTTCTACAATCGGGGATGAAAGCGCTACCTTGGAACACCTTCGTAGGCCTGCAGGAAACCCTCGATGTTATCGCTCATCAGAAGCGGCATCCGGGCCCGTATGACTTCCTCCGGCCAGTCCCTGTAAATGCTGTTTCAAAATTCCCCACATGTGCTGTCGGAAAATTCCCCAGCACGGATATGGTGATCAGCCATTG
>NZ_QQBI01000003.1 GCF_004302915.1 Komagataeibacter xylinus | reverse complement strand
ACAGACAGATCATTCGCAGCCATGATCCATCTCACCGCCGCAATCATCAATTCACGTTAATTCCCAACAGGCCCCAAAAAGCTTCAGGAAACGCCGCCCTGTTGAAAAAAGGCGGCGCCTTCCCTGTATCAGGCCGGGCTGTGGGGCGCGGGCTCGTCACTTTCCTGCAGGTCTTCCGCTGCGCGGCGCAGGCGGTGAAAGCTGCGCCGGCTGATGGGCAGGAGCAGGAGGTAGATCACGCCTGCCGCAGCCAGCGCACCCCATGGCTCGGCAATCAGGATGGCGGCATAGGCCCCTGTGCCCAGCATGGTGGGCAGGATGAACGGCGAAGGCACCTTGAAGTTCTTGAACGACCACACCGGCAGCGTCGATACCAGCAGGAAGGCCGTGCCGCTGAGCGTCAGCGCGGGCATGAGCGGGTCGCGGGTGAGGTCATACAGCCAGCCAAGGTGCAGGCGCTGCGCCTCCAGCCCCAGAAAGAGCGGAAACAGCGCCAGTCCCGCACCCGCTGGCGCGGGCACGCCGGTAAAGAAATTGGCGGCGTATTTGGGCTGGTTGGCGTCATCATCAAGGCTGGCGTTGAAGCGGGCGAGCCGCAGCGCCATGCAGACCGTGAACATGATGCACGGAATGTAGCCAAACCGCCCCCCCTCGTGCAGTGCCCACAGGTACAGCACGAAGGCGGGTGCCACCCCGAAGCACAGGAAGTCGGACAGGCTGTCGAACTCCGCGCCAAAGCGGCTGGTGCCGCGCAGGAGCCGCGCGATGCGACCGTCAAGCCCGTCGATGCATGCGGCAATCAGGAGGGCCGTGGCCGCGCCGCCAAACCGCCCCTCCAGCCCGAATCGCATGCCCGTCAGCCCCGCGCACAGGCCGAGCATGGTCATGAGGTTGGGGATCATCCGGTTGAACGACAGGCCCCGCACGCGGGGGCGCTGGCGTTTTTTCAGCCTGCGGATGCGGCGTGACCGGTTGGCGGGGGGGGGAACTGCCATAACCGCTTAAAGCCGCGCCATCACGGTCTCGCCGCCGATCATGGTCTGGCCCACCTCGACAAGCGGGGCCACGTCGGCGGGCAGGTACAGGTCGGTGCGCGAGCCAAAGCGGATCAGGCCAAAGCGCTCGCCGGTTTCATACTGCATGCCTTCCTCCGCATCGCACAGGATGCGGCGCGCGATCAGCCCCGCGATCTGCACCACGGCAAGCTGCCGCCCGTCCTTGAGCGTAAGGCGCAGGGCATTGCGCTCATTGAGCTCGGATGCCTTGTCAAGGCTGGCATTGAGGAACTGCCCCGCATGATACGACACGCGCGTGACCGTGCCCGCGATGGGCATGCGGTTCACATGCACGTCAAGCACCGACAGGAAGGTGGCGATGCGCCACACCGGGGCATCGCCCATGTCGAGTTCCGGCGGCGGCGCCACTTTCTCGATCGAGACGATATGCCCATCCGCCGGGGCCACGGCCACGTTGGCTTCGGCCGGGGTGACGCGCTCGGGGTCACGGAAGAAATACAGGCAGAACCCGAAGAACAGGCCACTGGCCGTACCAAGCAGCTTGGTTGCCCGCCACGGCAGCAGCCGCCCGATCACGGCGCCCGCGCCGGACGCGAGCAGGAAGGGGCGCGCAGCCGGGTGCGGCGGGGCAAGGACAAGCTTGAGGGATTGAATTAGCGACATGGGACAATGTTCATGGAGATTCCCGCAAAATTGGTCAAGTATCCTGCGTGTTCCCACCCCGCGGGCGGTGGGCGATGCTGCGTGAAAACAGCCGCGCGGGCCGCAGCCGCAGCCCGGCGGGCATGATCGTGGCCGGGCGGGTGGGCACGCCTGCATAGATGTCCTTCACCGCCTCGATCATGCACACGCCGCCAAGGCGGGGGAAGAGGGTGCGCCCCGTCCATTCCGCCATGGTGGCGGGGCCCGCGGGGCATGGACCGGCGGGGGGAATGTAGAGGGCATCCTCATGGCGCTCGGCGCGGAAGCAGGCATTGGCCAGCCAGCGGTCGATCTGGCGGCGCGAAAAGGGCGTGCCCTGCCCGAAGGGTGAATTGTCCGTATGCGCCCACAGTCCGGCCCGGTTGGGCACGATGAGCAGCAGCGCGCCGTCATCCTTGAGGATCTTCCACACCTGGCGCAGCAGGGTGTTCTTGTCCTCGCTGGTTTCAAGCGCGTGGATCATCAGGATGCGGTCGAATTTCAGGTCATCAAAGGGCAGGCTGTCGCCCCGGGCCACGCAGTCGCGCCCCTGCCACGGCCCGCCCTCGCGCGTGACAGGCGCGTCGAGCCTGGCCGAGAAGCAGGGCTGCCCGGGCCGGTCCCATAGCGGCAGGAAGGGCAGGGCATAGCCAAGCCCGAGCATGTGCCCCCGTGACCCCTCGGGCCAGAATCCGGCCATGCGCTGGCCAAGCAGCCGGGCGGCCATCTGGCCCCGGCGGGAAGCATAAAAGCTTGCGGCGGTGTGCATGTTGGCGCCCATGGGTGTTACACTAACAGGCTGCACGCGGGCATGCCATGCCCATGGCGTGGCAGGAGATCAGGTTACATGGAGGGACATGTCATGGCACGGAAACTCTCGATCAGGGCGATTCCCATCCTGTCGGACAATTACGCCTGGTTCGTGCATGATGGCCCGGCAGGCCCCGCTGGCATGATCGACCCCGCCGAGGAAGCGCCGCTCGTTGCCGCCATTGATGAAGCGGGCGGGCGGCTGGACATGATCTTCCTCACCCACCACCATGCCGACCATATTGCCGCAGCCGAGGCGCTGCGCCAGCGTTATGGTGCGCGGATCGTGGGGGCGGCGGTGGATGCGTACCGCCTGCCGCCGCTCGATATCGCGGTGCGCGATGGCGATGTGGTGGCGTTTGGCACGCAGCAGGTGCAGGTGATTGCAACCCCGGGCCACACGGCGGGCGAGGTATCGTATTATTTCCCCACGGGGCCTGCGCTGTTCTGTGGCGATACGCTGTTCAGCATGGGCTGCGGGCGTCTGTTCGAGGGCACGCCGGCTGACATGTTCGCCTCGCTGCGCCGCATCGATGCCCTGCCCGGTGAAACGCTGTTGTGCTGCGGGCATGAATATACGCAGTCAAATGCGCGTTTCGCCCTGCATGTCGAGCCTGGCAACCCCGCCGTGCAGGCGCGCGCGGCCGAGGTCGCCAGCCTGCGGGCGCGTGGCCTGCCCACCCTGCCTGTCCGGCTCGATGAGGAGCGTGCGACCAATCCCTTCCTGCGCGCGCCCGACGTGGCGACGCTGGGCAGGCTGCGCAAGGAAAAGGACAGTTTCTGACATAATACGTCATGAACGCAATGCGCCGGGCATGGAAAGCCTGTGCGTGGCGCTCCGGCGGGGCAGGACAGGCCGTTTTGTCAGGGCGGAAATGAAGGTTTTATGACACGGCTCATGGTCGGGGCGCGGGTTATGCCCTAAAGGGAAGGGGCACGCCTCACGCCAGGGCGTCCGCGCGGGGCGCCGGGGCCCCTCGGCCCGGTTCCCGCGCCATGTGAAAGGAAGGCATGTGTCGGTCTCTTCTGCTCCCGTCGTCATCAAGAAATATGCCAACCGGCGGCTGTACGATACCGAAGTGTCGGCATACATCACGCTCGAGAACCTGATCGACATGGTCAAGCTCGACCGTGCCTTTGTCATTCTCGACGCCCGCACCGGCGATGACATTACCCGCGGCGTGCTCGCCCAGGTGATGCTCGAGGAGGAAACGCGCGGCCGCGCCATGCTGCCGGTCGCCTTCCTGCGCCAACTCATCCGCTGTTATGGCGACAGCAGGCAGGGCGAGGTATCCGACTACCTCGAGCGCATGATGGGTGAATTCATGGACCGCCAGGCTCCGGATGCGGCAGGCGACGGGCTTGAGGCGCTGGGCCAGGAGCAGGCCGCCGTGGTGCGGCAGGCCATGTCGCTGTTCACCTCGCTTTACGCGGTGGAACGCGCGGGCAACCGCACGGTGGAGAACCTGTTGCAGGAAATCATGGACCTGCGCCAGCAGGTGGAAACATTGCGCGGCCAGCTTGCGGGCAGTTCCCCCACGGCGGACTGATAGGCAGCGGTTCTTTTTTACGCAGCCCCGATCAGCCCGGTCCGGACCATCTGCCGCCGGGCATCCTGCCGTGCTGGCGGGGCGATGATGGTGGAATGCCACGGGCAGCCCTGGGCAATCCATCTGGCGCGAAGCTGCGCGTGCGTGAACCTGGCATCCCCATAACCGAACGGCATGCCGCGGCACGGGCAGATTTCAAACGAGGAACAGCCATACGCATCATAGGCAGGCTTGCTCAGGTCAGGAGAGCCGCAGGCCTGGCCAGGTATGACGTGGCCCTGTCACGCGCTCGTGGTGGCCGGGGAGGCCGCGCTGGGCACGGGCAGCCCGTTCTGCGTGCACAGATCCTGCCACGCGCTGCCAATGGCAGGCAGCAGTTGCGCACGCTTCAGCCCCGCGGGCAGGGGCCTGCCCACCACGATGTGAATGGTGCCCGGCGTCTTGACCAGCGCCTTTGGCCCCCAGTGCAGCCCCGCATCGGTCGCGACCGGAATGACCGGCAGGCCGGTATGCGCCGAGAGGGCGGCAATGCCCGGTTGCAGCTTTATCGCAGCGCCAGGCGGCGTGCGCGTGCCTTCGGGGAAGATGATGATCTGCCGCCCTTCCTTCGCTGCGCGGTCGGCCTCGGCCAGCAGGGCGCGCAGTGCTTTGGCCCCGGCATTACGGTCCACGCCGATCATGCCGGTCAGGCGCAGCATGGGGCCAACGAGCGGAATGCGCTCAAGCTCGCGCTTCATGACATAGGTGGGCAGCGGCACGATGTTCATCCACGCGAATGTGTCGAACATGGACTGGTGCTGGCATGCCAGCAGGCATGGGCCGGGCGGCAGGTGCTCGAGCCCGCTCACCTGTATGTCGATGCGGCAGATGCGTTCCAGCCCGCGCAGGGTCAGCCCGGTCCACAGCTTGGCGTAGGCCAGCGCGTATTTTTTGCCGCACAGCCGGATGGCGAAGGCCGCGATGCCCATCACGAGGGTCAGCACGACAAAATACAGGTTGAACACGAAGGCGCGCAGTACGGTCATGGGGCTAACAGGTCCATCGGGGGTGGTTCAGCGCTACCCTAACACCAGAAAACGCGGCCTGCGACAAGCCGCCCGCTTACCCCATGGGGGCTATGGGCCGCGTGTCGGCATGGTGGAGCAGGCCGTGCAGCGGGCGGGTCAGGCGGGCGATGTCAAGGCAGGCGAGCAGCCATTTGTCATATTCCACCACCATGAGCCGGATCGTGCCGGGGTGCAGCGGGTGGCGCAGGGCAGGCGAGCGGATGGGGTAGCCATACAGGCGCACGCCGGGCACGGTGCGCGCGATCTCGAGCATGGCGCGGCGGATATGGTAGCCTGCGGTGACCACGATCACGCTTTTCATGCCGTATTCATGCACCCATGCGGCGGTTTCATCCGCATTGCCCAGCGTGGAGGCGGCCCGGTGGCCCAGTGTCGTATGCATCCACAGCGCCAGGGGCACGGGAGGGGGCTGGTGGCGCAGGAAATCACCCAGCGTTGCATGCCGGTCCACGCCCGAAATCAGCAGCCGGTCCCCATAGCCCTGCGCCAGTAACTGCAGCGACTGCTCGATGCGGCCCTGCCCGCCGGTCAGCGCCACGATGCCATCGGCATGCGGGGGCACGGCGGCCGGGCGGCGGGCATCGACAATGAACCAGCCCAGCCCCGCGCACCACGCGGCAAGGCCCAGCAGGCCCGGCAGCAGCAGGCGGCGCAGGCGTGTCATGGCAGGCGGCGCAGCCAGGCCCGCACGGTCAGTTGCGTCGTGGCCCAGCCGGTCAGCCCGGCTGCGGGTGGCACGATCACGAGCATCCACAGCAGGGCAGGGGGCAGCAGGGCGCTCCATGCATGCAGGTCGCGCCAGTCGGGGGCGGTAGCGGGCGCATCGCCCATGGCGGTGAAGGGCGCTGCGAGCTGCGACAGGGCCAGCAGCATGGGCAGCGCCAGCACGCTGCCGCACAGCCCGCCCCACAGCGCCAGCAGCCCCACGCGCGTGGCAAACCGGCCCGAGATGTAGCTGTCGGTCGCCCCCAGCGCATGGATCAGCCCGATGGCCTGCCGCCGTGTGAGCAGCCCAGCCCGCGTCGCGGCCATGACCACGCACACAGCCACCGTCATCACCACCAGCACCGCCAGGCCCGCGCAGGCCTGCAGGCTGGCGGCAAGGGCTGCCAGCCGGTCGCTCCATACGCTGTCATGCTCCATCAGCACGCCCGGCGCCTGCGCCTGCAGCCGGGGCAGCAGGCTGGCCGCCACGTCCTGCCCCGGGGCGGTGTGCAGCTCGATCACGGCAGGCAGCGGCAGGCTGGCATCGCCGGTCTGCTCGATCCATGGGGCGAGCAGCGCGCGCAGTTCGGCATCGCTCAGGCGATGGGTGTCGGTAATGCCGGGGGTGGCGGCCAGGATGGCCAGCACTGCGTCGATGCGGGTCGCGGGCATCTGGCCCATGGCGGCCGTGGTGGTGGCGGGATCGGTGGGGCCGGGCACCTGCACGGTGGTCACAGCGCCTGCCCCATGCGTCCAGCGTTGCGAGAGGCTGTGCGCGGCAATGCCGCCCGCCAGCGCGAGTGCGGCAAGAAAAGCCATGCTGCCCACAAGGAATGGCAGGAACCGCCCCGGCAGCGCCTGCCGCAGGGCCAGCCCGTCATGATAGCGCTGGCGGGCCATCAGCCGTGATCCCGCACGAGATGGCCGTGGAGGAGTTCGATGGTGGGCGCAGGGTACTTGGCCACGATGGCATCGTTATGGGTGGCGACCACGATGGTGGTGCCCAGTTCGGCCAGGCGGTGGAACATGCGCATCAGGCGGCCGGCCTGGCGCTCATCAAGGGCATTGGTCGGCTCATCGGCCACCAGCAGGGCCGGGCGGTAGATCACGGCCCGCGCAATGGCCACGCGCTGCTGCTCGCCGCCCGAAAGCTGGGGAGGCAGGGCATCGAGCCTGTGTTCCAGCCCGACCCATTTCATGATGGCATGCACCTCATGCGCAATTTCGGCCTCGGCGCGGTGCTGCAGGCGCAGCGGCAGGGCCACGTTGTCGAACACGCTCATGTCGGGCAGCAGGCCGAAATCCTGCTTCACCGCCCCGATGCGCCGCCGCAGCCGCGCAAGCCCCGCGCGCCGTGTCTGCCTGACCGGCACGCCCAGGATCTCGACCATGCCGGAACTGGCCTGCACCTCCAGCGACAGGATGGACAGCAGCGACGACTTGCCCGCCCCCGACGGCCCCAGCAGCCAGCGGAATTCGCCCTGCGCCACGTCAAGGCTGACATGCGACAGCGCAGCCACGCCGGCCTGGCTGCCGCCATAGGCGTAACTGACATCATGCAGGCGGAACATAGGGCGGGTCCGTCCGTTTGTTACATGGTGCGCGCGGCGATGGTCGACAGCGTTGCGCACAGGGCCGCCAGCGCCATGAGCATCAACCCGTCAAACACCAGCGAGGACGGCGTGAGGAAATGCGATCCCACCTCAAGATGGTCAGGAATGGAGTGGGCCACATGGGCGATCATGTCACGCGCCTGCGGGTCGCTGCCCGCCGCCCCGTTGACGATGCCGATCACATGCGGCAGCGCGCTCCAGCCAATGCCCAGCACCAGCACCAGGGGCGCCACCAGCTCGGAAACCTGCTGCACGAGGTAGAACGCGAAATAGAACACCGCCCACACGCCAATGCGCACGATGCGCGGCCCGTTCAGCCTGCCGGGAGGGGTGGCGTCAGGCGGCAGCGTGCGGTCCTGGGAACGGCTGGAAAAGGAACTGTCCATCAAAACAAGACTCCGGCAAGGGGCGGCTTCCCCGGATTGTAGGAAATGCATTCCTGCCCGAGGTAGCGATGGCTTGTATTAAATGCAAACTTCTGCCTTGTGCATATGGCAAACAGCGAAGGGCGCCGGAGCAATGGATCACACCAGCCCACAGCAGGCCACGGCAACGGGGAGGGCCCGCCCCGAAGCCCCGCCGGTCATGGTCTTTCGGGTGGGGGAGCGGCAGTACGGCCTGCCCGCGGGCCTGGTGGTGCGCGAGTGCATGCCCGTGCCCGCCCTGCGCGCGCCCATGGTGACGGTGCCGCATGTTTCGGGCTGGTTCCGGCTCGGGGGTGCCATGGTGGCGGTGCTTGACCTTGGTGTGCTGCTTGGCGTGCGCGCCCACGCCGTGCGTGCGCCGCTTGATCTGCTCTACCGCCCGCTGCTTTTGTGCAACCAGCCCGGCGGTGGCTGTGTCGCGCTGCTGGTCGATGCGGCCCTTGATGTCATGCACCCCCCAAAGGGCAGCCCCGCCATGGTTGACGCAGGCGCCACGGAAGCAGAGGGTGCGGGGCAGGAACTTGAACTGGGGGATGGCAGCACTGCCTTCATGTTGCGCATGACCGACATCCTGGACGACGGTGAACGCATGCGGCTCGACAGCCTGCTCGAGCGCACCCGCGCGCGCGCGGCCCTTTGGGCGCAGACGGACCCCGGCGCCACCACGGCAGCGGATGGTGCGCCGTGAGCGGATCGGCCGCCTTTCCGCCAGCGGGGTTTCGCAGGCTCGTCAATGCCGTGACCCGGCGCACCGGCCTGCATTACTACGTGGACAAGGCCGACCTGCTTGAAGAGGTGGTGGGCGCGCGCATGCGCCTGCATGGCTGCCGCACCTGCCATGACTACCTGGCCCTGCTGGCCGACGGCACGCATGGCGATGCGGAATGGCGCGAGCTGGAATCGGTCATCACCATCGGGGAGACCTTCTTCTTCCGCTATGCCGAGCAGTTCGCGGCCCTTGAGCGCACCATCCTGCCCCGGCTGATCCGCAGGGCGCAGGCCACGCGGCACCTGCGGATCTGGAGCGTGGGCTGCGCCAACGGGGCCGAGCCCTATTCCATCGCCATCGTGCTGGCGCGCCTGCTCGATGAGGCAGGCCAGAAACTGGCGGACTGGCGGATCGACATCCTGGGCACCGACATCAGCACCCGCGCCCTTGACCAGGCGCGCGAGGCCGCGTTCAGCGCATGGAGCCTGCGTGATATTGCGCCTGCGCAGCGCGCGGAATGGTTCACCCCCGTCAGCGCGCGCCTGTGGCGGCTGCATGAGGGGTACCGGCGCATGGTCACCTTCCGCTACAGCAACATCCTTGACCTGTTGCGCCCCGATGGCGGCCCCGCCGGTCCGTTCGACCTCATCCTGTGCCGTAATGTGCTGATCTATTTCGCGCAGGCGCAGGCGGTGGGGTTGGTGCACGCCATGGCGGGGCGCCTCGTGCCCGAGGGCTGGCTGCTTTTGGGGCATTCGGAGCCGGTTTCCGATTTCAGGCCGTTTCTCGAGACCGTGCGCCTGCCCGGCACGCTGGCGTTCCGCGCGCCATGCGTGGGGGGCGCGCAGGCGGCACTGGCCGCAACGCGGCCGCCGCCCGCGCCCCGCATCCCGCGTGCCACGCCCCCTGCGTCGTTGCCCGACAGCACGCCCGTGGCCGCCGCCATCCGCCGCGTGGCCGATGGCGGGCACGTGGCGCGCGCCATGCAGATGTGCCGCGACCATCTGGCCCGCCACCCGGTTGACGTGCGCATCCATTTCCTGTTCGCCGTGCTGGCATGGGGGCACGGCAACCTGCTGCAGGCCGAGGAATCGTTCCGCCGGGTCATCTATCTGTGCCGCGACCACGTCATGGCGCGCTGCTACCTCGCCCGCCTGCTTGAAGATGCGGGCGGCCATGCGCAGGCCGCGCGCATCCGCGCGCAGATGACGGAACTCGCCAGCCGCTGCCCGCCCGATGCCCCCCTGCCTGATGGCGATGGCCTGACCGCGGGCGGGCTGCTGCGGCTGGTGCGCCAGCTTGATGAGCCGCCCGGTGCGCCGTCTGGCGCGCGCCAGGCCATGGCCCGCGCCCAGCAGGTGCCGTCCTGATGGTGCGTTTTTTCGGCCCGCCGCCTGCCGCCCCCCCCCTTGCGGGGCGCGAGGCCTTTGCGCGGCGCGTGCTGGCCGACCGCGCGCGCATCATGGCCGCCCGCGCCGACACCGAAGGCCCCGGCGTGCCCGCGCGCCCGCTGGTCCTGCTCGACCTTGCGGGCCAGTGCTGCGGGGTGGACCTGCATGCCGTGCTGCGCGTGACCGACCCGGTGTGGAGCGACATGCCGCGCAGGCCCGACTGCCCGCCCGGCGTGCGCGGCGTGCATGGCTATCAGGGTGACCTTTATACCGTGTTCGACCTGTCGGTGCTGCTTGGGGGCGCTGCACTGGCGCAGCCCGGTGTCATGCTACTGCTGCGCTCGGTGTCGAGCATTCCGCTCGGGCGCATCGCCCTGCTGGCCAGCAGGGCGGGCGGCACGGTGGACATTACCGCAACACCCACCCCCCTTACGCCCTCGGGCTTTCCGCAGGCCAGGCTGGCCGATGGGCGCAGCATGACGGTCATCGATCCCGCGCGCCTGTTTTCTTCCCGTTATGTCGGAGTGTGAAGTGCCGTGACTATCGCCAATCGCCTGCTGTTCGGTTTCATGGTCGGTGTCCTGCTCATGGTCTCGCTGGGTATCTATGCGCTGGGGCAGATACGCGACGTGCGCGACGAGATGACCATCATCGTCACGCGTGACCTGTCGGTCTATCGTGAACTGACCCATATCCGCGCCAACGAGAACGACCTCGTCGCCCGCAGGCTCGCCATCCTGGCGCATTACTACGCCCATGATTTCGAGACTGCGCCCGCCGTGCTCGAAGATGCCATTGCCAGCTGGGATGAAAAGGCCCGCGAGGCCGACAGCCTGCTCGCTGGCGTGCTTTCCCGTGCCGAGGAAGGCGGCCGCCTTGCGCGCAGCAACGACCAGCGCGAGATGTTCAGTACCGTGGCCAGCCAGCTGCGTGATATTTCCAGCCAGTTCCAGATGGATACACGCGGCGCGGGGCTCCTGTTCCAGGCCATCCGTGCGGGCAATGATGCCAGCGTGCGCGAGCAGGCCTCGCGCATAGACAGCCGCGAGCAGTCGATCGACCTGCTCGTGGGCCGCGCCGCCTCGCTGCTCGACCACGGGGTGCAGGTGGCCGAAACCCAGGGTGCGGCCTCCTATGACTACAGCCGCCGCTCGCTGGCCATTGGCATGGTGCTCGCCGTGGTGGTGGCGCTGATCGTGACCTTCTGGACGCGGCGCTCGATCATGGAGCCGATCTCGTCCATCATGCACGTGATGGAGCGCGTGGGGCAGGGCGACCTTGCCACCCGCGCCAAGGTGGGCAGCATGGGCGAGGAGCGCGATGAGGTCGCCCGCCTTGCCGCCGGGCTCAACCGCATGATCGACGGCCTGCGCGAGATTGCCCGCCAGAGCGGCGAGGTGACGCAGAACCTCGATGCCGCCGTGGCCGAGATCCGCGCCTCCACCCAGCAGCAGGCCGCAAGTGTTGAGGAACAGTTTGCCGCAGTCCAGGAAACGGCTGCCACGGTGGACGAGATCACCCATTCCGGTGCCCAGATCAGCAAGCGCGCGCGTGAGGTGATTTCATCCGCCGAGGTGATCGTGCACAGCTCGGCCAGCGGGCTTGAGGCCGTGGAGGAAACCGCGCGCGCCATGGCCCACACCCATGATGGCGCCGAGGCCGTGGCCTCGAACATCGTGGCGCTGTCCGAGCGCACCGAGGCGATCAGCGAGATCATTGCCTCGGTCAATGACCTGTCGGAGCGTTCGCACCTGCTCGCTCTCAATGCCGCCATCGAGGCGGCGGCGGCAGGCGAGCATGGCCGTTCGTTCGCCGTGGTGGCCGCCGAGATGAAGATCCTCGCCGACCAGTCGCGTGATGCCACCCAGAACGTGCGCGCCATACTGGGCGACATCCAGCGCGGCATCAACACCTCCGTCATGCTGACGGAGGAGGCGGTCAAGCGCGTCTCGGCGGGCAAGGAACGCACCGACATCGCCTACCGCACCATCGAGCGCATGACCGGCGGCATCCAGGAGGGCGTGAATGCCTTCCAGCAGATCGTGGCCTCGACCAACCAGCAGCAGATCGGCATCGAGCAGGTCATGACCGCGCTGCAGAGCATCCGCCAGGCCAGCCAGCAGACATCGGGCGGCACGCGCAACCTTGAGGTCTCGGCCAGCAACCTCGGCAAGCTGTCCAAGCAGCTGCTCACCATTTCCGCGCGTTACCGGACCTGACGGGCCAGCCCGTGGATAACCTGAGGGACGAACTGCTGGCGGTGTTCGATGCCGAATACCGCGACCACCTGCGGGCCATCCGCGCCATCGTGGCGGCGGGCTGCCCGGATGCGCAGGGCCTTGCGGAGATCTTCCGCCGCGTCCATTCGCTTAAGGGTGCGGCGCGCGCGGTGGAACTGCCGGTGGTCGAGGGCGTGGCCCATGCGCTCGAGAACCGCCTCTCGGCCCTGCTCTCGGCCCATGCGCTGCCCGACGCGGCCGATCTTGCTGCCATTACCGATACGCTCGACGAGATCGACCTGCTCATGACCGCAACGCCCCCGGATGCGCCCGCCGCACCCGATGAGGCGGCGACGCAGGTGGAAAACCCGGCCTATGTGCAGGTGCCCGTGGCCCGGCTCGATGCGCTGGCCGCCGCCGTGCATGACCTCATGGCCGTGGCCGACCGGCATGAGCGGCTATGGGCGCAGGTGATGGACCTGCTGGGTGATGCGCGCGCCGTCATGCACGCGCCCGAGCGCATGCGCGCCGACCCGGTGGCCGAATTCGCGCGCATGACGCGCCGGCTGATGGGGGTGGGGCGTGAGCGTGAGCTCATGGCGGGCCAGATCGACCGTGCCCTGCTGCGCCTGGGCGAGGAAGTGCATGCCGTAACCCTCGTGCCCGCCGAGAGCGTGTTCGGCTCGCTGGCCGCCATGGCGCGGCGCATCGCGCGCGAGCATGGCGGGCCGGAGGCAGGCGTCGAGGTGCACATGACCGGCATGAACGTGCAGACTGAGCGCCGCGTGATGCAGGCATTGCGCGACCCGGTTATCCATCTCGTGCGCAACGCCATCGTGCATGGGCATGAAACCCGTGCCGAGCGGCTGGCGGCGGGCAAGTCGGAAGACCTCAACATCACCATCGCCGTGACCATGACCGGGGTGCGGCTGCAGGTCGCGGTGAGCGATGACGGGCGCGGCCCCGACCTGCGTGCCATCGCCGCCCGCGCGGCAGGGCAGGGGCTGGTCCATGCCGATGCCCCGCTCGATGCACGGCAGTTGCTGGCGCGCGTGTTCGAGCCGGGTTTTTCCACCCGTGGCAAGGCCGACAGCCTGGCCGGGCGCGGGGTGGGGCTTTCCGTGGTGGCGGAGGCGGCGCGCGCGCTCCATGGCAGCGTGCGCATGGAGCAGCGCCAGCCCGCGGGCACCACCGTCATCCTGACCGTGCCGGTGTCGCAGCGCCAGCGCACCGTGCTGCTGGTGGAAAACGAAGGCCAGTCCCTCGGCCTGCCCGGCCGGGTGATCCGCCACCTGCTGCGCGTGCGGCGTGACGAGATCCGCCTGGTGGGCGGCATGCCGTTTGCCGTGGTGCCCCACCCGCCCAATGGCGCGGGTGTGGCAGACGAACGGCGCGAGGAGGAACTGGTGCCGCTCGCCCCGCTGCGCGCCTTCGTGGGCGATGAAAACGCGCCGCTGCCGGTGCGCGATGGCGCGGTGAGTGTGGTGGTGATGGAGGTCGATGGCGTGCGCTGCGGCTTTGCCGTCGAGCGCATGGTCGATGTGCGCACGCTCCTGGTGTCGGACGCCACCGCCGTGGGGCTGGACAGCGAGCTCGTGCCCGGCATTGCCTGGCCGCGCGAGGACCAGCCGGTGTTCGTGCTCAGCCCCGACCGGCTGTTTGCGCGCTGGCGCGAGCGCGGCAATGGGGGTGGGGCGCATTTCAGCGATGTGGACAGCGCCGCCCCCGTGGTGCCCGTGCGCCACGCGCCGCTGGTGATGGTGGTCGATGACTCGATCACGACCCGGACATTGCAGAAAACGATCCTCCAGTCCCACGGTTATGACGTGTGCCTTGCGGTGGATGGGGAGGAGGCGCTGGCCATGCTCCAGCAATCCTCGCGGCATGTGGATGTGGTGGTGACGGATGTGGAAATGCCGCGCATGGATGGCCTGGCCCTGCTCGCGGCCATGCAGGGGGATGTGCATCTGGCCCATATTCCCGTCGTGCTCATGACCTCGCGCGATGATGGCGAGGATATCCGTCGCGGCATGGAAGGCGGCGCGCGGGCCTACCTGACCAAGCAGCGTTTCGACCAGGGCGAACTGATCGACACCATAAGGGGGCTTTTGTGAACGCAGTCCTGCCCCAGCCGGTCCAGCCGCCAAGACGCGTGCTGATCGTGGAGGATTCGGCGGTATTGCGCCACCTGCTCATGCGCGTGGTGGCCGATGACCCGCGCCTTGAACTGGCCGAGGCGGTGGAAACGGCGGAGGAGGCCCTGCGCCTCGTGCCGCGCCTGCGGCCGGACGTGATCTCGATGGATATCTGCCTGCCCGGCATGGACGGGCTTGAGGCCACGCGGCAGATCATGGCGCATTTTCCCACCCCCATCGTCATCGTGAGCGACACGCTGGGCGGCCAGGCCACGCAGGTCTCGATGAACGCGCTGCGCTCGGGGGCGCTGTCGGTGATCGAGAAGCCGCAGGGGCTTACGGGCAGCGCGGGGGCCGCCGTGGCGCAGGGCATTGCCACCCAGCTCTACATCATGAGCCAGGTGCCGGTCATCCGGCGCAGGCTCATGCAGGCGGAGCCCTTTCGCCACAAGGGCATGTGGTCGCGCCCGCTTGTCATCCACCCCCGCATCCTCGCCATGGCCGCCTCCACCGGGGGGCCGACCGCTTTTGCCCGCGTGCTGGGTGACCTGCCGCCCGATTTCGCGCTGCCGGTGGTGCTGGTGCAGCATATGGGGCAAAGCTTCATGGAAGGTTTTGCCCAGTGGCTGGACCAGCAGGTGGCGCTGCCGGTCAGGCTGGCGCAGCATGGCATGCCACTCGCGCGCGGGCAGGTGCTCGTGGCGCCGGGTAACCGGCACATGACGGTGGGCCCGCGCGGCGAGGTGCTGCTGCACGACGCAGCCCCGGTGCAGGGGCAGCGCCCCTCGGCTGACGTGCTGTTTTCCTCCGTGGCAAGGGTTTTTGGCGCCGACGGGCTTGGCGTGCTGCTGACCGGCATGGGCGAGGACGGCGTGGAGGGGCTGGGCCGCCTGCGCGCGCGCGGAGGCTACACGGTGGTGGAGGACCGCAGCACCGCCGTCATTCACGGCATGCCGGGCGCTGCCGAGCGCACGGGGGCGGCATGCATCAGCCTGCCGGTGCATGAAATCGCCCCCCATATTCTCCGGGCCATGGCGGGCGGCCCTGTTCCCTCCCAAGACCCCCTGGCTGGATAAGACGACCCCATGGTGCTGACCGACCGCGAAGCCATTGCCGACACCCTGCTGCTGGTGGAGGATTCGGACACGCAGGCCCTGCGCATCCGCCGTATGCTGGAAAGCCACGGCTTTCACGTCCATCGCGTGGCCAGCGGGGAGGAGGCGCTCGATACGCTCGATGTGCGCCTGCCGGGGCTGGTGATCGCCGATTATCACCTGCCGGGCATGAATGGCGGCCAGCTTGCCCGCCAGCTGCGCATGAACGCGGTCACGCGCACCATACCCGTGCTGATCCTGACCGAGGGGATCGAGCCGGGGCTGGAGCGCGAGGGGCTGGAAAGCGGGGCGGATGCCTATATCCCCAAATCCTCGGACCCGGCGCTGATCGTCTTCCGCATCCGCGCGCTGCTGCGCGAGCACGCGGCGCATGCGCCCTCGCTCGTGCCGCAGCGCGTGTTCCGGCGCGCGCGCATCATGGTCATCGCCCCCGAGCCCGAACACAGGCGCGCCGTGCCCGAACTGCTCGACCAGCTGCGGCGCGACGGGCACATCGTCACCCTGTGGCATGACCCCTCCCGCCTCGTGCCCGCCCTGCTGCATGACCCTGAGCACATGCCCGACTGCGTGGTGATCGACCTTGCGTGCCGGGAGTTCGACGGGCTTGAAGTCTGCCGCAAGCTTGATGAATGGCGGCAGGAGGACCTGCTCTCGGGCAACGTGCCGCCGCGCATACTCGGCGTGGATGGCGCCCCCCGGCCCGATGCCAAGGAGTTCTCGGCCCGCGTGTTCGAGGCGGGGATCGATGATCTCGTCTCGCGCGATGTGGGGCCTGCGGCGCTGGCGCTGCGCATTCGCGTGCTGGTGCGCCGCAAGCTGTTGCAGGATGACGTGCGCCGCATCGAGGTGGAGCGGCAGGCGCGCGAGATCGCGGTCAAGAGTGCGCGCGCGGAGGCGGCGGCCATTGCATCGAAGGCGTCGCTGGCCGAGGCGCTGGAGCAGGCCAACCGCGAACTGGCCGACGCCAACCGCAAGCTGATCGAGACCCAGGGCAAGCTGGTGCAGACCGCCAAGATGGCATCCCTGGGTGAGCTGGTGGCGGGCATCGCGCACGAGATCAACAACCCGCTGGCCTTCATCCTGGCGCACAAGGACACGGTGGCGCGCGGGCTGGACCGGCTTGCGGCGATGGAAGACGCCACCACAGATGCCGACCACGACCAGCGGGGCGCGATCCTGGCCAAGTGCCGCGACCGGGTGGGGTCGATGAACATGGGGTTGCGGCGCATCCAGAACCTTGTGCTGAACCTGCGCAAATTCTCGCGGCTTGATGAAGGGCTGTTCCAGCTTATCGACGTGCCCGAGGCGCTGGAAACGGTCATGGCGCTGCTGACCCAGAAACTGGGCAGCGGCATTGCGGTCAGGCGCCAGTATGAGGCGCCTGACCGGCTGTACTGCCAGGCGGCGCTGCTCAATCAGGTCATCATGAATATTATCAGCAATGCGGCGGATGCAATTCTTGCCGCCCAGCATGATGATATGTCTGGTCAGGGCGGCATGGCGGTGGGCGAGATCGGGATCCACACCTACCTCGCCCATAATGACAGCGGGCCCGACAGTTACGTCTTTGTCATTACCGATAGTGGCCCCGGCATTGCGCCCGATGTGCAGGAGCGCATTTTCGAGCCGTTCTTCACCACCAAGCCGGTCGGGGCGGGCACGGGGCTGGGGCTGGCCATTGCCTACAGCGTGGTGCAGGCGCATCACGGCAGCCTGTCGGTGGGGCGGGCGCCACAGGGTGGGGCGCGCTTCACCATTTCCGTACCGTGGCATCCGGAGCAGGGAAGTGAAAGCCCGCCACCGGCCGCCATATCATCCGGGCGCATGGCCTGACCATGCCCACAGCCCGCGTGCAGGGAGAGACCATGCCCATGAACACAGATCCTGCCGCGCAGGCGCGCCCCGTCGTGCTGCTGGTCGATGACGAGGCGGAGATCCTCGTTGCCCTGACCGACCTGCTGGAAGACACGTTTACCGTCCTGTCCACCACATCGCCCACCGAGGCGCTGCAGATCCTTTCCGCCCGCAACGACGTGGACGTGATCGTGTCCGACCAGCGCATGCCCGAGATGGGCGGCGACGTGATGCTGGCCCGTGCCCGCGCCCATAGCGATGCCCAGGCCATCCTGCTCACCGGCTATGCCGATATCGGCGCGGTGGCGGCGGCACTCAACCAGGGGCGCATCTCGTTCTATTCCCACAAGCCATGGGACCCCGACGCCCTGCGCGCCATGATCGTGCAGGCGGCGGATTACCACCGCCTCGAGCGTGAACTGCGCACCGAGCGCATGCTGCTGCACGGGCTGCTTGACAACCTGCGCTCGGGCCTTGGCTTCAAGGATGCGCAGGGGCGCTTCATCCGCATCAACCAGCAGGCGGCCGATTTCTATGGCCGGGACATCAATGCCTGCCTTGGCCACACGGAGGAGGAACTGTGCGATGCCGACCTCCTGCCCATCATCCGGGCAGCGCAGGCGCGCCTGCAGGCGGAAGGGCGGGATGAGGAAGCGCTCGAACTGCCTGCCCATATCCGGGGTGCGGCACAGGGGCGGTGGCGCGAGATCACGCGCGTGGTTCTGGGCGCGCTGGGCGATGGCTCGGCCGGCTCGGTCGTGATCAACCGCGACATCACCCGCCAGCAGGAAATGGCGGCCCGCCTGCGCCAGGCGGAAAAGATGCAGGCACTCGGCACGCTGGCAGGCGGCATCGCGCATGACTTCAACAACCTGCTTACCGCAGTGCTGGGCTCGCTCGAACTCGTGCGCGACATGGGGCCGGAGGAAGGGCCGATGGCCCGCCTGCTCGACAACGCCGCCGCCGCCGCCCAGCGTGGCGCCTCGCTCACGCGCAGGCTGCTCAATTTCAGCCGCCCGCGCGACCTGAGCCTCGAGCCGGTGGACGTGAACGCCCTGCTGCATGGCATGAAGGACCTGCTGGCCCAGACCGTGGTCTCGCGCCAGGGCAAGGGGGCCCGCGGGCAGCCCTGTTCCATCGTGGTCGATACCGCTGCATCCGACGGGGGGCTGCCGCCTGTGTGCACCGATGCGGGCCAGCTTGAGCTCGCCGTGCTCAACCTGTGCATCAACGCCGTCGATGCCATGCCCGGCGGTGGCATGATCGTGGTCTCGACCGCCCTCAAGCAGGTGAAGGAGATCGTGGCGGGCACCAACCTCGTGCCGGGTGATTACGTGATGGTCTCGGTCACCGACCAGGGGGTGGGCATGTCGCCCGATACGCTGGCGCGCGTGTTCGAGCCCTTTTTCACCACCAAGGATGTGGGGCGCGGCACGGGGCTGGGCCTGTCCATGATCTATGGGTTCATCCGTCATGTGGGTGGCGAGGTGCAGGTGCGCAGCCAGCCGGGTGAGGGCACGCGCGTGGATCTGTGCCTGCCGGTGCAGGGGGGCATCAGGGCGCAGGACCCGGCCCGGCCCGTGGCCAGCCTGCAGGCGGGGGCACAAAATGGCCGCGCGCTGCATGTGATGGTGGTGGATGACGAGCCGGGCGTGCGGGCGGTCACGGCAGGCTTTCTGCGCGCGCGCGGGCATGAGGTGCTTGAATATTCCTCCGGCACGGCGGCGGTGGAGGCGATGAAGGCGGGGCTCGGCCCGATCGACCTCGTGATCATGGACGTGATGATGCCTGGCATGGGCGGGCTCGAGACGGTGCACCACCTCCAGGCCCTGCGCCCCGGCCTGCGCGTGCTGTACCTGACCGGCTACGCCAGCGCGGGCGCGCTGCCCGCGGGCAGCGCCAATGTCATGCACAAGCCCTTCACGCAGGCGGACCTTGCCGCCCATATCGACCGGATCATGCAGCGCCCGCCTGACTGAAATGCGGCCCGCGCCCGGCAGCGGGCGCGTTGCCCCTTGTGCTGGCGCAGGAAGGTTTTATCTGTAGGACCATGCAAGATCATCATTCCTCATCCCATGACCCTGTCGGGTGGCATGGTACGACCATTTTGTGTGTGCGCCGCGGCGGGCGTGTCGCCATGGCGGGCGACGGGCAGGTGACGCTGGGGGCCACCGTGATCAAGGGCAATGCTCGCAAGGTGCGCCGCATCGGGCCGACGGGGCAGATCCTGGCAGGCTTCGCGGGGGCGACGGCGGATGCCTTCACCCTGCTCGAGCGGCTGGAAAACAAGCTCGAGCGCTACCCCAACCAGCTCGAGCGCGCCTGCGTGGAACTGGCCAAGGACTGGCGCACCGACCGCTACCTGCGCCGGCTCGAGGCCATGATGGCCGTGGCCGATGCCGAGCGTTCCTTCACGCTTACGGGCAATGGCGATGTGCTTGAACCCGAGGATGGCATCATCGCCATTGGCTCGGGCGGCAATTACGCGCTCTCGGCCGCGCGCGCCCTGCTGGGCATTGACGGGCTGGGTGCCGAGGAAATCGCACGCCGTTCGATGAAGATTGCCGGTGATATCTGTGTCTATACCAACCACTGCGTCATTGTGGAGACACTGGGCGCGGATGCGCATGAAGGGGCGGCCTGATAATGGAAATACCCAATCATACCCCGCGTGAGATCGTCTCCGAACTTGACCGCTTCATCATCGGGCAGGGCGATGCCAAGCGCGCCGTGGCCATTGCGCTGCGCAACCGCTGGCGGCGCGCCCAGCTGCCCGATGCGATGCGCGAGGAGGTTGTGCCCAAGAACATCCTGATGATCGGGCCGACCGGCTGCGGCAAGACCGAGATCGCCCGCCGCCTCGCCAAACTCGCGCAGGCGCCGTTCCTCAAGGTCGAGGCCACCAAATTCACCGAAGTGGGCTATGTGGGCCGCGATGTGGAGAGCATCATCCGCGACCTGATCGAGGTCTCGATCAACATGCTGCGCGACCTGCGGCGCAGGGATGTCGAGGCCAATGCAGGGGAAGCGGCCGAGAAGCTCCTGCTCGATGCGCTGGTGGGCGAGGGGGCTTCAGCCGAGACCCGCAACAAGTTCCGCCGCATGCTGCGCGCAGGCGAGCTCGAGCACAAGGAAGTCGAGATATCGATTGCCGAGGGCGGCAACCCGACCCAGTCCGACATGCCGAACATGACGCCGGGCACCGTCATCAACTTCTCGGATATGATGAAGGGCTTCATGAACCGCGTGCCGCAGCAAAAGCGCATGACGGTGGCCGCCGCCCGTGCCGCCCTGATCCGGCAGGAAGCGGACCGGATGCTCGATACCGAGGCCCTGACGCGCGAGGCCGTGGCCCATGCGCAGGATCATGGCATCGTTTTCCTCGACGAGATCGACAAGGTCTGCGCCCGAGCCGCCGAAGGGGGCGCGCGGGGCGGCGATGTCTCGCGTGAGGGCGTGCAGCGCGACCTGTTGCCGCTGATCGAGGGGACCACCGTCTCGACCAAATACGGCCCGGTGCGCACCGATCATATCCTGTTCATTGCATCGGGCGCGTTCCATATTGCCAAGCCGTCCGATCTGTTGCCCGAGTTGCAGGGGCGGTTGCCCATCCGGGTGGAACTGGCCTCGCTTACGCGCGAGGACCTGCGCCGCATCCTGACCGAGCCGGAGCATTCGCTGCTCAAGCAGTATGTTGCCCTGCTGGGCACGGAGGATGTGAAACTGTCGTTCAGCGACGGGGCGATTGACGCGCTGGCGGAGCTTGCGGCGGATATTAACGAGCGGGTTGAAAATATCGGCGCGCGGCGTCTGGCCACCGTGCTCGAGCGCCTTCTGGAGGATGTGTCCTTTACCGCAGCCGACCGCAAGGGCGAGGCTGTGCTGATCGAGGCCGCCGACGTGCAGGCCAAGGTGGCGCCGCTGGCCCGCAAGGGTGATCTGAGCCGCTTTATCCTGTAGGGCATGATCAGACCCGCAGGGGGCCGTGCCGCAGGGCGCGGCCTTTTGCATTCTGACCGATTTGATGGCCACCAATGCTGGAAAGATGATGACCGACCCGTTTGTAAAGCCCGAGGACGATACCGCCGCCGACGCCATTGCCGAGATTGGCGAGGAACTGGCCCTGTTTGATGACTGGATGCAGCGCTACCAGTACATCATCGAACTCGGGCGCAAGCTGCCGCCTTTTCCGCCCGCGTGGCAGGATGACGCCCATCGCGTGCCGGGCTGCCAGAGCCAGGTCTGGATGGAGGTGCAGCCGCGCGATGGCGTGCTCTACCTTGCAGGTGCGTCGGATGCCGCCATCGTGTCGGGTCTGGTGGCGCTGCTGCTGCGGGTCTATTCCGGCCGCAGCCGGCAGGAGATACTCGATACCGACCCAGCCTTCCTGCGCGAACTGGGGCTGGTGCAGGCGCTCTCCACCAACCGGGGCAATGGGGTGGAGGCCATGGCGCAGGCCATTCGCAAGGCGGCTGCCGCCCTGCCGGCCTAAAAACGCAAGAAAGTTTTTGGTGAAGCTTTTTTCAAAAAGCTTCAGAAACGGCTGCCTTTTGGGAAAAAAAGGCAGCGCGTGGACTATTCCAGCCTTCAGTAACCCGCATCAAATCCTGCGTCATCCACGGCGGCGTACAGGTCTTCGGGGTTGGTGGAGCGGGCATCGTAGGTGATAAAGGCCTTGCCCTGCTCGAGCGAGACTTCCACCATCGAGACGCCATCCACCCCTTCGAGCGCGCGCTGCACCTTGGCGGCACAGCCATCACAGGTCATACCCTGTATGTTCAGTGTCATTTTTTCCATGGTCTGGCTACCTTCTGCTGTCGCACGCCCGCAGTGGCTGCGTTGGGTTGATCCGTCAAATCATTACAATGGAACAGGGCGCTGCACCATGACCTCTTCCACAGTGCTCCCCCCGTGGCGCGGGACGCAAACCGGATTGCGGTGCGCCGGATAGAGAGAGATCACCCCATTATAGGATATATTGTATATATTGGGGCATGGTGAAAATGGAGGCCGGATGCCTTGAGTTATGATCTTATGGTTTTTGATCCCGTTACCGCCCCGCGTGACAGGACGGAATTCCTTGCCTGGTATCGCCAGCAGATGGAAGACGCGGGTGAAGGCAGTGCCACAACGCCGGCACTGAGCGCATGGTACAGGGACATGTGCCGCACATTTCTGGACATGGGCAGCGCAGAACTGGATGCGTCAGATGATGCCGGTCCTTATTTGACTGATTATTCAACCGTCAGCCCACACATGATCTACGCGGCTTTTGCATAGTCGGTGGCTGAAGAGGCGTATGCCCTGACGCGTGAACTGGCTATCCGGCATCGGATCGGTTTTTTTGATGTCAGCGCAACGGATGGGGAAATCCTGTTCCCCGGCTGATGGCTCAGGGCCTATTTGAAAAAGCAGCCCGGATGACATCCTGAAATTATAAAATTTTTTGATGAAGCTTTTTTCGAGACGCTTTGGAAGATGTCGCCTTTTTTAAAAAAGGCGACATCTTCCAAAGACTTTTCTTAATTTTTAAAAGTCATTTCTGGAGTGGCCTGCGCTTGCAGGCTGGCGCGCCTTTTGCATGGTCAGTATCATGAATGATATTATCGATCATAATAAAAATAGAAACCTGCCCATTCCATGCCCGAACAGGAAGCGGTCGCGATCCTAGCGTGTTCATGTGGCATCATGGAATGGAAAACTGTCTGTAGCGCACAGGGCGAATGCGTGACTGCTTGGGAATAGTGCATTGATAAAAAAAGGATAAAATTTTGGGCACTGCCTTTTTTAAAGGCGGCGTGCTTGAAAGCCTTGCCTGAAGATCACAGGCGTTTTCCCAGGTGACTGGCGCCCGGGCACCGTGTGCGGAGGGGGGATGCAAAAAGGGCCGGTGCTTGCGCAACCGGCCCTTGCATGGACGAGATGATTGACGTGGCGCGCGCGTCAGTCAACCGTGCTCATGCGGGTTTCATCAACGAACTTTTCGGTATCGTCATCGATCTTGCGTGACTTGCGGCCAGCGGGGCCATGCACGTACAGCGTCTTGCGGTCGATCTTCTGGTCAGAGCCCTGCGGCTTGAGCGGCATTTCATATTCTGGCTTCTGCGCATGGTCGGCCATCTGCAGCTCGGGGTTGAACACCGAGTTGAACTTCCAGATCATGGTCAGGAAGTTGGTCTGCCCCCGCAGGGCCAGGCGCAGGGCGATGCCCAGCGTGTCCTTGATCGCACTCCAGCCCAGATGCTTGTTGTTGAGGATCTGCTGGGTCTTGACCAGTTCCTCATAGAACTCGCGCAGCGGCAGGGTGGTGGGCATGACCGCGTGCTGGATGTCGAACAGGCGGTAGTCGCGCGTGGTCAGCTTGCGGGACTCGCTCTCCCAGATCTCGGTGCCGGGGTAGGGGGTCGTGACCGAGATGTTCACGATATCCGGGATCTCGAGGCACCACTGGCGGATGACCTCGAAGCGCTCGCGGTCCCATGACGGATCGGCAATCAGGTTGATGGCCACGATCAGGTCGAGCGAGCGGGCATATTCCAGCGCCTCGAAGTTGCGGTCCATCGACACGCGCTTGCGGAAGCGCTTCAGCCCTTCGGAATCCACCGCCTCAAGCCCGATGAAGATGTAGCTCAGCCCGATCTCTTTCCAGACCGCGAACACTTCCTTGTTGCGCATCAGCACGTCGGCGCGCGTCTCGAGGTAGTATTCTTTCTGGATGTTGCGGCGCTTGATCTCGTCGGCAATGGCCATGCCGTGCTCGGCATGCACGAAGGCCACGTCATCGACGATGAAGATGCCGGGCTCCTTGATCTCCTGCAGTTCCTCGCCAATCACCTTGGCGCTCGCCGTGCGGTAGGAGCGGCCATAGAACGTCCACGCACTGCAGAAGGTGCAGTCCCACGGGCAGCCACGGGCGAACTCGATGGAGGCGGCAGGGTCGAGGGTGCCGATAAAGTATTTGCGGCGGTGGCGCAGCAGGTCGCGCGCGGGGCGCACCTCATCGAGCGATTCGATGAAGATGGGCGGCGGGCCTTCGCCATCCATGGTCACCACGCCGGGCACGGTGGTCAGGTCCTTGCCCTGTTCCCAGGCCTCGAGCAGCAGGCCGACGGTGGCGTCACCCTCACCCTTGAGCACGCAGTTGATGGCGCCATCGGACAGGGCCAGCACGTCACGCGCGATGAACGAGATGGAATGCCCGCCAATGAACAGGAACACGTTGGGCAGGCGCTTGCGCGTTTCCTTGCACAGGTCGATGATCTCGGGAACATTGGCCAGGTAATTGCCCGAGAAGCAGATGGCATGCGGGCGGAATTCCTCGATGCGCTGCCAGTAATCGGGGTGTTTCTCGACCTGCAGGTCGAGGATCTGCACGTCATGCCCCTTGTTGCGCGCGGCACCGGCAACCAGTTCAAGCCCCAGCGGTTCAAGACGCAGGAAGACCTTCGTGTACATGAGCGAGCTTGGATGAACGGCCAGTAATCTCATTCTTTTACCTCAGGCATCGATGGGGACGGTGACAACGCGCGACAGCCATACGCAATCTGGTAACAAATTTACAGCCGGTCCGGTGCTGTATTTGCAATTTTTATATATCACGTATGATTTAAAAAAAATCAGAATAATGACAGAGGGTGGCAATATAAGGCCCGCCTGTCACCAAGATCACGGTAATATCACCTATGCATTCAGATGATACCACCATCCGGCTTCATCATATCTTCTTGGCAGGTATGCTTTGTGTTCATGTCCGGCATTGCCGGTAGGGCACCTATGCATTGCCCACGCGGCACCGCCCATGGGGCGTCTTGTCCTCTATCGCGGGCAGCGCTTTCGTGGCAGTCTTGCCACCGCTTAAGCGACGGGGTCGAAATGAAGCTGAAGATTGTGGAAAAACTGCCCGCCCGCCTCGGGCTGCTGGCATGTGGGCTGGTGGTGCTTGGTGGCTGCACGGCCGAGATCGGGCGCAAGCCGTTCGAGAGTGATGTAAAATGCCTGCGCGAGCAGCTGGGCACCACCATGCAGCTCAGCTTTCCCATCGCGGCGAATACCTGCCAGCGCATGAGCGACCATAACTTCATCTTCGGTTCAAAGAAGAAGAAGGCCGTGCCGCTGCCGCTCAACCTGCGTGGCGCGCCCGACCTGCAGAAGATGGCCGATGAATACGGCTATAGCTACACAAAATAGCGTGTCCGCCCGGTAAGGGAACCCTGGCCGCCCCGGTGTGTTGCGCCCGCGTCGCGCTGGTCGGGGCGGGGTGGCTTCAGTTTTCGAGTTCGGTATCCCAGTACAGGTAGTCGCGCCAGCTTTCGTGCAGGTAGTTGGGCGGGAAGGCACGGCCATTTTCCTGCAACCTGCGGCTTGAGGGCCGCGCGGGCGTGCGGGCGGGGTACATGCGGATCTGGTGCGGCATGTAGGAGCCCTTGATCAGGTTGCACGGGCTGCATGCGGTCACCACGTTCTCCCAGCTCGTGCGGCCCCCCTTGCTGCGGGGAATGACGTGGTCGAAGGTCAGTTCCTGCGTGGGGAAGCGGGTGTTGCAGTACTGGCAGGAAAAATTGTCGCGCAGGAAGACATTGAACCGCGTGAAGGCAGGCTTGCGGGCGGTGGGGATATAGTCTTTCAGCGCAATCACGCTGGGCAGGCGCAGGCTCTGGGTGGGGGAGTGGACAACTGTGTCATATTCGCTCAGCACCGATACGCGGTCGAGCCACACGGCGCGGATGGCATCTTGCCATGACCACAGCGAAAGCGGGAAATAGGAGAGCGGCCTGAAATCGGCATTCAGGACGAGAGCTGGCAGGTATTGACTGTCACAGGGCACGGACGCATTCCTTTCCGAATGCCGCCGCACAAAGTTCAGGCGTACTCTGTTCCGAAGCGAACGCCTTATGGATGTGCGTCGTCGTCAGGTAACTGTCGAATCTATTGCAGACCCCGCATGGCGTGGCAACCCCATGCCCGCGCGGGCGCAGGAGTTGATCCATCAACGCAGCAGGGCAGGGTGGGGGCGCATTTTTTCGCCATAACCCTGATTTGACTTGATAATGGCTGAAATTACCCGTTTTGCGCCCAGCCCCACGGGGCACCTGCACCTGGGGCATGTGGCCTCGGTGCTGCACGGCTGGCGCGCGGCCACGGAGTCGGGGGGGCGCTTCATCCTGCGGGTGGAGGATATCGACACCACGCGTTGCCGCCCCGAGTTCATTGCCGACCTGTATGCCGACCTCGCCTGGCTCGGCCTGTCCTGGCCGCAGCCGGTGCGCCGCCAGTCAGAACATATGGCCGATTATCGCGCCGTGCTTGACTATCTGGCGGCGCATGGCCTGCTTTACCCGTGCTTCTGCACCCGGCGCGATATTGCCGAGGCCGCGGGCGCGCCCCATCACGCGCCCGATGGCGCCCTGGTCTATCCCGGCACCTGCCGCCATATGGACCCGGGCCTGCGGGCGGCAAGACTTGCGGCCCGCACCCCCCATGCCCTGCGGCTGGACATGGCGCGCGCCCTGCAATGGCCCGGCGCCAATACGCTGACATGGCACGAACTGGGCGAAGGCCCGCAACCCGCCGATGCGGCCGCATTTGGCGATGTGGTGCTGGCGCGGCGCGATGTGCCTGCCTCCTATCATCTATGCGTCACCCATGATGATGCGTTGCAGGGCATCACCCTTGTCACGCGCGGGGCGGACCTGCGACCAGCAACCGGGCTGCACCGGCTGTTGCAGCACATCATGGGCTGGCCCGCGCCGCGCTACAGCCACCATGCGCTGCTGTGCGATGCCGCGGGCAGGCGGCTGGCCAAGCGCGATGGCGCGCCCTCCATCCGCGCCATGCGGGCAGGGGGCATGACGCCGCAGCAGGTGATGGAAGCCGCCGGGGGCGGGCATCACATATCTGCTGTTTCCTCGGGCACGGGTTCGCTCTAGGCTACGGCCGCCCCGGTCACGTGCCGGATGTGTCCTTTCACTGTTGATGGATCTTGATACCATGGATCTTACCGCCGCCCGGCTGGCCCGGATCAGCCCGAGCCAGACGATTGCCATCTCGACCAAGGCGCGTGAACTCAAGGCGGCGGGAAAGGACATCATCAGCCTTTCCGCCGGCGAGCCGGATTTCGATACGCCGGACAGCATCAAGAAAGCCGCCATCCGCGCAATCGAGGCGGGCGAGACCAAATACACCGATGTTGCGGGCACGCCGGCCCTGCGCCGCGCCATTGCCGCGCGCTTCCGCGCCGATAACGGGCTGGACTATACCTGGGATGAAGTGATCGTTGCCAATGGCGGCAAGCAGATCATCTATAACGCCATGGTCGCCACCATCAATCCGGGTGACGAGGCGATCATTCCCGCGCCGTGCTGGGTATCGTATCCCGATATCGTGGCGCTGGCCGAGGGCACGCCCGTCATCGTGCCGTGCAGCGTGGAGAACGGCTTCAAGCTCCAGCCCGCCGAACTCGAGGCCGCGATCACGCCGCGAACCAAGTGGCTGCTGCTCAACTCGCCCAACAACCCCACCGGGGCGGCCTATTCCTTTGAGGAGATGCGCGGCCTGTGCGATGTGCTGCTGCGCCACCCCGATGTGTGGATCCTGACCGACGACATCTATAACAAGCTGGTCTATGACGGCTTCCGCGCGCCCACCGTGGTCGAGGTCGAGCCCCGCCTGCGCGACCGCACCGTTACGATGAACGGCGTGTCGAAGGCCTATGCCATGACCGGCTGGCGCATTGGCTATTCCGCAGCCCCCGTGCAGATGACGCGGGCCATGAACAAGCTGCAGGGCCAGTCCACCTCCGGTCCCGGCTCGGTCAGCCAGGCCGCGGCGGTGGAAGCACTGACCGGCCCGCAGGACTTCATCGGCACCATGGTCAGCACCTATCAGGCGCGGCGTGACCTCGTGGTGGGCATGCTCAACGAGGCGAAGGGCCTGCACTGCCCGGTGCCCGAGGGGGCATTCTATGTGTTTCCCTCGCTCGTCGGCTGCCTGGGCAAGACCAGCGCGGGCGGCACGCTGATCGATACCGATGAAGCCTTCGTCACCGCCCTGCTCGATGAGGAAGGCGTTGCCGCCGTGCATGGCAGCGCGTTCATGTTTGCCGGGCATTTCCGCATCTCCTACGCCACCGACACGGCCAGCCTGAAGGAGGCGTGCCTGCGCATCCAGCGTTTCTGCGCAGCCCTGCGTTAAGGGGCGCTGCCATGAACAGGAATGAAGGACTGGCCTATCCGCTGTTTGCGCAGCGGATGGAGCGGCTGAGCGTGCCCGCCACCATTGCCATGGCGCAGCGCGCGCGTGAACTGCGCGCGAAGGGCGGGAAAGTGCTCTCGCTCGCATTGGGCGAGCCCGATTTTGCCACGCCGCCCGCCGTAATCGAGGCGGCCCACCGCGCGGCGCTGGACGGGCAGACCAAATACCCCCCCGTTGATGGCACGCCTGCGCTCAAGGCCGCGATCGCGCGCAAATTCGCGCGCGAGAACGCGCTGGACTACGCGCCGGGTGAGATCATGGTCTCGAACGGGGGCAAGCAGGTCATCTTCAATGCGTTCATGGCCACCGTTCAGCCGGGCGATGAAGTGGTCATTCCGCGCCCGTACTGGGTCAGCTACCCGCTGATTGTCGAGATGTTTGGCGGCACGCCGGTCTATGCCGACTGCCATGAGGCCGATGATTTCCGCCTCAGGCCCGAGGTGCTGGAGGCCGCGATCACGTCACGCACCAAGTGGCTGGTGCTCAATTTCCCCAACAACCCCACGGGCGGCACCATGGGGGAGGCGGATCTCGCGACTGTTGCGGAAGTGCTGCGCCGCCACCCGCATGTGCATGTGCTCAGTGACGAGATATACGAGCACCTGCTCTATGACGGGCAGCGCCACGCCTCGCTTGCCGCCGTGGCGCCAGACCTCAAGGGCCGTATCCTGACCCTGAACGGCGTGTCGAAAGCCTATGCCATGACCGGCTGGCGGATAGGTTACGTGGGTGGCCCCACGCCGCTCATCCGCGCCATGACCGCCATACAGGGCAGCTCGACTTCAGGTATCTGTTCCATCAGCCAGGCCGCCGCCGCTGCGGCGCTTGACGGGCCGCCCGACATTATCGCGCAGATGTGCGCGGTCTATGCCCGCCGGCGCGAGATGGTGGTCTCGGCCCTGCGTGCCATTCCCGGCCTGACCTGCGCCATGCCGCACGGGGCGTTTTATGCCTATCCCGGCATTGCGGGCTGCATCGGGCGCAGGACAGCAGGGGGGCGGATGCTGAATACGGACGAGGATTTCGCCATCGCCCTGCTGGCCGAGCAGCATGTGGCCGTGGTGCATGGCTCGGCCTTCGGGCAAGGGCCTTACCTGCGCCTGTCCTATGCCACGAGCGATGATATTCTTACGGAATGCTGCACGCGCCTTGCGCGGTTTGTGGATGGGTTGTCCTGAAGGGACTATCAGGGCGTTCGGGTGCCGCCTGTTCTCGCGAAAGGCGGCATTCTAAAGCTTCACCACGAACGTCTTTATGTTCTGCCGCGTTCAGTCCGGATCGGGCGAGGGCGGGTTGAGCAGGAACACCCCCTCGGTCAGGATGGCGGGCAGGAGCGGGGTTGCCAGTGGCAGGCCCGACAGCACGATCGCCCCCGCCGAGGCCGCGCAGGCCCCCATGTAGCCGGTGCGCCCGCCCAGGCGCTCGGCAATGACAAACAGGAAGACCGCGACAAGTTCCAGCACCGCGGCCCCCCCGAGCCGGAGTGGGTGCAGCTGCGTCTGCAATCCCATATCCGACAGCAGGCGCAGCAGCGCGGGTGACTGTTCCTGCGTGCCGCTTCCTAGCCCGAACATGAAAGAAAAAGGCAGGATCAGCACGCCCAGTATGTCGCGCAACAGGTTGATCAACCCGCTGACCAGCGGCAGCAGCACCATGATGGCAAGGCTCATGCTGGTGCAGGTGGCGACAATGATCAGCCCGATCTGCCTCTGCCGGGCCGCGGGGTTGGGCGGCGGCTCATCGGGTTCCATGGGCATGGCGGCCTGAGGCTGGCGTTACCACCATTTTACGGGTTCGGGCTCATTGGGGTCAGTCGCGTCATCGTCCGCCTGGGGGGGGCGGGCTGGCGCCATCCGGTTTTCCGCCACGCGGCTTCTGGCCTTGAGGCGGCTGGCTTCCTCACGCAGGCGGTCGGCTTCTTCGCGGGCAGCATAGATTTCAGCGCGCAGGCTCAGTATTTCAGCATCGCGTTCGGCGAGTCTGGTCTTGTTCTCGGCGGCGATGACATCGGCATGGCCGATGCGGGTGGTCAGGGAGCGGATCTGCGCCTGCGCTTCCGAAAGGCGGAGTTCAGCCTCCTCGCGCAGCTTCTGCTCGAACTGGATCTTGTGGCGCAGCTGCTCCGCCTCGCCCCGGTCTTCAGGCTGGGCATGCAGCACGCGCGGCGAGGCGCGGCCGGTGGTCAGCGAATGATGTTCGACACGTACATCGCCATCCTGCACGAATTTGCGGCGGCGCTGGGTGGGGTCGGCCTGGCGCACGGGGCGCGCCTTGGCCTGCGGGGCCTTGGGCGCGGCGGGGCCGCGCGGCTTGCCCTTGCCAAGGCGCTCAAGCGCCTGGCGGAAGGCGGTTTCATTGACTTCTTCGCGTTGGGGGCTCTGGTCTTCTTCCTTCGAAAAGGAAAGAAAATCGTTATAAGATGACACAGCAGAACTCTCGATAACTCAATGCACCATGCGAGATGTTGAAAGGGCCATATTTAGGAAAATATTCCTCTGACCGGGATGCCGATGGTGTCTGTTTTTAAGTGATTGATCGAGTATATAAAGCCTTAGGGGCGACCTGCGCAAGAGGTATGAAGATAAATATAATAATGAATGACATAATTATTATGTCATAATATATATTAACAAAATTCAAATAAATGAAGAAGAAATAATAATATAAATTAATAATATTTTTTTATTTATAAACAAAAAAACGGCAGATTTCATAATGAAATGCCCTGTATTGGTATTTCTGCGTAGCAGCAGTCACTTGCGTTTTGAGACCTGTTTGGGCCAGATAAGGCGCGATAACGTCTTTTTTTCGTAATATCCGGCAGGATGCAGTATGTGTGACAATGGGCAAAACGCTGTAGCGGTCTCTCTCTCGCGCAGGCTCGGGCAGGCGGCGCGCCCGCGCGTGCTGGTGGTGATGGGGGTATCGGGGTGTGGCAAGAGCACCGTGGCTCAGCTCATGGCCGCGCGCATGGGCTGGCCTGTCATTGAAGGCGACGACCTGCATCCGCCCGCCAATATCGCGCGCATGAGCAACGGCATTCCCCTGACCGACGCGGATCGCGCCCCCTGGCTCGACCGCATTGCCGCGGCCATCCTGGCATGGCGTGAGCAGGGGCAGTGCGGCATCGTGACCTGTTCATCGCTGCGGCGCGCCTATCGCGAGCGGATCGGGGCGGGCCATGCGGATGTGTGCTTTGTCTACCTCAAGGGCAGCCGGGAAGACATTGCCCCGCGCCTGCGCCAGCGCACGGGGCATTTCATGCCGGTTGGCATGCTCGACAGCCAGTTCGCCACACTGGAGGAACCCGACATGCACCATGAGGTGGTCATGACGCTCGATGTCAACGCCCCGCAGGCCCATCTGGCCGAGCAGGCCTGCCTGCATCTGGAGCGCCTGCCGGGCTGAGCGCCCTCATCCAGCCGTGGGCGGCGGGGCGGCGGGGGTCCATGTCAGGTCACCGGCCCCGTTATCATTGAGGTGGCGCCCCAGCACGAACAGGTAATCGGACAGGCGGTTCATGCAGGCGGGAATATCGGGGCCGAGGTCTTCGCTTCGCGCCAGCGTGGCCAGCCGTCGCTCCGCCCGCCGCACCACGGTGCGCGCCAGATGGGCATGGGCCGCGGCCATCGTGCCGCCGGGCAGGACAAAGCTGGTCAGCGGCGGGATATGTGCGCGCAGGTGCTCCACCTCGTCTTCCATGGCCCTGACCGCCACGGCGCCCTGCGCCAGCGGGCGGGGCGGCCTGCCGGGCATGCACACCACGCCGCCAATATCGAACACAAGCCCCTGCAGCCAGGCAATGAAACGGGCGTTCCGGCCTGCGGGCAGGCTCGCGCGCAGCAGCCCGATTACGGCATTGGCTTCATCAAGGGCGCCAAGGGCCTCGATGCGCACCGAGTCCTTGGCCACGCGCGTGCCATTGCCCAGCGCGGTCTGTCCTGTGTCGCCGCCACGGGTCACGACCCGGTCGATGCGAATGCTCATGGATTGATCCGTTTGTCATGAGGAAAGTAATAAAAATATCTTCAGGTCAAACCGTTATATATAAATAAACCCCAAGAAATATATATTCTGTAAATCAAAAGTTTTTGGTGAAGCTTTTTTCAAAAAGCTTCAAAAAACGCCATCTGTTTGAAAAAAGAAGTATACAGAAATTTTTACCAGTAATGCGGCAGCGCTTTTTAGCGTGAAGGCTTGGCCGCGCCCAGCTTCAGGGAATCGTTGAGCAGGGTCTGCAACGTGTCTGCCGTGGTGGAGGCATAGGTCTTGAGCTCGGGGTCGGCAGCGGATTCCGCCTCGTTCTGGAACATGGCCAGAGCATCGCTTGCAGCCTGCGCCTGCAGGTCGAGGTAATCACGCTCGAATTTGGCGCCGGTTTCGGTCTTGAGCTGGGCTGCGACTTCATCCTCGTCCGGGCTCATCTCCTTGTGCAGGGTCAGCCCGTGCTTGAGGGTGAGGGTGGAGAGGGCAGTCTCGTTGGCGGTGTGCAGCTTGACCGAGCGCGCGGCGAATTCCTGCACCTTCCGCCGCTTGGCCTCCGTCGTGGCCATTTTGGAGATGGTGATCTCGAATGCATTCAGGGCCGACACGTTTTCAGCAAAGGTGGAATCGGATTCCGTAAGCGGCGGCAGGCTCGGCGCGGGCGCCGCTGCAGGGGGGGCTGCGGGTGGCGTGGCAGGACGGGCCGCAAGGCCTGCTGCGGGAAGAAGGCTGACAGACGCGCAAAGAAACCAGACGGCGTAATTTTTCATGCTTTCATCTTCCCAACGTGTAAAATTCAGGCGGCTTTACTGAACGTCTTCATAGTTTATCAGTTTTGGGCCGCCATACAAAGCCAGCAGGCCACAATACCAGCCCCTTGCGGCAGGTGAAGGCGGCAGGGCAGGCCAGAGGAAAACTTTCCTACCGTCCTGATCCGGTCTGCCGGGTGGTGGCCGCCCTTCATGCCGGGCTGGCCTATACGATGCGCCCACGGCGGGAGTAGGGTGTGCCTGCCCGCGTCGTGTGCGGGTCGTCACCCTGTTTGCGGATATGCTGAATGCCTACTGTTGTCCGGTTCCTGTTGTGTTTTGCGGCGCTGGCCGCGTTTTCCGCCGTGATGGGCGGAGCGCTCACCGCCCATCTGCCCGATCGTTTCTTTGCCGAGGGCGGGCGTGACATGGCCCGGCAGGCCATACAGATGCAGATGTGGCATGCGCTGGCCATGATCGGCATTGCGGTGCTGTTGATCCAGCAGGGGTGCCGCGCGCTCATTTCCCTGTCCGGCTGCCTCATGGCGGTGGGCACGGTCCTTTTCAGCGTAGGCGTGGCGCTGACGGCGTTCTGGGGCGTTCATCCCGGTCCGGTGGCGCCCACGGGGGGCAGCATTCTCATGGGGGCATGGCTTTTGCTGGCGGTGGGGGTCATGCGCGCATGACCGTCCAGCCCGAAACATATACGCAGCCCGCCTGGCCCGTGCGCAGCGCCTATCTGGCGGCCCCCGGATTTGAAGAAGTTCTGGAACAGGAACTGACGCGCAAGGGGGCGGGAGCACTGTGCTGGCATGGGCGGCTGGCGCTGTCAGCCGCACTGCCCGTGGCCAGCCTGTGGGCGATTGACGTATGGGATGCGCCTCAACTGCATGCGGTGCCCTCCATCAAGGGGGCGGCGCGGATCATGCGCGGCCTGCAACGCAACTGGGCAGGTTATGCGCCCACGCTCCACCGCCGCAGCGCCCTGATTACCGATGCTCTGCCGCCGGTGCGGCCGAAGCCGGTCAGCTTTCCCGCCATGCCGCCTGATGCCCATCTGGGCGGCTGGACGCTGCTGGCGCCAGATCAGTTGCTGCTCTCGCCCACCAAGTCCGCGCCGTTCATCAATGGCGAGGTGGCTTTTGTCGAGAACCGTACCGACCCGCCTTCACGCGCCTATCTCAAGTTGTGGGAGGCCCTGTTCCGCCTTGGCCGGTGGCCCGTGGCGGGCGAGACCTGCATCGACCTTGGCGCCTGTCCCGGCGGGTGGACATGGGTTGCGGCCAGCCAGGGCGCGCAGGTCACGGCCATTGACCGCGCGCCGCTGGCCGAGAGTATTGCCGCCCTGCCCAACGTGACATGCCGCTATGAAAGCGCCTTCGGCCTGGACCCCGCCACCTGCGAACCCGTGGACTGGCTGTTTTCCGACATCATCGCCTATCCCGCCCGCCTGCTTGCGCTGGCGCAGCGGTGGATTGCTTCAGGCCGGGCTGCGCGGATTGTCATGACCATCAAATTCCAGGGCGAGACCGACCACGACACGGCGGAGGCCTTCGCTGCCATTCCCGGCGGGCGCGTGCTGCACCTGTGGCACAACAAGCATGAACTCACCTTTTTCTGGCAGCGCGGCGCATGAGCAGCCGGTCGGCAATCTCGACCACGCCGATGGCAAGCACGCAGCACACAAGGGCCACCGCCATCACGATCAGCCGTTCCTGCTCGGTCTCATCGGTGGCCCCGGCAAGGCGGTAGACGGACAGCCACAGGTCGGTGCCCGCAATGCGGTCGACCAGGCCGGCCACGGTGGTGCTCAGGCGCAGGCTGAGCATGAACAGCACTGTCAGCCCGAGCACGGCCAGCGTCTTGTACAGCGTGCGGGTAACCGTAGGCGTGGTGGTGGGCATGCATTCCCCGAAATATGGATAAGAGACAAAAGTTTTTGGTGAAGCTTTTTTTTTAAAGCTTCAGGACGCACCCAAAAACGGCCTTCCGTTTTCAGTCATCCAGCAGGGCGCGGGCGGTGCGCACCACATCGGCCAGCGTGCCGGGCTGGAAGGGAGACTGAAGCCCGGCAGAACGCACGAGCCGGGTGAAGGGTTGCGCCCCACCCTGCGCGCACAGGTCCACATAGGCCTTCAGTGCGCCCGGCATGTCGTCGCGGCTGCGGATCCAGAACTGCATGGCGCAGCACAGGGCCAGCGCGTAATCGATGTAATAGAACGGCGAGCGGTAGATATGCCCCTGTGCCTGCCACCGCCCCCCCATGGTGGGGTGGGGCAGGCCGCCATAGTCGCGCCAGGGCAGGTAGCGCTGCTCGAGCGCGCGCCACACGGCATGGCGCTCGGCGGGGGTCATGTCGGGGCGGGCATAGACCTCGTGCTGGAAGTGATCGACACACACGCCGTAAGGCAGGAAGGCGAGCGACGAGATGAGGTGCATGCGCCGGTAGCGCTCGCCCTGACCGGGCTCGACCATCAGGTCGATATGCGGCCAGGTGAGGAATTCCAGCGCCATCGAGTTGATCTCGGCGGCGTCCATGGTTGGCCACAGCAGGTCGATGGCGGGCAGCTTGCGGCTTTTCCAGTTCTGGTAGGCATGGCCCATCTCGTGCGTGAACACGTTGATGTCGTGCTGCGTGCCATTGAAGTTGGCGAAGATGAACGGCATGCCCACCGTGGGGAAGGACGTGCAGAACCCGCCCCCCGCCTTGCCCGGCCGGTTGATGAGGTCGAGATAGCCGTTCTCGCGCATCTGGGCAAAGAAGGGGCCGAGATCGCCGCCCATGCGGTCGAACATGGCCTGCGCGCGGGCCATGAGCACGTCATGCCCGCCTGCCGGGCGGGGGTTGCCCAGCGGGTCGACCAGCGGTTCATCCCATGAATACAGCACCTCCCACCCCATGGTGGTGGTGCGTTTGCGCACGATGTCATGCACCAGCGGCACGACATGGGTGCGCACGTCCTCGCGAAAGCGGGCGACATCGGCAGGCCCGTAATCCACGCGGCGCATGCGGCGGTAGGCCAGCGGAATGTAGCTGTCATAACCCAGCGTGCGCGCCATGCCATCGCGCAGGTGCACCATGTCGTCAAACAGGGTGTCGAGCCGGGTCGCGTTTTTGGCAAAGAACGCCCAGCGCACCTGTTCGGCCTGCTGGCGCACGGCGCGGTCGGTGCTCTCGGCATAGGGGGCGAGGCCGGACAGGTTGACCTGCTGGCCGCCAATCTCCACCCGCGCGCTGGCCAGCAGGGCGGTGTATTCACCGCTCAGGCGGGCTTCCTCCTCCAGCGCATCGGCAATGCGGGGGTCGAAGGTGGTGATGTCGGTGCGCCACAGTTCCAGCGTGTGGGGCGTTACCACCTGGGCCACCGCCGTGGGGTCGGGGTATTCGAGCAGCCTGCGCTTGAGGGTGACTTCATGCGCGGTGACATACGGACCCAGCCCATCGGCGTAGTCACGGTCGGCCTTGGCGGCCGGGCTGGTGGTGTCCTGTGCGAAGCGCAGGTCGACCAGGGCGGACCAGCTTTCATAATCGCGGCGGATCGTATCGAACAGGCCTGCGGCATCGGCCACGCGACCCTGATCGAGCAGGGTCGAGACCTGGCCGAAGCGCAGGGCCAGCGCATCACGCGCGGGGCGGGGAAAGGCGAGGCTGTCAAAAGGGCGGGACATGCAGGCAGGGTGCCATGGAAAGCGGGCCTGCGTCCATGCCCCCAGCGGGTTATTGGCCCGCGCCACGCCGTTGCGCGCGACCAAACCACAGGCACAGGGCGCAGAAGGCCGCAAGCCCCGCCAGTTCGGGCAGCGTGCCGCCCATGCCCGCGGGGCGCAGCGAAAGCGGCGCGTCACGCCCGCTTGCAGCCGACAGGCAGGCCAGCACCACCCCGGTCAGGCTCTCGCCCACGATCAGTCCCGAGGCGACCATGGTGCCCTGATGGCGGCCCGCCCCTTTGGTCAGCCGGGTCATGACATGGCCAAGCAGGGCGCCCACGGCCAGCGTCATGGAAATGCTCATGGGCAGGTAGATGCCAATGCCCACTGCCAGTGGCGGCAACGCGCCGCGCCCGCTGCGGCGCAGGGCACCATCGAGCGCAATCAGCCCGCAGCCCGTGGCCACCCCCAGCCCCAGCATGCTCCAGTCAAGCTGATGCAGGAAAATGCCCGATGTGATCATGAGCAGGAGTGCTGGCTGCGGGGCGGCCAGTGCCTGCGCGGGGTCCATGCCCGCATGCGGCATGGCACCCACGAAGCCGTAGGTCTGGTACAGCACGTTGAGCACGGGCGGAATGACCATGCCCCCGGTCACGCAGCCGATCAGCAGCGCGATTTCCTGTCGCCACGGCGTGGCATTCACCATGCGGCCGGTTTTAAGGTCCTGCAGGTTGTCATT
This sequence comes from Komagataeibacter xylinus, assembly GCF_004302915.1. GTDB lineage: Bacteria > Pseudomonadota > Alphaproteobacteria > Acetobacterales > Acetobacteraceae > Komagataeibacter > Komagataeibacter xylinus_C. Next base: position 180,885 of record NZ_QQBI01000003.1, on the reverse strand, counting down.
GGCAATGGCGGCGGAGGCGGTGATGGCGGTCAGCGCATACAGGCAGAACCCGATTGCGAAATGCTGCCCCTGCGCCCCAGCGAACAGCCCCACCGCGCGTAGCGCCACAAACACGCAGGCCAGGCACATCGCCGCAAGGATGATAACGCCCGACAGCGGCGAGGAGGATGACCCCACCAGCCCCGCCATGTAGCCGCATGCCGCCGCCACGAACAGCCCCAGCCCCAGGCAGCACGCAAGCCCCGCCAGCGCCGCCACCAGCGCCGATACAGGCCCGGCGGATGCGGAAAAGGCCATGAACATGCCGCCAATCGTCACGGTCACCAGCCCGGCCACGGCCAGCATGGCGCGGGGCGGGAGGTCGGTATCGGTGCGCTCGGGCCGGGCCGCCGTGGCGGGCTGGCGCGCCAGCAGCGTGCGCATGCTGCCCAGCAGCGGACGGCCCATGCGCAGCACGGTCCAGATGGCGGCGACGCCAATCAGCCCTACGCCGATGAAACGCGCCTTGTCCTTCCATATCCGGGTTGCGAAATCACCCGCACCCAGCCCCGGCGGGTGCGGCAGCAGGTGCGCCATGACGGGAATGGCGACCTCCCATGTCAGCAGCGCGCCGAGCAGCATGGCCAGTCCGCCTTCCAGCCCCACGAGATACCCCGCGCCGAGCAGCGCGGGCGAAAAGCCGATCGAGAACCGGAAGGCCGAAAGCCCATAGGCAAGCGAGGCCGTCATCCCATCGCCCAGCAGCCGCAGCCCCGCCGTGGCGAAGGTGAGGCAGCCTGCAAGAATGCCGCCCTGCACCAGCGCGCGCAGGCCGCCGGGGCTTTCGCCATGGTGGCCCGCGCGCAGGATCTCGGCCGCCGCCACCCCTTCGGGGAAGGGCAGGGTGGGGTCGGCCAGCATGACCCGGCGCAGCGGGATGGTGAACAGCACGCCCGTCATGCCGCCCGCCGCCGTGAGCAGGGCTGTCTGGAGGAAGGGGAAGCGCTGCCAGAACCCGGCCATGACCAGCGCGGGCAGGCTGGCGAACACGCATGACAGCGTGCCCGCCGCCGAGGCCTGGGTCTGGACGAGGTTGTTCTCGAGGATCGTGCCGCCGCCCAGCGCGCGCAGCACCGCCATGGAAATGACGGCGGCGGGGATGGAGGTCGCCACCGTCAGCCCCACCCGCAGGCCCAGATAGACATTGGACGCGGTGAAGACGACCGTGATCAGCGCGCCGATCACCACGCCGCGCCAGGTCAGTTCCCTCGTATCTGCTGCGCGGTCGGGCATGGGGGCGGCCTTACATCTTGTGGAAGGTGGGCATGACAAGATGGGCGCGGTTGAAGTCAAGCTGCGCCTTGGTGAGCTGGAAGCCGATCTCGATATGGTACTGGTCGCTGTGGATATGGCGCGACACCGGCAGCGTGATGGGAATGTTGCGGGTGTGGGTCAGGTCCTGCATGCGCCCGTCATCAAACGAGACATGGGCCACGAATTCCTTCTTGCTCTTGATCTCGCCATTGAACACCACGGCCACGAAATACGGGATGTTGACGAAATTGACCCCCGAGGCCGGCCCGCGCTCGACATGCAGGCCGATCTGCATGTTGGTCATGACCGTGCGGTGCTGGCCTTCCTCGCACGAGCCGACCACGCGTGTCAGGCCGGCGCGCGCCACGAGGTGGGTAATGTCATGGTCATTGCCGGTGTACTGGTAGTAATCCGCCGCCTCGCCCGGAATTTCCACCACCGGGCAGGCCGGGGCGAAATCGATCGAATCGGATTCGCCCTCGCACGCGCCCAGCAGGGACAGGCCCGCGACCGTGCAGATTTTCAGGGCATTGCGCCACAGGCGCGGCGACACAGGGGCAGGGATCATGCGGGTGTTCCGGCTAGGTCAGGTGTGGATGTAGCCCCACGGCACGGGCATGGCACGGGGCGGGATGTGCAGGCGGCAGGACGTGGGGGGAGGACAGGCATGGCAGAATACGTTAGGATGAACGGGAAAATGGCTTGCGCCATTGCCGTGGTTTGCGTAGGGCCGGGTCCATCGCTCGGGATGCCGGCGCCGCAACTGTAGCAGATCGCGGCCCGTATCCTATACCGCCCGCCGGATGTTTGGGGAACACCATGCCCGACCAGATGATTCATACGCCCGATAATACCGCCGCCGATGCCCCGCCCCGCGTGCTCAAGGTGCTGCTCGCAGGCCCCCGCGGCTTCTGCGCCGGTGTCGATCGTGCCATCCGCGTGGTGGAGGAAGCAATCCGCCGTTACGGCGCGCCGGTCTATGTCCGCCACGAGATCGTGCATAACCGCACCGTGGTCGAGGCGCTCGAGGCGCAGGGCGCGATCTTTGTCGAGGAACTCGATGAAGTTCCCGCCGATGGCCAGGTCGTGTTCTCGGCCCATGGCGTGCCCAAGACCGTGCCGGCCGAGGCCATGCGCCGCAACCTGCTTTACCTGGATGCCACCTGCCCGCTGGTCTCGAAAGTGCACCGTGAGGCCGAGCGCCACTTCGCCGATGGTGGCCCGGAAAGCCGCCATATCCTGATGATCGGCCATGCCGGCCACCCCGAAGTGGTGGGCACCATGGGCCAGCTGCCCGTGGGGGCCGTCACGCTGATCAACGATGCCGAGGAAGCCCGCACCGTCCAGCCCGCCGACCCCTCGCGGCTTGCCTTCATCACCCAGACCACGCTCTCGGTTGATGACACGGCGGAGATCGTGGACATCCTGCGCGACCGCTTTCCGCTGATCGAAGGCCCGCGCCGCGAGGATATCTGCTACGCCACCACCAACCGGCAGGAAGCGGTCAAGGCCATCGCGCCGGGCTGTGACCTGGTGATCGTGATCGGCTCGCCCAACTCGTCGAACTCGCAGCGCCTGCGCGAGGTGGCCGAGCGCTCGGGCGCGCCGCGCGCCCTGCTGGTGCCGCGCCTGAACGCGCTGGACTGGTCGGCGCTCGATGGCGTGTCCACGCTGGGCATTACCGCTGGCGCCTCCGCCCCGGAATCGCTGGTGCAGGAAATGGTGGCCGCCCTTGCCAAGCGCTTCACGCTCGAGATCGAGGAAATTACCGTGAAGGAAGAAAACGTGGCCTTCCGCCTGCCGGCGCCGCTGGGCTGATCCGTACCGTCACATGGCAGTCTATACCGAAGTGCCGGACGATGCGCTGGCTGCGTTTCTCGAAGGCTATGACATCGGCAGGCCCGTCGCCTGCCACGGCATTGCGGAAGGGGTGGAGAACAGCAATTTCCTGCTGAAGACCACCGAGGCCACCTTTATCCTGACGCTCTATGAGCGCCGGGTGAACCCCGGGGAACTGCCATGGTTCCTCGGGCTGATGCAGTATCTGGCCGCGCGCGGGCTGTCCTGCCCGCTGCCGGTAGCCGACCGCCACGGCCGCACGCTGCGTGAACTGTGCGGCAGGCCTGCCGCCATCACCACCTTCCTGCCCGGCAAGGGGGCCGTGGCGGTGGATGTGGATATGTGCGCGCAGGTGGGCACCGCCATGGCGCGGCTGCACCTGCTGGGCGAGGGGTTTGTTGCCGAGCGCCCCAACTCTATGGGGCCGCAGGCCTGGACCGGGCTGCTGGATGCCTGCCGCGCGCGCGGTGATGAACTGCGCGCGGGGCTCGTGCGCGATATCGGGGCGGTGCTGGCCCGCGTGCTGCCCGCATGGCCGGGGGTGGGCAACAACCCCACCCTGCCGCGTGGGCAGATCCATGCCGACCTGTTCCCCGATAACGTGTTTTTCCGTGACGGGGTGCTTTCGGGCATCATCGATTTCTATTTCGCCTGCACCGACTGGTATGCCTATGACCTGGCCATTACCATCAATGCCTGGTGTTTCGATGCCGACCATCGCTTCATGCCCGCGCGGGCGGCGGCCATGATTGCGGCCTACCGCCACGTGCGCCCGCTGGAAGAAGCGGAAGACGCGGCCCTGACCACGCTGGCCACGGGGGCGGCCATCCGCTTTACGCTCACCCGGCTGTATGACTGGATCAACACCCCGCCCGATGCGCTGGTCACGCGCAAGAACCCGCTTGATTATCTGGCGCGCATGGAATTCTTTGCCGCCCATCTGGGTCAGGAATTCCCCGCATGAGCGACGACACATCTCCGGCCGGCGTGGCGCAGCCCACGACCGATCTGGTGGAAATCTGGACCGATGGCGGCTGCAAGCCCAATCCCGGCCCCGGTGGCTGGGGGGCGCTCCTGTGCTTTCGCGGGCAGGAGCGTGAGCTTTCGGGCGGGGAGGCGGAGACCACCAACAACCGCATGGAACTCACTGCCGCCGCCGAGGCGCTCGAGGCCCTCAAGCGCCCCTGCCGCGTGGTGCTGCATACCGACAGCGAATACGTGCGCAACGGCATCACGCGCTGGAGCACCGGCTGGGTGCGGCGCAAGTGGCGCAATGCGGCGGGCGACCCGGTGGCCAACATGGACCTGTGGCGGCGGCTGCTCGATATCAGCGCAAGGCACGAGATCGAGTGGAAATGGGTGCGCGGGCATTCGGGCGATGTAAATAACGAGCGCGTGGACCAGATGGCCACCGCCGCGCGTGATGCGCTGGGCATCGCCTACCCCAAACGTAAAAAATGACGCCGCCCCCCGGCATCCGGCTTGAAGGCGTCGGGCTGGACTTTGGTAGCGCCCCGCTGTTTCGCGGGCTGGACCTGCTTCTGGCCGCCGGGCACATGACCGTGCTGCTCGGCGCAAGCGGGGTGGGCAAGACCTCGCTGCTGCGCATGATTGGCGGGCTGGCCGTGCCGGATTACGGGCATATTGTCGCTGATGATGGCCTGCCCCTTGCGGGCAGGGTGGCGTGGATGGGCCAGCAGGACCTGCTGCTGCCCTGGGCCAGCGTGATTGATAACGTGACACTGGGCGCGCGCCTGCGTGGCGGGCGGCCTGACCGCGCCCGCGCGCGCCACCTGCTGGGCTGCGTGGGGCTGGCCGATCAGGCGGGCATGCTGCCTGCCGCCCTGTCTGGTGGCATGCGCCAGCGCGCGGCCCTTGCGCGGGTGCTGTATGAAGATCGCCCCGTGGTGCTGATGGATGAACCCTTTTCCGCGCTCGACAGCGTCACGCGCGCGCGCATGCAGGATCTGGCCGGGCGCATGCTGGCCCAGCGCACCGTGGTGCTGATTACCCATGACCCGCTCGAGGCCTGCCGCCTGGCTGATACCATGCTGCTCATGGCAGGCAACCCCGCCACCCTTACCCGCATGGACGTGCCCGAGGGCGCCGTGCCGCGCCCGGTCGATGCCCCGGCGGTGCTGCGCGCGCAGGCGGGCCTGCTGCGGCGGATGATGCAATGACACCCCCCATCCGTTCCTGTGCCCTGACGGTGGCCCGTGCGCAGCCACACCGGCTGCGGTGGGGGGCGCAATGAGAGGCCGCATTTTCCCTTCGGTAGAGACGGCGTGCGCAGTCGTATTGGCGGGGAGGGCCATGACAGGCTTCAGCTCTCCCCATGTCATGAAAGCGCGGTGCCCGGTATCTGGTGTGTCGGTGCCGCCCACGCGGTCATGCTGGTGGCGGGGGCGATGACCCGGCCCGCTTCCCATCGCGCCATGGCGGTGCTGCGCCCGGTGCTGACCTGTGCCGGGCTGGTGGCCCTGTGGGGGGCGCTGGCGCGGTGGGGGCATGTGCCGCCCTACATGCTGCCTGCGCCGGATGCCGTGGCGCGCGCCCTGTGGTCGGGCCGCGCCCAGCTTGAACCTGCGGCCCTGACCACGCTGGAGGAAACCCTGCTTGGCCTTGGCATCGGCATCGGGGCGGGCAGTGCGCTTGCCATCGCCATGGCGCTGTGGGCGCCCCTGCGGCGTTGGGTCATGCCGATGGTGCTGCTCAGTCAGGCGGTGCCGGTTTTCGCACTCGCGCCGCTGCTGGTGCTGTGGTTCGGATTCGGCATGGCATCCAAGGTAGTGATGGCGGTGCTGGTCATCTTCTTTCCCGTTACATCAGCACTTGGCGATGGCCTGCGCCAGACCGAGGCGGGGTGGATGGACCTGGCCCGCACCATGGGGGCCACGCGCTGGCGCGTGCTGGTGCATATACGCCTGCCCGCCGCCATGCCCGCCTTTGCCACCGGCGTGCGCATGGCCACGGCCATTGCCCCCATCGGGGCGGTGGTGGGGGAGTGGGTGGGGGCATCCTCCGGCCTTGGCTTTCTCATGCAGACGGCGAATACCCGCTTCCAGACCGACCTCATGTTTGCAGCCCTTACCGTGCTGGCCGCCATGACCGTGCTGCTGTGGTGGGGGGTGGACAGGCTTCTGGCGCGGGCGCTGTACTGGCGGCCAGCCCATGCGGATATTGATTAAGGTATTGTTTTAAAAAGGGTAAAAGTTTTTTTCTGCCGCCCTTGTTTCAAAAAGGCGGCGTTCCCTGAAGTTTTTTGCACAAAGCTTCACCAAAAACTTTCTCATGTTTGCGCCGTGGTTGACGGAACTGTTGTAACAGGCCACCACCAACACACCGCGCAACCCATGCAGGACAGGATGCCCATGACACGCCCCATCATTCTTGATCTGACACCCGGCGCGCAGGCAGCGGCAACCCTGCTGGCCGCCCTCCAGTTGCCCACGCATGTGCGGCTGGCGGGCGTGCTGTTCAGCGGTGAGGCCACGGAGGTCGGGGTTGCCATGGCCCATGCGCGCGACATGCTCGACCAGTATGGCCTGGCGGATGTGGGCGTCTACGCAGGTGCGCCCGGCCCGATGGTGCCTCCCTATGGCGCGGGGCGCAGCCTGCCTGCGGGCCATGACGGGCTGGGGGCGGCCGCGCTGGTGCAGGCCATACGCGCCTGCCCGCCCGATAGCGTGAGCGTGTGCTGTAGTGGCCCGCTGAGCACGCTGGCCCTTGCCATGGTGCAGGCCCCCGATCTGGCGGGACACCTGCATGGCGTGGTCATTGCGGGCGGCGCCTTTCATGTGCCGGGCAATATGACGACGGTGGCCGAGCGCAATATCGCAGCCGACACCGAGGCCGCATCCGTCGTGCTGGGGATGGACGTGCCGGTCACGCTCGTGCCGCTCGACTGCACCTCCCGCTTCGTGGCCGATGCGGTGTGGATGGAACAGCTCGCCCCGATGGGCCGCGACCCGGCCTCGGTCGCGGGCCGGGTGCATGCCGATCTGGTGGCCGCCCGCATGGGCCGCGGCGGTGGCAACGGGGCCGACCTTGCGCTGGCGCCCGCCGCCCCCCTGCTGGCACTGGTGGCGCCTACCCTGTTCAGCGGGCATCTGGCACATGTGGAGGTGGAATGCTGCGGCACGTTCACCCGGGGCATGACCGTGATCGAGCCGCTCGGGCCTTCGGGCGGCCTGCCCAATGCCCTCGTGCTCGAGCGCATGTCGGTTGATGCGGCGCGTGGCGTGCTGCGCGAGCTGCTGTTGGCCGCGGTGCAGTGACGCGGGGCACACGCCGCCGGAATTGCACAAAAATACAACGATATGATGCAAACTTTGCCCTTGGGCGATCATGACGGTTGCAGAACCGCCATCCGGTCCAGTATTGGTCCCGGCATTCCGGTGTGCCTGCGGGCGCGAATGTTGAGAACTTTGATGCGTGTGGCGGCACGGAGGTCTTCTGTATGGAGCGGTCTGCAACATCCCCTTCGGCCCTGACCGGGGCGGCAAAGGGAAACGGGGATGCCGTATTCGCCGCCATTGTCCGCTGTAGCGCAGCCCTGATCCTGCTGGGGCTGGGTGGCATGGTTGCCGTCATGGCCTGGGGGGCGCGCGGCGCGTTTGCCAGATTCGGGCCGGGCTTCGTGTTCGACAAGGCGTGGAATCCCGTCACCCAGCATTTTGGTGCGGCCGCCCCCATGTTCGGCACGGTCATCACCGCGCTGCTGGCCATTCTTCTCGCCGTGCCGCTGGCCTTCGGCATTGCCGTGTGGCTGACCGAGATCGCCTCGGCGCGGATCGCGGGCGTGATCGGCACGCTCATCCAGCTTCTGGCCGCCGTGCCGTCCATCATCTTCGGCATGTGGGGCTTTGCGGTGCTGGTGCCGTTCATGGCGCATTATGTCGAGCCGCTGGCCAGCCACACGCTGGGCCGGGTGCCAGGCATCGGCACGCTGTTCCGTGGCGCGCCCTACGGCACCGGCTTCCTGACCGGCGGCATGATCCTCGCGGTCATGATCACGCCCTTCATCTGCGCGGTGATGCGCGATGTGTTCCTGTCCATCCCCGCCGTGCTGAAGGAAAGCGCCTACGGGCTGGGCATGACGCGGTGGGAGGTGGTGCGCCGCATCATCCTGCCATGGTCGCGCTCCTCGGTGGTGGGGGGCGTGATGCTGGGGCTGGGTCGCGCGCTGGGCGAGACGATGGCCATCACCTTCGTGATCGGCAACGCCAACCATATCGGCTGGTCGCTGTTCTCGCCGGGCAACACGATCGCCTCGCTCATCGCCCTCGAATTTCCCGAAAGTGCGGTGGGCAGCCTCAAATTTTCCTCCCTCATGGCGGCAGGGTTCCTGCTCATGCTGATCTCCCTGGGCACGCTGGTCTGTTCGCGGCTGCTCCTGCGCACCAAAGCGGCGGGCCGCTGACATGACCACCCATCCGACCACCCCAGCCGCACAGGCAGCCCCCTGCGCCGGCGCGCGCTGGCAGGGCAACAGCGTGTCCGACATCCGCCGCCGCATGGTGGACCGCGTGGCCACCGCCCTGTGCTGGGCAGCGACCGTGCTGGTGCTGCTCATGCTGTTTTCCATCCTGTTCGTGCTGGTGCGCAACGGGGTGGGTGGCCTGCGCTGGGTCACGTTCGTGCATGTGACCCTGCCGCCGGGGCAGGCGGGGGGGCTGGCCAACGCCATCGTGGGCAGCCTGATCCAGACCGGGCTGGCCGTGCTGATCGGAGCGCCTGTAGGGCTGTTGGTGGGCATCTACCTTGCCGAGTTTACGGCCACTGACGGGAAGCTGATCAATTTCGTCCGCTTTGTCTCCGACCTGCTGCTTTCGGCCCCGTCCATTCTGGTGGGGCTGTTCATCTACATGATCGTGGTGGTGCCGAGCGGGCATTTCTCTGGGCTTGCGGGGGCGCTGGCGCTGTCCATGCTGGTGGTGCCGGTGGTGGTGCGCACCACCGAGGACATGCTGCGCCTGGTGCCGCTGGCCATGCGCGAGGCGGCGATTGCGCTGGGCGCGCCACGGTGGCGGATGATCCTGTTCGTGTGCCTGCGCGCCGCGCGCGAGGGGGTGGCGACGGGCATCCTGCTGGCGCTGGCCCGCGTATCGGGCGAGACGGCGCCGCTGCTGTTCACCTCGCTGGGCAACATGAACTGGTCGATGGCCCCCGGCAAACCCATGGCCAGCCTGCCGGTCACCATCTACCAGTATGCGGGTGCAGCCTATGCGGACTGGACCGCGCTGGCCTGGACCGGCGCGCTGCTGATTACGGCGGCCATCCTGATGATCAACATAACCGTGCGGCTGGGGCTGGGACGTAACAGGAAATGAACATGACAGTCGCGCAGAATGATGCCGCGCCCGCAGCGATCTCGGTGCGGAACCTCGATTTCTATTACGGCGCGCACCATGCGCTCAAGAATATCTCCATCGACTTCCCGCAAGGGCAGGTGACGGGCATGATCGGGCCTTCAGGCTGCGGCAAGTCCACGCTGCTGCGCGTGCTCAACCGCATGTACGACCTCTACCCAGGCCAGCGCGCCACGGGCGAGGTGATCTTTGATGGCTGCAACATCATCGGCCCGAAGGTGAACCTCAACGTGCTGCGCTCGCGCGTGGGCATGGTGTTCCAGAAGCCCACGCCATTCCCCATGTCGATCTATGACAACATCGCCTTTGGCGTGCGCCTGCATGAGCGGCTCGACCGCGCGGCGATGGAGGCGCGGGTGGAAGACGTGCTCAGGCGCGTGGCCCTGTGGCCCGAGGTGCGCGACCGGCTGCGCGATTCGGCGGCGGCCCTTTCGGGTGGGCAGCAGCAGCGCCTGTGCATTGCGCGCACCATCGCCACCCGCCCCGAGGTGGTGCTGCTTGATGAGCCGACCAGTGCGCTCGACCCGGTCTCGACCGCGCGCATCGAGGAACTGCTCGATGAGCTGAAGGCCGATTTCACCATCGCCATCGTCACCCACAATTTGCAGCAGGCCGCGCGCTGCGCCGACCAGGTGGCGTTCTTCTACATGGGCGAGGTGGTGGAGGTGGACAGCGCCGACCGCATGTTCACCACGCCCCGTGAAAAGCGCACGCAGGATTACATTACCGGGCGCTTTGGCTAGCTGTGCCCGGACCTTACATTTTGTAGCAAGTTTGTCCCTATTGAACCGGGCGGGGTGATGTAGCGTTGCGTTTACAGGCCTTGTGTCAGCCGCAGGCTGCATGCAGGGTATGAAGCAGGTTATAACAGGAGTAGACTTGGTTCCCATGATGAAGAAACTGATTCTCGCTGCCACGATCGTCGGCGGTATGGCAACCGGCCTTTCCGGTCAGGCTTTTGCAAAGCATCACCATGGCCCGCCGCCGCCGCCGGGTGGTGGCTGCGGCATGATGGCTGGCCCGATGGGCGGCCCGGGTGGCGGTGGCTACGGCATGCCGTTCCTTGGCAACGTGCAGCTGACCTCGGCCCAGCACAAGAAGCTGCAGGCGATCCTGAAGGACAGCCACCCCGATTTCCGCGCCGACATGGAGCAGGAGCACGGGCTGCACAAGCAGATCCAGACCCTGCTCGTGGCACCGGGCAAGGTTGACGAAGCGCAGATCGTCAGCCTGCAGCAGCAGATCACGGCCATTCATCAGCGCCATGAAGCCGCCCGCCTGCAGACAGCCATCCGCATCCACGATATCCTGACGGCCGACCAGCTGAACCAGATCCGCACGACGCAGGACAAGATCGACAGCCTGCACGAGCAGCTGCGCGCGCTGACCGCGCCCCCGCAGCCGCCGGAAGATGCGAAGAAATAAGACCGCCCTGCCTGCCCCGCGCAGGTGAGGCCTAAAAGAAGCGGCTGCCCGGCTCCGTGCCCGGCAGCCGTTTTTTATTGCGGATTCCCGGCAATGCTTGACAGGCAGGGGCAGGGCGCGATACATCCGCCCGACTAATCAGGCACGTCACTTCGCGAGGGTTCGCGCAGTGGCGCGTCTTCTTTTGGGGAAATACGTTGTTCGAGACGCTGTCAGGCAAGCTTTCCGGTGTGTTCGATGGTCTTGCCAAGCGCGGGGCCCTGTCGGAAGCAGATGTTACGGAAGCAATGCGCGAAGTGCGTCTGGCCATGCTGGATGCCGACGTGGCGCTGCCTGTCGTCAAGGATTTCGTCAACAAGGTGCGTGAACGTGCCGTGGGCCATGAGGTGCTCGACAGCATCTCGCCCGGCCAGGCCGTTGCCAAGATCGTCAACGATGCGCTGATCGATGCCCTTGGCGGCGCCGGTGCGGTTCCCCTCAACCTCAATGCCGCCCCGCCGGTGCCGATCCTGATGGTCGGCCTGCAGGGCTCGGGCAAGACCACCACATCGGGCAAGATCGCCCGCCGCCTCGCCCAGCGCGAGCGCAAGAAGGTGCTGCTCGCGAGCCTCGATACCCAGCGCCCCGCCGCCCAGTTGCAGCTCGCCCAGCTGGCCGAGCGCGCGGGTGTGACCTCGCTGCCCATCATCGCGGGCCAGACGCCGGTGCAGATTGCCGAGCGCGCCATGGATACGGGCCGCCGCGAGGGGTATGACATCGTCATCCTAGATACCGCTGGCCGCCTGTCCATCGATGAAGCGCTGATGGACGAGGTCCGCGCCATCCGTGCCGCGACCGATCCGGCGGAGACGCTGCTCGTCGTCGATGCCATGACCGGGCAGGACGCGGTCAACACCGCCAAGGCGTTCAACGAGGCCGTGGGGGTGACCGGCGTGGTCATGACCCGCATGGATGGCGATGCCCGTGGTGGTGCCGCCCTGTCCATGCGCGCGATCACGGGCGCGCCGATCAAGCTGACCGGCTCGGGCGAGAAGCTCGACGCCCTGGAGGAATTCCACCCCGAGCGTGTTGCCGGCCGTATCCTCGGCCTTGGCGACATCGCGGGCCTGGTGGAAAAGGCCGCCGATACCCTTGATCATGAGGAGAGCGAGAAGCTCGCCCTCAAGATGATGCAGGGCAAGTTCGATCTGGATGACTACGCCGCCCAGATCCGCCAGATCAACAAGATGGGGTCCATTTCCGGCATTCTGGGCATGCTGCCGGGCATGGGCAAGCTGAAGGACGCGCTGGGCGACAAGGAGCTTGATACCTCCGTGCTCAAGCGCCATCAGGCCATCATTTCATCCATGACCCGCAAGGAGCGGCGCACGCCCTCCATCATCAAGGCCTCGCGCAAGAAGCGCATCGCCAGCGGGTCCGGTACGACCGTGCAGGAGATCAACCGTCTGCTCAAGCAGTATGACGCCATGGCCTCCATGATGAAGCGGTTCAGCAAGTTGGGCGTGAAGGGACTGATGCGTCAGGGTCTGTCCGCACTCATGCCAAACGGGGGTCGCCCCCCGGGCGGCGGCGGGCGGCCACCTTTTGGCTGAGCCTGAGCGTCGTTCCCGTTTTTTCTTTTTGTCTTTCTACTGTCTGGAGAAATCTTAAATGAGCCTCAAGATCCGTCTCGCCCGCGCCGGTGCGAAGAAGCGCCCCTACTACCACATTGTCGTGGCTGACAGCCGCTCCCCGCGTGATGGCCGCTTCATCGAGCGCGTGGGTTCGTACAACCCGATGCTGCCGTCCGACCACGCCGACCGCGTGCGCCTGGTGGCCGAGCGCATCACGCACTGGCTGTCCAACGGCGCGCTGCCGACCGACCGCGTGGCCCGTTTCCTGGGCAACGCTGGCCTGGCGCCGAAGCCGACCTGGAACGAGCAGCCCAAGAAGTCCGCGCCCAAGAAGCGCGCGCAGGAGCGTGCCGCCGCCGCTGCCGAAGCAGCCGCAGCGTAACTGACGCGATAGACAGGCAGGAAAGGCAGGCAGTCATTCCATGAACCGCGATCAGGTCCTGATGGGTGTGGTGGGTCGTCCGCATGGCGTGCGGGGGCTTGTGCATGTGCACAGCTACACCGCCGTGGCGGAAGACCTGGCCACCTATGACGGGCTGGTCGATGATCTGGGCCGCCCGTGGCGGCTGACATGGCATGGCAATGGCATCGCCCGGCTGCATGATGCGGCAGGCAATACCATTGATAGCCGTGAGGCCGCCCAGCAGATGGTCAACCGCAAGCTGTACGTGCCGCGCACCAGCCTGCCCGAACCCGATGCGGATGAATTCTACTTCGCCGATCTGGTCGGGCTGGAGGCGCGCGAGCAGGGCAGCGGGTGGGTGATCGGCCGCGTGATGGCCGTGCATGACTATGGCGCGGGCACCAGCCTTGAAATCGATGGGGCAGGGGGCAACCTCCTGCTGCCGTTCACCGAAGGTTGCGTGCCGGTGGTGAATGTGCGCGCGGGCTGGATTGAAGTCTGCCTGCCCGACGAGATCGAGGTTCCGGTCGAATGCTTTCCCGGCACGGCCAGCGCGGATGATGCGCCATGACGTGGCAGGCAACGGCACTGACGCTGTTCCCCGCCATGTTCCCCGGCACGCTGGGGCAGTCACTGGCCGGGCGTGCGCTCGAGCGTGGCATCTGGTCAATGGATGCGCGCGACATGCGTGACTACGGGCTGGGCCGCCACCGGGTGGTGGATGACACGCCCTTTGGCGGTGGCGCGGGCATGGTCATGCGGCCTGACGTGGTGGCTGCGGCCATTGCCGATATCGACCGCGCCGGTCGCCCGCTGGTGTATCCCACGCCACGCGGTCGCCCGCTGGCGCAGGCCGATATCCGCCGCTATGCGGCGGGGCCGGGCGTTGTGGTGCTGTGTGGCCGCTACGAAGGGGTAGATGAGCGCGTGCTCGAAGCCTCTGGCGCCGAACAGGTCTCGATCGGGGATTACATCCTCTCGGGCGGGGAGGTGGCGGCAACGGTGCTGCTTGATGCCTGCGTGCGGCTGCTGCCGGGCGTGATGGGATCGGGCGAGAGCGCGGTTGAGGAAAGCTTTGCCGACGGCCTGCTTGAATATCCGCTTTATACCAAGCCGGCGCAATGGGACGGGCGCGACGTGCCCGAGGTCCTGCTGTCCGGTCATCATGCCGCGATCGCCAAATGGCGCCGCGCGGCATCCGAGACGGTGACGCAGGCGCGTCGGCCGGACCTGTGGGCGGCCTACCAGGCCCGCACGGGTCAAGACACTCCCCGGACTACAGGCCCCCGTGCCGATGTGGACCGGCTGAACTGAACATGAAATCCTATCGAACGAGGACCGGATCATGAATGTTATCCAGAAGTACGAGGCGGAAGAGATCGCCCGCCTGACCGCCATCCGCGCGGTGCCCGAATTCGCGCCGGGTGACACCGTGCGCGTGGGTGTGGAAGTGGTTGAAGGCACCCGCAAGCGCGTGCAGAACTACGAAGGCGTGGTCATCGCCCGCTCCAACAAGGGCCTGAACAGCAACTTCACCGTGCGCAAGATTTCCAACGGTGAAGGCGTGGAGCGTGTGTTCCCGCTGTATTCCCCCACCATTGCCGAGATCGCCGTGGTGCGCCGTGGCGTTGTGCGCCGCGCGAAGCTGTATTACCTGCGTGGCCGTCGCGGCAAGTCCGCCCGTATTGCCGAGCGCAAGCGCGAAGTGGCAGCACCCGCCGCGACCGCGGCAGCCGAGTAATACACCGACCCTTCGCCCGTTTCCTGCCGCATGGTGGAAACGGGCGAACCGTTTCATGCAAGATTTTCCGGCTGCCTGTTGCGTGCGTCGTTTGCGCGTGATGGCGGCCTGTTTCCGTCCGGGAGAGGATAAGCAAGATGGCCCCGCGCACATTGTTCGACAAGATATGGGACAGCCATGTGGTCGAAACCCTTCCGGACAAGACGGCCATCCTCTACATCGATCGCCATCTCGTGCACGAGGTCACGAGCCCGCAGGCGTTTGAAGGCCTGCGCCTGAGCGGCCGCCGCCTGCGCCACCCGGATGCGACGATTGCGGTGGTGGACCACAACGTGCCCACATCCGACCGCACCCAGCCGATCGAGGAGGCGGAGAGCCGCAACCAGATCGAAACGCTCGAGCGCAACGTGAAGGAATTCGGCGTGCCGTATTTCCCGCTGCTCTCGGCGCGGCAGGGCATCGTGCATGTGGTGGGCCCCGAGCAGGGCATCTCGCTGCCGGGCATGACCATCGTGTGCGGCGATAGCCATACCTCCACCCATGGCGCGATGGGCGCCCTGGCATTCGGCATCGGCACGTCCGAGGTCGAGCATGTGATGGCGACCCAGACCATCCTGCAAAAGCCGGCCAAGAACATGAAGGTGGTGGTCGAGGGGCAGGTTGGCCCCGGTGTGACCGCCAAGGACATCATGCTCGCCATCATCGGCCATATCGGCACGGCGGGTGGCACGGGGCATGTGATCGAATTCGCGGGCTCGGCCATCCGCGAGCTCGACATGGCGGGCCGCATGACGATCTGCAACATGTCGATCGAGGCCGGTGCCCGCGCGGGGCTGGTGGCCCCTGACGAGACCACGTTCGAATACGTGCGCGGCCGCCCCTTTGCGCCGAAGGGCGAGGCGTTTGACGCGGCCGTGGCCTATTGGAAGACGCTGGCCGCCGATGAGGGTGCCCATTACGACCGCGTGGTCGAGCTCCGCGCCGAGGACATCACGCCGGTGCTGACCTGGGGCACCAGCCCCGAGACGGTCATCCCCGTTACCGGCACCGTGCCCGACCCGGCAGCCGAGGCCGACCCCGGCAAGCGTGCCCAGATGCAGCGCATGCTGGACTACATGGGGCTTGAAGCGGGCCAGAAGATTGCGGGCACGCCGGTTGATGTCGTGTTCATCGGCTCATGCACCAACAGCCGCATAGAGGACCTGCGCGCTGCCGCTGCCGTTGCAGCAGGCCGCAAGGTGGCTGAGGGCGTGCGGGCGATGATCGTGCCCGGATCGGGCATCGTGAAGGCGCAGGCGGAAGAGGAAGGGCTGGACAAGGTGTTCCTTGAAGCCGGGTTCGAATGGCGCGAGGCCGGGTGCTCCATGTGCCTTGGCATGAACCCCGACCGGCTGACGCCGGGGCAGCGCTGTGCCTCCACGTCCAATCGTAATTTTGAGGGCAGGCAGGGCCCCGGCGGGCGCACGCACCTGCTCTCGCCCGCCATGGCGGCCGCTGCTGCCGTGACCGGATGCCTGACCGATGTGCGGGAGCTGATCTGAAAATGGATAAATTCACTGTTCTCTCGGCCGTGGCGGCCCCGCTGCCTGAAGAAAACATCGACACCGACAAGATCATTCCCGCGCGCTTTCTCAAGACCACCAAGCGCACCGGTCTTGGCGTGCATGCGTTTGACAGCATGCGCTATCGGGCGGATGGATCGGAGAACCCGGATTTCGTGCTGAACCAGGAGCCTTACCGCAAGGCGGAGATCCTGATCACGTATGACAATCTGGGCTGTGGTTCCTCGCGCGAGCATGCGCCGTGGGCGCTGCTGGATTTTGGCATCCGCTGCGTGATCGCGCCGTCATTCGCCGATATCTTCCATAACAACTGCTTCAAGAACGGCATCCTGCCCATCGTCCTGCCGCATGATGTCTGCACGCAGTTGATGGAAGATGCCCGCATGGGCGGCAATGCGCGCCTGACCATCGACCTGCCCCGGCAGGTGGTGGTGCGGCCCGATGGCACCGAGGTGCCGTTCGCTGTCGACCCGCTGCGCAAGAAGCTGCTGCTCGAAGGGCTGGACGATATTGGCCAGACGCTGCAGCACGAGAAGGAAATCACCTCTTTTGAGGAACGCCGCGCGAAGGCGCAGCCGTGGATTCCGCGCATCGTGCTCGATTGAGCGGGCAGGGCGCCCGCCTGCAGCCGCACGGCAAAGAGCATTTGACAAACCTGATTGAAACCGGATGGGAAACCTCATGTCCGCACCCAAGAAGCTGCTGATCCTGCCTGGCGATGGCATTGGCCCCGAGATCATGAACGAAGTCCGCCGCATCATGGACTGGATGGCGCAGGCACGCGGCATCCGCTTTGATGTGAGCGAGGACCTCGTGGGTGGCGCATCGCTTGCGGTGCATGGCCAGCCGATTACGCAGGAGGTGATCGATGCGGCGCGGGCGGCGGATGCGGTGCTGTTCGGCTCGGTGGGTGACCCGAAATGGGCTTCCGCCGGGTTTGACCGCCGGCCCGAGATTGCGATTCTCAAGCTGCGGCAGGAACTTGGCCTGTTCGCCAACCTGCGCCCGGCCAAGGTGTTCGACTCGCTGGCCGATGCCAGCACCCTCAAGCCCGACGTGGTGCGCGGCCTCGACATCATGATCGTGCGCGAGACGGTGGGCGGCATCTATTTCGGCAACCCCCGTGGCATCGAGACCCTGGCCGATGGCACGCGCCGTGGCATCAACACCGAGGTTTACACCACGCCGGAAATCGAGCGCGTGGCCCGCGTGGCATTTGAACTGGCCCGCAAGCGCGATAACCGCGTGTGCTCGGTCGAGAAATGCAACGTGATGGAAAGCGGCCTGCTGTGGAAAGAGGTCGTGACCGACCTGCATGCGCGCGAATACCCCGATGTGCAGCTCACCCACATGCTGGCCGATAACTGCGCCATGCAGCTTGTACGCAACCCGCGGCAGTTTGATGTGATCGTGACCGGCAACCTGTTTGGCGACCTGCTGTCCGACCTGGCCTCGATGCTGACCGGCAGCCTGGGCATGCTGCCTTCGGCCACGCTGGGTGCGAAGGGCGAGGATGGCCGCATGCCCGCGCTGTATGAGCCGATCCATGGCAGCGCGCCCGACATTGCGGGGCAGGGCAAGGCCAACCCGCTGGCGCAGATCCTCTCGTTTGCCATGCTGCTGCGCTATTCGTTCGACATGCAGGACGATGCAGCCCTGATCGAGCAGGCGGTCTCCAACGTGCTGGACCGTGGCCTGCGCACGCCTGACATCATGAGTGCGGGCAAGACGGAAGTGAACACGGCAGGCATGGGCACCGCCGTGGTGGAAGAACTGGCGCGGCTGAATAAGGCGGGCTGATTAAACCCCCCTTACCAGGAAGCCCGGCATGATGTTCATGCCGGGCTTTTTATTTGGAATAACGAATGGAAGTTTTTGGTGAAGCTTTTTTCAAAAAGCTTCAAGGAACGCAGCCTTTTTGAAAAAGGGCTGCACCCAAAAACTTTTACCTTTTCACAATCCTGGCTTGAGCACGTAGCCCTTGCCGCGCACGGTCTGCAAAAAGCGGGGCTCCTTGGGGTCGGGCTCGATGCGGCGGCGCAGGCGGGTTACCTGCACATCCACGGCACGCTCGCCAATTTCCTCCATGTCCAGCGTGCTGGCGATGGCGGTGCGCGACAGGATCTCGTTGGGGTGGCGGGCCAGCACCGAGAGCAGTGCCGATTCGCCGCCTGTCAGGTGCACGATTCCCTCCGCATTCGACAAAAGCCCCCGCACGGGGTCGAACTCCAGCTCGCCCAGCCGCACGATGCGCAGGTTGCTGCTTGGTGCGGGCGGCACGAAGCGGCGCAGATGCGCCTTGAGCCGCAGCAGCAGCTCACGCGGCTCGAACGGCTTGGCCAGATAGTCATCGGCCCCGGCTTCGAGGCCGATGATCCGGTCTTCCGGCTCGCCGCGTGCGGTGAGCAGCAGGATGGGAAAGTTCAGGTTGTCGCGCCGCAGCTCGCGCGTCAGTTCCAGCCCGTTTTCCCCCGGCATGGTAATGTCGAGCACCAGCGCATCAGGCTGCATGAAGCCCAGCACCTGCCGCGCCTCCTGCGCCGAGCACGCGGCGCTGACCCGAAAGCCCTGCTCGCTGAGGTAACGGTGCAGCAGGCGGCGCAGGCGGGGGTCATCATCCACCACCACTACATGGGCATCCATGATCATGCTGTCGTGGGGGAGGGCGGAATCGCAGGCCGTCTGGATCATGAAGAACTCCGGTCAGGAGGGTGAAAGGCATCGGTGGATACGCCGGGCGTGGCCGATTCGTCTATCAGGCCGCGCATGACGCGGCGAAAACCGTCAACCGCCCGCCCCCCCGCATTGCGGTACACCCGTAGCAGCACTTCACGTTGCAGCGAAAAGAGTCGGGTTTCAATCTCCGCCCCGCGCGCGCTCAGGTAAAGGCAGCGCCGCCTGCGGTCCTGTGGCGTGGTTTCGTGGCGCAGCAGGCCATGGGCCACCAGTTCGCCCAGCGTGCGGCTCATGCTCTGCTTGGTAATGCCCAGCACATCAAGCAGCGCGCCCACGGCAATGCCCGGCTGCAGCGCCACGGTCTGCATGATGCGGTAATGCGCGTGGCCCAGCCCGTATTCCTGCAGGGCCGGGTCGATCACGTTGCCAAAGGCGCGGCAGGCCAGCAGCAGCAGTTCCTGCGCCTGGCGCATGTCCTCATCGCGCAGGAACAGGAGTTCCACGCCCGCGCCCGCCACAGGGGCAGGGCGCGCAGCAGGCGGCCGGGGCGGGGTGGTCATGGCAGGCGGCTGGGCGTCAGGCGATGCGGCCGGCCAGCCGGTTGCGCAGGCGGGTGATGCGCCCGATCTCGGCAAGCCTGCGGTCAAGGAATTCCTCCACCGAGGCCGGGTTGCCCCCGCGCGTGAGCCAGAACAGCAGGGTGGCGACATAGACCCCGCTCAGGCTCAGCCGCTTGGTCATGTAGGTGAAGCCGGTGGAGGAATCACCCGCCGCCTCCCATATCGCATTGACGCTGCGGCCCAGCACATGGGCCAGGCTGCGGGCATGGGTGGGCACCAGCAGCACCGCCAGCGCCTGCCTTATGGCCGCGCGGTGGGGGGCGGCGCGTTCCAGCCGGAACAGGATGGCCGCGCGCACCCGGCGGCTGATCTTGCGGCTGCGGAAGGTGTGGGCATGGCCCAGCATGTCGCGGTCCATCAGGTCGAAGCAGGCCGCGGCCAGTTCCGCCATGCCACCGGGAAACAGCAGGTCCGAATCCGGCCCGGCGCATTGCCGCAGCAGCGCCGGTGTCCAGGCGTGGGCGCCTGCGCGCGAATCGGCCAGGAAACGGTGGAGCAGCGCATCACCTTGTGGTGAATGCGTTATGGCGGGCGGATGCAGGCACGCCGCCGCGCGGGCAACCAGGGCGGAAGGGTTCATGGGCGCTCTCCATAACGGGCCATTTCGCTGTCAAAGCCCATGCGGCCAAGGTTGGTCATGCGCATGGGGTAGAGGATTCCGTTCAGGTGGTCGTATTCATGCTGCAATACATTGGCCAGAAAGCCCGATGCAACGCCTTGCACCACGTGCCCGTGCGCATCCAGTCCCCTGTAGGCCACGCGGGCATGGCGCGGCACCCAGCCCCGCAGGCCGGGAATGGACAGGCAGCCTTCCAGCCGGTCCACCATCTCATCGCCCACCGGCTCCAGCACGGGGTTGATCAGGGCGGAAGGCGGCCGCGGCGGGTCATCCTCGCCCGTGCTGCGGGCCAGCGGCACATGGTAGACGAACAGCGCCAGCCCGTGATGCACCTGTGGCGCCGCGAGTCCCGCGCCCCCTGCATCGAGCATCGTCTCGATCATGTCGGCTACCAGCGTGCGGATGGCGGGGGCCTGCGTATCGGCTACCGGCTGTGTTGGTTGCAGCAGCACCGGATGGCCCATGCGGGCGATCTTGAGCAGCGTCATGCAGCGAAAGGCCTTCCTGTTTTGGGGAACATGTATATGACAGCGTTGGTGCGCAAAGCGCAGCACCAAAATTCATGCGCCCCGATATGCGGGAATGATTTGTGTTGCGCAGCGCGAGTGTGATATAGGTGCGGCCCGTTTGGGAATCGCACGAAGGGAATGGCCTCGGGCGGACGTTCCCCAAGTTTCAGTTTCATGGATCATCCATACCGGATGGCAGATCAGGAGTTGACGACCCAGTGCAGGTTCTCGTTCGTGACAACAATGTTGATCAGGCCCTCAAGGCCCTCAAGAAAAAAATGCAGCGTGAAGGCATCTTCCGCGAAATGAAGCTGCGTCGCCACTATGAAAAGCCGTCCGAGCGCAAGGCGCGCGAGGCAGCCGAAGCCGTGCGCCGCGCCCGCAAGATGGAGCGCAAGCGCCTTGAGCGTGAAGGCTTCTGATCCTTCGCGTATCGGAATACGGGTCATGACCCACAGAAAGCCGGCTTCTGCAAGGAAGCCGGTTTTTTTGTGTCTGGAGAGGGAAAAGCCATGAGCACGGAATCCGCACCCGGCGCTGAATACGCGCCCGAGGCCCCCGCAGGCTGGGCGCGGTGGCGAGCGCGGCTGGCGCGTCGCGTCCTGCCACGCTCCCTGCTGGGGCGGATGCTGCTGATCGGGTTCATCCCGCTGCTGGCCACGCAGGCCATCTCGCTCGAACTGTTTTATGGCAACTACCTGCAGATCGTCTCGCGCCGCCTGTCATCTGACATGGCCACAACCATCTCCATGACGCTGGACATGCTCGAGCGCTATCCTTCCCCCGCCGACCGCAAGTGGATTCTGGAGGATGCCGGCCATCGCGCCGGGCTGGTCATGACCCTGCATGAGGGGGAGAGCCTGGAAAGGCGCGGCTCGAACCACGTGCTCGGCCCCATTGACGAGGACCTGGCCCGTGACCTGCAGGCCAGCGTGCGCTGGCCCACCTTTGTCGACTGGAAAAAGGCCCGCCGTCGTGTCGTGATCCTGGTGCAGACGCCTATTGGCGTGCTGCAGGTCGTAGCCCTGCGCAAGCGGCTCGACGTGGCGCCAGTGTGGCTGTTCGTGGCGTGGGCCTCGGGCAGTGCGCTGCTTCTGTTCCTGATTGCGGCGCTGTTCATGCGCAATCAGGTGCGCGCCATCCGCAGGCTGGCGCGGGCGGCGGAACTGTTCGGGCTGGGGCGTGATACGGTGCCCATCGTGCCCGAAGGCGCGCAGGAAATCCGCAAGGCCGCCGTGGCCTTCAACCGCATGCGCGACCGCATCAACCGCTTTGTGGAGCAGCGCACCACCGTGCTTGCCGGCGTCTCGCATGACCTGCGCACCCCGCTCACCCGCCTGCGGCTTTCACTGGCCATGTTTCCGCGCACCGGCATGGTCCGTGCGGAGGACCTTCAGCCCGATATTGCCGACATGATCGGTGATATCGTGGAGATGGAGCATATGATCGAGGGGTATCTGTCATTTGCACGCGGGGAAGGGGCGGAAACGCCCACGGTCATCCGGGTGGAAGACCTGTTCGAGGAAAGCGTTGCCGCCCTGCGCCGCGTGGGCGCGCAGGCGTGCATCGGGTTCGTCAATCCGCCCGATCTGAGCATCACCGGGCGCAGCAATGCCCTGCGCCGCGTGCTGAACAACGTGGTGGAAAACGCGCGGCATTACGCCACCCGGATCGAGCTTTCAGCCGAGCGCGGGCGCAAGCAGGTGTTCGTGTATATCGATGATAACGGCTGCGGGGTGGAGGAAGCCCGGCGCGAGAGCGTGTTCCGCGCCTTCGAGAGCGACAAGGAAGGCGGCACCGGGCTTGGCCTGGCCATCGCGCGTGACATCATCCATGCCCATGGCGGCCATATCGGGCTGGAGGCGGGGCCGCTTGGCGGTGCGCGGGTCAGGATCGAGCTGCCTGCCTGAGCGTGGCCCTGGCAGGCACGGCATCAGGGCAGGGTATTGCCCGCGCCACCATGGCCGGGGCCACCGTTCATGCTGTTCATGGGGCCTGTGCTGCCGCCATAGGTGCTGCTCATCTGGCTGAGCGGGTTGTAGCGGCCCACATTGCCCAGGATCTGCTGCATGATGTTGATCTTGGTGCCCGGCGTGGGGGTCCTGCCCGGCATCATGGTCACGTAGCGGGCGTCATCCTTGTGCAGCGTGCGCAGGTTGCGTAGCACGCCATCCTGGTCGAAGGTCAGCACCACCACTTCCTGCTTTTCCACCTGCGGGAAGCTGATGGGCGCCAGCACCTGCTTCATGGAAACATAGAGCCATGTATTGTCATCAAACGTGGCATGGCCGGTGGGCGAGCCGAGCGCGTCCATCACGTCCGAGCGTGAGGTCTCGCCTATCTTGAGCTTGTTGTAGTCATCCGCCTCGACCAGCGAGCCGCGCTGCATGGTGCTTGGCTTGAAAACGCTGCATCCGGACAGCGCGATCCCCGCCCCGATGACAGCGCACGAAAACACGCGTAATGAACGGGAGCGGAGCTGGTTGTCCTTGGGTGACCTCATGGTCGGAAAAATATCCTGAAATGGGGCAGGGCGCAAAGCGGTTCGTCTTCCCGGTGCCCCATCGGGTAAATGAAGTCAATCGCAGATCGCCCTGGTGGTGGAAAAACACCCCGCCAGCCCCATGTTTTTACCATCGTCGCAACACGGGGGCCCCCCGTGGTCACATGTGCAGGAGTTAACGAGATGGATGCAGAATTTTCCCGCCCGCTTGCCGTGGGCCGCATCCCGGTCCAGGGCATGGAAACGGTGATCGAGGCGAAAGACACCGAATGCCGCGCGCTGGCCCGCCGCTTCGGCATTCCCGGCCTGCGCAACCTGTCGTGCCGCTACCGGCTCAAGCCGGGGCAGGACGGGGAGGTGCTGGCCGAGGGCTGGCTGACCGCCCATGTCACGCAGGAATGCGTGGTCAGCCTCGAGCCGTTCGAGGATGTGATGGCGGAATCGTTCACCGTGCGCTGCATCCCTGCCGCGCGTTTCAGGGAGGACGACGAGGTCGACCCGTTCTCGATTGATGAAGTGCCCTACGAGCGCGATACCATCGACCTTGGCGAACTCGCGGCGGAGGAGGTTTCGCTCGCGCTCGATCCCTATCCGCACAAGCCCGGCTGCGAAATTCCGGCCGAATTTGCGGGCACCGAAGAGGGGGCTCCGGAAGAAACCCCGCGCAGGCAGCCTTTTTCCGCTCTGGCCGAGTTGAAAAAAAAGCAGAACTGACGCAAAGGAGAGGCGCGAGCGGGGGTGTCTCGCCATGGCTCATGCACATAATCCCTTGTGCAAGTGCAAATGGTCTGCTAGAGCGCCCCCCTCAATTATTGATAACTGACCGGTGTAACGCCACGAGGGTGTGCCTGCCGGTTGTGATCCAGATCGGAGGGGCCCGGGCCCATGGCTGTACCCAAGAGAAAAACCTCGCCGTCCCGTCGTGGCATGCGTCGCAGCCACGCTGCGCTGAGTGTTCCGGCGCATGCGGAATGCTCCAACTGTGGCGAACTCAAGCGCCCGCATCACGTCTGCAGCCACTGCGGGCATTATGATGGCCGCGAAGTCGCTTCCGCCGGCAAGGCGCTGAAGACGGCGGTCCGCGCCTGATAACACGACGCCACAGGCGTCATTACCCGGTAACGGCGCGGCCCTGCTTGGTCGCGCCGGCGGGCTGGCCTCGGGCCGTCCTGTCCGGGTCGCGCGGGGAATATGATCTTTTCAAAGTGTATTCCCCGATCTTGCGCGTTCCTTTCTTACCCGGCACAAGACGAGCATGAGCGAGACAGGTTCCTCCTTTTCCGAGACTGGGCCTTACACCCTTGCCATTGATGGCATGGGCGGGGATGGTGGTCCGGAAGTTGTAGTGGCCGGACTGGCGATTGCGGCAGACCGACATCCTTCAGCCAGGATTCTTCTGGTTGGCGATGAGGCGACGTTGTCCGGCCTTCTGGCCCGCCATCCGCGCGCGGCCGCCATCTGCACAATCCGTCCGGCCAATTCGGCCATTCCCATGGACATGAAGCCCACCGCAGCCCTGCGCGTGCGCGATTCCTCCATGCGGCTGGCCATGGATGCGGTATCACAGGGCGAGGCGCAGGGCGTCGTTTCCGCTGGCAACAGTGGCGCGATGCTGGCGCTGGCCAAGATTGTGGTCAAAACCCTTCCCGGCATTACCCGCCCGGCCATGGCCGCCATCAGCCCCACCACGCGGGGTGACGTGGTCATGCTCGACCTTGGCGCCAACGTCTCGTGCGACTGGCGCAACCTGGTCGAGTTCGCCATCATGGGCGAGGCCTTCGCCAAGGCGGTGCTCGGCCTGCCCGCGCCCACCATCGGGCTGCTCAATGTCGGCTCCGAGGAGCTCAAGGGCGACGAGCGCCTGCGCCAGGCGGCGGAAGTGCTGCGCAACAGTTCGCTTGCCCGCCAGTTCCACGGCTTTGTGGAAGGCCATGACATCACCGCCGGCACGACCGATGTGGTGGTGACGGACGGCTTTACCGGCAATGTCGCGCTGAAAACGGGCGAGGGCGCGCTGAAAATGGCGTTCACGCTGCTGCGGCAGGTCTTCACCTCCAGCCTGCTGGGCCGGATCGGTTACCTGCTGGTGCGCCCCGGGCTTGAGCGGATGAAGGAATGGCTCGACCCGCGCCGCTATAATGGCGCGGTATTCGTGGGGCTGAACGGGGTTGTGGTCAAGTCGCATGGCGGCACGGATGCCGAAGGCTTTGCCGCGGCGGTTGACGTGGCGATGGACATGGTCACCCACCGCTTTACCGACAGCATCCGCGAGCGCCTCGGGCACATGGAAAGCCTCACCGCCGTCAAGGCGTCCGACCCGTCGCAGACGGTCCCTGCATCCTGATGCGGCAATAACAGCCGGAGCGGGGTCAGCAGGTTGCACCTGCCTGCGCCCGCCCGTGCATATGAAATGATAGTGGTGGAAAAACAGGCATGACGGCGAAACGCTCGCTTCTGTCCGGTTTTGGCGGTTACCTGCCCGAGCGGATCGTTACCAACGATGAACTGGCCACCTGGCTCGATACATCGGATGAATGGATTCGCGCCCGCACGGGAATCGCCCAGCGCCACATGGCGGGCGAGAACGATACCGCCGTTTCCATGGCCGCCCAGGCCGCCCGGCAGGCGCTGGATTATGCCGGTGCCACGCCTGATGATGTCGATGCCGTCATTGTCGCGACCAGCACGCCCGACCAGGCCTTCCCCTCTACTGCCGTGCGGGTGCAGGCCGAACTGGGCATGACCGGCGGCTTTGGCTTTGACCTTGCCGCTGCGTGCTCGGGCTTCATCTATGCGCTGTCCATGGCCGATTCGCTCATTCGCAGCGGGCAGGCGCGTTCGGCACTGGTCATTGGCAGCGAAGTCTATTCCCGCATTCTCGATAAAACAGACCGGGGCACCTACGTGCTGTTCGGCGATGGGGCAGGGGCGGTATTCCTGACCGGCGCGGATGACGCGGCGGGGGAGGCGGGCATCCTGTCCACCCACCTGCATTCCGATGGCCGCTATGGCGACCTGCTTTTTGTCGATGGCGCGACGGGCCAGCATGACAAACCCGCCCACCTGCGCATGAACGGGCGCGAGGTGTTCCGCCATGCGGTGGGCAAGCTGTCTTCCTCGGTGGATGAGGCGCTGGCCGCCAATGGCCTGAGCCATGCGGATGTGAACTGGCTGGTGCCGCACCAGGCCAACCTGCGCATTATTGATGGCGTGGCCCGCAAGCTGGCCCTGCCGCCCGAGCGCGTGGTGGTGACGGTGGACCGGCATGCCAATACATCCGCCGCCTCCATTCCGCTGGCCCTGAACGAGGCCGTGCGCGACGGACGCATCAACAGGGGCGACCTGGTGCTGATGGAAGCCCTGGGTGGTGGACTGACATGGGGGTCGGCGCTGGCGCGGCTGTAATGTCGTTTCGGTACCACATTGAAACGGGCACGAAACAAACCGCCCGCAGGCCTACGACATTCAATTGACGATACGCACGCACATGCATAACTTTTACGCATGAGCACCGTCACGCGCGCCACTCTGGCAGAACACATATACGATCAGGTTGGCCTGTCCCGCCATGAATCCGCCGATATTCTGGAAGATATCCTTGAGCGGATGGCACGGACCCTTGAGGCTGGCGATACCCTTAAAATAAGCGGGTTTGGCACGTTTTCTGTCCGGCAGAAGGGGCAGCGCACGGGCCGCAACCCCAAAACCGGCGTGGAAGTACCGATTCTGCCACGCTCCGTTCTGGTGTTTCGCCCCAGCCAGCTGCTTCGTGCCCATGTCAACGGACAGTCCGCCGGGCAGGCCCCGCCGGAAGGAGACGAGGAATGACCACGGAGCACGCTCCAGCCAGCACGCTTGAGCCAGGCACGGACTGCCTGCCGATCTATGAGGTCGCGCGCGAGCTTGGCCTTGCGCAGCATGTCATGCGTATGTGGGAGGCCAGCTTTCCGCAGCTCCAGCCGCTGCGCGGGCCGGTCGGGCGGCGTTACTACCGCCCGCAGGACATCATCGTGCTGCGCGAGATTGCCGACCTGCTTTATGTGCGCAAGCTGTCGGTGGCGCAGGCGCAGGCTGAACTAGCGCGGAAGGCTCTTGCCGCACCCGAATCCGGCGGCGAGGCCGTAACCCCGCCCGGCGAACCGCCCGTGGCGCAGGCCCTCGTGGCGCCGGACGCGCCGGTGGAAGCCGCTCCCCCCGCTGCCGAGGAAGCGGCAACCGATGCCGTGCAGGTGACGGTGATCGAGGAAGTGGTGGAAACCGTGGTTGCCTGCGACATGCCGCCCACGGTGGCCCCGCCCGTGCCTGAGGCGCCCGCAGTGGTGGAAGACGCCGCAACCGGGGCTGATGCTGCCCCTGAGCCCGAAATCGTGGCGGAGACGGCAGCGCAGGAGCCTGTGGACGAGCCGGAACAGCCGCCGCTTGAGCAGATTGTCATGATCGAGGTTGAGCGCCTGCAGGCGGAAAATACGGTGCTGCGCGACAGCCTGCGCGGCGTGCTGGTCGAGTTGCAGGCCCTGCGGCAGATGGTGCCGGTCTGAGCCAGGCATTTTTTTTCGTTTTGGTTCATTACATGGGTTGCAGTTCCCCCGGGTGGCTGCTACACCCTGCGCATCGCAGACAGGCGGGCAGTAGCGCAGCCTGGTAGCGCATCAGTCTGGGGGACTGGGGGTCGTGGGTTCGAATCCCGCCTGCCCGATATCCCTGTCTGCGATAAGAATACCAAGCAAGCAAGGCATCCTGAAAAGGGTGCTTTTTTTGTATCTGGCGCCCGGAAGCCAGAGGCCCGGCTCAGTAGCGGGCCCGGCTCCAGTTCAGCCACAGCATGTGCAGCACCGCCATGATGGCAGGCCCCATGAACAGCCCGAGCAGGCTCCAGCTTTCAGCCCCGCCCAGTATGCCCGCCAGCACCCACAGGAAGGGCAGCTGCGTCGAGCCGCCAATCAGGGCCGGGCGCACGAGGTGGTCCGCCAGGAAGATGACGGCCATGCCCAGCAGGATGATGGCCATGGCGCCGAACAGCGCGCCGGTCTTGATGAGCAGCATGAGGGCGACGGCGCTGATGGCGATGAAGGCGCAGAACGGGATCATCGCGGCGATGGCCGTCACCACCCCGAACAGGAAGGGATGCGGCGCACCTGCGATCAGATAGGCCACGGCCATCAGCATGCCTTCGCCAATGCCCACGAGCACCAGCCCCGATACCGAGCCATGCACCGAGGCGATCATCTGCAACGCGATCCGCTCGCCCCGCTTGCCAAAGGCGCGGCGCGAAACGTTGAGCGACTGGCGGATGACGGAATCGCCATCCTTGAGCAGGAAAAACAGCGTGAGGATGGCAAAGGCGAACAGCAGCACGCGGTGCAGCACCTGCGAGCCAAGCTGCTGCGTGACCTTGACGCTCTGCCCGATATTCATCGTGCCGAGCAGGGCGGACACATCCGCCGGGTTCTTCAGGTGCTCGTTCCACCATGCGGTGATCGCGGCCTGCCCATAAGGCAGGTGGCTGAGCCATTCCGGCACGGGAATGCCCGACCGACGGGCTTCGTTGAGGAAGCGCAGCACGCCTTCCGCCTCGCGCCCCGCCTCCAGCCCGAACAGTGCGAGCGGCCCGATGAAGATGAAGGCGATGGCCAGTGTAAACAGCAGCGGCAGCAGCGTTTTATGTGCCCGCCCGTTCCACCGCCGCCGCGCACGCGCGTAAAGCGGCCAGGAGGCGATGGCGAACACGCAGCCCCATATCAGCGAGGGCAGGAAGCCGCGCACCGTGTAAAGCCCCAGCAGCACGAAAAACAGCGCCAGCATCGCGCGCGCGATGCGCTGCGTGCGCTGGGTCTCGCGGAATGAACGGAAGGTTCGCATCGTGGAGGGATCGACCTCGCGCCCTGTCATGGGGGCGGGAAAGCCATCCTGATCCGCGTTGTGGGGATCCGTCATTCTTGTTCCTCTGGGATGTGCGGGCTCTGCTGTAAGGGGCTACTTATGCTAACGCGCCCGTGTGCGGAAAGACATTAATCCTGTCTGGCGGGTGCCGTATCGATCGCCCACAGGGCAAAGGCGTGGATCAGGGCGGCTTCCTTGAGGGAGTCGAAGCGCCCCGTGGCCCCCCTGTGCCCGGCCTCCATGTTGGTGCGCAGCATGATGGGGCGCTCCGAGCGGTTATTGGCGCGCAGGCGGGCCACCCATTTGGCGGGCTCCCAGTAGGTTACGCGCGGGTCGGTCAGGCCGCCCATGGCCAGTATGGCGGGGTAGGCGCGCGGGGCGACCTGCTCATAGGCGGCGTAGCTGGCAATCAGGTCATAGGCTGCCACATCTTCCAAAGGGTTGCCCCATTCGGGCCATTCCGGCGGCGTCAGCGGCAGCGATGCGTCAGACATGGTGTTGAGTTCATCCACAAACGGCACCACGGCCACGATGCCCGCAAACAGGTCGGGCCGCATGTTGGCGATGGCCCCCATTACCATTCCACCAGCGGAACGTCCATCAGCCACGATGCGGCCGGTCGCGCCAAAGCCCTCGGCCACAAGGGTTTCGGCACAGGCGATGAAATCGCTGAACGTGTTGGGCTTGTTGCGCCCGCGCCCGCCAAGGAACCAGTTCCAGCCTTTTTCCGAGCCGCCGCGCACATGGGCAATGGCGTAGAACCAGCCGCGATCGACAAGGCTGAGCGTGCGGGTGGAAAAGACCGGGTCGATGGCATGGCCATAGGCGCCATAGCCATACAGCAGCAGCGGGGCGGAGCCATCAATGGGCGTGTCATGGCGGCCCAGCACGGTTACCGGCACCAACTCGCCATCCGCTGCCCGCGCCATGAGCCGCCAGCAGCGGTACTGCGCCGGGTCGTGGCCTGATGGTACCTCCTGCCGTTTGAGCAGGGTCTCGGCCCCGCTCACCATGTCACGCGCATGCCATGCGCGCGGGGTGGTGGGGGACTGGTAGATGTAGCGCAGCTCGGTGGTGTCGTATTCGTACCCGCCCACCAGTGTCAGGTCATAGGCGGCTTCATCGGGTTCAAGGGCCTCGGTTGAGCCATCCACACTGCGGATGATGATGCGCGTATTGGCATCGCGTCGCTCGCGCCAGGCGAGGTGGCCCGACCAGACCATGCACTCCGTGATGTAGCGGCCCGGCTCATGGGCCACGAGGTCGCGCCAGTTGGCGCGCGCAGGTGCCGCATCGGGCGTGGTCATGAGCTTGAAGTCATACGCGCCATCGGCATTGGTCAGGATGATGAAATCCGTGCCCTGATGGTACAGCCCGTACATCAGCCCCGTCTCGCGCACGCTGGCGCAGCGTGGTGCCGCCTGCGGGTCGTGGCCGGGGATGAGCCAGGATTCGGAGGTGTCGTGGTTGCCGCTGGAGATGATGATCCACCCGCCCGAGCGCGTGGTCTCCACGCCCACGAAAAAGCCGGGATCGGCTTCCTCATACACCAGCGTGTCGCGCTCCTCGCCAATGCGGCGGCGATAGACGCGGGCCGGGCGGCCATGGCTGTCGCGCCAGACCCAGAACAGGAAGGCGCTGTCGGGCGAGAACACGAACGCCCCGCTACAGTTCTCGACCGGGGGCAGGGGCGCGCCGTCACCACTCAGCCTGCGGATGTGGATGCGGTAGATTTCCGAGCCCTGCGTGTCCTCCGCATGGGCGAACAGGCTGTGATCAGGGCTGTGGGCGGCGGCGGCTACGGCGTAATATTCATGCCCCCTGGCCGCTTCATTCACGTCCAGCAGCACTTCCTCCGCTGCCGGGGTGGCGGTGGGGTAGCGTTTATAGACCGGGTACTGCGCGCCGGCCGTGTAGCTGGTCTGGTAGCAGTAGGGGCCATGCGGGGTGGGCGGATAGGTGTCATCCGCCTGCATGCGGCCCTTCATCTCGGCCACCAGCGTGTCCTGCAACGCGTCCGTGCCGGACAGGACGGACTGCGTATAGGCGTTTTCCGCCCGCAGGTGCCCGGCAATATCGGGGCGCAGCAGCGTGGGGTCGCGCAGCACCTCCTGCCAGTTATCATCCTTCATCCACGCATATTCATCGTGCCGGGTGCGGCCAAGCTGCGTGATGGCGTGGGGGATCTGGCGGGCAATGGGGGGCGTGGTCATCGCATGGTCCTCGGGGAGCAGGGGTTCAGGCTGAGCGGGGGGCGTGCCAGCCGGTCAGGCCCTGGCGCAGGCGCTGGCCTTCGGGGCTGGCGGCATCGATCATACCCGTGCGCAGGAACAGGTCGATCAGCACGAGGTTGACGTTGAACTTGAACGCATCCGTGTCACGCACCAGCGTATAGGCTTCCTCGATCGGGATCAGGCGGAATTCCTCCACTTCCCCATCGGCGGGAGTGGGCACGAAGTCGGGCGGCAGTTCGAGTTCGAAGCAGTGCAGCACGTCGCGCCGCAATCCCTCGGGGCGGTCGAGCGCGTAGCGGATATCGGCAGTGGGGCGGGCGCGCTGCACCAGTTCTGCTGGCAGGCTGGCTTCCTCCGCCGCTTCCTTGAACAGGGCTTCGGCCGCCGTATGGCCTGCCGGTATGCCGCCCGCCACGAGGTGGTCGAGCTTGCCGGGGTCGAGGCGCTTGGTCATGGAGCGCCGCGCGATCCACAGATGCAGCCCGTGGGGTAGCCTGACCAGTCCATTGAGGTGCACGCCCGCTGCCATCAGTCCAAACAGCGGCAGCGCGCCCCGGTCGATGCGGGCCACGGGGGGCAGGGCCATGTCGGTCCAGACATCGAACAGCTCATGGTGCGAGCGGTACACGCCTGCCTGCGCCATGGCCTCGCCAATGGCTTCAAGCCGGGCGGGGTCGGCAAGGGTGACGGTGTCGCCCGCATGGGTCATGCCGTGTTCAAGCAGCACCGGCAGCAGGGCGGGCTGCACCCAGCCCGCGGGGGCATGCCCCAGCCGGAACTCCAGCCGCCCGCCGGGCAGCACCGCCGTGTTGCAGGCGGCGATATGACGAAAGAAACCTTCAAGGCTGCGTGACATGTTCCATCCCTGTCCTTCGGGTTGAGGGTGGCATAACGGCTGCCCCCCGGCCTGACAATGCCACCCCGCGCCATGGCCGGGTGGGAATATGGGTTGCAAAACAGGCGGCGTGTGCCACATGCCGGTGCTATGGCTGTTTCCCCCACGGCCCGGCCCGACATGCCGGAGCGCTCCGCCGCCGCCACCCTGCGCGGCCTGTTACCCTATCTGTGGCCGCGCCATGACCTGCGCACCCGCCTGCGCGTGGTGGGCGTGTGCGTGCTGCTGGTCGCGGCCAAGGTGGCCACCATTGGCGTGCCCTATGCCTATAGCCGCGTGATCGATGCGCTCCAGCCGCATGCGGGGGGCGTTGCCATGATGCCGCTCCTGCTGATCGTGGGCTATGGCCTGCTGCGCATGGCCGCCGCCGGACTGGGCGAACTGCGTGATGCCCTGTTCGCCCCGCTGCGCTACCGTATCAGCCGGGTTGCCGCCATGCAGAGCTTTACGCACATGCACAGGCTCTCGCTGCGCTTTCACCTCAACCGCCAGTCGGGCGGGGTAACGCGGGCGATTGCGCGCGGCACGGAAGCCATCGAGACGCTGCTGCGCGTGGGCGTGTTCAACGTGGTGCCCACGCTGATCGAGGCGCTGATGGTCATCCTCGTGATCTGGAGGTTGTTCGACTGGCGCTATGCCGTGGTGATGCTGGCGGCGGTGGCGGCCTATGTGGCGTTTACCATCAAGTTCACCTCATGGCGCATCGGCCTGCGCCGCCAGATGAACGAGATCAACAGCGAGGCGAGCTGGAAGGCGCTCGACAGCCTGCTCAACTACGAGACCGTCAAATATTTCGGTAACGAGGAACACGAGCGCCAGCGCTACGAGGATGCCCAGGCCCGCTACGAGCAGGCCGCCATCCGCACCCAGATCTCGCTCAACGGGCTCAATTTCGGGCAGGCGGCGATCATTGCCGTGGCCCTGATCGCGGTCATGCTCATGGCCGGGCGCGATGTGGAGGCAGGCCGCATGACGGTGGGGCACTTCGTGCTGGTCAATACCTACCTCATGCAGCTTTACCTGCCGCTCAACTTCCTGGGCAGCGTGTACACCTCGCTGCGCAATTCACTGGTCGACCTCGAGCACATGTTCGGCCTGATGGATGAACGCGCCGACATTACCGATTCCGCGCACGCCCTGAGCCTGCCCGCACGGCTGGACGAGGCGCCGGCCGCCGATATCCGCTTCGAGGACGTGCATTTCAGCTATCGCCCCGACCGCGAGATCCTGCGGGGCATCAGCTTCCATGTGCCCGCGGGCCACCGGGTGGCCATCGTGGGGCCGACGGGGGCGGGCAAGTCCACCATCAGCCGCCTGCTGTTCCGCTTCTATGACGTCACGGTGGGCCGCATCGTGGTCGATGGCCACGACATACGCGACTACACGCAGGCCGCCCTGCGCGGGGCCATTGGCGTGGTGCCGCAGGATACCATCCTGTTCAACGACACCATCGGCTACAACATCGCCTATGGCCGCCTTGGCGCCACGCAGGCGGAGGTGGAGCAGGCGGCAAGGCTCGCCTGCATCCATGACTTCATCATGAGCCTGCCCGAAGGCTACGCGACAAGGGTGGGCGAGCGGGGGCTCAAGCTCTCGGGTGGCGAGAAGCAGCGCGTGGCCATTGCGCGCACCATCCTCAAGAACCCGCGCGTGCTGCTGCTTGACGAGGCGACGAGCGCGCTCGACACCGGCACCGAGCACGAAATCCAGACCGCCCTGCGCGCGGTGGCCGCCAACCGCACCACGCTCATCATCGCCCACCGGCTCTCCACCATCGTGGACGTGGATGAAATCCTTGTGATGGGACATGGCCAGATCCTCGAGCGCGGCACGCATCGCGCCCTGCTTGAGTGCGGCGGCCTGTATGCAGGCATGTGGGCGGCCCAGGCGGAGGAGGATGCCGAGCGCGGGTGAAGCCCCTCACGCAGGCTTGTGACCCCTTTCATGCCCGCCCCGCACTGGTCAGGGGCGGCAAGGCGGTACATATCAGGGATAACGCGAAAAGGAGCCGTGACATGACGGACAAGACCAACACGCCCCCCGAGGGCGACGCCATCCCCCCCGAACTGAGCCATTGCGGCGCGGTGGTGGACAAGGCCATCGAATACATGCTGGGCGAGAACCTGCCGCCCATGGCCATAGCCTCCGCCCTGCTGGGCGGCTCGCTGGGCCTGCTGTCGCGCACCATGGGGCGCGAGGCCATGCAGGGCCTGCTTGAAAACGCGCTGCACAGCGTGCAGGCGGGCGAACTGCACCCCGACCATGAAGGCGGGGCGGCCTGAACAGGAGCCACGAAAGGGCTGGAACGGGGTCGTTTCAGCCCTTTTGCACACAAAATATGCCGAATCATGCTTATGCGTCTTGACGGATGGCGGTGGTTTGGCGATAAGCCGCGCCTAATCTAGACGATCCTTGCCGGGCATTTATGCCTCGGCCAAAGTTATATCCGAGGATGATAAAATGTCTCGCCGCTGCCAGATCACAGGCAAGGGCGTGCTGACCGGTAACAACGTCAGCCACGCCAACAACAAGTCCCGCCGCCGCTTCCTGCCCAACCTGCAGGAAACCTCGCTGCTGTCCGATATCCTCGGCACGGCCGTTCCCCTGCGCATGACCACCAACGGGCTGCGCACGGTCGAGCACAATGGCGGGCTGGACTCGTTCCTGCTGTCCACCCCGAACCGCAAACTGACGCCGGAAGCCATGACGGTGAAGCGCCGCATCCTGCGCGTTCAGGAAAAGAAGGCCGCCGTGGCCTGACACGTTCCGGGCTGCTTCCCCGCCATTGCGGGGAAATGGCCCGGCGCTGTCAAAAAGCCTGACTGAAGTCTGGCGCATTGTTCCGCTGTGCCGGTCTGCGTCGTCCAGGTTGAAAGAGACTGAGGGCGGAAGCAGCTTACGGTTCCGGCAGGCGCGAAAGGGAAAGGTTCCCCTTCGCGCCCGTGTTGTCTTGTGGAGGTTCTCCCGTGTCCGCCAAGTCTGATCTGTCCCTGATTCGCAATATCGGTATTACCGCGCACATCGATGCCGGCAAGACCACCACCACCGAGCGTATCCTGTATTACACCGGTGTGTCCCACAAGATCGGTGAGGTGCACGAAGGCAACACCACCACCGACTACATGGCGCAGGAGCGTGAGCGTGGCATCACGATCACCTCGGCTGCCGTGACGTGTGAGTGGGAAGGCCACCGCATCAACATCATCGACACCCCGGGCCACATTGACTTCAACATCGAAGTCAACCGCTCGCTGCGCGTGCTCGATGGCGCGATCTTCATCATCGAAGGCGTTGCCGGCGTGCAGCCGCAGTCCGAGACCAACTGGCGTCTGGCTGACCGGTACAACGTGCCGCGCATCATCTTCATCAACAAGCTCGACCGTACGGGTGCCAACTTCTACAACGCGTTCGACACGCTGAAGGAGAAGCTGGACATCGTGGCGATTCCGCTGCAGCTGCCCATCGGCGCGGAAGAGAACTTCGTTGGCGTGGTCGACCTGATCGAAATGCGCGCCATCGTGTGGGAAGGCGGCGAGCTTGGCGCGAAGTTCCACTACGAGGAAATTCCTGCCGACCTGAAGGAAAAGGCCGCCGAAGCGCGCCAGAACCTGCTCGACACCGCGCTGTCCGTTGATGACGCCGCGATGGAAGAATACTTCGACAAGGGCGACGTGGACGTTGCAACGCTCAAGCGCTGCATCAAGAAGGGCACCATTGCCGGTGACTTCCGCCCCGTGCTGTGCGGCACCGCCTTCAAGAACAAGGGCGTGCAGCCCCTGCTCGATGCCGTGATCGACTTCCTGCCCGCGCCGAACGACGTGGAAGGCATCCGCATCGCTCCGCCGGAAGACGAGGAAGTTGACGAGAACAAGCTGCCGATCATCCCGGTTGACCCCGATGGCAAGTTTGCTGGCCTCGCCTTCAAGATCATCAACGACAAATACGGCACGCTGACCTTCGTGCGTGTTTACCGTGGCGTGCTCAAGACCGGTGATACGGTGCTGAACACGACCAAGGGCCACAAGGAGCGTATCGGCCGCATCTACCAGATGCATGCCGACAAGCGCGAGGAACTGTCTGAAGTGCACGCAGGCGACATCGCCGCCTTCGTGGGCCTCAAGGACAGCCAGACCGGTGACACGCTTGCCGACCCGGCCGACCCCGTGGTGCTCGAGCGCATGACCTTCCCGATCCCGGTCATCGACATCTCGGTCGAGCCGAAGACGAAGGACGGCGTGGAGAAGATGACGCTGGCGCTGCAGAAGCTGTCTGGCGAAGATCCCTCCCTGCGCCTGAAGACCGACCAGGAAACCGGCCAGACCATCCTGTCCGGCATGGGCGAGCTGCATCTCGACATCATCATCGACCGCCTGCGCCGCGAATATGGCGTGGATGCGAACATCGGCGCGCCGCAGGTGGCGTATCGTGAAACGATCACCAAGCCGCATGTCGAGACCTACACCCACAAGAAGCAGTCGGGTGGTTCGGGCCAGTTCGCGGAAGTGAAGATCGAGTTCGCGCCGGTCGAGCGTAACGAAGGCATCTCCTTCGAGAACAAGGTTGTTGGCGGCACGGTGCCCAAGGAATACATCCCGGCGGTGGACAAGGGCATCCAGGCTCAGGCCACGACCGGCGTGCTCGCGGGCTTCCCCACGGTGGACTTCAAGTTCACGCTGCTCGACGGCAAGTACCATGATGTCGACTCCTCGGCGCTGGCGTTCGAAATCGCAGCCAAGGCCTGCTTCCGTGAAGGCATGAAGAAGGCCGGTCCGGTCATTCTCGAGCCGATCATGGATGTGGAAGTGACCACGCCGAACGATCACGTGGGTGACGTGGTGGGTGACCTCAACCGCCGCCGTGGCATGATCCAGAGCCAGGAAACCGCAGGGTCCACCGTCATGGTCCGCGCTTCCGTGCCGCTGAAGGAAATGTTCGGCTACATCTCGCACCTGCGCTCCATGACCAAGGGTCGTGCATCCTTCACCATGCAGTTCCACCACTACGATCCGGTGCCCCGCAATGTTGCGGAAGA
This sequence comes from Komagataeibacter xylinus, assembly GCF_004302915.1. GTDB lineage: Bacteria > Pseudomonadota > Alphaproteobacteria > Acetobacterales > Acetobacteraceae > Komagataeibacter > Komagataeibacter xylinus_C. Next base: position 143,670 of record NZ_QQBI01000003.1, on the reverse strand, counting down.
GATCATGGCGCAGTCCGCCTGATCTTTCTCGAAAGAGAGTGCCTGAAAAAAACCGGCCCCTGCGAGGGGGCCGGTTTTTTTGTATGAAAAACAGGGCTTGGAGAGGCATGGCCCTTTAAGGGCAGCACGCACCGTTGGGCGCAGATAAATGTCAGGTGCTGGGCAGGCTGGCAGGTTTTTTCGGCCGGATCTGGTGTCCTGCCATGAAGCAGGTTCAGGAATGCTCACAGTTAACCGATACGCACCAGATTAGTGAGGGGGACGCCTGCACGCCCAATGAACATTGAAGATATTACTGGACGACAAGAGTGACGACGCGAATTTTAAGGTGAAAATGGCCACAAATTATTTTTTATTCGTATTTTTTAAATAAAAAGAATTAATTTTATTATTTTGTTCAGATTATTATATGTGAATATTGATAGATGTGCGGGAGAGATAGAAAAACCTGAATACAAATATTTTATAAATATGAAAGAATAAAAAATATAGTAAAATACGATGGTTTTTACGCATTATTGGTTAAAGGTGGAAGTTATAAGCCAAAAAAAATCTTTATGATAATGGTTAAAGCTATGATCAATTCGAAGTATTCATGGTAAACACTATAATACTTTTATATGCAGTCATTTCAAAAGCACAAAATAAAAAATCTATTATCTTGGTGTATCCATGGATGTTGGCGGAAATTCTTATCATCACATGGAATATACGGTGAATGGAGAGAAAAAATATACCAATGTGGTCGATGTTGATGACGGAACACGCTGCTATGAGAAAATATTAATGCCGGGCGCCCAACCCCAAGCTGTAATTATAAAACAAATGCAGCGTTTCCATTAAGCCTGAACCAGCCATCCAAAATAGTGTTCGTTTCCGACCCCTTCTGTAATACAATTCAACGATGTTATCGTGCCTACGGAAGCCCATGCATTACTTGATCGTGTGTGGCAGGAAGTGGCGCCTGAACCCAGCAGCAGAAGCACAGCCGGACGCCCAGGCGCAATAAATTCACCATGACCGCCCCAGGCGGCAGCCCGAAGCAGTCAGAACGGCCCGAAGCGTGATCCACCGTCACGCGGGGTGGGGATCAGTATCGCGCTCCAGCGACCGGGATGTCCCGCTCCGGCCACATCCTCAACCCTTTATATGCATACCTTGCTGCGGGGGTATTCTGGTCCACAGCTTCTCCTGTAGCCGGACCTTCCCGTCTTCAAGCAGTTTTTCAAGGTGCGCCTGCAGGTTCAGCCGTGCCGCCCGGTGCAGGGCAGGGCGCAGGTTGTGGTACAGGCTGTCCACGATTTCATCGAGCGTGCTCGGCCGGGCTGGCAGCAGCGCCATGATGCTGTCCTCGCGCGCCATGCGGTGGGCCACAAGCCCGTCAATGCAGGCTTCCACCCGGGTTATGGCGGGGCCATGCGCAGGCAGCAGCAGGCGGGCGTTACGGGTGCGTACAGAGTCCATGCTGCGCAGGAACTGCCGCACCGAGCCATAGGGTGCGGGCGGGATCATGGTGGTGGACCAGCCCATGATATGGTCGCCGGTAAAGATGATGCCATCCGCCGTTTCAAGGCAGATATGGTCGCTGGCATGGCCGGGCGTGTACAGCACCCGCAGGCCCGCAATCCGGTCGCCATCGCGCAGGCCGATATCGGGTGTGAAATCCGGGTCTTCGCTGGCATGGAACCCACAGACCGGAATGCCCAGGCGCTGCCCCAGCGGGCGGGCGCCATCAAAGTGGTCATGATGGGTATGGGTCAGGATGATGTGGGTCAGCGGCCGCTCACCCGCCGCCGCCACAAGGGCGTCCAGATGCGCGGGCTCCGCGCTGCCGGGGTCTATGAGCGCGCAGCCGCCATCATGTTTCACCAGCCAGCTATTGGTGCCATTGCCGGTCATGGGGCCGGGATTATGGGCGACCACCCGCCTTATGGCGGGTGTCTGGGGCAGGGGGGTCTCATAGGGTGGGGGCGGTTCGCTGACCCGCCACCCGTTGCGCGGCGCAGGCTTAGCCAAATGCGCCAACATGGTGCATCACGCCGGTGCTGATTTCACGCACCATCTGGAACAGGCGCTGCATCGGTTCGAATATTTCGGTGTATTCGCGGCTGTAGGTACCTTCCTGCCGGGGGCCGTGCGGCTCGTGGAAATCGAGGTCGAAGCTGCCATCGGAGCGGTAGGGGAAGATCTGCTCCAGTTCCTTGAGCACGGCGGGCACTTCAAGGCACAGCACCTTCAGCGTCATGACATCACGCGAGAAGGCATGCCGGGGCGAGAAGTAGGGCACGCGGGTGGAAAGCAGCCAGATCTGCTCGATCAGCGCGATGCGGATGGCGTGCAGCAGCAGCTCATCGGGCTGCATGCGCGGGGCTTCGGGCCAGGCGCGGCGCAGGGCGAGATGGTCGGACTGGATGCGGCGAAACATGGCCTGCGTGGACGCCCAGAAATCAAGCTGCTCCAGCCCGTGCATCAGGGTCAGGCAGGCTTCCTGCGCGCCCGCGTCGCGCTGGGCGGTGGCGCGTTCCAGCCACATGTCGGGGTCAAGCAGGCGGATCACGCCGCGCAGCACCCCGTGGTCGGAATGGGCCAGGCCGTGGGCTGCGAAATCCATCGCGCGGCGGAAGCGCGGGCTCTCGGCCAGGTATTTCTCGAAGGTTTCGGGGTGGCGGGCCGCCGCCGTGCCCAGCCCCTGCAGCGTGTTCGCGCACCAGGCCAGCTGTTGCAGGATGGCGTTGTTGGGAATGGCGCGAAGCTGACTGGGGTGCTTGATGCGCGTGACCGTGGAGGCGGCATCGCTCTGCCGCGCCGAGGGGCGCGAGCCGGTCTTGTCGATCAGCGAGGGGCCGAAGGCGCCGAGCAGGGCGGCATAGCCGGGGTCTTCCACCAGCCCGGTCATGCCATTGGCGATGGTGGAGAAGAAATCGGCCGAGAAATCCGGCTCGTCATACACCGGGTCGCGGTCAAGCGCGCTTGTGGCAAAGGCATGCTCGGCAATGATGCTGACCGTGGCATCGGCCAGGGTCTGGGTACCGAACAGAAGGTAGCCATCCCCGCCCTGGAAGGCGGTTTCCTCACGGAGCTGGATGCCTGCGCGGGTGTAGCGGGCACGCGCATGCGGCGGCGAGAGATAGTCGAAGCGGTCGGCCAGCCGGTAGGGATGCGCGCCACGGCCGATGCTCTCGCCATGCGTGTCGAACAGGATCACCTCGACAAAGGCGAGATCCCACTTGCGCAGCAGGTCGCATACCTTGATGCGCAGCCGCTCGATCAGGTAGGTCGCGGCCAGCTGCCCCACATACCGCCCGGAATCGGAGAAGCCGAACTGCAGGCTCAGCTTGCGCGTGCGCTGCAGGTAGGCGCGCCAGTGCGGCGAGCGCAGGGCCTCCTCAATGATCTGTTCGCCGTTTTCCAGCGCATCCTGCGTCTCGAACAGGGGCGAGATCTCGATCATGTCCTCCACGCCATACAGCCGCGCCAGCCACAGCGCGGTAAGCAGGGTGTAGCCGGTCTCGGTCTCGGCAATGAGGAAGCGGATGGGGCTGGTGCGGTCGATATGGCGCAGGATCTGGCGCACCGTCATCATCAGCCGGCCCGCGCTGGCCTGTTCCATCAGCAGCGAGCCGAAATCGATCTCGACCGGCTCCACCGTGTCCAGCGCCTCGTTCATGCGGCTGATCAGCGCGCGGCGCTGGGCGGGAATGTCGGGGTTGTCGGTAATGTGGAGGCGCTGGCGGGCGATGTTGTGCAGCTGTGTCGCGTTGAGGCGCGTATGGGTATGCGCGGCGGAAAGCCCGTGCGCCATGAAGCCCGCGCGGGCGACCGTCAGCGGCATCTTGTCCTCGGCGGTGGCGGCGTCGATCGCCTCACTGAAGGTCGCGCGCAGGTCGTTGCTGCTGGTCAGGGCCTCCGTGCTGCGGTTGATCAGCACATCGGCAAAGCGCGACACGCCTTCGGGCTCGGGGCCGGTGGGGCAGGCGGCGATCTGGGCGGCCACGGCCTCAAGGGCCGTGGCCACGCGGGCCTGCAGGTCGTTTGAGCACGAGGCGACGGGCTCGAGCTGGGCCTGCAGGCGGCCCAGCTGCAGCTGCTTCATGCGCAGGCGCAGGCGCAGCGTGTCCCACCAGCCGATATCGGTGCGGCCATCGGTGTCGTAGCCTACCCAGCTGGTCATGATGATGGGGCGCGGCACCAGCGTGGACCACAGCTGCGGCCAGTGGGTGCGCGCCTCTGACAGCAAGATGGTGTTGAGCCGGTCGAGCGCGTTGCGCCCGCGCAGTATGGCCTGGGTGGCGAGCGTGAACTCCTCATCCAGCGTGGGCGGCCCTACGCGGCGATGCGTGAGGAAGGCGGGAACGTGGTCGGGCGCGGTCGCGGGGTTGGTGGAGGCCAGGTCGGCCAGCGCCTCATAGACCGGGTTGGCCAGCGCGAAGGTGGGGTGCGCGGTAAACACGGCGGCAAAGCGGCTGCGCTCGATGGCGGCGCGGAAGCGCGCGATGGGTACCGGGCTGTCAGTGGGGTCGGGCTGCACGATGTGGCGGGCGACGTTGCGCATGCGCGTGGTCACGGCCTGTTCATCCGGCCCGTCGAGGTAGGTGGCAATGTGGTGGGCGCGGCCGGCAAAGGCGCGGTCGCGCAGCAGGCGCACGATGTCCTCCACCGTGCCCATCGGCAGGGCGCCGCTGGTCATCTGCCTGCCAATCTGGCGGGCAAGCGCCATGACAGGACTGCCCGATGCGGTCTCATCGTGGCTTTCGATCAGCTGTCTGGCCTGCTGGAGCAGGTCGGACACATTCCGCGCGGCGGCTTCGGTCATCGGGTTGTCCTGTCATGAAAGGTCGTCATGGTTCTGCCTTCCAAATCCCATGTTCGGCGGCGGGCCGCAATGTCCCGCATGGCTTATTCATGTCTATTTGAGGCGTTATATCGAGTGTTGCTTGGGCTGGCGGGGAGACAATGGTATCAGTGGCTTCATGAATGGTATTCCACAAACGGACCAGGATGCGCGGCGCACCCTGCTGCGCTACAAGCGGTCCGCAACGGGCCTGCTGGTCGGCATGGCGGGGCTTACGGTGGCAGGCTACGCCCTGCCGCAGATGGGCTGGCTGGCCGATCGGCCCTGGCTCGAGATCCTGCGCTCGGGCACCAAGGCGGGCGTGGTGGGTGGCCTGGCGGACTGGTTTGCCGTGACCGCGCTGTTCCGCAGGCCGATGGGGCTGCCGATTCCGCACACCGCCATCCTGCCCGCCCAGAAGGAGCGGCTGGCGCAGGCGCTCGGGCGCTTTGTTTCCAACAACGTGTTTACGGAAAAGGAAGTGGGAGCCGCCTTCAGCCGCATCGACCTGCCTTCGCTCATTGGCAATATCCTCCAGGAGCCCGAAACCGCCGAGATGGTCAATCGCGCCGTGCTCGGTTCCGTGCCCCACGTGCTCGACCGGCTGGAGGATGGGCGCGCGAGTTCCGCCATCGCCAGCCTGCTGCCCACCCTGCTGGGTGGCGAGGAGATCGCTCCCATCGTGACCCGCAGCCTGCGCGCGATGGTGGATGGCGACTGCCATCAGGAGGTGCTGTCCTTCCTGCTCTCAAGGCTCAAGGAAGGGATCAAGGCCAAGGAGCCCGCCCTGCGCATGATGATCGAGGACCGCGTGCGCGAGCAGGGCGGCCGCGTGCTGGGCTGGGCCATTGGCGGCTCGATCGCGACCAAGGTGCTGCTGGCCGCCAGCCAGGAACTCGACCGCATCGATCCGCAGAACTCCGAGCTGCGCGAAGGCTTTACCACATGGGTGCGTACCGAGATCGACCGGATCGAACTCGACCCCGTGCGGCGCGGCGAGATTACGGATGCGGTGATGGGCGTGCTGAGCCATGACAGCGTGCGCGGCTGGAGCAGCGATGTCTGGCGCCGCCTGCGCGGCGTGATTGAAGAGGACATGAACAAGGGCGAGGCCAGCTGGGTCGCTACCCTGGTGCGCGACGCCCTGCAGCGCCTGGCCGACCAGATGTACAATGACGCCGCCATGCGCAAGCGCGTGGAAGACGCCGCGCGCAACATGATCGTGGGCAGCCTGCCCTTCCTGCGCGATCGCATGTCGCGTTTTATTTACTCGGTCGTGAATGGCTGGGATGCAGAAAGCCTGAGCGACCGGCTGGAACTGCGCGTGGGCAAGGATCTACAGTATATCCGGCTTAACGGCACGCTGGTCGGTTTTCTGGCGGGGTGTGGCCTGTCCGTGTTATTACAGCTGATATTCGGAACCGGGATCGGCTAGGGCATGCCTGTGTTACGATTGGACTTGACGGCGCCCGGCTGGTAGCCCATCTGAAACTTCAGGAAACAGTACTGTTCTGGTCCAATTATGGATGCAGGCTCAGGACGTACGGGAGAGCGGAATGCTGAAACTGTCGAAACTGACCGATTACGCCGTGGTGGCTCTGGTCCGGCTGGGGCAGAAGAGCGAGGTCACCACCTCGCCTGTCCTGTCGCGTTCGACCGGCATTCCCGAACCCACGGTGGCGAAGGTGCTCAAGATTCTGGCGACACAGGGCATCGTGACCTCGCAGCGCGGCGCGCGCGGTGGTTACAGGCTGGCCCAGCCGCTTGAGGACATCTCGATCGCGGCCGTGATCCAGGCCATTGATGGCCCCATATCGCTCACCACCTGCGTTGATGGCGGCGATTGCGACGCGCGCTCCACCTGCGGGCTGGGCGGGCAGTGGGATATGGTCAATGCCGCCATGCGCTTTCAGCCATTACGCTGGCAGACATGAAGAACCATACAGTAACCGACAGACTGGGCGGCCTGCACGTGCCGCCCATGCCCGACGGGCCCGAGGCCACGGCCTGATACAGGGGAGGAAAGACACATGCCGGCAGTAGCCGAAACCCGCAAGACGGTCGAAACCCTGGGCCAGAACACCTATAAATGGGGGTTCGAGACCGATATCGAGATGGATATCGCCCCCAAGGGCCTGAACGAGGACACGATCCGCCTCATCTCCAGCCGCAAGAACGAGCCTGAATGGCTGCTGGAATGGCGCCTGAAGGCCTACCGTTCGTGGCTGGAAATGCGCGAGCCGACCTGGGCCAAGGTCCATTACCCGCCCATCGACTACCAGGACGTGCATTACTACGCCGCCCCCCGCAAGAAGCCGGGCCCCAAGTCGCTTGAGGAAGTCGACCCCGAGCTGCTGCGCACCTACGAGAAGCTGGGCATCCCGCTGCACGAGCAGGCGATGCTGGCCGGCGTGGAATTGCCCGAAGGCGAGGAAGCCCGGCCGCCGGTCGCGGTCGACGCGGTGTTTGACAGCGTGTCCGTCGCCACCACCTTCCGCAAGACATTGCAGGAAGCGGGCGTGATCTTCTGCCCGATTTCGGAGGCTGTGCAGGAGCACCCCGAACTCGTGCGCAAATATCTCGGCTCGGTCGTGCCGGTGACGGATAATTTCTACGCTGCGCTGAACGCCGCCGTGTTTACCGATGGCTCCTTCGTGTTCGTGCCCAAGGGCGTGCGCTGCCCGATGGAACTCTCGACCTATTTCCGCATCAATGCCCGCAACACCGGGCAGTTCGAGCGCACGCTGATCATTGTGGAGGACGGCGCGTCCGTCTCCTACCTCGAGGGCTGCACCGCGCCGATGCGTGACGAGAACCAGCTCCATGCCGCCGTGGTCGAACTGGTGGCGATGGAAGATGCCTCGATCAAGTATTCCACCGTGCAGAACTGGTACCCCGGCGATGAGAACGGCCGCGGCGGCATCTACAACTTCGTGACCAAGCGCGGGGCGTGCCGTGGCGCGCGCTCCAAGATTTCATGGACGCAGGTTGAAACCGGCTCGGCCATTACGTGGAAGTATCCGTCGTGCATCCTGCAGGGCGAAGGCTCGGTGGGCGAGTTCTACTCGGTGGCCGTGACCAACAACCACCAGCAGGCCGATACCGGCACCAAGATGATCCATATCGGGCGCAATACGCGCTCGACCATCATTGCCAAGACCATCAGCGCGGGCCAGTCGGACAGCACCTATCGCGGGCTGGTGCGGATGATGCCCAAGGCCTCGGGCAGCCGCAACTTCACCCAGTGCGACAGCCTGCTGATCGGCGATCGCTGCGGGGCACATACCGTGCCCTATATCGAGAACCGCAACATGTCCGCGCGCGTGGAGCATGAGGCAACAACCTCCAAGATATCGGAAGACCAGCTGTTCTACTGCCGCCAGCGCGGCCTGTCGGAAGAAGATGCGGTTGGGCTGATCGTCAACGGATTCTGCAAGGACGTTCTGAAGGAACTGCCGATGGAATTCGCCGTGGAAGCCCAGAAGCTTCTGCAGATCAGCCTAGAAGGCAGCGTGGGCTAACAGGGATTCAAAGACGTGAGCAAGCAATTCGTAAGCATCAATGGCCTGTGCGCCCGCATCGATGATGGGGAAGCCCACAAGGAAATCCTGCGCGGGGTCGACCTCGAGATTCCGGCAGGCGAGGTCCATGCCATCATGGGGCCGAACGGCTCGGGCAAGTCCACCCTGTCCTATGTGCTGGCCGGGCGCGAGGATTATGAGGTGACCGGCGGGTCCGCCACCTTCAAGGGGCAGGACCTGCTCGCACTCGAGCCCGAAGAGCGCGCGGCCCTTGGCCTGTTCCTTGCATTCCAGACACCGGTGGAACTGCCGGGCGTGAACAACGCCAACTTCCTGCGCACCGCCGTCAACGCCGTGCGCCGCGCGCGCGGCATGGACGAGCTTGATGCCGTGGCCTTCCTCAAGGCCGTGCGCAAGGAGACCAAGCATCTGTCCATGTCTGACGAGATGCTCAAGCGCAACGTGAATGTCGGCTTCTCGGGTGGCGAGAAGAAGCGCAACGAGGTGCTGCAGATGCGCATGCTCCAGCCGTCCTTCGCCATCCTTGACGAGACCGATAGCGGGCTGGACATCGACGCCCTGCGCATCGTGGCCGAGGGCGTGAACTCGCTGCGCTCGCCCGATTTCTCGGCGCTGGTCATCACCCATCACCAGCGCCTGCTGGACTATATCGTGCCCGACCGCATCCATGTTATGGCCAAGGGCCGCATCATCCACAGCGGTGGGCCGGAACTGGCCAAGCAGCTTGAGGCGCAGGGTTACGCCCAGTTCCTCTCGGAGGCGGCGTGAACGCCATCGCACCGGTCGGGATCAATCCTTCCGCCTTTCTCGACCGGGGTGAAGGTGCGGGCAATGCCGCGCGGCGCAAGGCCGCCGATTACCTGCGCACGGTGGGCCTGCCGCGCGCGGGCGTGGAGGCGTGGAAATACACCTCGCTGCGCGCGCTGGCCGATGTGTCGTTTACTGATGCACCGCGCGATGTCGATGCCGGCGCGGTCGATACGCTCCTGGCCGAGGTCGAGACCATCTCGGGCCTTGGGGCCGGGGCCAGTCGCGCCGTGTTCGTCAATGGCCGTTTCGATGCCGGGCGCTCGCGCCTGCCCCAGGGGGTGAAGGTTGCAGCCTTTGACCCGGCAAGCGAGCTCCGTGATGGAATCGACCCGGCAGGCGACGTGACCACCGCGCTCAACACCGTGCTGGCGGATGACGGGCTGGCGCTGGTCGTGCCCGCAGGGGTTGATGCAGGCTGCCTGCTGCTGGTCAGCATTGGCCTTGCAGGCGAGGATGCGCCGGTTTCCTTTCACCCGCAGCACCGCATTGTGGTGGAAAAGGGCGGCAGGCTGGCCGTGCTCGATGCCGCCGTGGGCAGGGGCTATTACCTGCATAACCCGCTCTATGACATCACGGTGGAAGAGGGCGGCTACCTGTCGCATGCCCGCATCCAGGCTGAGGGCAAAAAGGCGCTGCACCTTGCGGTCAGCCACGCCCGCGTTGCCAGCCGAGGGGTGTATGACAGCTTTACGCTCACGCTTGGCGCCAGCCTGTCGCGCCATGAGGTGCATGCGGGGCTGAATGCGCCGGGGGCCAGCGTGCATGTCAACGGCGCGCAGCTTCTGGCGGGCCACCAGCATGGCGACCTGACCAGCGTGATCACCCATGCCGCACCGGACTGCATCTCGCGCCAGACGGTCAAGAACGTGCTGGCCGACCATGCGCGCGGCGTGTTCCAGGGCAAGATCCATGTCGAGCGGATTGCCCAGAAAACCGATGGCTACCAGATGAACCAGGCGCTGCTGCTGTCGGACACGGCCGAGATCGATGCCAAGCCCGAACTCGAGATCTATGCTGACGACGTCAAATGCAGCCATGGCGCCACCGTGGGCGCGCTTGATGATGACCAGCTTTTCTACCTGCGCAGCCGTGGCATCCCGAATGAGGCGGCCCGTTCCATCCTGATCCGCGCCTTTTTGCATGACGTAGTGGACCAGATCGACGATGCGCGGTTGAAAGACAGCCTGAACCTTGCGGTGGAAGCCTGGTGGAAGCGGGAGGTCGCCTGATGGACCAGAGCGTCATCACGCCCACGGATGCCGCAGGCAGCCTGCGCCATGTCCGCGCCGACTTTCCCATCCTGAGCCAGAAGGTGCATGGCAAGGATCTGGTGTTCCTTGACAGCGCCGCCTCGGCCCAGAAGCCCCGGCAGGTGATCGACTGCATGGCCGACACCATGCGCACCCAGTACGCCAACATCCATCGTGGCCTGTACTGGATGAGCGAGCGCACCACCGAGGCGTATGAGGCCGTGCGCGACCAGGTGGCACGCTTCCTGGGGGCCGCCGCGCGGGAGGAAATCGTCTTCACCCGCAACAGCACCGAGGCCATCAACCTCGTGGCCCATTCCTATGGCGGGCTGCTGAAGCCGGGGCAGGTTGTGCTGGTGTCCGAGATGGAGCACCACGCCAACCTCGTGCCGTGGCAGATGCTGCGTGACCGCGGGGGCATTGAACTGCGCATCACCCCCATCACCGATGACGGGGCGCTGGACATGGAGGCGCTGGAGGCCAACCTGGCCGATGGCAGGGTGGCGCTGGTGGCGATCACCCACATGTCGAACGTGCTGGGCACCATTACCGATGCCCGCGCCATCATCGACATGGCGCATGCGGCGGGGGCAAAGGTGCTGCTTGATGGCAGCCAGCTTGCCGTGCACCGCCGGGTGAACGTGCAGGAACTGGGTGCTGATTTCTATGTCGTGACCGGGCACAAGCTGTATGGCCCCACCGGCATTGGCGTGCTGTGGGCGCGACGTGAGCTGCTGGAGGCGATGCCGCCTTTCCTTGGCGGTGGCGACATGATCTCCACCGTGTCGTTCGAGCGCTCGACCTGGGCGAACGTGCCGCATAAATTCGAGGCGGGCACGCCTGCCATCATCGAGACCATTGGATTGGGTGCGGCCCTTGCCTATATCGAGTCCATCGGGTTTGACGCGATTGGTGCGCATGAGGATGCGCTGACGGCCTACGCGCTTGAGGCGCTGGGCAACGTCAACGGGCTGAAGGTGATTGGCACGGCACCGCAACGTGGTGGGGTGATCTCGTTCATCATGAAGGATGTCCATCCGCATGATATCGCCACCCTGCTTGACCGCAATGGCATTGCGGTGCGGGCGGGCCATCACTGCGCCGAGCCGCTCATGCGCAGGCTGGGTGTGACGGCCACGGCGCGGGCGAGTTTTGGCATCTACACCACGCCGGAGGAAATCGACTTTCTGGCCGCAACGCTGGAACAGATCCGTGGCTTTTTTGTCTGATGGCAGATGATGGCGCAGGATGATCTGTACCGCACCGTGGTGCTGGAGCGGGCCAGGGCACCGCAGCATGCCGGAGCACTCCCTGCGGCCACGCTGAACGGGCAGGGGTCCAACCCGTTGTGTGGCGACCGGGTGCAGTTGCATGCGGTGCTGGACGGGCAGGGGCGGATCGAGGCGATCCGGCATGAAACGCGGGGCTGCGCCATCTGCGCTGCCTCCGCCGACCTCATGGCCGGGCGTGTAACGGGCCAGGACCGCGCGCATGTGGGTAGGCTGCACGCGGAACTGGTCGAGGCGGTTGAAACCGGCACGGCCCCGGCGGGCCTGGGCGAGCTTGCGGCCTTTGCGCCGCTACACCAGCACCGCTCGCGCAGGCGTTGCGCCCTGCTGCCGTGGTCGGCACTGATTGATATGCTCAATGATGATAAAGACAGGTGAAAGTCTCATGGACGAGAAAAATCAGGTAGAGCCTGCCATCGGCATGGCGGAAGAGACCGGGCATTTTTCCCTTGAGGCCAGCGATGCGCCTGCCCCGAAAGCGGCCCCCGTATCGGCCTGGACACCGGATGGCGAGCCGCCCGCTGCCCCCGCAGGCAAGGCGGCCATGCCCGATGAGGACTCGGTGATCGAGGCCATCGCCACGGTGTATGACCCCGAAATTCCAGTCAATATTTACGAACTTGGCCTGATTTACGCCATTGACCTGCATGAGGATGGATCGGTCAAGGTCGAGATGACGCTCACGGCCCCCAACTGCCCCAGCGCGCAGGAACTGCCCGTGCAGGTGAAGGAAGCCGTGGAAAAGATCGAGACGGTGACCACTGCCACGGTCGAGATCGTGTGGGAGCCGCCATGGGACATGTCGCGCATGAGCGAAGATGCCCGCCTTGCCCTGAACATGTTCTGAACCCTCAAGGGGACTGTGCCATGACCGAACACCAGACAGCCACACCCGCAAAAGCCCCCGCCCGCCGCGCCCTGCCGCCGCTCATGACATTGACGGACCGGGCCGCCGCCCGGCTGGAAAAACTCTACCAGACCAAGAACGCAGGCCACCTGCTGCGCATCGCGGTTTCAACCAAGGGCTGTTCGGGCCATGCCTATGACATGAGCTTTGTGGAAAAGGCTGGCCCCGGTGATGAAGTGGTGGTGGACAAGGGCGTGACCCTGCTGGTGGACCGCAAGGCCACGCTGTTCCTGATCGGCTCGGTCATGGATTACGAGGTCAAGCAGCTTGAATCCGGCTTTACCTTCACCAACCCGAACGAAAAAGGCCGCTGTGGCTGCGGGGAAAGCTTTCACGTCTGATTGCCGCAGATAGAAATGTGAGTTTTTGGGTGCCGCCTTTTTGCAAAAAGGCGGCATTTTTTTAAGCTTTTTGAAAAAAGCTTCACCAAAAACTTTTGCCTGTTTTAGCGCCGGTGATTTTTGCCCGTACCCGGCAGCTTGAGCACACACACGGCCTCGACCTCGGTTGACCACAGGAACTGGTCGATCACCGTCAGGTGCTCCACCTGGTAGCCGATCTGTTGCAGCGGCGTCAGGTCGCGCTGCAGGGCAACCGGATTACAACTGACATAAATGAGATGACGCGGCCTGCCCGCCACGACCTGCGCCATCTGCGCGCCTGCGCCCGCATGGGGCGGATCAAGCACAATGGCCGCGGCCTTGGCCAGTTCGGCCGCCATGACCGGCTGGCGGTTCAGGTCGCGCAGAGCGGGCAGCACCCGGGTGCCACCACTGGCCTGCTTGAGGCAGGCGAGCGCCGCCCGGTCCCCTTCATAGGCCAGCACCTTGGCATGGGCGGCGAGCGCGAAGGACAGCGTGCCACAGCCAGCATAAAGCTCGATGATGCCTGCTTTCAGCCCCTTGGTGGGGAGTGCGGCCAGCACGGCTTGCCTGATGGCATCCTCGCCAGCGCGGGCAGGCTGGAGAAAGGCACCGGGCGGCGGTGTGACGCGCACGCCATCAAAATGATGAAAGACCGGCCCGTTCAGCGCCAGCGTTTCAGGCGGCGAGCCACCCAGCGAGATGCGCGGTATGCCATGCGCCTTGCTGAACTGGGCCAGAATGCGCCGGTCATTGGCATCCGGCTTGCCATCCATCGTAACCAGCAGGTCCGGCCCGCTATCGAGCAGGTTGATCTGCAGGTCGCCACCCGCATGCACGCCGGGCAGCGAATGCAGCATGTCGCGCAGCGGCGAGAGCAGGGCGAACAGGGCGGGGTCAAGCAGGGTGCACGCGGTCATGTCCACCACATCGCCCCGACGGCGATGCAGCCCGAGCACGATGCGCCTGCCTTCGCGGCGGAAGGCCAGGTCAACACGCCGCCGCTCCTGCGGGGCAACCTGCACGGTGGCAGGCGTGGGAATGGTACCAAAGCCCGCGCGATGTAGCGCCCCGGTTACGCGCCCCGCCTTCCATGCCAGCAGGGCGGGCAGTGTCATCTGCTGCACGCGGCAGCCACCGCACTGGCCAAACAGGGCGCAGGGCGGCGTGACCCGGTCCGGGCTGGGGGTAATGATGCGCTCAAGGGCCGCGTGACTGCCCTGAATTGCGCCAAGCGCCACCTCATCGCCCGGCACGGCGCCGGGGATGAATATCCGTCCTGCCGGGGTCTCGGCTATGCCATCCCCGTCATTGCCAAGCGCCACCACCTTGGTGGCGCCGGCCAAGTCGTGTTCCATGCTGGCGCTGTTTATTCGTCAGCCGGGACGACGGGCTTTTCCCGGCGCGGCAACTGCATGAAGGCCGGGACATCATCGCCAAACCCGATAATGGCATGGTCAGGGGCCGCTGGCAGCAGGCCCTGATCGCGGCGGCCCGCACCCGTGGCAGGCGCGGAACGGCTGCGCGAAGGCTTGGGCGCGGGTGCGGCTTCCTCAACCGGGGCAGCAGACGCAGCCGATGCGGGTGCCGGGGCCGGGGTGGCCGCGTTGCTCTTGCGGCGCGACCCGCCTTCCGTGCGGGATTTGCGACGACCGCCCGCGGGGCGTGGCTCATCCGACCATTCAAGGTTATCCACGCCTTTGACCTCAATTCGGGGTATGGGTTTGCCCGTCAGTTTCTCGATGGCCTGGGCCAGCGCTTCCTCGTCGGGGGTGGCGAGGCTGTAGGCATGGCCGGTGCGGCCCGCACGACCGGTACGGCCGATTCGGTGCACGTAGTCCTCGGCATGGAACGGCAGGTCGAAGTTGAACACATGCGACAGCCCGCCAATGTCGATGCCGCGTGCCGCGATGTCGGAGCAGACGAGGATTTGCAGTGCGCCCGACTTGAACGCCTCAAGGGTGGAGAACCGGACCGACTGCGGCAGGTCGCCATGCAGCGCGCCGGCTGAAAAACCATGCTTGATCAGCGATTTGCACAGCACATCCACATCGCGCTTGCGGTTGCAGAACACGATGGCGTTCTGCATGTCCGCCTCACGCAGCAGCTTGCGCAGCGCGCGGCGCTTGTCCGCCGCATCGACAATGGCAAGCCCGGTCTCGATGGTGGACGCCACGGAGGAGGGGCGGCTGACCGTAATCTCCTTGGGGTTGCTCAGGAACGCATCGGCCAGGCGGCGGATTTCAGGCGCCATGGTGGCCGAGAAGAACAGCGTCTGGCGCAGCGGCGAGAGCATGCCCACGATCTTCTCGATATCGGGGATGAACCCCATGTCGAGCATGCGGTCGGCCTCGTCGATCACCAGCAGCTTGGTCTGGGTCAGCAGCAGCCCGCCGCGCTCGAACAGGTCGATCAGGCGGCCCGGCGTTGCAATCAGCACGTCCACGCCGCGGTTGAGCACTTCCTTCTGCTCGGCCATGCTCTCGCCACCAATCAGCAGCGCATGGGTCAGCTTGAGGTGCTTGCCGTAATTGACGAAATTCTCGGCAACCTGCAGTGCGAGTTCGCGCGTGGGCTCAAGGATCAGCGAGCGCGGCATGCGTGCCCGGGCGCGTGAACCCTGAAGGATCTCGAGCATGGGCAGGGTAAACGACGCCGTCTTGCCCGTGCCGGTCTGGGCCACGCCCAGCACGTCGCGGCCCATCAGCACATAGGGGATGGCCTGTGCCTGGATGGGGGTGGGATGACGGTATCCCATTTCATCAATGGCGCGCTGGATGGGCTCGGACAGGCCGAGTTCCGAAAACAGGGGCAGCGCCTCTTCCTGCGCCGGAGTGGCCTGTTCTGGCGCGTCAGGCGGCAGGGCGGCATCCGTGCTGGTGGCGGGAGCCGGGGCTGCCGCCTTCTTTGCGGAACGGGTCGGGGCGGGGGACGTTTTTTTGGCGCTCAAATTACTCTCGAACGTATCAGCAGATGAATATGGCCCCGTCCGATTGCCACCGTGTCGCGCTGTATCAGGCTGCCGTCCCTGATGTACCTGCAGCAATGCAGGGAAGGGGAGTGTGACACGCAACGGGGATAAACCCCTCAAAGCGCCACATTCCCTGTGCGTATCGAGATTTGCAATGGAAATCAAGGGGGCGTGAGGTTGCACCCCATATTTGTCAGAAAGGATGGGCCAGGCAGGCGGTGATGATGGTCAGGATGCCGATGCCGGTGTTGAGCAGCACCAGCGAGCGGATCGAGTCGAACTGCCCCGGCTGCGGGCGCAGGGCGCGGCGGGCCTTCTGGTAGGGGCCGAAATAGATGCGCGCGAATATGCCCGCCATGATCAGGCCGAACAGCTGCATGAGGTTGATCTGCCACGGCACGACCGCAAACCCGCCTTCATGCCAGATCATGAGCCAGCCGCTCACCAGCACCATGGGCATGGTGTGCCACACGATGCGGAAGAAGCGGTTCAGCGTCTGCAGATGCACCGAGGCGCGCTGTGTTGCATCAAGCAGGTTCAGGCTGGGCTTGAGCACGAAGGCCGCATACATCATGCCGCCAACCCAGGCCGCCATGCCTGTAATATGGAGTGCGAGCACAAGGCTCCAGACAATGGAAAGGGACATGAAGCCTCCTTGCGGGGGTAAGGAATAAGGAAAACGCTCACCTGCATAAAGCAGGATGCGGGATGCTTGTTTCCTCATTCCTGTATCATGTGCAAGGCCAGTGCGGCAGCCAATTGCCGGGAAAGGGAAAAGAACATGCCCGCGAACGAACAGATACAAGCTTCTCAGGCCGCCCGCCTGGTGCTGCCCACGCCGGCGCAGATGGGCCAGATCGACGCCGCCGCCGCCCGTAGCGTGCCGGTGTCAACGCTTATGGAAAACGCGGGCCGCGCCGTGGCCCGCGCCATACGCCAGCACATGCGTCCGTGCCGGGTGCTGGTGCTGTGCGGGCCGGGCAATAATGGCGGCGATGGGTACGTTGCCGCCCGCAGGCTGGCCGAGCAGGGCTGGCCGGTTTCCGTAGCCGCCCTTGCCATGCCGCGCCCCGGCGGGGACGAGGCGGCCGCCGCCGCCCTGTGGCATGGGCCGATGGTGCCGTTTGCGCCCGAGAGCGCAGCAGCCTTCGACCTGGTGGTGGACGCAGTGTTCGGCGCGGGGCTGAGCCGCGATGTGGCGCCCGATGTGGTGGCCGTGCTCGGGGCTGCGCGGCGCATCGTGGCCATCGACATGCCCAGCGGCGTGGATGGGGCGACGGGTGGCGTGCGCGGTGACGCGGTGCAGGCCGAGATGACCGTGACCTTCTGCCGCCTCAAGCCCGGCCACCTGCTGCTGCCCGGCCGCACGCTGTGCGGGCGCACCGTGCTGGCCGATATCGGCATTCCCGAATCCGCAATCGGGGATGTGCCGATTCGCACCTGGCGCAATGAACCCGGCCTGTGGCGCACGCCGGCCTGCACGGTCAGTTCCTATAAATACAGCCGCGGCGTGGTCAGCATCTGTGGTGGGCGCGAGATGCCGGGGGCGGCCCGGCTTTCCGCCGCGGGCGCGCGCGCGGCGGGGGCGGGGCTGGTGCGGCTGGCCGTGGGCGACAGCGCGGAGGTCTACCGCATGACCGCGCCTGCGGGCCTGATCGTGGATTCCGACCCGCTGGAAACCCTGCTGCAAGACGGGCGCCGCCATGTGTGGGTGTGTGGCCCCGGCCTTTCGGTGGCGGAGGTGGCGGCGGTCTTTCCCGCCCTGGTGGGGGCAGGGCGCGCGGTGATTGCCGATGCCGGGGCCTTCAGCATGGCGGCAGGCCACCCGGAGCGGCTGAAGGGGGCGGCGATCATCACGCCGCATATCGGCGAATTCGCGCGCGTGTTCGGCAAGCCGGGTGCCGACCGGGTGGATGCCGCGCGCAGGGCCGCCTGCGAGACGGGTGCCGTAACGGTGCTCAAGGGGCCCGATACCATCATTGCCGCGCCCGATGGCCGCGTGGCGATCAATGAACACGCCACCCCCATGCTGGGTACGGCAGGCTCGGGCGATACGCTGACCGGCATCATCGCCGCCATGCTCGCCGCCGGCATGCCCGCGTGGGAGGCGGCGTGCGCGGGGGTGTGGCTGCATGGCGATGCGGCGCTGCATGCCGGCGAATGGCCGCTGGCCGAGGATTTCGACCGCCATATCGGCGCCGCCCGCCACCGGGCGGAGGGCATGGCGAAAAAAGTTTTTGGCTGAAAAGCCCAATCCTTTTTCCTTCGCGTCTTGCCCCATGGCCTGTGGTGCGCTAAAGCCGCGCGCTTACAGGCTGGGCACTGTGCGGGCGTGGTGGAATTGGTAGACACGCCAGATTTAGGTTCTGGTGGCGCAAGCCGTGGGGGTTCAAGTCCCTCCGCCCGTACCAATGATCCCGGCAAGTCGCGTTATGCGAGCAGACGTGGTGGCCCCAACCGGCTTCTTGCGTTCTTTGACACGTTCTGACCGAGAGGATGGCCTGGCAGATGCAGGTTACTGAAACGCTTTCCGATGGCCTGAAGCGCGGTTTCACCGTTACGGTGCCCGCAGCAGAAATCGAGAGCAAGCGCACCGCGCGCCTGAAAGAAGTTGGACAGTCCATGAAGCTGCCGGGTTTCCGCCCGGGCAAGGTGCCGATGAGCATCCTGCAGCAGCGTTATGGCGAATCCGTGCAGGGTGAGGTGATGGAGCAGGTCGTAAGCGACGCGACCCGCACCCTGCTTGACGAGCGCGGCCTGCGCCCTGCCATGCAGCCGAAGGTTGACCTCGTTTCGGGCAGCGAGCCAGGCAGCAAGGAAGACCTGAAGTTCACGGTCGAATTCGAGCTCCTGCCCGAGATCACCATTCCCGACCTGTCCACCCTGTCGCTCGTGCGCCTCAAGTCCGAGGTGAATGCCGAGACGGTGGACAAGGCGCTCAAGGAAATTGCGAGCCGCCAGCGCGAGTTCGAGAAGGTCGAGGAAGACCGCCCCGCCGCCGATGGCGACGTGGTGACGGTGGACTTCGTGGGCAAGGTTGACGGCACGGCCTTTGAAGGCGGCTCCGCTGACGACGTGAATGTCGAACTCGGCGGCGCGGGCTTCATTCCCGGTTTTGCCGAGCAGATCGTGGGCATGAAGGCCGGTGAAGAAAAAGTGATCACCGTCACCTTCCCCGCCGATTACGGCGCGGAGCACCTTGCGGGCAAGGAAGCCACCTTCGACATCAAGGTCAAGGAGCTCAAGCGCCCGATTGAAGCCAAGATCGACGACGAGCTGGCCAAGAAGCTCGGCTTCGAGGGGCTGGAGCAGGTGCGCGAGCTGATTACGCAGCAGGTCACGCAGGAATATGACCAGCTGTCCCGCCTGCGCCTCAAGCGCGAGCTGCTCGACAAGCTGGCCGAAAAGACCGACTTCCAGGCGCCTCCGGGCATGGTCGAGGCCGAGTTCGGCCAGATCTGGGCCCGCATCGAGGAAGACCGCAAGGCCGGCCGCCTCGATGAGGAAGACAAGGACAAGGACGAGGACACCCTGCGCGCCGACTATCGCAAGATTGCCGAGCGCCGCGTGAAGCTCGGCCTGCTGCTGGCTGAAATCGGTCGTGTGAACAACATCACCGTGACCCAGGAAGAAATCGTTCACGCCGTCCGGGCCGAAGCCGCGCGCTATCCGGGCCAGGAACAGGCCGTGTTCGAATATTTCAGCAAGAACCCGCAGGCGATCGATGGCCTGCGTGGCCCGATCTTCGAGAACAAGGTCATCGACTACATCGTCGAGCTGGCCAAGGTCGAGGACAAGGTCGTGACGCCGGAAGAACTGGCCGAAATGCCGGAAGCTGACGTCTGATCCGCTCTGGCGGCATAGGTAACGCCTGCGGCGCGCGGAAGGGGACTTCCGCGCGCCGTATGTGTTTGTGGATAGGGGAACACGCCCCGATTGTGCGGCCCGTTTCTGGCAAAATGACAGGGGTGGGGTGGTATCTGGCGTGTTTGTCTCTATTTTGTCATAAGTAACCGGGAAGGGTCCGGCTGCGCCTGCGCTGTCCGTGCCTCCTGCACCGGGCGGGTAACGTGGAACGGGCCCTTGCTTTTCAGGATCGGGAATATGGCTATGAGGGATCGGGATCCCGTAGAGATCTTCAATAACGCTCTGGTACCGATGGTGGTCGAGCAGACCTCCCGCGGGGAACGGGCATTCGACATCTATTCCCGCCTTCTGCAGGAACGGATCATCTTTCTTACCGGGCCGGTCTATGACCAGGTCTCGGCGCTGGTTTCCGCGCAGCTGCTTTATCTGGAAAGCGTGAACCCCAGCAAGGAAATCTCGTTCTACATCAACAGCCCCGGCGGCGTGGTGTCGGCGGGGCTCGCCATCTATGACACCATGCAGTACATCCGCTGCCCCGTCAGCACGGTGTGCATCGGGCAGGCGGCCTCGATGGGGTCGCTGCTGCTGGCAGGCGGCGAGAAGGGGCGGCGATTCGCGCTGCCCAACTCGCGCGTCATGGTGCACCAGCCTTCAGGCGGGGCGCAGGGCCAGGCCAGCGACATCGAGATCCAGGCGCAGGAAATCCTGACCATTCGCCAGCGCCTGAACGAGATCTACAAGGAGCACACCGGCCGCACGCTCGAGGAGATCGAGCAGAAGCTGGAGCGCGACAGCTACATGTCCGCCGAAGAGGCGCAGGCATTCGGTATTGTGGATGAAGTGGTCCGTCGTAACGTTGCATCAAAACCTGCAGAGTAATCTGCATCAGGGGGCGCGTTCGCAGGCGCGCTCCCGGCCCCGGTGGGGAAGGATTGCCTGCGGCGGTCCAGGCAGCGTTTTTTGCCCGGTCGCAAGGTATGGAGAAGTTCCCCCAGGCGGGAATAGGAGCGGTTATGAATAACAAGTCCGGCGATTCCAAGAATACGCTTTACTGCTCGTTCTGCGGCAAGTCGCAGCATGAGGTCCGCAAACTGATCGCCGGTCCCACCGTGTTCATTTGCGATGAATGCGTCGAATTGTGCATGGATATCATCCGTGAGGAACACAAGACGCATCTGGTCAAGTCGCGCGACGGGGTGCCTACGCCGCGTGAGATCTGCAAGATTCTCGATGATTACGTCATCGGGCAGGGCCATGCGAAGAAGGTGCTGTCGGTTGCGGTGCATAACCACTACAAGCGCCTCGCCCATGCCCAGAAGAACAATGATGTCGAGATTGCAAAATCCAACATCATGCTCATCGGCCCCACCGGCTCGGGCAAGACCCTGCTGGCCCAGACGCTGGCCCGCATCCTTGACGTGCCCTTCACCATGGCCGACGCCACCACCCTGACCGAAGCGGGCTACGTGGGCGAGGATGTGGAGAACATCATCCTCAAGCTTTTGCAGGCGGCCGACTACAATGTGGAGAAGGCCCAGCGCGGTATTGTCTATATCGACGAGATCGACAAGATCTCGCGCAAGTCGGACAACCCTTCCATCACGCGCGACGTGAGCGGCGAGGGCGTGCAGCAGGCGCTGCTCAAGATCATGGAAGGCACCGTGGCCTCCGTGCCGCCGCAGGGCGGGCGCAAGCATCCGCAGCAGGAATTCCTGCAGGTGGACACCACCAACATGCTGTTCATCTGCGGTGGCGCGTTCGCGGGGCTGGACAAGATCATCAGCGCGCGCGGCAAGGGTTCGGGCATCGGCTTTGGCGCCGATGTGCAGTCGCCCGACGAGCGGCGCATGGGCGCCGTGCTGCGCGAGGTGGAGCCCGAGGACCTGCTGAAATTCGGCCTGATCCCCGAGTTCATCGGTCGCCTGCCCGTGGTCGCCACGCTCGAGGACCTTGATGAGGCAGCCCTGATCGAGATCCTGACCAAGCCCAAGAACGCGCTCGTCAAGCAGTATGCCCGCCTGTTCCAGATGGAGGACGTGCAGCTCACCTTTACCGAGGATGCGCTGCGCCAGGTGGCCCAGCGCGCCATTGCGCGGCGCACGGGCGCCCGTGGCCTGCGCGCCATTCTCGAGAGCATCCTGCTGTCGACCATGTTCGACCTTCCTGGCCTGAAGAATGTCGAGGAAGTGGTGGTCAACAAGGAAGTGGCCGAGGGCAAGGCGCAGCCCGTCTATGTGTATGGCAAGAACCAGCCGGCCGAACAGTCCGCCTGACGGTCTGGCCGCTTTACGCCGAATTGTCGCCACCGGGCTTGTGGTGGTGGCGCGTCGTGACAACATTGAAGTGAGGTTGTCGCATATGCGGCGCAACGGATGGGCAGGCCACATGGTTGGGTGCCCATCCGGGATCGTCCATCAGGAGGTCAAAAAAACAATATGTCTGAAACTGACAGACTGACTCCCGTGCCTGAAGGCACGGAAACCACCGAGACCAATACGGGCGGCACCCCCGTCGCCACCACGCGTGGCGTGGAGGAGGCTGAAGACGACACGACGCGTGACACGATTGCTGTCTTGCCCCTGCGCGATATTGTCGTCTTTCCGCACATGATCGTGCCTCTGTTCGTGGGGCGCGAGAAGTCCGTCCGCGCACTTGAGGCGGTGACGCGCAGCGACAAGCAGATCCTGCTCGTGGCCCAGAAAAACGCGGCGCAGGATGACCCGACGCCCGATGACATCTATCGCTACGGCACGGTCTCCACCATCCTGCAGCTGCTCAAGCTGCCCGATGGCACGGTGAAGGTGCTTGTTGAAGGCGGCAGGCGCGCCCACATCACCGCGCTGCACGAAGTCGATGGCCACTTCGAGGCCGAGATCGAGGACGTGCCCGAGCAGGAAACCGACGGCAAGGAAGCCGAGGCCATCGGCCGCACGCTGATCGGCCAGTTCGAGCAGTACATCAAGCTGAACAAGAAGATCGCGCCCGAGGTGCTGGTCTCGCTCAACCAGATTGATGACCTGTCGAAGCTGGCGGACACCATTGCCAGCCACCTGAACCTGAAGATTCCCGAAAAGCAGGAAATCCTCGAGATCCAGGACGTGAATGCACGCCTGGAGCGGGTTTTTGCGCATATGGAAGCCGAGATCGGCGTGCTCCAGGTGGAAAAGCGCATCCGGAACCGCGTGAAGCGGCAGATGGAAAAGACCCAGCGCGAGTACTACCTCAACGAGCAGCTCAAGGCGATCCAGAAGGAACTGGGCGAAGGCGAGGACGGCAAGGACGAGACCGCCGAGCTTGAGGAAAAGATCGCCAAGACCAAGCTGAGCAAGGAAGCGCGCGAAAAGGCCCTGGCCGAGCTGAAGAAGCTGCGGAGCATGAGCCCGATGTCCGCCGAGTCGACGGTGGTGCGCAACTATCTCGACTGGATTCTGGGCATTCCGTGGAAGAAGCGCTCGAAGGTCCGCCATGACCTGTCCGAGGCCCAGAAGGTGCTCGACACCGACCATTACGGGCTGGAGAAGGTCAAGGAACGCATCATCGAGTACCTGGCCGTGCAGAGTCGCGCCCAGAAGCTCAAGGGGCCGATCCTGTGCCTTGTGGGGCCGCCGGGCGTGGGCAAGACCTCGCTTGCCAAGTCCATCGCCAAGGCAACGGGGCGGCAGTATGTGCGCATGTCGCTTGGTGGCATGCGCGACGAGGCCGAGATCCGTGGCCACCGCCGCACCTATATCGGCTCCATGCCCGGCAAGATCATCCAGGGTATGAAGAAGGCCAAGACCTCGAATCCGCTCTTCCTGCTTGATGAGATCGACAAGCTCGGTGCCGACTGGCGCGGCGATCCATCTTCCGCCCTGCTCGAAGTGCTGGACCCCGAGCAGAATTCGACCTTTGGCGATCACTATCTCGAGGTCGATTATGACCTGTCGGATGTGATGTTCATCACCACCGCCAACAGCCTGAACATGCCCCAGCCGCTGCTGGACCGCATGGAGATCATCCGCCTGTCGGGCTACACGGAGGACGAGAAGGTCGAGATTGCCAAGCGCCACCTGCTGGGCAAGCAGACGGAGGCCAACAACCTCAAGCCGGGCGAGTGGTCGGTGTCCGATGATGCCCTGCGCGAACTGATTCGCAGCTACACGCGTGAAGCGGGCGTGCGTAACCTCGAGCGCGAAATCGCGACATTGGCCCGCAAGGCCGTGACCGAGATCGTGACCGGCAAGGCCAAGACCGTGGCGATCACGGCCGAGAACCTTGAAAAATACGCAGGCGTGAAGCGATTCCGCCATGGCGAGACCGAGTCGGAAGACATGGTCGGAGTCGTGACCGGGCTGGCCTGGACCGAAGTGGGCGGGGAAATCCTGACCATCGAAAGCGTGATGGTGCCCGGCAAGGGCAACGTCAAGCTGACCGGCAAGCTCGGCGATGTGATGAAGGAAAGTGTCGCGGCTGCATTGTCCTATGTGCGTAGCCGTGCGGTGACCTTCGGCATCAGCCCTGACCTGTTTGAAAAGCGCGACCTGCACGTGCACGTGCCCGAGGGGGCCACGCCCAAGGATGGCCCTTCGGCCGGTATCGCCATGGCCACCTCGATCGTGAGCGTGATGACGGGCATCCCCGTGCGGCGCGACGTGGGCATGACCGGCGAAATCACGCTGCGTGGCCGCGTGCTGCCGATTGGCGGCCTGAAGGAAAAGCTGCTGGCCGCCCACCGCGCGGGGCTCAGGACCATTTTCATCCCCAAGGATAACGAGAAGGACCTGGTGGACATCCCCACGGTGGTGACCGAGGCGCTGACCATCCTGCCGGTCTCGCATGTGGATGAAGTGATTGGCCAGGCGCTGGTGGAAAAGCCCGAGCCGATCGAGTGGACGGAGCCGGTGGCCGCTCCTTCCACCGAAGGGGCCGCAACACCTGCATTGACGCATTGAGCGCCGTAGGGCAGGGGTGCGTGGTCGCAAAAATGTCATGATGGAGGGGAATGACGGTTTTCTCTGTCATTCCCCGAATTCTGTTGGTTGACGTGAGAAAAAACAGCGGCATAGTGCGAGCAGAAATGCGGCGCGATGTTTGAACGATTGCGTAAGCGCACAGTACAAAGAAAGGCGTAAAATGGAGAAGCCACTTAACAAGCAGGAACTGGTTGCTGCGGTAGCCGAGGAAGCCGATCTGGCCAAAGCCAAGGCTGGCGAAGTGGTTGATGCGGTTTTCGGTGCAATCGAAAAGGCGCTGGCAAACAATCAGGAAGTTCGCCTGGTCGGTTTCGGCACGTTCGTTACGGCGACCCGCAAGGCCGCCAAGGGCCGCAACCCCCGCACGGGTGAACCGCTGGACATTCCGGAATCCACGTCCGTGCGTTTCAAGCCGGGCAAGAACCTGAAGGAAGCGGTCAGCAAGTAAGACCGCCTGTTTTCAGGAAAAAAAAGAGGGGGCAATCCATTTTCCGGGTTGCCCCCTTTTTTGTAATCCCTTACTAGGGGCGCGGGCGATTAGCTTAGCGGTAGAGCATCTCGTTTACACCGAGAGGGTCGGCGGTTCGATCCCGTCATCGCCCACCATGTCTTCTCGTGTCAGCACGGGAACATGCCCCATGCGGGTGTAGCTCAGTTGGTTAGAGCGCCGGCCTGTCACGCCGGAGGTCGCGGGTTCGAGCCCCGTCACTCGCGCCATTATGGCGCACAGCCCATCATCATGTTCTGCACCACGCCAGATGCCATTGCACTGGCGTTTTTTTATGCCCGTTTTTCCACACGGAAAAATGAGAACAATAAATCGTGCTATTATGGTCATGACGGAATAGTGTTGACGGAAGCGTTACTGTATTCATCTTCACGGTAATGTTCATGACTGCACACGGTTAAGTAACTGTTCCCCCCACGGTGTTGGGTCTAGCATCCCTTCAGCCACACATAAGTCGATAAAGACACCGGGCGGCGTATTAACAGGTTGGGAACACGGAAGATGCATTCCGTTATCGCTGATTATTTACCCGTACTGATATTCGGGTGCATTGCTGTGGTGATCGCGGGGGCCATGCTGGGCAGTTCGCTGCTTTTTGGCCACCAGAAACCCTATGCCGAGAAAACGTCGGCCTATGAATGTGGTTTCGAGGCATTTGACAATGCCCGCCGCCGTTTTGACGTGCGGTTCTATCTGGTGGCGATCCTGTTCATCATTTTCGACCTTGAGGTCGCTTTCCTCTTTCCCTGGGCGCTCAGCCTGTCGCGCATCGGCTGGTTCGGCTTTGCTTCCATGATGGGTTTCCTCGGCGTTCTGGTGGTCGGCTTCATTTACGAATGGAGCAAGGGCGCGCTGGACTGGGATTGAGCATGACAAGGGGAGGCGCCCCAATGGGCAACGACGATACATCAGGGCCAGGCCGGCCCGCTGACAGCATTGCCTGGAACCGCGAGATGCTGCCCCCGGGGCCGGAGCAGGATGCGGTGATAAAGGGCATCACTGGCGAGATGACGGAAAAGGGCTTTGTCGTCGCCAGTCTCGACAAGCTGGTCAACTGGGGGCGCACGGGCAGCCTGTGGCCCATGTCGTTCGGGCTGGCCTGCTGCGCGGTGGAGATGATCCACGCCTACATGCCGCGCTATGACCTCGACCGCATGGGCATCATTCCGCGTGGCTCGCCACGCCAGTCCGATGTGATGATCGTGGCGGGCACGCTGACCAACAAGATGGCCCCGGCCCTGCGCCGCGTGTACGACCAGATGGCCGAGCCACGCTGGGTCATCTCGATGGGGTCATGCGCCAATGGGGGCGGGTATTACCATTATTCCTACTCCGTCGTGCGCGGGTGTGACCGGATCGTGCCGGTGGATGTGTACGTGCCCGGCTGCCCGCCCACGGCGGAGGCGCTGATCTACGGCATCCTGCAACTGCAGAAGAAGATCCGCAGGACAGGGACAATCCGCCGTGGCTGAGGCACAGAACCTTCCCGCAGGCCAGCCACGTGGGGTCACGGGCAGCCTGGGGGCCATCAGCTTCCGGCTTTCCACCACCGTGCCGGGCATCATGTCCGCCGGCATCGAAAAAGGCGAGCTGGTGGTGCGCACCACGCGTGACCGCCTGCTTTCGCTCATGACCATGCTGCGCGATGACCCGCTTTATGCCTGCCAGCAGGTGATGGACATATGTGGCGTGGATTTTCCCGACCGGGCCGAGCGGTTCGAGGTGGTCTACAACCTGCTCTCGGTTACCCATAACCACCGCATCCGCGTGATCGTGACCACGGACGAGACCCATCCCGTGCCGTCGGTGCACCAGCTCTGGCCCGCCGCCACATGGTGGGAGCGCGAGGCGTATGACCTGTTCGGCATCCTGTTCACCGACCAGCCGGACCTGCGCCGCATCCTGACCGATTACGGCTTCGAGGGGCATCCGCTGCGCAAGGACTTCCCGCTGACCGGCTATGTCGAGATGCGGTACGACGAGGAACGGCGGCAGGTGGTCTATGAGCCGGTCGATCTGGTGCAGGACTTCCGCAATTTCGAATTTGAATCGCCATGGGAAGGCATCCTGACCCTGCCGGGCGATGAAAAGGCGCATGCCGACCGCCACGACATCAAGCGAAAGGGCTGAGCCGATGAGCGATGTCACCCTGCGTAGCGATACGGACATTCCCGACAGCCTGCTGCCAGAAGAACCCGATGGCGAGGTGAAGCGCCATGTGGTGGAGATCGACTCCCACGCGCTGAACTTCGGCCCCCAGCACCCCTCCGCCCACGGCGTGCTGCGGCTGGTGCTGGAGATGGAGGGCGAGGTCGTGGCCCGCGCCATCCCGCATGTGGGGCTTTTGCATCGCGGCACGGAAAAGCTGATCGAATACAAGACCTACCCCAAGGCGCTGCCGTATTTCGACCGGCTCGATTACGTCTCGCCCATGTGCGAGGAGCAGGCCTTCGCGCTGGCGGTGGAAAAGCTGCTCGACATCGAGGCCCCGGACCGTGCGAAGTGGATTCGGGTGATGTTTGCCGAGATCACGCGTATCCTCAACCATATCCTTAACCTGACCTCCTTCGGGCTGGATTGTGGCGCGTTGACGCCCGCGCTGTGGGGATATGAGGAACGCGAGAAGCTCATCGAGTTCTATGAGGCCGCATCCGGCGCGCGCTTCCATGCCAATTACGTCCGCCCCGGCGGCGTGGCGCAGGACCTGCCCGCCGGGCTGGAGGAACGCATCGCCAACTGGGCGCGCACCTTCCCGCAATGGATTGATGACCTTGAAAGCCTGCTGACCAGCAACCGCATCTGGAAGCAGCGCACGGTGGGCATTGGCGTGTTCACCACCGAGCAGGCGCTGGCCTGGGGCTTCAGCGGGCCGTGCCTGCGGGCCTCCGGCGTGCCATGGGACCTGCGCCGCAGCCAGCCCTATGATAATTACGACAAGGTGCAGTTCAACGTGCCCGTAGGCCGCCAGGGCGACTGCTATGACCGCTACCTCGTGCGCGTAGCTGAGATGCGCGAGAGCGTGAAGATCATCAACCAGTGCCTCGAGCAGATCCGCCCCGGCCCGGTCAAGGTGCTCGACCACAAGATCACGCCCCCGCCACGGCGCGAGATGAAGCGCTCGATGGAGGCGCTGATCCATCATTTCAAGCTGTTTACCGAAGGCTATCACGTGCCTCCGGGCGCCACCTACACGGTGACCGAAACGCCCAAGGGCGAGTTTGGCGTGTATCTGGTGGCCGATGGTAGCAACCGGCCGTATCGCTGCAAGATCCGGCCCACGGGTTTTTCCCATCTCCAGGCAATCGACGAGATGTCGCGCCGGCACATGCTGGCGGATGCCGTAGCCATCATCGGGTCGCTCGACCTGGTGTTTGGCGAGATTGACAGGTGACCGACATGTCCACCCAGCCCACTGCGCCCACGGGCGCGGAACCGACCCATTTCGCATTTGATGCCGAGAGTGAGCAGCAGATCGCGGTGATCCTTGCCAAATACCCGCCCGAGCGCAAGGCAAGCGGCGTGCTGCCGCTGCTTTACGTGGTGCAGAAGCAGATGGGCCGCCAGACCGGCAGCGCGTGGATACCGCGCATTGCCATGGATGTGGTGGCCGAGCGCCTCGAGATGGCGCCGATCCGGGTGTACGAGGTCGCAACCTTCTACCTCATGTTCAACACGAAGCCGATCGGCCGCTATCACCTGCAGGTCTGCACCACCACATCATGCTGGCTGCGCGGGTCGGATGATGTGACGGCGGCGTGCAAGAAGGCCACCGGCATCAGGGCGTTTGGCGAGACCAGCACGGACGGGCTGTTCACCCTGACGGAGGTGGAATGCCTCGGCGCCTGCGCCAATGCGCCGATTTTGCAGGTTGATGATGATTACTACGAGGATCTCGATGGTCCGCGCACGCTTGAGCTGATCGAGGCGCTGAAGCGCGGCGAGCGCCCCACGCCCGGCCCCACCATCGACCGCCTCAATTCAGCCCCGGCAGGCGGGCGCAGGGTGCTGGTGGATGAGACGGCGGCCAAGCCGCAGGGACAGGGGTAAGGCGCATGTTGCAAGACAAGGACCGCATCTTCACCAACCTGTATGGCCAGGGTGACTGGACGCTGGCCGGGGCCCGCGCCCGGGGCGACTGGGATGGCACGGCGGAAATCCTGGCGCGCGGGCGCGATGCCATCATTGGCGAGATGAAGGCATCCGGCCTGCGCGGGCGCGGCGGCGCGGGCTTTCCCACCGGGGTCAAGTGGTCGTTCATGCCGCGCAAGAATGACGGGCGGCCGCATTACCTTGTCATCAACGGCGATGAGTCCGAACCCGGTACCTGCAAGGACCGCGAGATCCTGCGCCACGACCCGCACAAGCTGGTGGAAAGCGCGCTGATCGCCTCTTTCGCCATGGGGGCGCATGCGGCCTACATCTACATTCGCGGCGAGTTCTACAACGAGGCCATGCACCTCCAGCACGCCATTGACGAGGCGTATGAGGCGGGCCTGATCGGCCCGAACGCCTGCGGCTCGGGCTGGGATTTCGACTTCTACATCCACCGTGGCGCGGGCGCTTACATATGCGGCGAGGAAACGGCCCTGCTCGAAAGCCTTGAGGGCAAGAAGGGCCAGCCGCGCATGAAGCCGCCTTTCCCCGCCGCCATGGGCCTGTATGGCTGCCCCACCACGGTCAACAACGTGGAGAGCATTGCGGTTTCCGCCACCATCCTGCGGCGCGGGGGAGCCTGGTTTGCGGGGCTGGGGCGGCCCAATAACGCGGGCAGCAAGCTCATGGCCATATCGGGCCACGTCAACACGCCCTGCGTGTTTGAAGAAGAGCTTGGCGTGCCGATGCGCGAGATCATTGAAAAGCATGGCGGCGGCGTGCGCGGCGGGTGGGACAACCTGCTGGCCGTCATCCCCGGTGGCTGCTCGGTGCCCATGCTGCCGCGTGATGTGTGCGAGAGCGTGCTGATGGATTACGACAGCCTGCGCGCCGAAGGCTCCGGCCTTGGCACCGGCTGCATGATCGTGATGGACAAGTCCACCGACATCATCGCGGCCATCGCCCGGTTCTCGAAATTCTTCAAGCATGAGAGCTGTGGCCAGTGCACGCCGTGCCGCGAGGGCACGGGCTGGATGATGCGCATCATGGAACGCATGGTGGAAGGCCGCGCCGAGATCGAGGAAATCGACATGCTCGAGCAGGTCACCCGCCAGGTCGAGGGCCACACCATCTGCGCGCTTGGCGATGCGGCGGCGTGGCCCATACAGGGGCTGATCCGCCGGTTCCGTCCGGTCATGGAGGAACGCATCCACGCCTACAAGGCGGCGCATGGCGGCGGCCGACCGGTGCAGGTGCCCACCGGCCTTGTTGAAGCGGCGGAGTAGGAACAGTGGTCAAAGTAACCGTTGACGGTATTGTGGTCGATGTCGCGCCCGGTTCTTCCGCGTTGCAGGCGTGTGAGGCAGCTGGCAAGGAAATACCGCGCTTTTGCTACCATGAGCGGCTGTCGGTCGCGGGCAACTGCCGCATGTGCCTTGTTGAAGTATCAGGCGGGCGCAAGCCGGTGGCTTCATGCGGCTTTCCCATCAGCAATGGCATGCAGATCTTTACCGACACCGAGGTGGTGCGCCGTGCCCGCCGGGCGGTGATGGAGTTCCTGCTCATCAACCACCCGCTTGACTGCCCCATCTGCGACCAGGGTGGCGAGTGCGACCTGCAGGACCAGGCCTTCGGCTACGGGGCGGATCATTCGCGCTACCGCGAGAACAAGCGCGCGGTGACCGACAAGTATCTCGGCCCGCTGGTCAAGACGGTGATGACGCGCTGCATCCAGTGCACGCGCTGCATCCGCTTTTCCACCGAGGTGGCGGGCGTGCCGGAACTCGGCGGCGTGTCACGCGGCGAGAACCTTGAGATCACCAATTATGTCGAGAAGGCGCTGACATCCGAACTGTCAGGCAACCTGATCGATATCTGCCCCGTGGGCGCGCTGACCTCACAACCCTACGCCTTCAGCGCCCGCCCGTGGGAGCTCAAGCGCACGGACTCGATTGATGTATGCGACGCGGTGGGCACCAACATCGTCATGCAGGCCCGCGGGGCATCGGTGCTGCGCATCGTGCCGCGCATCAATGATGAAGTGAACGAGGAATGGCTGGCCGACAAGGGGCGCTTCGTGGTCGATGGCTTCCGCCGTCGCCGCCTTGACCGGCCCTGGGTGCGGGTGGACGGCAAACTCCAGCCCGCAGGCTGGGCGGATGCGTTCTCGCTCATCGCAACGCGCCTCAAAGGCGTGCCGGGTGCCCGCATCGGCGCAATCGCAGGCGACATGTGCGACGCCGAGAGCCTGATGGCGCTGAAAGACCTGATGGGCATGCTCGGCTCGCCCAATATCGACTGCCGTCAGGATGGCGCGCGTTACGATACATCCCGCCGTGACTTCTACACCTTCAATACCGGTATCGCAGGCATTGACGAGGCGGATGCGCTGCTGATCGTGGGCTCCATCCCCCGGCAGGAAGCCCCGGTGCTCAATGCCCGCATCCGCAGGCGGTTTGTCGATGCGGGACGGGGCAAATTCCCCATCGCCATGATCGGCGCGCCCAATGCCGACCCGACCTATACCGCCACCGTGCTGGGCGAGGGGCCGGACACGCTGGCCAAACTTGCGGCAGGCGAACTGCCTTTTGCCGAGGTGCTGGCCAACGCGAAGAACCCCATGATCATCGTGGGCCATGGCGCGCTGACCCGCCCCGACGGCCAGGCCATTGCAAAGGCCTGCTGGGATCTGGCGGTGCAGATGGATGCCATCCGCCCCGACTGGCATGGCTTCAACGTGCTGCACACGGCGGCGAGCCGCATGGCGGCCCTTGACCTTGGCCTCGTGCCCGGCCCGCAGGGGCGTGATGTGGCGGGCATGCTGGGCGGCGGGGTGGACGTGCTGTGGCTGATGGACGCCGATGAGTTCGCGGTGCATGACATCGGGCCGGACACCTTCGTCATCTATCAGGGCCATCATGGTGATGCGGGGGCCGCGCGGGCGGATGTGATCCTGCCGGGCGCGCTCTATGCCGAAAAACCGGGCACCTACACCAATACCGAAGGCCGCGTGCAACGCGCCTTCCGCGCGGTCATGCCGCCGGGGGATGCGCGCGAGGACTGGCGCATCCTGCGTGCCTTCTCGGAGGTGGCGGGCCGCAAGCTGCCCTATGACACGATCGAGGCCCTGCGCGCGCGGATGGCGCAGGCGCACCCGGCCTATGGGCAGGCGGAACATGCCCGCCTTGGCGCGGCGGACACGACCGCCCCGCAGCCGGGCAGCGTGGCAGTCGCGGCAACGCCCTTTCATCCGGTCATTGCCGATTATTACCTGACCCATGCCGTGTGCCGCGCAAGCCCGACCATGGAAACCTGTTCGGGGATTTACGTGCGCCCCGCAACCGAGGCGGCGGAGTAGGGACATGGCGGATTTCTTCTTTCACACCACGCTTGGCCAGCTTCTGCTGATCGTGCTGGAATCCCTTGCGGTGCTCGTGCCGCTGCTGTTGGGCGTGGCCTACCTTACGCTGGCCGAGCGCAAGGTGATGGCCGCGATGCAGTTGCGCAAGGGGCCGAACGTGAACGGTCCGTTCGGCGTGCTGCAGGCCTTTGCCGATGCCATCAAGATGCTGACCAAGGAGACGGTCATCCCGTCAGGCGCGAACCGGATGCTGTTCCTGTTTGCGCCCTTCCTCACCTTCTCGCTGGCGATGATTGCGTGGGCGGTCATTCCCACCGGCAACGGGCTGGCCATCGCCAACATCAACGTGGGCATCCTCTACCTGCTGGCCATCTCCTCGCTCGGTGTTTACGGCATGCTGATTGCGGGCTGGGCGTCGAACTCCAAATACGCCTTTCTCGGCGGGCTGCGGTCGGCGGCGCAGATGGTGTCGTATGAGGTGTCCATCGGGCTGGTGATCGTGTCGGTGCTGCTGGCGGTGGGCAGCCTCAACCTCAATGACATCGTGCTGGCGCAGCGCCATGTGTGGTTCTGCCTGCCCATGTTTCCGATGTTCATCGTGTTCTTCATCTCGGCCCTGGCCGAGACCAACCGCGCGCCGTTCGACCTGCCCGAGGGCGAGAGCGAACTGGTGGCAGGCTTTTTCGTGGAATATTCGGCGCTCGCCTTCGGCCTGTTCTTCCTGGGTGAATACGCGAACATGTTCCTCATGTCCGGCATGGTCAGCATCCTGTTCCTGGGTGGCTGGCTGCCGCCGCTGGCCATTGCACCCTTTACATGGATACCGGGGCCTCTGTGGCTGATCGCCAAGATCCTGTTCTGCCTGTTCGTGTTCATCTGGGTGCGCGCGACATTTCCCCGCTACCGCTACGACCAGTTGATGCGGCTGGGCTGGAAGGTGTTCCTGCCGTTCTCGCTGGCGTGGATGGTGCTGACTGCGGGGTTCCTGATGGTAACGGGCCTTCTGCCCGGAGGAGCTGGCTGATGAATGCGTTAACCAAAGCCGCCCGCTCCATGCTGCTGGCCGAGCTTGCGGCAGGCATGGGGGCAACGTTGAAGGCATTTTTCAAGCCCAAGGCCACGATCAACTACCCCTATGAGAAAGGCGTGCTTTCGCCGCGCTTTCGCGGCGAGCATGCGCTGCGCCGCTACCCCAATGGCGAAGAACGCTGCATTGCGTGCAAGCTGTGCGAGGCAACGTGCCCTGCCGAGGCGATCACCATCGAGGCCGAAC
Source organism: Komagataeibacter xylinus (assembly GCF_004302915.1). GTDB lineage: Bacteria > Pseudomonadota > Alphaproteobacteria > Acetobacterales > Acetobacteraceae > Komagataeibacter > Komagataeibacter xylinus_C. The sequence continues at coordinate 109,655 of NZ_QQBI01000003.1, read as the reverse complement.
CGCGTGATGACGGCTCGCGCCGCACCACGCGCTACGACATCGACATGACCAAATGCATCTATTGCGGCCTGTGCGAGGAAGCCTGCCCGGTGGATGCGATTGTCGAAGGGCCGAATTATGAGTTCGCGACTGAAACCCGCGAAGAACTGATGTACGACAAGGACAAGCTGCTGGCCAATGGCGACCGCTGGGAAAGCGTGCTGGCCCGCAGGCTCGAGCTTGATGCCCCGTACCGCTGAGCGCGCCCGGCCGCCCCGGCGCGTGCCGGAGTGGCAGAGCCAGCAGGAGGAAACATCCATGCGGCAGGAAACCTACCCATGATGACCCAGATTGTCTTTTACGTTTTTGCTGCGGTTCTGGTCCTGTCCGCCACCATGGTGGTGAGCGCGCGCAACCCCGTGCATTCGGTGCTGTTCCTGATCCTTGCGTTCTTCAACGCAGCCGGCCTGTTCCTGATCGCGGGTGCGGAGTTCCTGGCGATGACGCTGGTCATTGTCTATGTGGGCGCGGTAGCAGTCCTGTTCCTGTTCGTGGTGATGATGCTGGATGTCAACTTCACGCAGATGCGCGAAGGCGTGCAGCGTTATGCGCCCATTGGCGGGGTTGTGGGCGGGGTTTTGTTTATTGAACTGCTCATGGCGTTCATGCACTGGCGCGCGGCGACCAATATCGGGCAGATCGCGCATCTCGTGCCCTCGTCGCCCACGCGCACCAACACGGCGGCGCTGGGGGATGTGATCTACACCCACTACATCTTCCTGTTCCAGGCCTGCGCGCTGGTGCTGCTCGTGGCCATGATCGGGGCCATCGTGCTCACCCTGCGCGAGCGGCCCACAGGACGGCGGCAGAACATCGACCGCCAGCACGACCGCATGGTGGCGGACTCACTTGAAATGCTGCAGGTGCCGCTTGGCGCGGGCGTTGATGCGCAGGGCGGCTTCCTGCGCCCGCGTGAGAGCTATGACATCGCCGCCGTGCCCGGCACCTATGGTACCGCGGCCTGGAGCGAGGCGGAAGCACGTGACGCTGACGGCACCGCGCTGGTGATCAAGACGCCCGCAAATGGCACGAAAGGAGAGGGCGATGAATAGCCCGATTGAGGCCATCGGCCTGACACCCTACCTGAGCATTGGCGCGATCCTGCTGGTGCTGGGCGTGTTCGGCATTTTTCTCAACCGCAAGAACGTCATCATCATCCTGATGTCGATCGAGCTGATCCTGCTTTCGGCCAATATCAATTTCGTGGCGTTCTCGGCTGCGACCGGCGACCTGTCGGGGCAGGTGATGACCCTGTTCGTGTTGACCATCGCGGCGGCGGAATCCGCCATCGGGCTGGCCATTGTCACGGTGTATTTCCGTAATCGCGGCTCGATTGAAGTCGACGATATCACGATGATGAAGGGGTAAGGGACATGCAGGCGGCATCCTTCCTGTTTGAAGTCGCGGTCTTCGCGCCCCTGATCGGGTTTCTCCTCGCCGGTGGCTTTGGCCGCCTGATGGGCGACAGTGCTGCGCGGTTCACCACCATTGCCCTCATGCTGTGCGCGGCGCTGTCCGCCATTGGTGTGCTGGGCTTCGAGATGGGGGGCGTGAACCCGATTGTTGTGCCGGTAGCCGACTGGATCCACGCAGCAGGCTTTGAGGCCGACTGGCAGCTGCGCATGGACATGCTCTCGGTCAGCGTGGTGGCCATGGTCACCACCGTGTCGCTGCTGGTGCATGTGTACAGCGTGGGCTACATGGCGCATGAGGCGCAGCCGGTGTACCGCTTCTTCGCCTATCTCTCGCTGTTCACCTTCGCCATGCTCATGCTGGTCACGTCCGACAACCTGCTCCAGCTCTTCTTCGGCTGGGAAGGGGTGGGGCTCGCGAGCTACCTGCTGATCGGCTACTGGTATGACCGGCCTGCGGCCTGCGCTGCCGCCATCAAGGCGTTCGTGGTCAACCGCATTGCCGACCTGTTCTTCCTTGTCGGTATCTCGCTCATCTACATCCGGCTGGGCAGCGTGTCGTATGATGCGATCTTCGCCGCCATTCCCTACCACGTGCATGACACGTTCCAGCTTTTCGGCACGCATCCGCTGCTGGAGGTGATCGCCACCCTGCTGTTCATCGGCGCCATGGGCAAGTCGGCGCAGCTGTTCCTGCACACCTGGCTGCCTGATGCGATGGAGGGACCAACCCCGGTTTCCGCCCTTATCCATGCGGCCACCATGGTCACGGCGGGGGTATTCCTGATGGTGCGCATGTCGCCGCTGGTGGAACTGGCACCCGTGACGCGCGACCTGATCATTCTCATTGGTGGAACCACCAGCTTCTTTGCCGCAACCGTTGGGCTGGTGCAGCCCGACATCAAGCGCACCATTGCCTATTCCACCTGCTCGCAGCTGGGCTACATGTTCGTGGCCGTTGGCGTGGGGGCCTATCAGGCGTCGATGTTCCACCTCACCACGCATGCCTTCTTCAAGGCGCTTCTGTTCCTTGGGGCGGGCTGCGTGATCCATGCCGTGCATGACGAGCAGGACATGTTCCGCATGGGCGGGCTGTGGCGCAAAATTCCCTATACCTATGCCGCCATGTGGATTGGCAGCCTTGCACTTGCCGGTATCTTCCCGTTCGCGGGCTACTGGTCGAAGGACGCCATTCTGGAGGCGGCGTGGATGTCAGGCTCCTCCATGGGCCATTATGGCTGGGTCATGGGCTGCATCACCGCGTTCCTCACCGCGCTGTATAGCTGGCGGCTGATCTTCCTGGTGTTTCATGGCCAGCCGCGTGATGCGCACCTGCACGAAGGCGCGCATGAAAGCCCGCCGTCCATGATGGTGCCTCTCGCTGTCCTGTCGGTGGGGGCCGTGCTGGCGGGTGTGGTGCTGGCGCCGTTCTATGTGGGGGCCAACCAGGCCGGGTTCTGGGGTGGGACGATTGCCAGCCTGCCGGGGCATGACATCATGGAGCGCCTTGAACAGACACCGGGCCTGATTGCGCTGGTGCCGACCCTTGCTGGCGTTGCGGGCATTGCGGTGGCCTATCTGTGCTACATGGCAAGCCCCGGCATTCCGGCAGCACTCGCCCGCAGCCTGCGCCCGCTTTACCTGTTCCTGCTCAACAAATGGTATTTCGACGAGGTGTACGATGCCGTGTTCGTGCGCCCCTACCGCGCGCTGGCGCGGCTGTTGTGGAAGGGGGCTGACGAAGGGATTGTCGAAGGCATACCCGAAGGGCTGGCCAGGCTTGCCGCAGGCACTGCAGGCCAGGCCGTGCGGGTGCAGACCGGGTCGATGGCGGTCTATGCCTTTTCCATGCTGATCGGGCTGGTGGTGCTGCTGACCACCATCCTGTTCGCCAGCTAACCCCAAGGATGTCAGGGCCAAACCAATGAACTGGACACTTGCTCTGCCCGAAATCGTGCTGGCCCTGTCCGGGCTGGTCATCCTGCTGGCCGGGGTGATGCAAAAGCGCGGTCAGGCTTTCTTTTCATGCACGATGATGACGCTGTTCGCCCTGGTGGTGACGGCGGCGCTGGTGGTGCTCTCGCCCGATGGCACGGGTTACAGCCATGTTTTCATCAATGATGGCTTTGCGCGCTTCATGAAGGTGCTGGCGCTGGCGGGGGCGGCGCTCTCGCTGGTGCTGGGCATCGGCTATGCGCGCGAGATGGAAATCGACAAATTCGAGTTCCCCGTGCTGGTGCTGTTCTCGACCCTTGGCGCCATGATCATGGCCTCATCGGGCAACCTCATGACGCTGTTCGTGGGGCTCGAGCTTTCCTCGCTGTCCATCTACATCCTGTGTGCGTTTGCGCGCGACCAGGTTACGGCGGCGGAGGCGGGGCTGAAATACTTCGTGCTCGGCTCGCTGGCCTCGGGCATCCTGCTTTATGGCATCTCGCTGGCCTATGGCTTTGCGGGCACGCTGGATTATGCCGGGCTGCAGCAGGCCGTGCGCGGCAGCGCCGTGCTGCCCGCGGGGCTTATGGTGGGCATCGTGTTCGTGCTGGTGGGGCTGTGCTTCAAGCTGTCCATGGTGCCGTTCCATATGTGGACACCCGATGTGTACCAGGGTGCCCCCACCTCGGTCACCGCCTATATGGCGGGCGCGCCCAAGATCGCGGCATTCGCCGTGCTGCTGCGGGTCATGGCCGGGCCGTTCGGCTCCATGGCGCACCAGTGGCAGCTGCTGATCGAGGTGGTCTCGGCGGCGTCGATGGTGTTTGGCGCACTCGCCGCCATCCCGCAGGGCAACATCAAGCGGCTCATGGCGTATTCCTCCATCGGGCATATGGGCTACGCCATGATCGGCCTTGCTGCGGGCACGACGGAGGGCACGCGCGGCACGCTGGTCTATCTGGTGACTTATCTGTTCATGAACGTGGGCGCGTTCGCGGGCATCGTGGCCATGCGGCGCAAGGGGCGCGCGGTCAGCCGCATCAGCGACCTTGCGGGGCTGGGCCGCAGCGACCCGGGCATGGCGCTGGCCATGGCGGTGTTCATGTTCTCCATGGCGGGCGCACCGCCGCTGGCGGGCTTCTTTGGCAAGCTTATGGTGTTCTATGCCGCGATCAACGCGCAGCTTTACGGGCTGGCGGCAATCGGTATCATCAGTAGCGTGATCGGGGCGTATTATTATATACGCATCGTCAAGATCATGTTTTTTGATGCCGCTGCCCCCGCACTTGATCGCGCGCCGGTTTCGGTCTCGTTCGTTTCCGCTGGCATGGGGCTGGTCACGGTGTTCTTCATCGTAGCCCTCGGCCCGGTTGCCACGGCGGCACAGGCGGCGGCGGCTGCATTGTTCAGGTAGTCCATGACCCATAGCCCTCCTGCCTTCCGCACCATGAGCATTCCCCGCAGCGGGGGGCGCACGTGGCCATTGCAGGTGCATGACAGGCTGGGCTCCACATCCAACCTGTGCAAGGACATGCTGGCGGCAGGGCACGGGCAGGACGGGCTCGCGGTGCTGGCCCTTGAACAGACGGCGGGGCGCGGCAGCCGGGGGCGCGAATGGCGTGATCCGGGGGGCAATCTGGCGCTGTCGGTCATGCTGGTGGGGCAGGGGGCGGTGGTGCCGGTGGGGGCATGGCCGTTCATCGCGGGTCTTGCGCTGCATGAGGCCGTGGCGGGTTTCCTGCCCGAACCGGACGCGCTGGAACTCAAATGGCCCAATGACCTGCTGCTGCACGGGCGCAAGATGGCGGGCATCCTGATCGAGACCGGGGCGGATGAGGCAGGGCCGTGGCAGGTGATCGGCATGGGGGCCAACCTCAGGGCCGCCCCGCGCATAGAAGGCCGCGAACTGGCCTGTCTGGCCGAATGCGGGGTTACGGTCACCCCGCCCGACATGGCCCGTGCCGTTTTGCAGGCACTCGATACGTGGCTGACGTGCCATGAGGCGCAGGGGTTTGGCGCCATACGCGCGGCGTGGCTGGCGCGTGCGCACCCGCCGGGCACGAAACTGCGTGTAGTGGCGGGCAACCGGGCCTTCAGCGGCACGTTTGCCGGGCTGGCGGATGACGGAATCCTGCTGCTCGACACCCCCACAGGCCCCCGGCAGGTAGTGACGGGCGAGGTGCTGATGGCGGATGGCAGGCAAGAATAATCCGCCCCGATTGCGGAAAGAGATTTAAGTCAGGGGGATTACATGATAATCCCTTGCATGAATTCATCGTGCGTCGTTTTGTTTCGGTGCGGTGTCGAACGCCATTTTCCGGGCGGGAAATGCGCTGGTTCCACCGCCCGCTTCAGGCCGCGCGCACTGCCAGCTTTTGGCGAGAGAACAGGATCTTGGCCCCGACCGGGCTGACAACAGGACAGGCAGACCGGCACGGAACAGGCGTTCCGGGCCCTTTCTTCAAACACATCTTCAACCCATGATATCTTGTAACAGGACCTTTTAATGAATGACATGACAGGCGTTTCTTTCCTTCCGCTGGGCGGAACCGGCGAAATCGGCATGAACCTCAACCTCTACCGCCAGGGCGATACGTGGCTTGCGGTGGATTGCGGCATTGGCTTCAGCGGCAACGACACGCCCGAGGCCGAGATCATCCTGCCCGACCCCGTGTTCATCGCCGAGCGGCGCAAGGCGCTGGCGGGCCTCGTCGTGACCCATGCGCATGAGGACCATCTGGGCGCCATCGCCCATCTGTGGCCGCAGCTTGGCTGCCCGGTCTATGTCACGCCGTTTGCCGCCGCCGTGCTGCGCCGCAAGCTGGGTGAGGCGGGGCTGGTGCAGCAGGTGCCCATCCATGTGATCGCGCCGGGCGGCGCGTTCAACGTGGGGCCGTTTGACCTGCGTTTTGTCTCGGTCACGCATTCGGTGCCGGAATCTCAGTCGCTGGTGCTGCGCACGCCGCAGGGCATCATCATCCATACCGGTGACTGGAAGATCGACCCCGACCCGCAGGTCGGCCCGCCGACCGACCTTGAAACCTTCGCAGCCCTTGGCCGCGAGGGCGTGCTGGCCATGGTGTGCGACAGCACCAATGTGCGCACCGAAGGGCCTTCCGCCTCGGAAGCCGATGTGCGGCGCGAGATGACCCGCCTCATCGCATCGCTGGAAGGGCGCATTGCCGTCACCTGCTTCGCCAGCAACGTGGCGCGCGTGGAAACGCTGGCCAAGGCGGCGCAGGCCGCAGGCCGCCGCGTGGCCGTGGTGGGCCGCAGCCTGCGCAACCTCGAGGTTGCGGCGCGGGAATGCGGCTACCTGTCCGATGTGCCGAACTTCCTGTCCGAGCAGGATGCCAATTCGGTGCCGGACAACCAGATCATGCTGATCGTGACCGGCAGCCAGGGCGAGCCGCGCTCGGCGCTCTCGCGCATCGCATCCGACACGCATCCCAACATCTCGCTGGGCGAGGGGGATACGGTCATCTACAGCAGCCGCATGATTCCCGGTAACGAGCAGGCCGTCATCCAGGTGCAGGACAACCTGACCCGGCGCGGCGTGCATGTCATTACCGACAAGGACCACCTCGTGCACGTGTCCGGCCATGCCACGGGCGGCGACGTGCGCAAGCTGTATGACCTCGTGCGCCCGCGCTTCCTCATTCCCGTGCATGGCGAGTGGCGTCACCTGACCGCCAATGCCGCCATTGCGCAGGAACTCAACATCGAGCCGGTGCTGCTTGAGGATGGCGATATCCTCGACATCCGCAGCGACGGTGTGGAAGTTGGCGACACCGCGCCCACCGGGCGGCTAGTGCTCGATGGCGGCCGCATCCTGCCCATGAATGGTGGCGTGCTGTCGGCGCGGCGGCGCATGCTGTTCAACGGCATGGTGCTGGGCAGCTTTGCCGTGGATGACGAGGGCTACCTGATTGGCGACCCGAAGGTAAGCGCGCCGGGCCTGCTTGATGCCGAGGATCCCGAGACTGCGCGCGTGACGGAAGAGTTCGGCAATGCGCTGGATGAGATTCCCGATGAACTGCGCGAGAACGACGCCACCTTCCGCGAGGCCGCCAAGACCGCGCTGCGCCGCGCGCTGGGCCGCAAGCTGCAAAAGCGCCCGCTGGTGGATGTGCACCTGCTGCGCGTCTGAGAACCTGTTTGAAAACAACTCATTGATAAAAGTTTCTGGGTGCCGCCTTTTTTAAAAAGGCGGTGTTCCGCGAAGCTTTCTGAAAAAAAAGCTTCACCAAAAACTTCCTTATGATCTCTGGATGTTTTTCCGGGCTGACTTTTCAGGCGGTCCCTAAGTCTGGCACCACAGTGCAAACATTTATGGCAGGGAACGGATGGACCGTTTCCTGCCATTTTTTATTGGTACGTTTTCCCTAAACCCGGCGGCTTTCGTGCAACCCGATTTGTGGGGGCACCATACGCCCGCAAGGGGCGCGTGGCCATGCCTGCTCACGCGGATGTTTACGCCCATGCGGGCCAGTTGCATCACGCCTGAGTGTAATGGGAGGGTGCGCGGCGCACATGCCCCATTCCACGGGCGTTGCGATTGGTCTAGGGTCCGCAGCATTATCGGTTCTCATACGTCAAGGTTCATACGGATATGCGTCTGTCCCGCAGTTTTCTGCCGACCCTCAAGGAAAATCCGGCCGAGGCCCAGATCACCTCGCACCGGCTCATGCTGCGCGCGGGCATGATTCGCCAGACATCGGCTGGCATCTACGCCTGGCTGCCCGCGGGCCTGCGCGTGCTCGAGAACATCGCCAACATCGTGCGCGAGGAGCAGGATGCAGCCGGCGCGCAGGAAGTGCTGATGCCCACCATGCAGTCCGCCGAGCTGTGGAAGCGCTCGGGCCGGTATGATGATTACGGCCCCGAGATGCTGCGCATCCGCGACCGCCACGAGCGCGACATGCTGTTCGGCCCGACCAATGAGGAAATGATTACCGATATCTTCGGTCAGGTGGTCAAGTCCTACAAGGAGCTGCCGCAGGTTCTCTACCAGATCCAGTGGAAGTTCCGCGATGAGGTGCGCCCCCGCTTTGGCGTGATGCGTGGCCGCGAGTTCTACATGAAGGATGGCTACAGCTTCGATCTCGATACGGCCTCGGCGGTCGATACCTATCGCCGCATGATGCTGGCCTACCTGCGCACCTTCCAGCGCCTTGGCGTGCGCGCCATCCCCATGCGGGCCGATACCGGACCGATTGGCGGCGAGCTGAGCCATGAATTCCTCATTCTTGCCCCCACGGGCGAGAGCGGCGTGTTCTTTGACAGTGCTCTCGAGGATCAGGACTGGCTGGGTGAGGACGTGGACACCAATGACCGTGCCTCGCTGGAAAAATTCTTCACGCGCATGACCTCGTTCTATGCCGCGACCGACGAGATGCATGATGCGGTAGCCTGGGCCAAGGTGCCCGCCGCGCGCCAGCGCGAGGGGCGCGGCATCGAGGTGGGGCATATCTTCAACTTCGGGCGCAAATACACCCAGTCGATGGATATCGCGGTCAGCGGCCCCGATGGCGCGCCGCTCTATCCCGAGATGGGCTCCTACGGCATTGGCGTCTCGCGCCTTGTCGCGGCCATCATCGAGGCCAGCCATGATGAAAACGGCATCATCTGGCCTCAATCCGTGGCCCCCTTCAAGGCGGTCATCATCAACCTCAAGAATGGTGATGCCCAGTGCGATGCGCTGTGCGAGCAGCTTTACGCCGCAGCGCCCCGCGCCCTGCTGTATGATGACCGCTCCGAGCGCGCAGGCGCCAAGTTTGCCGATGCCGACCTGATGGGCCACCCGTGGCAGCTCATTGTTGGCCCGCGGGGTGCCAAGGAGGGCAAGGTGGAAGTCAAGAACCGCCGCACCGGCGAGCGCACCGAGGAGACGGTAGAAGGCGCGCTGGCCCTTATTGCGAAACTGCAGGGCTGAGCATGTTCGGTCCCTTCGAGCGGATGATCGCCGGGCGCTACCTGCGGGCCCGGCGGGGGGAGCGGTTCGTTTCCATCATCGCGATCTTTTCGCTGGTCGGGATCGCGCTTGGCGTTGCCACGCTGATTATCGTGATGTCGGTCATGAACGGATTCAAGGCCGACCTGCTGGGCCGCATCCTCGGCCTTAATGGTGATCTGAGCGTGTACGGCCTGAGCCGCACCATCAGCGATTATGATGCGGTGGCAGGCCGCGTGCGGAGCGTGCCGGGCGTGGTCTCGGCAGCGCCTCTGGTTGAATCGCAGGTGCTGCTCAATTCAGGCAGCTACAATGCGGGCGGGCTGGTGCGCGGCATGACGCGGCCCGACCTGGTGGGCTTGCATGAGGTGAGCGACAACCTTGTCGCGGGCAGCCTTGATGATTTTGGCGGCGATGACACGATCGTTGTCGGCACCACGCTGGCCGAGCGTGCGGGGCTGACCGTGGGCGGCAGGCTCACCCTTGTCTCGCCACAGGGGGCGGCCACCGCATTCGGCACCATGCCGCGCGTGCGCGCCTACCGCGTGGTGGCGATCTTTGATGCGGGGGTGAGCGACTATAATTCCAGCTACGTGTTCCTGCCGCTGCATGCCGCCCAGGTCTATTTCCAGCTACCGGGGCAGGTGACGCAGGTGCAGGTCATGACGAAGGATGCGGAAAACGTCATCCCCATCCGCACGGCGATTGAAAAGGCGATGAATGGCGAAGTGCGCGTGATGGACTGGACCCAGAGCAACAACGCCTTCTTTGGCGCGGTGCAGGTGGAGCAGAACGTGATGTTCCTGATCCTGACGCTCATCATCCTTGTCGCTGCCTTCAATGTCATTTCCTCGCTGATCATGATGGTCAAGGACAAGAGCGCCGATATTGCCGTGCTGCGCACGCTGGGCGCCACGCGGGGGGCGATCATGCGCATCTTCCTCATGTGCGGGGCCTCGGTGGGGATAACGGGCACGTTTGTCGGCACTGGTCTGGGCATCGTGTTCTGCCTCAACATCGAGCGGATCCGCCAGATGCTCCAGCGCATGACCGGCACCGACCTGTTCAATGCCGAGGTGTATTACCTCGAGCACCTGCCCGCCAAGCTGGTGTGGTCGCAGGTGATCGAGGTGATCGCCATGGCGCTGGTGCTCTCGCTGCTGGCAACACTCTACCCCTCATGGCGGGCGGCCAAGACCGACCCGGTGGAGGCCCTGCGCCATGAATGACACCGTAAACACCGCCCCGCCGCTGCATCTTGATGGCGTGGTGCGCCGCTATATCAGCGGCGAGGAAACGCTCGAGGTGCTGAGCGGAGCCGACCTTACGCTGCGCGGCGGCGAGATTGTGGCACTTGTGGCCCCATCAGGCACCGGCAAGTCGACCCTGCTGCATGTGGCGGGCCTGCTGGAGAAACCCGATGCGGGCTGCGTGCTGCTGGCAGGGCAGGATGCCGGTGCGTTGCCTGACGGCGGGCGCACGGAACTGCGGCGCGACCGGATCGGCTTTGTCTATCAGTTCCATCACCTGCTGGCGGAATTCACCGCGCGCGAGAATGTCATGATCCCGCAGATGATCGCGGGCGTGCCACGCAGGCAGGCACAGGCGCGTGCGGATGAACTGCTGGCCGATTTTGGCCTGGCCCACCGGCTGGACCACCTGCCGGGCAAGCTTTCGGGCGGGGAGAAGCAGCGCGTGGCCATTGCGCGCGCGCTGGCCAACCGCCCGCATGTGCTACTGGCCGATGAGCCGACCGGCAACCTTGATGTGCATACATCCGATGCCGTGTTCGATGCCCTGCTGGTGACCGTGCGCGCGCATGGCGTGGCGGCCCTGATCGCGACCCATAACATGGACCTTGCCCGCCGCATGGACCGCATCGTGACCCTGCGTGACGGAAAGGTGGTGCCGGTGGCAGCTTGAGCCTACGCGCCCGGTTGTTCTGCGGGCGTGGTTTTCCTGGCCGGGAAGCTGGACATGCGCCGCACATGCGATGCGATTCATGGTATCAGGATGATCGGGAAAATGGCTGGGGAAGGGATATGAGTTATTTTGAACGATATAGACATCTCCATATTGAACTGATCAGCCATGATGAGCGTAACCTGCCGCTGAAATGGATCAGGTGTTACGACACGCCCGGCATCTGTGATGACTGTTTCCTGATTGACTGGAACGGTTCCATACTGGCGCATGCGATCTGGTATGAAGATAATAACCTTGCCATTAAAGAATTTACGTCGATTTTATATGAAACATATGTAAACGACCTGTTTCTTCATATGAAGAAAACGCATGAACAGGCACAGTTCTTTGTTTTTACAGATGAATGCACCCGGCAGCATGGCCTGTTCCGGCTGGAGGGTGATCCTCCTTTCGCAAAAGAACCGGGGCTCGATATCAACCGCATTGTAAAATTTGCGAAGGAAAGGCAGAAACGGCAGGAACAGGAAGCCATCGAGAATAAATTCAGGCTCTCGATGATGAATTTCATTCATAGGATTACGACGCTTTTCTGACAGGGCGGCGCATGCCCCGCCTATTGCGCCTGCCAGAAGGTCAGGCACACGCCCAATTCACCTTCCAGGCCATCGGCGGAGATTTCAAATTCGAATTTTCTGTCAGGAAAACACCTGTTCAGTGCCATGCGCCAGTATTTCTCAATCTGGTGGGCGAAGATGACCATCAGTTCGATGTCTTTTTTATACCGTGCGTCTTCATCCGTGAGGGAAGGGGGCCATTCTTCCCATTTCTGGAAATGGCCGGCTATTTCAAATAGATTGAGGAAATGTTCCATCCGCTGTCTTTCCTTGAATCCTCTTGGTTTTCCTTCATCTATTTTTCTATTTTCTTCTATGTATTGTCTGGTTTGTGAGTTTTTCCATAAAATATAGCCGTCTATATTCAAAAAAATCCGGGTTGAGTATGCCGATTGTGGCAAGGGCCTGCTCTACTGTGACAAAATGCGTGGCATGCAGGAAAAAATCATGATCATCGAAAGGAGCAGTGAATAATTCCAAAATATTTTCATCAAGACCATTTTTGCAAACCTTCATATGTCTGTTCCTTATGTATTGAGTATGAATGGAAATATTAAAGAGTTATTTCTGGCAGAATGTGACAACGGAACCATAATCCTGTTCATCATGAAAATATTTCACGGCCAATTCCCGTTCATGTTTTCTTCAACTTTTCTTTTATCATTCTTGTAGTTTTTGCGGGCGTCCAGAAAATTGCTTTCAGTATAATAATATTCCAGAAGGAAGCACCCATCCACCACGATAATGGAGGGGAATAGCAGGGCACAGAAAGCCAGTGATGTGTAAGGGCTGCATATAGGCCAGCTTGTCGTGCGCGCTGCCCTGTTCCATTGCATTCATGATTGAATTGACATTTTCAATGCAGGGCAGGGAATCAATAAGTTCGGTTTTCGTAATATGATTTCTCCGCCAAAGGCATTGTGTAATGGATTGCTGCATGGCCACAACTGCCTTGGCCGTGCACCACCTTCGCTGCCTTGTGGTCGCGTCAGGGGAGTGCACATCGCGCCCTGAGTGGGGTAGAATGGCCGCATGTCCCATGCCGATTTTGTCCATCTGCGCGTCCACTCCGCCTATTCCCTGAGCCAGGGGGCCATCCGCGTGCCTGAACTGGTGGCACTGGCGCATGACATGCGCATGCCCGCCGTTGCAATAACCGATACGGGCAACATGTTTGGCGCGCTCGAATTCTCGCAGTATTGCGGCAAGAAAGGCGTGCAGCCCATCATCGGCTGCCAGCTCGCACTCCCGTCGCGCAGCGACAAGCCCGGCATGCCCGCCGAGCCGCTGGTGCTGCTGGCGCGCAACCCGGAGGGGCTGGCCAATCTGCAATTCCTGTCCTCGGCAGGTTTTTTGCAGCACGAGACGGACGAGCCAACCGTAACGCTCGACCAGTTATGCGAACGCGCGGGCGGGCTGTTCCTGCTCACCGGCGGCAGCCGTGGCCCGCTGTTCCACATGCTGGCCGAAGGGCAGGAAAAGGAAGCCACCCGCTTCATGGACCGCCTGCATGAGGCCTATGGCAGCCACATGGCGGTTGAACTGCACCGCCACGGGCAGGCGGCCGAGCGCGCGGTGGAGCCGGGCATGATCGCCATGGCCGACCGCATGGGCCTGCCGCTGGTGGCCACCAATGAGTGCTTCTTCCCCCGGCCCGACATGTACGAGGCGCATGATGCGCTCTTGTGCATTGCCCAGGGCCGCACCATGGCCGAGCGCGAGCGCTGGCGTGTTACGCCCGAGCACTGGTTCAAGCCGCCGGAGGTCATGCGCGAACTCTTTGCCGACCTGCCCGAGGCCTGTGACAACACGCTCGAGATCGCGCGCTGCTGCGCAGTCCAGGTGGAAACGCGTAAACCCCTGCTGCCCATGTGCCCCAAGGTGCAGCCCGGCAAGACCGAGGATGAAACCCTGCGCGACATGGCCATCACCGGCCTGAAAAACCGCCTGTCGCGCATGGAGGTGGATGACGAGACGCGCACGAAATACGAGGAACGCCTGGCATTCGAGCTCGATATTATCGCGCAGATGGGATTTCCCGGCTACTTCATGATCGTGGCCGACTTCATCCAGTGGGCCAAGGCGCATGACATTCCCGTAGGGCCGGGCCGTGGCTCGGGCGCAGGGTCGCTTGCCGCCTGGGCACTGACCATTACCGATATCGACCCCATTCCCTTCAACCTGCTGTTCGAGCGCTTCCTCAACCCCGAACGCGTGTCGATGCCGGATTTCGATATCGATTTCTGTCAGGACCGGCGTGATGAGGTCATCAGCTACGTCCGCAGTGAATACGGCCCGGACCGGGTGGCCCAGATCATCACGTTCGGTAAGCTGCAGGCGCGTGCCGCCGTGCGCGACGTGGGGCGCGTGCTGGGCCTGCCATTCGGCATGGTCAACCGCGTGGCCGAACTCATCCCCAACAACCCCGCCCAGCCGGTCACACTCAAGCAGGCGATCGAGGGCGAACCGCGCCTGCAGGAAATGCGCGACGAGGACGAGGCCATCCGCCGCCTGCTGGAAATTGGCCAGCAGCTCGAGGGCCTGTTCCGCCACGCCAGCACGCATGCCGCGGGTGTCGTGATTGGTGACCGCGAACTCGTGGAACTGGTGCCGCTTTACCGCGACCCCAAGAGCGAGATGCTGGTCACGCAGTATAACATGAAGTTCGTGGAGCAGGCGGGGCTGGTCAAATTCGACTTCCTCGGCCTGACCACGCTCACCATCCTGCAACGCGCGGTGCAGTTCCTGCACGGCATGGGCATCAAGGTTGACCTGTCCGCCCTGCCGCTGGATGACGCACTGACCTATGACATGCTGGCGCGAGGCGATACGGCGGGCGTGTTCCAGTTTGAAGGCGCTGGCATGCGCGACGTGCTCAAGCAGATGCGCCCGACCCGGCTGGAAGACCTGATCGCCGCCGTGGCCCTGTACCGCCCCGGCCCGATGGCCAACATCCCTGATTACTGCCGGCGCAAGCATGGCGAGGCATGGGAGCCGCCGCACGAGGAAATCCGCGACATTCTTGAAGAGACCTATGGCATCATGGTCTATCAGGAGCAGGTCATGCAGATTGCCCAGAAGATGGCGGGCTACAGCCTTGGCGGGGCCGACCTGCTGCGCCGCGCCATGGGCAAGAAGATCCGCGCCGAGATGGACCGCCAGCGCGAGATCTTTACCGAAGGGGCGATGAAGCGCGGCATCGAGCAGGACAAGGCTGCCGAGGTGTTCGACCTCATGGCCAAGTTTGCTGATTACGGCTTCAACAAATCGCACGCCGCAGCCTATGCGCTGGTATCGTACCAGACCGCGTGGATGAAGGCGAACCACCCCGTGGCCTTTATTGCGGCCTGCATGTCGCTTGCGCGTGAAAAGACCGACAAGCTGGCTGGCCTGCGGCAGGAGGCTGACCGGCTGGGCATTGCGCTCCTGCCGCCCGACATCAATGCGTCCGGCGCCGACTTTACGGTGGAAAAACTGCCCGATGGCGCGACATACGGCATCCGCTACGCGCTGGCGGCAATAAAAAAAGTGGGGCTGGGGGCCATGCAGTCGCTGGTGGCGGTGCGTGGCAACAAGCCCTTTACCGACCTTGAGGATCTGGCCGCCCGCCTTGACCCCAGGCAGGTCAACAAGATGCAGCTTGAAAACCTGGCCCGCGCGGGCGCGTTCGACACCATCCTGCCCAACCGCGCGCAGGCCTGTGGCGCGGCCGAGACCGTGATGCGCCGCGCGCAGGCCAACGCGCAGGAGGCGGCAAGCGGGCAGATCGGCCTGTTTGGCGGCGGCGGTGGGGCACCCGCCCAGCGCGAGCCGCTGCGCCTGCCGCGCTGTGCGGACTGGCCGGAATTCGAGCGGCTGAACATGGAGGCGGACGCCATCGGCTTTCACCTGACCGGCCACCCGCTGGATTCCTACGGCCCGCTCATGCGCAGGCTGGGCGCAATCCGCGCCACGGGGCTGGAGGCTGCGGCACAGGCCGGGATCGGGCGCGTCAAGATCGCGGGCTGCGTGGTCGACCGCAAGGAGCGCCCCACGCGCACGGGCAACAAGATGGCGTGGGTGCGCCTGTCAGATGCATCGGGCGGGTGCGAGGTCACGTTCTTTTCCGAGGTGCTGTCGCGCGCGCGTGAAATTCTGGTGGCAGGCAATGCCGTGGTGGTCACGGCCGACCTCAAGCTGGAAGGCGAGGCGCTGCGCATTACCGCATCCGACGTGATGGAGCTTGAACAGGCGGCGGCGGAGGCGGCGGCGGAACTGCGCATCTGGTTCGATCAGGCCGAGGCCATCGAGCCGATCCGCGACGTGCTGCTTGGCCATGGCAGCGGGCGGGGGCGGGTGATCCTGATGCCCTCGGTCGCCGCAACACAGGATGTGGAACTGACCCTGGCCGAGCGCTACCGCGTGACCCCGCGCGTGGCGCAGATGATCAAGGCCATTGAAGGGGTGGGCAAGGTCGAGCAGTTTTAAATGTTACTCATTGATAACGTATAAATAAATGCAGAATGCTCCGGGGCGGCCCATTGCCTTGTCGTGTGGGCATGAACCTTGCAAGCTCAGGGCAGGGGTGCCATACGCAGGGGCTGCCTTTTGCGCATCATCCCTGTTCATGCAACGCCGGATACAGAATGGACAACGCCATTCCCGCCACCAGCCTGTCGCACCAGAGCGTGACCTTTGCCGAGGGCCTGCCGCTTGACTGCGGCTTCCATCTCGCCCCGGTTGATGTGGCCTACCGCACCTATGGCACGCTCTCGCCCGCGCGCGACAATGCCATCGTGGTCTGCCACGCGCTGACGGGAGACCAGTACGTGGCCGACCCGCATCCGCTCACCGGCAAGCCCGGCTGGTGGAGCCGCATGGTCGGCCCCGGCCTGCCAATCGATACCGACCGCTTCTTTGTCATCTGTAGCAACGTGCTGGGCGGCTGCATGGGCACCACCGGGCCGCGCAGCCCGCGCACGCTGCCCGATGGCACGCAGGAGCCGTGGGGCACCGACTTCCCCCCCATCACCATCCGCGACATGGTGCGCGCGCAGAAGCTGCTGGTCGACCACTTGGGCATTACCCGCCTGCTGGCGGTCGTAGGCGGCTCGATGGGCGGCATGCAGGTGCTCGAATGGGCCGCGACCTACCCCGGATGCGTGTTCGCGGCCATGCCCATCGCCACAAGCCCGTTCCATTCGGCCCAGAACATCGCGTTCAACGAGGTCAGCCGCCAGGCCATCTTCGCTGACCCGCAATGGCATGGCGGGCGGTATTGGGAATGCGGCGAGATCCCGGCGCGCGGGCTGGCGGTGGCGCGGATGATGGCGCACATCACCTATCTTTCCGAGGCGGCGCTGACCCGCAAATTCGGCCGCCGCGTGCGCCATGAGCCGGGCAAGGGCGGGGCAGGGGGACCGGGCTCGCTGTTTGGCGAGATGTTCGAGGTGGAAAGCTACCTGCGCCACCAGGGCTCGACCTTCGTGCGGCGGTTTGACGCCAATTCCTACCTCACCATCACCCGCGCCATGGATTATTTCGACCTCGGCGCCGAGCATGATGGCGATATGTCGCACCCGTTTGCGGGCACGCGCACGCGCTTTTGCATCGTGTCGTTTTCATCCGACTGGCTGTTCCCCACCTCGCAGTCGCGGCTGCTGGCCCGCGCGCTCAACCGGGTGGCCGCCAACGTGTCGTTTGTCGAGATCGAGAGCGACAAGGGCCATGATGCGTTTTTGCTTGATGAGCCGGATTTTGACCGTACCATCCGTGGCTTCCTGTGCGGAGCCGCCGAACATGCCGGGATTGCCTGACCATGCGCCTTGACCAGCGACTCATCGCCGGCATGATCCGCCCCCGCACCCGCGTGCTTGACGTGGGCAGCGGCGATGGCGCGCTGCTGGACTACCTGTTCCGCAACAGCGGCTGTGATGCGCGTGGCATCGAGATCGACATGAAGGAAGTCACCCGCTCCGTCGCCCACGGCCTGCCGGTCATGCATGGCGATGCGGATCATGACCTGGCCCATTACCCCGATAACGCCTTTGACTACGTGGTGCTGCAGCGCACGCTCCAGGCCGTCGAGCGCCCGCGTGAGGTGCTGCGCCAGATGCTGCGCATCGGGCGGTATGCCATCGTCTCCTTCCCCAATTTCGGGCACTGGCGGCTGCGCCTGCAACTGCTCACGCGCGGGCGCATGCCCATGACCAGCGTGTGGAGCAGGCCGTGGTATGACACGCCCAACATCCACCCGTGCACCATTCTCGACTTTTTGACGCTGTGCCGCGATGAGGGTTATGGTGTGCAGCAATGGATGGCCGTTGATGAGGACGGCGAGCGCGCACCGTGGCGGCGCTCGATCCGGCTGGCCAACCTGTTTGGCGAACAGGCGCTGTTCCTGCTGCGGCGCAAGGACGGCCCACGCCCCTGAACGCGCCACGATGGGGAGACCCGACCATGGACACACTCGAAGCCATTCGCACCCGGCGCGCCATCCGCGCCTATGATCCCGACCACCGGATCAGCGATGCCGAACTGCGCACCCTGCTCTCGGCGGCCCGCATGGCGCCCTCGGCGTTCAATGTCCAGCACTGCCGTTTCGTGGTGGTGAAAGACCCCGCCCTGCGGCGCGAACTGCGCAAGGTGGCATGGGACCAGCCGCACGTGACCGACGCTTCGGTGCTGATCGTGCTGTGCGCCGACCGCGATGCGTGGAAGGAAGACCCCGCCCGCTACTTCAGCGGCGCGCCCGATGCGGTCAGGCAGCAGATGGCGGACACGATTACCCGCTATTATGAAGGCCGCGAATGGGTGCAGCAGGACGAGACCATGCGCAGCTGCGGCCTTGCCGCCCAGACGCTCATGCTCGCCGCCACCGCCATGGGCTACCAGTCCTGCCCCATGGATGGCTTTGATTACGAGGCCGTGGGCAAACTGGTCAACCTGCCGCCCAACCATGTGGTGGCGATGTTCGTGGTCATTGGCAAAGGTACGCAGGAGGCGCGCCCCCGCGTGGGCAAGCTGCCCGACAGCGAGGTCATCCTGACCGACCGCTTTCCCCCGCGCTGAAGCCGGACGCAGGCCACGCGCATTAAAAGCTTGCGGTCGGGCCCGCAACGCGATACAGCATCACGCTCGGGAACGGGCCGCGCCTGTTCCCCGTGCTGGCTAGATTGCACGTGTCCTTGACGCGGGGGACACGACCATAAGCAGACTGGACCGGCCTTTATCCCTTACATGATATCCTTGCGACGACAGAACGAGCGCCTCCATGCACATGGGGCCGGTTTCGGATTCACCTGTCGGTTCGCCACCCGGGCACGCAGCGCCCCCAGTGGGTCGCTGCCCCGTTTTTTTGCGCCAGGAGGCGCCATTCATGACAACGACGTTTGCCGATCTTCATCTTGCAGAGCCCCTGCTGCGGGCACTGGACGAGGAAGGCTACGCCACGCCCACCCCCATCCAGGCCGGCGCCATTCCCTACCTGCTTGAAGGGCGCGACCTGCTTGGGCTGGCCCAGACCGGCACGGGCAAGACCGCAGCCTTCGCGCTGCCCATCCTTGACCGTCTTTTCCGTGAGAAGGGCCGTGCGCACCCCAAGGGCGCGCGCGCCCTGGTGCTGGCCCCCACGCGTGAGCTGGCCTCCCAGATCGGGGAGAGCTTCGCATCCTATGCCCGCCACATGCGCTTCAGCCATGCTGTCGTGTTCGGTGGCGTGGGGCAGGGGCGCCAGATCGAGGCGCTGCGCCGTGGCGTGGACGTGCTCGTCGCCGCCCCCGGCCGCCTGCTTGACCTGATGGGCCAGGGCCATGTCGATCTGTCCGGCCTTGAAGTGCTGGTGCTCGATGAAGCCGACCGCATGCTCGACATGGGCTTCGTGCGCGATATCCGCAAGATTGTTGCCGCCCTGCCCACCGACCGCCAGACCCTGCTGTTCTCGGCCACCATGCCCAAGACCATATCGGACCTGGCGCACGGCCTGCTGCGCGACCCGGCCACCGTGCAGGTGACCCCGCCGTCGA
This sequence comes from Komagataeibacter xylinus, assembly GCF_004302915.1. Lineage (GTDB taxonomy): Bacteria > Pseudomonadota > Alphaproteobacteria > Acetobacterales > Acetobacteraceae > Komagataeibacter > Komagataeibacter xylinus_C. Next base: position 89,773 of record NZ_QQBI01000003.1, on the reverse strand, counting down.
GCACGGTGGACCGCATCCGCCAGGCTGTGATGTTTGTCGATACCGGCAACAAGCGCGAGGCGCTGAAGCTGCTGGTTGACTCGCCCAAGGTCGAGCGCGCCGTGGTGTTCACGCTGATGAAGCACGAGGCCAACAAGGTTGCGACCTTCCTCAACGAGCACGGCATCACCGCCGAGGCCATTCATGGCAACAAGTCGCAGGGTGCACGTGAACGCGCCATGTCGGGCTTCCGTTCGGGCAATGTGAAGGTGCTGGTGGCGACCGATATCGCGGCCCGTGGCATCGACGTGGATGACGTGACCCACGTGTTCAACTACGACCTGCCCAACGTGCCCGAGAGCTATGTGCACCGCATCGGGCGCACGGCGCGCGCGGGGCGCGAGGGCTGGGCGGTCTCGCTGTGCGATGCCGAGCAGCGTGCCTGGCTGCGTGATATTGAAAAGAATATCGGCAAGAAGATCCCCGTCGTGTCCGAGCATCCGTACCATTCGGAAGCCGCCGAGAACTCGACCATGCGTCCGCCCGTGCTTGGTGGTGGTGGCCGTGGCCGTGGCGGTGGCGGTGGTCGTCCCGGTGGCGGTCGCCCCGGTGGCGGCGGTCGTCCGGCCGGTGGTGGTCGTCCGCCTGCAGGTGGCCGGGGTGGTCGCCCCGGTGGCAACCGCTCCGGTGGTGGTGGTGGCGGCCGCCGCGCGGTCTGACCCGGCCTTGGCCCGCCTTGCATGTGCAGGTGGGCCACGGCAGCCGGCATGATTGAAAAAGGGCGCCCGGCCTCTGGTCGGGCGCCTTTTTGCATGATGTGGTACAGGTCTGGATGTGTATTATTTAGAATTAATTAATGTGAAATAATTAAATAAAGTTATAAATCGGGCCCAATGCAGACATGTCTTCCGCATGTTGCAATATTTGTACTGGCAAAATAAACAGCGCGGCGTGTCTGTGCCATCCGCTTGTGAAATAAGTGGAAAAACCAGATAATATCTTGCAGTGATGTGGGCGGCTCATTTACTGTTCCGGCTCGTTAAGAAAAACCTAACAGGCACATCCTTTTTTTGTGGAGCCATCGATTATAGGGAACAGGGCGCAGCCATGGCGCAGGGGGGGCAACCTGTTGCCCGCAGGGGCTCCGGCGCGCCCCTGGGCATGCATATACGTATTGTAGGGCTTTATGTTCGGGTAATCTGGTTGTTAATCATGTTCAGGGAATTATGGCTGAAGTGGGGCGGGGCGGCATTGATGGCCACGCCCGCCGTGCAGAGGGGGCTGATCTTCCTGCTCATGGCAGGTGGTGCGCTCATCTGCGGCTCGGTAGGCGGCGTTAGCGTCACGCCCATGCAGCAGGGCTGTATTTCCATTGGCACGGTTGGGCTGTTCTTTTTTCTCAACCGCAGGCCGGGGCGGCATATTACCTGCATCCTCATGATGCTGTCGCTGTTTGTCTCCTTCCGTTACCTGATCTGGCGGCTGGGCAGCACCGTGCAGTTTGGCAGCGTGCTCCAGAGCGTGCTGTCAGTCGCACTCCTGCTGGCGGAGGGGTATGCGCTCTCGACCCTGTGCCTGAGCTATTTCCAGATGTCGTGGCCGCTCCACCGCAAGCCTCACCGCCTGCCTGACAACCTTGATGACTGGCCGATGGTCGATGTGTACGTCCCCTCCTATAACGAGGATCTGGAACTAGTGCGTTCCACCGTGCTCGGCGCCATGGACCTGCACTGGCCCGAGGGCAAGCTCAACGTCTATATTCTCGATGACGGGCGGCGCAAGGCGTTCCATGACTTCGCCAAGGAATCCGGGGCAGGCTACATCATCCGCTCCGAGAACAATCATGCCAAGGCGGGCAATCTCAACCATGCGATGAAGATCACGAAAGGCGAATTCGTGGTCATTTTCGATTGTGACCACGTGCCCACGCGTTCGTTCCTGCTCAAGACTATTGGCTGGATGGTGGCCGACCCCAAGCTGGCCCTGCTCCAGACACCGCATCACTTCTATTCCCCCGATCCGTTCCAGCGCAATCTGGCCGCAGGCTATGACGTGCCGCCCGAGGGCAACATGTTCTATGGCCTGGTGCAGGACGGCAATGATTTCTGGGATGCCACCTTCTTCTGTGGTTCATGCGCCGCCATCCGCCGCTCGGCCCTGCTCAGCGTGGGCGGGTTCGCAACCGAGACGGTCACGGAAGATGCGCACACCGCGCTGAAGATGCAGCGCAAGGGGTGGGGCACCGCCTATCTGCGCCAGCCGCTGGCAGGCGGCCTGGCTACCGAGCGGCTGATCCTGCATATCGGCCAGCGCGTGCGCTGGGCGCGCGGCATGCTCCAGATCATGCGGCTTGACAACCCCATGCTCGGCCGCGGCCTGCGGTGGGAGCAGCGGCTCTGCTACCTGTCGGCCATGTCGCACTTCCTGTTTGCCATACCAAGGGTGACCTTTCTGGTCTCGCCGCTGGCGTTCCTGTTCCTGGGGCAGAACATCATCGCGGCCTCCCCGTTTGGCATTACGGTTTATGCGCTGCCGCATATCTTTCATTCCATCATGACGCTCTCGCGCATCGAGGGGCGGTGGCGCTACTCCTTCTGGAGCGAGATTTACGAGACCTCGCTCGCGCTGTTCCTGGTGCGCATCACCATCGTGACCCTGCTCCAGCCGCACAAGGGCCAGTTCAACGTGACCGACAAGGGCGGCCTGCTGGCGCGCGGCTACTTTGATTTCAGCGCGGTGTACCCCAATGTCATCATGGCGCTGGTCCTGTTTGGCGGCATGGTGCGCGGCCTGTTCGGCATGGTGTTCGACTATCACGAGAAACTGGCGTTCCAGTCCTTCGCGCTCAATACGCTGTGGATCACCATCAGCCTGATCGTGGTGCTGGCCTCCATTGCGGTGGGGCGTGAAACCCGGCAGATCCGGCATGCGCCGCGCGTGCGGGTCAAGCTGCCGGTTGATATCTGTTTTGAAAATGGCGATGTCTTCCATGCCCACACAACCGATATCTCGCTTGGCGGGGCGGGCGTTACGCTCAACCTGCCCACCAAGCTTGAAACGCCCGTCGATATCGAATTGCGCTATACCCACCCCGAGGATGGCATTGAAGTGTCCGTGCCCACCCGCATCCTGGGCCAGCGCGGCGCGTGGCTGCACCTGCAATGGAAGATCGAGACGCTGGAAGAGGAACGGCAGGTTGTGAGCATGGTATTCGGGCGCAGTGATGCATGGGATAACTGGGCCGACTTCAAGGAAGACCGGCCGCTTAACAGTATCTATCAGGTTATCAAGAGCATCGGGGGGCTGCTTGCGCCGCCATATCTGTGGAATATCAGCCCTTCAGGCGATAGCGGGGATGAGGAGGAAGCAGGAGGGAAGAAAGAGGAAGAAAAGCTGGAAAAGAAAAGCCTGATCGTGCCCCCCACCCATGCCAGCAGCATACGTGGCACCGCGGGCGCGCTGATCGCATCCCTCATGCTGGCGGTCCTTCCCGCCATGGCGGCTGAACCCGTGCACCCCACGGTTTTTGACCGTACGGGCGTCTCATCCGCAACGCCGTGGGGCGACAGCAATTCCGGTGACCTGCCGCCGGTGCCGCAGCCGGTGGATGCCGCCGCCGCCGGGCGCATAGCCGATACCGAGGTCACGCGCACCATTGCATTTCGCGACCTGGGGCTGGTCAACGGGCCGCTGAGCCTGACCGGTATCTCCCCGCTCCAGGGGCTTGATGTGGTGGTGCCGGCCAACCGCGTGGTCACGCACGCGACGCTGAGCCTGTCCGGCGCGATTTCACCTTCGCTTCTGCCAGAAGCCTCTGCCGTCAACATTACGCTGAACGAGCAGTATGTCGGCACGATCCGGGTCGACCCCACGCACCCGAGCTTCGGGCCGGTCGAGTTCCCCATAGACCCGCTCTACTTTACCGAGGACAGCAAGCTCAACTTCCGCTTCGCGGGTGAATACCGGCGCGACTGTAACGACCTGTATAATGATGTGCTGTGGGCCAAGATATCGGACCAGTCCACCATTACCCTCACCACCGCGCGCATCACGCCCGAACGCACGCTTGCCCGCCTGCCCGCGCCTTTCTTTGACCCCGCGCTGCGGGTGGCGATGCGCGTGCCGGTTGTCCTGCCCGCGGCAACGCCAGCGCCGGAGGTTCTGCGCGGGGCGGGGCTCGTGGCCTCGTGGCTGGGCCGGATGGCGGGTTCGCACCAGATTTCCTTCCCCGTATCATCCGCATTGCCCGATACCGGGAACGCCATCGAGATTGGCGAGAACCTTGCGGTTGATGAGCAGGGCCACCCGCCCGCGGGACCCACGCTGCTGGAGATTGCCAACCCGGCCGACAAATGGGGCACCATCCTTGTCGTGACCGGGCGCAATGCGAAGGAAGTCGAGATCGCGGCGCGCAAGCTGGTGTTCTCGCCTGATACGCTGGGCGATGTTTCATCCATCGTGGTGCAGGATGTCAGCCTGCGCCCGCGCCAGCCTTATGACGCGCCCGCGTTCATTCCCACCGACCGCCCGGTGCGGCTGGGCGAACTCGTGGCCGCAAGTGACCTGCAGACCTCGGGTTTTGTGGGCGCCCCCCTGCATGTGCCCTTTCACCTGCCGCCAGACCTGTATACCTGGCACCAGCTGCCTTTCCTGATGGATCTGTGGTTCCGTGCGCCTGACGGGGCGGTAATGGACCTCAATGCATCGCGGCTCGATATCCATCTCAACCACAATTATATCCAGAGCTATTCGCTCCGTCCCAACAGCCTGTGGCGGGCCTGGTCGGAGCGGATGGTGACCCAGCATGCCGGGGCCGTGGGGCATGTCACCGCCATGCCGCCGTGGCTTCTGTTCGGGCAGAATGACCTTCAGTTCAGCTTCAATACCCGCCCGGTGGATTTTGGCGCATGCCGCCGCACCCCCGGTGACGTGCAGATGGCGGTTGATTCGGATTCCATACTCGACTTCCGGCGTGGGGTGCATTTCACCATGCTGCCCAACCTGTCCTATTTTGCCGAGATCGGTTTCCCGTTCTCGCGCATGGCCGATCTGGGCGAGACCACGGTGGTGCTGCCCCGCGCCCCTGACCACGACACGCTTGGCGCCTATCTGGACCTGATGGGCTTTTTCGGGTCGCTTACGGGCTATCCGGTTGCGGGCGTGCAACTGGCCACCACGGATCAGGTTGCGCAGAAACCACCCTCGGGCGATGTGATCCTGCTGGCGCCGGTGCAGCAGATGGGCGGAGCCGCGGCACTGCTGTCGCGTTCGGCCTACCATATCGATGACAGTCATCTTGCCGTTGGGCAGAGCATGGGGCTGCAGGGTATCTGGTACCTGTTCCAGGACCGCGATAGTGCCGGCCTGCGCAATGGTGTTACGGCCAATCTTGATGCCCCCGTCAAGGGAGCGGCTTTCATGATCGGGGCGGAATCGCCCTATGCGGCGCATCGCTCGGTCCTGGCGCTGATAGGTGATGATGGCGGCCGGATCGAGGAGCTGGTGACCAGCCTGCATGACAGCAAGGTGCTGCCGCAGATACAGGGCGATCTGGTGCTGAAAAACGGCAGCCAGCTCACGACCTACCGCACCTCGCCCACCTATAGCGTGGGGCACCTGCCGTTCTGGATGTGGGTGGACTGGTTCCTCTCGCGTCATCCGCTGCTGATGTATCTATGCGGCGTAACGGGGGCGGTCATGCTGGGCACGGGCGCGTGGATGTGGCTGCGCGCACGGGCGCGACGCCGGGTGCGCGAACAGGCAAAAGCCGATGAAGAAGCCCGCATGCGGGGGGAGGGGCACTAACAGGCCCGTTTGGGTGTAGTTTGTATGGCAGCACGCCGTTTGCCACGCGTGCTGCCATGATGACAGATGGGAAAAGCCTGGCTTCGTGCGATACAGATTCTTCTGGATGCATGGCGTTTTGAGTGGGGATAAAGCGTTACGGGTTGATTACGCCACAATGGTAGCTTGTTGCGCCCCTTCTGCCCGGCAGATTCAGTGATGCGGAAGCGGATACCCGCCTGTGCGTGAATGGCTGCCTGTTGATCCTGCGCGTTCAGGTGCGTATTGGCAGCACCTGCCTGAGCGGGATGGCCAATGGCAGACGGTGTATCGCCGCTTTCACTGCTGGTGCCATGCAGGGATGGTAAAAGGTTTTGAGACGCCGGTTGCCGATCCGGACAATCAGCCTCTGATGTTTGATTCAGACATCCTGCATGCCCATCAGGTTTCAGGCGCTCAGGCGTGCATCATGTGATCTGACGGCCAGCCAAAGCCCGACCAGTATGAAACAGATTGATGTGGTGTGAATAGCTAGGATGGCGGAGAGGGTGGGATTCGAACCCACGGTACGCTCACACGCACGGCGGTTTTCAAGACCGCTGCCTTCAACCGCTCGGCCACCTCTCCATAAGGTCTGTTTAGCTAGGTCTGCTGCCGCCGTCTAGAGGTTACGCCGCACAAAAACCGCGCCGTGCATGCCGGTGCGCAACCATTGCTGCCATGAAAGGCGTTAGTGCTGATCGAAAAGGGAAACCGGACCAGCAAGCCGATGTGCATTGCTGATCGTGGGATAACTGACCAGTGCAGCGCTTAGAATGGCCAGCGCCAGGAAAACGGCCTTCTTGATCATGTACAGTTCCCCTTGAATGAGAGGAAATATTAACGGGGGCATGTGTCGCCTGTATGTCTGGTGCATGTCATTTTGTATCAGATTTTTTATGGTATTGAGTGGCTACTTTATTTAAAGACAGGATTTCGTAAGGTTATCTGGAAAAAACCGTGTCAAAAATGTTCTTGTAATTTTAGAAATTGAAATGTTTAAAAAAGATACATTGAACAATATTGAGGCCCCGTGGCTTTTCCAAACAGACCATCAGGCGGATGTTTATAATAGCTATGATCCAATCATTTTATCTGGATCGTTAATGCAGACGCCTGATGCATTCTACAACGAAATTTACAAACAATTCCACGCACCGCCCTATGCAGGCAAAAACTTCAATGCACTTCGGGACATCCTGACGGACCTGTCATGGATCATGAACAGAAGCCAATATGTTGTCTTTTGCCAAAATGCAGAAAAAATACTTATCAAAGCAAAAGAAAACGCCTTACAGGGCTTTCTGGAAATATTGGAGGCCGTAGGCAGGGAATGGAGCCAGCCCGTGCAGCAGGGTGAAGCATGGGATCGGCCCGCCGTGCCGTTTCATTCAATTCTACAGGTTCAGGCGCTTTGCGCATCCTGCTTCCCGTGCAAGGTTCCTGTTATCGGGTCCGTTTAATCTGACCTGAACAGCCGCAGTGCGCAGCAATTCAAACCGACCTAATACGGATGCGGGTTTGATAACTGTTCATGGGCCAGGATGCGGAAGCGTTCCTGCTCTTCCAGCGTGGCGGCGTGGGCATCGGTTCCGATGGTCCATTGCCGGTCCGGGTAGTGTAACTGAAAGATCTTGCTGGCCAGTCGTTCAATATCTTCAGGTGTATAGGACATGAACCCGTTTCCCGCGCATGTTCAGGAACGATAACCGGGCCACCCTGCGGATGGCCCGGAAACAGGGCAGGAGGGTCAGACGCCCACCATCACATCGGATGCCTTGATGATGGCGGTCGCCTTTTCACCCACCTTCAGGTTCAGGTCGGCCACGGCTTCATTCGTAATCGAGGCGGTAATGGTGTTGCCGCCCACATCAATCGTGACATGCGACGTGGTCGCACCCTTGGTAATGCCGCTAATCGTGCCTGCAATCTGGTTGCGTGCGCTGATTTTCATCGTTTCAGTCTCCTTGCTGGCTTCACGGGTGGGTGTAGGCCCATAAGCCGTGTCAATCAAATGGCTGCTGGCGGCTCAGGCGAAGGCTTCATCCCATGTGCCCTGCGTAGCACCGCGGCTGTATTCGGTCGCACGGTTTTCAAAGAAGTTGGTGTGCTCCACCGCGTTCATCATCTCGTCAATCCATGGCAGCGGATTGCTCGGCACGTCATAGATCGGGGCCAGTTCAAGCCCGATCAGGCGGCGGTTGGCGATGAAGCGGATATACTGCTTGACCTCATCGGCACTCAGCCCCTGCACCGGCCCCATGCGGAAGGCGAGGTCGATGAAACGGTCCTCGTTGGTCACGATCTCGCGGCAGGCGGTGTGGATGGCGGCAGCCACGGCGGGCTTGTCGATCTGGTGGCCGAATTCCTGCATGTAGGTCTTGAACAGGCGCGTGATGGATTCAACGTGCAGGCTCTCGTCGCGCACCGACCATGTCACGACCTGGCCCATGCCCTTCATCAGGTTATGGCGCGGGAAGTTGAGCAGCATGGCGAACGAGGCGAAAAGCTGAAGCCCCTCGGTAAAGCCCGCGAACACGGCCATGGACAGCGCCGTGTTGTAATGGTCGTCCATATTGAAGCGCTTGAGGAACTCGTGCTTGGCTGCCATTTCCTCATATTCGAGGAAGGCGGCATATTCCGTCTCCGGCATGCCGATGGTGTCGAGCAGGTGGCTGTAGGCCGCCTGATGGATGCTTTCCATGTTCGTAAATGCCGAGAGCATCATGCGCACTTCGGTCGGCTTGAAGCGCGGCATGTACAGGTCGATATAGGCGTTCTCGACCTCGGTATCCTGCTGGGTGAACAGCCGGAAAATCTGGGTGACCAGATAGCGCTCGGTTTCGGACAGGTTGTTGTTCCAGTCCTTCACGTCATCGCCGAGGGGAATTTCCTCGGGCAGCCAGTGCAACTGCTGCTGGGTCTGCCATGCCTCATACGCCCAGGGGTAGCGGAAGGGCTTGTAGACCGGGCTGGGCGAGAGAAGATTCGGTGTGTCTTTGCTCATGAGTCGTCCCTTTGCCACAACATGAATTTTGATGGGTCTACGGTTTAGAGGGCGGTTGCCTTTCATGCCAACAGCCATCTGTCCGTTTGAAAAAGTTTTTGGTGAAGTTTTTTTCAAAAAGCTTCAAAGAACGCCACTTTTTTAAGAAAAGACGACACTTAAAAAATTTTTATCAGGATCTGCTGTCCGTGTGCACCGAGGGGCCGGCGCCGGGGGGCGGTCCCTGTATGCCCCCATCATTATGGTGGCTCGGCTCGGGGCCATAACAGCCGGCAAGCAGCAGGGTCAGGAGCAGAATGGCGAGGGGGCAGGGGATCAGGCGCATCGTGACCTCCGGTGAATACCGCCTGAACGCGGCGGGGCAGCAGGAGTTTGGGCCACCATCATGCCCCGTGGCGCGGCGGGGGCATGCAATCCATTTTGTTTCCGCATGCCGGTGCGATAGACCGGCACGGACACAGGGCACGATGGGCAGGGTGAATGCAGCAGGTTGAGCAATGGATGCGCAGGATCGCAACCGGGCTGGTCATCCCCATGCCGCTACTGCTGCTTTATGCCCTGGCACCTGCGGAAATTGTCATGACCGCCGTGGCAGTCCTGTTCGTGGCCCACTGCCTGCTGCGGCGGGACTGGACCTGGCTGCGGCAGGGCTGGGTGGTGGCGGCGGCACTGCTCTGGGCGCAGATCGTGCTCGCCTCCCTTCTGGCCGGACATGGTGTTATGCAGGCCGTGGCGTTCATGCGGTATTTTGTCTTTGTCGCCGCCCTTCAGCACTGGGTTCTGCCCGATCCGCGCACGCGCCGGGTGCTGGCCCGGGCTTATGGGGCCGTGGCCATATGGCTGGTGGCGGGGTGCTGGCAGCAATATCTGTGCGGGCGCAATTTTATGGGGTACGGACGGTGGGCGGATGGCGCGCTGCTCGGCCCGTTATGGGCGCCGCGCGCGGGGCACGCGCTGGTCATGACGGCGTTGCCGGGCCTGTTCCCGCTGGCCATTGACCTTGCGCGGCGCGATGGGGCGCGGGGGCGGCTTATGGCCGGGGCGCTGCTGCTGGGGCTGGTGGTGACCATGGTGCTGATTGCCCAGCGCATGCCGCTTTTGCACCTGCTGCTGGCCATGGGGCTGTGCGGCCTGCTGGTGCCCCGCCTGCGGGCCGTGGTGGGCGCGGCGGTGGCGCTGGGGGCGGGGGCCGTGGCCCTGTCGCCGCTGCTGGCGCCCCAGGCCTACCACAAGCTGGTGCTCAACTTTGTCGCGCACATGCAGGGCTTTGCCGATAGCCCGTATGGCATGCTGTTCATCCGCGCGGGCGTGATGATCGCGCGGCATCCATGGTTCGGGCTGGGGTTTGACGGGTTCCGCCATGCCTGCCCTGATCCGGCGTATTTTCATGGCCTGCCCGGGCTTGGCGTGCGCGAAGGCGTGCATGGCGCGGCGGTGGGGTGCAACCTGCATCCGCATAATTTCTACCTGCTCATGGGCACCATGGGCGGCGTGCCGGCCATGGTGCTGTTTGCAGCCTTCGCCGCCTGCGTGCTGGCGCGGGCGTGGCGGGGGGGGGCTGCCACGGCCCCGTGCGATCCGCAACGGCTGATGCTGGCGGTGGCGTGCGTGGTGGTGCTGTGGCCGTTGCAGTCGACGAGTTCGTTGCTGACCCAGCCCACGGCGGGGTGGCTGTTCATGGCCATAGGCTGGGCGCTGGCCCGTGTTCCGCCTGCCTCTCATTTGCAACCCTTGCGCGGCAGGGACTAGCCCCGGCGCCCTCGGCGCACTAGAGTGCCCCGCGCGGTCGGCCCGTATGCCCTTTCCGGCCCGCGACCGTTCTTGAACCAAGGGAGCCTGCGCCATCGTTTCCCCCTGTTGTTCTGTAGGAACGTGTCCGGCTTTGCGCCGGGCGCGGGTATCTGTGCGTGTGGTGACCCATGGCGAGTGAATCGGGCGATGCGCTCAAGCGTATTTTTGGCAATACGGGCTTCCTGATTGCAGGGCGCGCGACCAATGCCATATGCAGCTTCCTCTACATCGCCTGGGCGGTGCGGGCGTTAGGGCTGTCGCGCTTTGGCGTGCTCATGCTCGTCACGACCTTCGGCACCGCGATCTCGACCGCAACCCACCTGCAGTCATGGCAGCCGCTGCTGCATTATGGCACCGATCCCTTCACCAATGGCAGGCGCGCGCAGTTCTCGCGCGTGCTGGCGTTCTGTGTGCGGGCCGATTACCTCAGTGGCGGGGTTGGCTGGCTGGTGGGCACGCTGGGGGTGGCGCTGTTCGGCACCGCCATGGGCTGGCCCGCGGCCGACCAGGGGGCGGCGATGGTGTATATGACCACCATCGCGTTCATGAATTTTTCATGGTCGGCAGGGGTGTTCCGGCTGTGCAATACCTTCTGGCTGAACATGCTGGTTGACCTGTCGGGCACGCTGGTGCGCACCGTGGGGTCGGGTCTGGGCTTCATGTACCATATGGGGCTGGATTATTACCTGCTGGTGTGGAGCATGACGCAACTGGCCATGTTCACCACCAGCACCGTGCTGGGCCTTTTGCAGCTGCGGCTGGCGGGGGGCATCCGCTTCAACCCGTTTGCCCGCCTGGCGGAGGGCGATGCGCCGGGCATCTGGCGCTTCACCCTTTCCACCAGTGGCAACCATGTGCTGAGTTCGGTTTTCAACCAGTTCGGCACGCTGCTCGTAGGCGGCCTGCTTGGGCCGGCCGATGCCGCCGTCTATCGCGTCTCGCGCCAGATTGGCGAAGGGATCGCCAAGCCGGCCCAACTTATGGTGCCCGCCCTTTACCCCGAATTCATCCGCCTGCGTGACAAACAGGACTGGTACGGCATCAAGCGCGTGACCGTGCAGCTTTTCCTGACGATTGGCGGTTTTTCCATCGCTCTCATGGGGGTGGCGATGCTGATGGGCAACATCCTGCTGACATGGATGCTGCATGTACACTGGCATGGCGGCCGCCACCTGATCATGCTCATGCTGGGCAGCGCCGTGCTCGGCCTGGGCATCGTGCCGCTCGAGCCGCTGCTGACCGTGATCGGGCAGGTCTCGCGCGTGCTCCGTGCCCGCATCATCGTCACCGTGACCTACCTGCCACTGGTGTATGGCATGACCCGGCTGTGGCGGCTTGAGGGGGCGGCGGCGGCAGGCGTCGTGGCGGGGCTGATCATGTTTGGCATCTGCCTGCGCCCGGTGCTGGCGTGGTTTGGCCAGATGGCCCCGGGGCGCGCGCCTGCCCGGCCCGCCACGGCGGAAACGCCGGGCGGGAAAGGCGGGACGGGGGCGTGATGACCCGTCCCGATCCCGTCAGAAGCTTGCCGTCAGGCTCACATTGAACGACCGGCCCATGCCGGGCAGGGCACGCAGGCTGCCGGTGGCGGCGTAATCGGCCAGCGACCAGCCGCCCAGCGGCAGTTCGTATTTCTGGTTCAAGACGTTGTCGATGCTGGCATCGAGCGTCATGTAGCGCCAGTGATACTGCCCGCCCAGCCCCAGCAGGGCATAGCCGGGGGTGCGGGGTTCGTTGCGCACCCAGTCCACCGTGTCCTTGGCCTTGACGAAGGTCATCTCGACCCGGCCGCTCCAGTTCTTCCACCGTTCGTTCAGCGTGACGCTGCCATTGGTGGGCATCTGGTGGTACAGCCCCGCGCCATTGGTCAGGTCCTGCCCGCGCACCCAGTTGAGGTTGGCCACGATCTCGCCCCGGCCAAAGCGGGCATTCTGCCACAGCCGGTAATTGCCCGAGCCGTTGATGCCATAGCTCTGGGCATTATGGTTGGCAAAGCCCAGCGTGTAGAACTGCCCCGCGCTGGCAAGCCGGTAGGCGTTTATGTAGTCGTGGGTGTAGGTGTAGTAGGGCTGGACTTTCAGGTCCCACCGGTCGCCATCGGGGTCGTGCCAGTCGGCGGTGATGGAGGCGGTATTGGCCACCTCGGGCTTGAGGTCGGGGTTGCCCACGTAGCCGTTGCCATCGCCAAACCAGTTGATCATGCTCGTGACCATGGCCGAGCGCCCCCAGGCATAGCGCTCATACAGGTTGGGCGAGCGGGTCTTGCGGGCATAGCCGCCCTCGATGGTCAGGTCGCGGCGTGGTTTCCAGCGCACAAGGGCCGTGACATCGAAGTTCACGTCCGTCCGGCCCCGGTCGGTGGTGTTGAACGCATTGGCCGCGTTGATGTTGGCCATGTTCATCATGCTCATGGTCGATGAATAGCCTGATACCGGGCCGGTATTCATCATGACCAGATCATTGCGAAAGCCCAGCAGCGTGGTCACGCGCGGGGTCCAGGCGGCCTCCCACTCCACAAAATGGCCCAACCGGTCGCGGTGGCCGTTATTGATGCTGTGATAGGTGTCCGGCCCCATCATCATGCTGCCCGCAACCGGCGGCCACCAGTCATTGAGCCCGGAATGGTCGAACGAACTGCCCAGCCGCAGGGTCTGGCCTTCCGCTAGGGGGATGGTGGCCTTGATGCTGTAGCCTGCCATGCGGGCGTTGGTGTTCATGGGCATGTGGGTGGTCTTGGCGCGGTCGGGCAGGAAGTCCATGGCGTGGTCCTCGCGCTGCCAGTAGCCACGCGCCTCGAGCTCGCCCCAGTTGAACGTGCCGAGATACTTGCCGTTGACGAAGGTGGAGCGGTTGTTCGTCATGTCCATGTACTGGTTGGCGAAGCCCTCATGCGGGGTGTCCTGCTGGCCGAAGGTCAGGGCAAGCAGATGGTTGCCCTTGTGCACGCCAAAGGTCACGGCATGGTTGTAGGTCAGGTAGCTGGTCGAGCGCACAAGCCCCGCATCCCCGCCGCCCTCATAGTCGCCCGCCTGCGCGTAGGAGGCATTGTAGCGCAGGCTGAACGTGTCATTCGCCACCGTCAGGCTGCCCGAGGCGCCATAGCCGCCGCCATTGCTGCGATAGGTGCCGGTGACATGCCCGGTCACGAGCACCTTGCCATGCTTCGCGAATTGCGGGTCCTTGCGCTCGACATCGATCGTGCCGCCGGTGCTGTCGCCGCCCATGCTCACGGGCGTTATGCCCGCGATGGCGGTGGCGGTATCCACGCTGTCGGGGTCGATGAAGGACAGGGCGGGGTTCATGTGGTTGGGGCAGCCCGAGGCGATGCGCACGCCATCGACCACGGTGGCCACACGGTCATCGGCCATGCCGTTGAGCACGGGCAGCGCGGCGAGGCCGCCTGCGGAATACGTGCTGACACCGGGCTGGTTGCGAAACAGGCTGGCGGCATCGGGGCTGCTCAGGCTGGCCGCCGTGCGCTGCGCGGCGGAAGGGGACGCCGCCGAAAGCAGGCGGTCGCCCATGGGCGCGCTGTCCGCCGTATCCTCGATCGAGAGGCCGGGCAGGGTTACGGTTGTCTGGGCGCGCGCGCCCAGCGGGTGCAGGGAGGCTGCCAGCATGCAGCCGCCTGCGGCCACCACGATGGGGGTGGCCGTTTTTTTCATGGAAGTCACTTTTCATGTCCTGAACGGAAAAACGAAAGACGCGCGCGCCCATGAGGGCCCGCGGCAGCGTGTGAGTTCAGGAGATGGAAGGTGGCCCGCAGGCCGGGGGCAGCCCCAGCGGAACAGGAGGGGGCGCGCGGGGCTGGCGGGGTTCATGCCGGTGGGCCGCCCATGCCATGGGCGGCAGGGGCAGGAAGGGCAGAACCACCAGCGCAAGGGCAGGCAGGTGCAGGAGCGGGCAGAGCGGGCAGCCTTCGGCATGGTCGTGGCCATGGGGGGGCGTGTTGCCATGCTCATGGGGGGCGGGCGCGTTCGCCATCATCATATGATGATGTGGCAGCGCGGCCTGCCGGTCCGCCTGCGTGGTGCCGGGGGCGATATCGATCCCGGTCAGCCGCATGATGGTGCCGCGCGGCAGTTCGCCGGGCAGGCTGCGGCTTTCAACCAGCAACTGGCCCCATAGCCCCAGGCACGCGCACAGCACCATGACCCAGCGGATCACAGGCATGTCATGCAGGAAGGGGTGGCGGGCTTGGCCCATGATGGACAGGTTCTTTGCGGTTGTAAGATAAGGCGGTAACAGGAGAGTGTTCTCGGAGGTCGGGGGCTTTTTGTCAAATGACAAGGCAGCCCGCGCCCATGCCCCAATGGATGGAAGCGTGCAGCAGCAGGACAGAACGGCAGGCCGGATTCTTGTCACGCCAACCGGCCCCACCGGCTGGCGGCGGGGCCGGCTGCTTGCGGGCTGGGCCATCGTGGCCGCCGTGCTGGGCCACGGCGTGATTGCCGCGTGGCTGCTGCCCGCCCGCGCGCCCGTGCCTGCCGCGCCTGCTGAAAAAAACACCGTTCAGGTCTTTTTCGACCGGCCAGGGGTTGCGCCACCCCCCATGGCGGCTACGCCACAGCCACAGCCACAGCCACAGCCACAGCCACAGCCACAGCCACAGCCACAGCCACAGCCACAGCCACAGCCACAGCCACAGCCACAGCCACAGCCACAGCCACAGCCACAGCCACAGCCACAGCCACAGCCACAGCCACAGCCACAGCCACAGCCAAAAGCCGTGGCCACGCCGCCCGCTGCCGCGCGGCCTGCCGGAGCGCCGGTCGTGCATCCTGCCACGCGGCCCCGGGCATCGTCTGCCCCGCCCCCAGCCCGGCCCGGCGCTGCCGCACCGGCGGGGTCGGCCCCTGTGGCAACGCAGAATAGGCCTGGTGCACCCAGCACGGCGCAGGCAGCGGCTGTCGCGCCAGCGGCACCGCATTGCACGCCTCCGGCCTGGCGTTATCCCGCCCTGGCCCGCCACATGCATGAGGAAGGCAATGCAATGGTTGATGTCGTTCTGGGCAGCGAGGGGCAGGTAACGCAGGTCAGCCTGAAATCCAGCACCGGCTATGATGATCTGGACAGCACGGCCCTTGCTGCTGCGCGCAAGGTGCAGTGCACCGGGCAGGGGCGCTCGCTTGAGGGTACACATGTCCTGCTGCCGGTTACATTTCACCTGCATTGAAGTTTAAAGCGGGAGGGGCAGAGCCCGTGCAGGCGGCTGCCCGCGCCGCTGCAGGGCGTCTGGAGCAATGCTTTTTTTTGACGGCTTTGAAGTCATTCGCCCTTCTTGAAAAAACGAGCGCCTTTTTCAGGCAGGTCGTTTGATTATCAGTTTTTTAGGAATATTTTCCGCATAAAGACCTGTCGCCGGAACGTACGTGGTCTGGCGATGGCAGCTCCGATCACGATCGACCATCCATCCTGACGGTCGGGGCTGCCGCATCAGTCTGCCGGATTGGTTAATGCCAGGAAATATTTAATGGAATTGAAATATATGCCGTGTGTAACGGAATATTACATCGTGATGTTTCGATAGTCGTGAATATATTGCAGATATTTATATCAGACATGCAGGAATGATGAAAACAATCATGCAAGATATATTTTCAGGGCTTAAATAATTTTGAATTCCCCAAACGGGGATTTTGATTCTCTTTGTTACACGGCCTTCCCTTTTATTTATCACGGAGAAGTCCAATCTCTTGAGGGTCGATATGTTGATATGAAGGAATGATTATGAAACGCGCATTTGTGCTGGCCCTTGCTCTTGGTGCTGCCCTGCCGGTTGCGGCTCACGCCCAGTTCGATGGTTCGAACCAGAATGGAAGCGGCGAGCATCGTGGTGGCTGGGGCGGTCACGGTGGCGGCGAAGGTCGCGGTGGTGAGCAGGGCGGCCAGAATGGTGGCTGGGGTGGCCACGGCGGCGGTGAAGGCCGTGGTGGTGAGCAGGGCGGCCAGAATGGCGGCTGGGGTGGCCACGGCGGCGGTGAAGGTCGCGGTGGTGAGCAGGGCGGCCAGAATGGCGGCTGGGGTGGTCACGGTGGCGGTGAAGGCCGTGGTGGCGAACATGGCGGCCAGAATGGCGGCTGGGGCGGTCATGGTGGCGAAGGCCGCGGCGACCAGGGTAGCTCCAACTGATCCAGGCGTAATGGTAGAAAGGCCCGGGTTATTCCCGGGCCTTTTTATTTGCCTGCGCCTGCGGCGTATGGAAGCTCCGAAAAATCGGCCGCACGGAAGTGACGGTTACGGGCATACCGTTGTGGGAACAGCATCAGGAGCAGGAGACCAGCAAGGTGGTCTCGATCGCTACGACACGGGGTCATCTGGGGGGCATAGCTAGCTTGGTGAGCCATAGTGCACTGCAAACCATCTGCAAACCGTGCAAACTTTTAAGCCGCCAAGTCATTGAAATCTGGCGCGCCCTGCTGGATTCGAACCAGCGACCCACAGCTTAGAAGGCTGTTGCTCTATCCAACTGAGCTAAGGGCGCGAGCCTGCCCTTGTGCCAGATCGCGCCTAATGCGTCCAGTTCTGTATCCGGTCATACCGGAAATTATCGGCATAGGCCTTTGGCCTGCGGTGGCGCGGGGCAGGGATCTCGATGTCATATGCAATGCCCTGCGCGGTGGCATAGGCAATGGCGCTGTCCTGGTCAGGAAACTGGAGTTGCAGTTGCGATGGCGTGTCGGTGCTGCCGGTCCAGCCCATGAGGGAATCGACATGGCGGGGGCGGTTCTGCCCGTAATCCAGCACCCATGTATGGGTCATGGCCTGGCCCGACTGGCCAGCGGGCTTTGACTGCCTGTAAATCCGGGCTCGCATGAGCATTGTCACTCCCAGGATATGGTCGGGGCGCCCGGACTCGAACCGGGGGCCTCGTGTACCCAAAACACGCGCGCTACCAGGCTGCGCCACGCCCCGCGACCACGAGCGGGAAACTATGGGGCAACGGCTGTTCTGGCAAGCACATTCTTGCAAAAAAATACCGCGCCAGCCCGCCCCGGGCAAGCGGGGCAGGCTGGTGCGGCGAACAACACGTCGTGTAATGGGGGCAGGCGCGCAGAAGGGGTCAGGCCTTCTCGACCGATTTGCTGGCCAGCGGCGGAATGAACAGCGGCGCCGTATCCCACGGGAAGAGCACCCACGTATCCTGCGGCACCTCGACCACGAACAGGTCGGTAACGGGGCGGCCGGCGGGCTTGGCGTAAAGGCAGGCAAACACCGCCTTGGGCAGCAGCTTGCGCACGAGCTGGGCGGTCACGCCCGAATCCACCAGGTCATCGATGATCACGAAGCCCTCGCCATCACCGGCGGCCTCGGCTTTCTTGATCACGTTGGCCTCGCCCATCTTCTCCTCGTCATAGGTCACGACGGAGATGGTCTCGATCAGGCGGCAGTCGAGTTCACGGGCGATGATCGCGGCGGGGATCATGCCCCCGCGCGTGATGGCCACAATGCCCTTGAAGGGGCCACGGTTCATCAGCGTGCTGGCTAGCTGGCGGGCATCGCGGTGCAGCTGGTCCCATGTTACGGTTGCGTAGCTCTTGGCCATCAGAAAAGTTTTCCTCCATCGGGAACACGGCCATCCGGGCGGATCAGGACGGCTTCTCCATTACTGTCGGGCATGCCCAGCGTCAGCACTTCACTGCGGAAGGGACCGACCTGCCGGGGCGGCACGTTGATCACCGCGCAGATCTGGCGGCCCACCAGCCGGGCCGGCACATAGCGGTGATTGACCTGCACCACCGATGACCGCACCCCGATATGGGGCCCGAAATCAATCGTGAGCCAGAAGGCGTGCGGCCGCATCTCGCGCAGGGGCCGTGCCTCCACGACCGTGCCGGCCCGGATATCGAGCCATTCACGGGCTTCCCCTTGTGTGCCGGGCACGGTGGCATGCTCTACAGGGTCTGTCATGCAACCGCTTTTGCCCGTGTTGGGGCGGATTTGCAAACGGGGGA
The DNA here is from genome assembly GCF_004302915.1 of Komagataeibacter xylinus. Classification (GTDB taxonomy): domain Bacteria; phylum Pseudomonadota; class Alphaproteobacteria; order Acetobacterales; family Acetobacteraceae; genus Komagataeibacter; species Komagataeibacter xylinus_C. The sequence continues at coordinate 71,221 of NZ_QQBI01000003.1, read as the reverse complement.
ATGCGTTTTTTTGATGGGGAAAGCGTAGGATATCCACGAGTGCTGCTGTTAGGATACAGCCATCATGCCTCCTGCTTCCGCTCCATCCGGCGCGCAAGGCCCCACGCCTTGCGCAACATCCCTGCCGCTGCACCGTCATCCGGGGCTTCTGGCTTTCCTTGCCGCCCGCACGGCATCCTCCTTTTCGGCCTGCGTGCAGGCCGTGGCCGTGGGGTGGCAGATCTATGCGCTCACCCACAGCACCACGGCGCTGGCGCTGGTGGGGCTGGCGCAGTTCCTGCCCATGGCCGGGCTTCTGCTGCCCGCTGGCCACGCGGCGGACCATTTCAACCGCCGGGTGATCGTGGTCACATGCCAGGCCATCGAGGCGCTCTCGGCGCTGTTCATGGCCATTGCCGCGTTTGGCGGCTGGACCACGCCGTGGATGATCTATGCCATGGTGATGATCTTCGGCGCGGCCCGCGCATTCGAGATGCCCTGCCAGCAGACCTTCCTGCCATCGCTGGTGCCCGCCCATGTGTTTCCGCGCGCGGCGGCGGTGTCCTCCTCGCTGTTCCAGGCGGCGGCGGTGACGGGGCCATCGGTGGGCGGGCTGCTTTACGGGGCGGGGGCAGGGGTGTGCTACCTTGTGTGCGCGCTGGGGTTTGCGTGTGCGTGCATCGGCACGCTGTGCATCCGGCTGGTGTTTGCGCCAAGGCCGCGGGTGCCGCTCTCGCTGGCCACGTTTGTCGAGGTGGCGCATTTCATGCGCGCGCGGCCCGACATGCTGGGCGCCATATCGCTTGACCTGTTTGCCGTGCTGCTTGGCGGCGCCACCGCCATGCTGCCGGTCTATGCCAGTGACATCCTGCATGCCGGCCCGGTGGGGCTGGGGCTTTTGCGCGGCGCGCCCGCCATCGGGGCGGTGGCGTGTTCCGTCTTCATGGTGTGGAAACCGCTCAACCACCGGGCCGGGGCGCGCATGTTCATGGCCGTGGCCATATTCGGGCTGGCCACGGTGGTGTTCGCCTTTTCGCGCTCCATGGCCGTGTCCATTATCGCGCTGGCGGTGCTGGGGGCGGCGGATGTGGTGAGTGTTGTGGTGCGCGGCGCGCTGGTGCAGCTGCGCACGCCCGACAGCATGCGCGGGCGGGTCTCGGCGGTGAACATGCTGTTCATCGGCTCATCCAACCAGCTTGGCGAGTTCGAGAGCGGCATGCTGGCCACGCTGATCGGCCCGGTCGGGGCCGTGGCGCTGGGCGGTGTTGGCACGCTGGTCATAACCGGGTTGTGGATACGGATGTTCCCCACCCTGTGGCGCGTGGACCGGCTGGATGACATCACCCCGCAATAGGTCGGCGGGAGTGATGTCATGTGCCGTGCCGGCATCCCGGCCTTTTTGTGTTATCAGGGAATGTAGCGTCCGGTCCGCAGGCGTTCGAACAGGTCAAAGAATGAATCGGGCGTATATTGGTAGCCGGTAAAGCCGAGCCTGCGGCTGAGGCTCATGTCGGTCACGCATTCGACCGGCCGCCCCAGATCGGCATCGGTGTGCCACGGCGAGGCCAGTCGCCCGAGGGCCGGCTCGCGCAGTCCGTGCCTGTCCGCAATGCTGGCCCATTGTGCTTCCCTGCCTGCAAGCATCTGTTCAAGCGATGTGGCATGGCCGGGATAGGGTGCGGCTTCGATGCCAAACCAGGCGGCCAGTTCAGGCCAGAGCCAGTTCCAGCGGAATACATCGCCATTGACCACATTGAACGCCCTGTTGCGCCCGGCAGGGCAGGTGGCGGCCCATAGGATCTGGCTGGCAAGCTGGCGTGCATCCGTAACATCCGTCAGGCTCTGCCACTGCGCAGGCGAGCCGGGAAAGACAAAGGGCAGCCCCGCCTCACGGCACAGCGTGGCATAGACCGCAAGCGTGGTGCCCATGTTCATGAGGTTGCCGATGGCATGGCCGATAACCGTGTGCGGACGATGGACCGTCCATGCAAAGCCGTGCCGGTCGGCTGCCTCGAACAGCACGTCTTCCTGCGCGTAATAGAAGTTTTCCACGTCCAGCCGGGGCATGCTCTCGCGAAACGGGGTCTGTGGCGCCGCGCCCTGCGCATAGGCCTCGAACGGGCCCAGATAATGTTTCAGCCCCGTAACAAGACTGGCATGCACAAGAGCCTGTGGCCTGGGCAGGGCCGTGAATACGTTGCGGATCATGGCGCTGTTGGCAACGCAGTTTTCCGCCTCGGTGGCGCGGCGGGTCCATGTGGTGAAAAACACATGGGTGGGCATGACACCGGCCAGCGCCGCACGCAGGGAGGCCGGGTCGAGCGCATCGGCCGCAACCGGCATGACGGTTGCAGGCAGGTTCCCGACCCGCCTTGCAAGGCCGTAAACGCTCCATCCTTCCGCCACCAGGCGGTTGGCAAGGTTCTGGCCAACAATGCCGCTTGCCCCGACAACGAGTGCTTTGTGAGACATCTGTTCCTCCATGAATGCCGTGGGTTTCACACGCTGTTGGCAAACGCTACAAAAGGCAATCCGGCACCTTTTCGTGCCCTGGTTACCCAAAGGTTCCCGGGAGTCTGTACATGAACCTCGCCCCGCTGCCCGATCAGTATCGACATGCTCCCTTTGTGGAGGACTGTGCACCGCGCCGCCTGCTACGCCTGTTCAGCGGCAAATGGACCACCATGATCCTGCATACCCTGCACCTGCTTGGCGGGGCATCCCGCCCCGGCCAACTCCAGCGCGCCATTCCCGGCCTGTCAAAAAAGATGATGACCCAGACCCTGCGCGAGCTTGAACAGATGGGGCTGGTTGCACGAGAAGTCATGCAGGTCATGCCGCCCGCTGTTGAATACGGCCTGACCCCTCTGGGCCAGCACTTTGTCACCCCGCTGGAAATGCTCTATCGCTGGGGCGCCGAGCACGCGGAACTGCTCGATTGCGTGGAACGCAACAGGCACATGGCGCTGAAGCCGTAGCAGGTCAGGGGGAATGCCTGTGACTGTCGGCTATGCCAGCCCCTAGCGCAATTGCCCGCCCGCCCCCGTGCGCGGTGCGAACAGGCGAAAGAGCGGGCCGGTCAGCGCGGTGGAGATGACCGCCAGCACCATGAGCGAGGCGAAGGCGAAGTCCGACAGCATGCCCTGCGCGTGCAGGATGGTGGCGGCCACGATTTCCATCAGCCCCTTGCATTGCAGCAGCGCGCCCACGCTCAGCGCCTGCCGCCGTGACAGGCCGGGCGCGGGCGGGAAGGCATAGACCGAGGCCATCTTGGCCAGCACGGAAATCACCACCAGCATGAGCGACGCCACGACCGAGGGCCAGGTCAGCGCATCGCCATTGATGTGCAGCCCGCTATGGCCAAAGAACATGGGGGCAAGCCAGATGAGCGAGAACGTGCCCACCTGTTCCACCGGCAGGCGCGCCACCCAGCGCGGCGGCATGAGCGCGCCCGCGAAATAGGCCCCGATCAGCTCATGCAGCCCCAGCTGCATGCTGGCCCATGAGCCAGCGGCCAGATAGATGGGCACCGCCAGCCAGATGACGGGGGCAGGCGGGTTGGGCATGTTGCGCGTGGCCCAGTTGCCCGCAAGGGCCAGCAGCGCCAGCAGGGCCACGGCCACGGCTTCCAGCCCGGTCCAGCCATGCAGGGCGGCAGGGCCGCGGGCGGCGAATTGCAGCACTACCAGCCCTATCCAGAGAGCCGCGTCATCCACCACCGCCAGCTTGAGCGCAAGCTGGCCGATGGAACGCTGGGTGGGGTCAAGCTCGCGCACGATGCCGATCAGCACCGGCAGGGCACTGACCGCGATGCACAGCCCGATGGCCATGGCGCCGACCACCGGCCCCACATGCGGCGGCTGCCAGCCATGCAGCGGCAGGAAAAAGCAAAAGACCAGAAGTGAGCCAACCACGAACGGCCCGCCCAGCGCCACGGCCGCCCCGCCCAGCAGGCGGCCCAGCGGCGGGGCAGGGATGGTGTGGGCCGAGACATGGGCATCGGGCGGCTGCCACATTTCCAGCCCGGCGGTAAAGGCCAGCACCAGAACGGCCAGCCAGCCAAGGTTGTCGCCATAGACGGAGGGAATGCCAAAGCGCTGCACCGGGGCATGCATGACGGCCAGGATGATGCCGAGCAGGATGGGCAGGACAACAATCGGTATTGTCCGCCCCAGCAGCCGCCACAGCCCCCATGGGAGAAGAACAAAGAGACCGGCATCAAGAACAAGGGCCGTAATGTCTGACAATGGCTATCCTTTCCCATTTATAAACAGGCATATGTTATATGCATAAAAAAATCATTTGGGATTTATTTTTTTTAAGTTGCGCAGAATAATGAATATATGCAAGATTAGTTCTTATTATGTTCTTTTTGATCTTGCAGCGAACCATGCCCGGCAAAGCGGCAGGCAAATTCCGGCATTGGCATCAAACGCGGTGCAGGCATGGTGGTTCGGAACGGGTCTGACATATTTGATGGTATGACGGCGATTGCCGCCACCTCCGGGTGTTGAAGAGAACGGCAGACCCGTCACCCGATCAAAGTGTCGGAAAAGGTCTTTCCGGTGAGCCTTCTGATGCGGATGGTCTGTCCATGACGTGGAAAACCAGTTCAGGATTGTCCCGACAGGCAGGAATGAAGGTTGATTTGAATATTGTTTTGAAATCGTATGGAGAATATTCATATTCGTTATCTCTATATGATCTAGGTATTTTGAAAATGAGTTATTTTTAAAATATAATAGATAAAAGAATCCTATATTTTTATATTTTATATTCAGATGTCGCCATTTTTGTTTGATCCTGATCATGGTTGCTCACGCTGCCGTGCGTGACGCTACCCGCATCGAGGCCGCCCCCAAAGGGGAGCCTGTGATGAAAGAGGACCTTCACCATGCCCAAAAATGTCGTCAATCCCGAATTCCTGCCCATTCTGGAGAAGATGCCGTCCTTCGATGGCCTGTCCGGCCGCTCCCTGCCCGAAGTGCGCGAAATCTTCATGACATCGGTGCGCCTGATCGAAGGCAGGCCCCTGCCGGATGTGGAAGTGCAGGAAGAATACATTCCCGGCCCCGCAGGCGCGCCGGATGTGCGCGTGCTGGTCTATCGCCCCCGCACGCGGCGGCCCAATGCCCCGGCCATGGTCTATATCCACGGTGGCGGCCTGGTGTCCGGTCACCCGGAGGTCGACGACCCCAAATGCCAGGTGCTGGCCAGCAAGATGGGCTTCGTGATCGTATCGGTCGATTACCGCCTTGCGCCGGAGGTGAAATACCCCGCTGCGATCGAGGATTGCTACGCCGCCCTCAAATGGGTGCATGACAACGCGGCACAGCTTGGCATCAACCGCGACAAGGTGGCCGTGGCGGGCGAAAGCGCGGGCGGGGGCCTGAGTGCGGCCCTGTCGCTCATGGCGCGCGACCGCCAGGAGTACAAGCTGACCTACCAGTTGCTCATCTACCCCATGCTTGATGACCGCACGGCCACCAAGGTCGATCCGGCGCCTGATTTTGGCGAGTTTGTCTGGACCCGCTCGGCCAATAAATACGCATGGGAAGCCTATCTGGGGGCTGCGGCAGGTGGTGATGATACCCCGGCCTATGCCGCTGCCGCGCGGGCAAAGGACCTGACCGGCCTGCCGCCCACCTTCATTGGCGTGGGGTCGATGGATCTGTTCCTGTGCGAGGATCTGGAATACAGCCGCCGCCTCATGGCCGCGGGCGTGCCGACCGAGGTGATGGTGGTGCCCGGCGCCTATCATGTATTCGACATGTTCGTGCCCGAGGCCGAACTGTCGCGCCGGTTCATGGAGGCGTATTGCGCGGGGCTCAAGCGCACGCTGGGCCTGTAAGGGTAAGGCCCGCCCCGGTCGCTGCCCGGGGCAGGCACCATTGCGTGTACGACCGCTTTTGTGGTTGCAGGCCGCAGGCCCGGCTTTGCATCATGCTGCCCGTGTGTGAGGGGAATGCGCCAGATGATGCAATTACGCCAATGCGCGTGCCGTGGCGGCCTTGTGGCGGCCTTCATCATGGCGGCTCCTGCCGCCCATGCGCAAGGCCATGTTGTCCTGACCCCCAAGCTTGACTGGCAGCTTGCCGCCCAATTGGCGCAGGAGGCGGTCAGGGCCTGTGCCGCGCAGGGCTATTCCGTCACGGCCACGGTGGTTGATACGAGCGGGCAGCAGCAGGCCGTCATCAAGGGGGATAGCGTGCCGCTGCAATCGCTGTCCGTTTCCTATCGCAAGGCCTATACCGCCTTTGCCTACGGCCTGGCCTTCAACATGAACACCACCAGCGAACTGATTGCCGCCAAGGTAACGGGGCCTGCCAATGGCGCGCTCAATACCATTCCCGAAGTATTGTTCGTGCCCGGCGGGGTGACGTTGCGGCGGGGGGGCCGATAACGCGGCCCTTGGCGGCATTGGCGTATCCGGTGCGCCGGGCGGCGAGAAGGATGAAGCCTGCGCGCAGGCGGCGGTGGCAAAATACCGGGCGGAATTCCGTTAAAATGCAGAAAGGTTGCTGGGCGCCGCCTTTTTTCAAAAAGGCAGTATTCTTCGAAGCTTTTTGAAAAAAGCCTCACCAGAAACTTCCTTATGATTTCTGGATGTTTGCCGGGCTAACTTTTCAAACAGTCTTTTATGGTCTTTACGGCATTATCGGGCCGCACCGTGGCGGAGGTTACTGCAGCTTCTCGCTATCCTCATCCATGTCATGCAAAAGTGCCTGCGTCAGCGCCCGGTGGGACTGGATGAGCCGCACGTTATCACGGTTCAGTCGGGGGGGCGTTTTTCCTGTCTGCCGGGGGGGCGTCGCTCATGGTTGCCGTCATTTCAAAAGTGGTGAGGCTCATGACAAAATCCCGTGCCGACATGTCATGTTCCTGCAGGATCGCCTGAAGTTCCGGCATGGCCTCGGTGCGGCGGATCGTGACGGCAAGCGGCATGTTTCTGGTCTGCATGGGCGGCGTGAGATGCGCCTGCCGGATGGCCCGGATGAGGGGCAGCATGCGGGCAAAAAAATCCTTGGGGAGTTTGTACTCGGCAGCGCTCTGAATATCATGCTGCATGGCCTCGTGCACGGCCCGTTCAATCTCGGCCTTCTGCTCGGCCGAGGGACCGTGCGTCTCCGCGCCCTGCGCCCGCGCCTCCTGCAGCCCGAGGGAAGGGGATACAAGCACGCAGGCGCAGGCAAAAAGAATTCTGCACGGAATAAAAGCATTCATGCACGCGCCCCCATCATGCCTCTCGTACTGCTGGCCCACAGGCTATCGTGTTCATTCAGGACTGTTGTACCAATTGTGCGGCAGATCGTGCCCCAGTCAATATGGCTTGGCAATTGACGCATATCTTGGGTGTTTAGACCCATGCACCAAGGCACAGTCATCCACGGCAAGGCTTCCTTACAATTTTCAACCAGAGCAAAGAAGCTGTCGCCTGTAGGCTGGTGACTGCAGGCATGACCGCTTGGGATGTGAAAATGATGGGGGTGATTATGAGGGTTTGGAACAGGCCCAAACCGCGATCAAAACCGGTCTGGACGTGTCGAAACGTCCCCGGAAAGCGCATTGCTCATCATGGGCTCAGATTTAAATAAATCCGTAACCTACTGATTTAACACTAATTTTTAAGGAAAGGTGGCTCCCGAAGTAGGACTCGAACCTACGACCCAGCGATTAACAGTCGCTTGCTCTACCAACTGAGCTATTCGGGATCAGCGTTGGTGAGCAGCTTATAGCCACACAGATGGGGGAGCGTAAACCCCCCTTTTGAACTTTTTTTAAAAAAGGGGAAAAAAGGGAACCCCGGCAGGCTAAAAGAAGGGTAATGCCTTCGCATCTCAGGAGAAACCGCAGCTAATGGTCGAACAGAACAGGGAAGGAAAGCCACGCCAGCTGCTCCGCCGGGCATTCGTGCCCATGCTGGTGGCGGGAGGGTGCGCCGTGGTGGGCTCGCAATGGGTACAGAGCCGCCAGCAGGCACGGATCGTGCGCCGCGATGATGCCCTGCTCGATGGCCAGCCCCATGACATGACGCTGGCATGGCCCTACGCGCAGTCTTCCACCCTGTATAATGTTGCCCTGCGGCAGGATTTCTTTTTGCAGTACCGCCTGAACGTGCAACTGCGCGATGGCGTAGCCAACGGGCGTGACGCCATTGCCGACCTGCAGGCAGGCCGCGCCATGGCGGCCGTGGCCCCCGTGCTGTCATGGCTGCAGGCGTGGCAGGCCAGTCCCGACCTGCCGGTGCGGCTGGTCATGGGGTTGCAGGCGGGCACCTTTCGCCTGCTGGTGCGGCGCAAACTGCGTATTGCCAAAATCGAGGATCTGATCGGCCGCCGCATTGCCGTGCTCAATGCCGATATGGCCGACCGGCTGTTCTTCTCCATCATCCTGCGCCGCAAGGGGCTGAACCCTGACACCGCGCCCAACTGGGTCATCCTGCCGCCCGATGAAATTGACGACGCGCTTGCCGCTGGCACGGTCGATGCCGTGGCCCTGCACGACCCGCTCGCCTGGCGGCTGCTGCGCAACCCGGCGCTTGATGTGGTGGAACTGGTCAATAGCGTAAACGGGTTATATGCCGGGCGCACCAATCTGGCGCTGGGCCTGTCCACCGATGTGCTGCGTGATGCGCCCGGGGCGGCCGTGGCCCTCGTGCTCGCGCTCTATAATGCCGCCCACTGGCTCCCCGCCCACATGGCCGAGGCGGCCAGCCTGCTTGATGGCCGCGTTGATGGCATGCAGCAGGACGCCATATTGCAGATGATGCGCCACGAGGTGCTGGGCATCAGCCCCGTGGGCAATGACCTGAAAACCCAGATCGCGCGTTATGTCGATGAACTCAAGCTGCTCGGCCAGTTCCCCGACAGTCTCAATTCCGCCAGCTACGCCCGCCGCATCTCAGCCGATATCCTGCACCCTGCCCAGCCGCGGCCATAAGGCGGGCCTAGCGCACGTCGCGGTAATAGGGCTGGGCCAGGGCGGCGGGCGCTGCCATGACCCGGCGCATGCGGTGCCACACCACCACCGGCACGATGATGAAAGCCATGGTGCCAATATAGGGCAGCATGTTGAGGAAGGCGGGGTCAATCGGCCAGTTATGCGCCTGCCCCACAAAGGACAGCGCGGTGACCAGGCCGAACAGCAGGGCGGAGAGAGTGACGATAACGGGCCGGTAGCCCGCAAAGATCACCAGCGCCAGCGCAATCCATCCACGCCCCGCCACCATGCCCTCCGACCAGACCGGCACATAGGTCAGCGTCAGATAGCCACCCGCCATGCCCGCCATGGCGCCGCCAAGGGTGACGTACCAAAAGCGCATGGCCATGACCGGAATGCCCGCCGCATCCGCCGCCGCCGGGTTCTCGCCCACCGCGCGCATGTTCAGCCCGTGCCGGGTGCGGAACATGATGAAATGCACCGCCAGCGGCAGCAGCACGTAAATCGGTATGATGAGGATATTCTGCCCGAACAGCGCCGGGCCGATGATGGGGAGGGACGACAGCAGCGGAATGCTGACATGCCCGAAGGTCGTCTCCACCGGCTGGCCCGCGTAGCTGTGGCCCAGCGCGGTTGACAGCCCCAGCCCCATGAAGGTCGTGGCCAGCCCGCACAGCACCTGGTTGGCCCGCATCACCACCGCGCCAAAGGCGAACACCATGCCGCCCACGGCACCCACCATGATGGCCACCAGCAGTCCGACCCATGGCGAATGCACCGAGGAGACGGTCATCACCGCCGTCACCGCCCCCAGCGCCATGAGGCCTTCCACCCCAAGGTTGGTCACGCCCACGCGCTCGGCCAGCACTTCGCCAAGGGCCGCCAGCGCCAGCACGCCACCGGCCAGCACGGCGGTGGCCAGCATGCCTGTCAGCAGCATGATCATTAGGCTTTTCCCTTCGCTGGCGTGGTGGCGACAGGCCGGTAATGGGCCAGTTCATCGCCGATGGCGATCATGAACAGGATCAGCCCGGTAATGGCGAGGATGACCGAGGCCGAAAGCTGCTGCGTCTGCATGACAATGCCCGAATCAAGGATCAGCGCCATCAGAAGCGCCGCCGGGATCACGTTCAGGCATGACCCGCGCGCCAGCACCGCCACCACAATGCCCAGATAGCCAAAGTTGTTGGCCATGCCGCCCTGCAGCCGGTGTACCGTGCCCGCGACCTCGAACATGCCCGCCAGCCCCGCCAGGCCGCCAGAAAGCAGCATGACCGAGATGATGCGCAGCCGCACCGGAATACCCGCATAGCGCGCGGCCTCCGGGTTGGCCCCGCCCATGCGGATCTCATAGCCCCACCGCGTGCGCGACAGCACCAGCGCCAGCCCCACCACGATCATGATGGCGACCGGAAAGCCCCAGTGCACGATGCCCCACATCTCGGGCATGGAAACCGAAAGCCGCTGCGTCGAGACCTGCGCCCCGCTGATCCGGTCACGCCACGGCCCCGTGGTCAGGTAATAGGTGAGGAGCGATGCGATGAAGTTGAGCAGCAGCGTGGTGATGATCTCGTTCACCCCGGCATAGGCGCGGGCCAGCGTGGGCACGGTAATCCACGCCATGCCGCCCAGTATGCCCGCAATGGTCATGAGTGGTAGCACGACCAGAACCGGGCCATGCAGGCCAAGGGCCACGCCGGTCGCGGCAATGGCGCCAGCATAGAACTGGCCCTCCGCCCCGATATTCCACAGCCCGATGGTGCCGCACACCGTAACCGCCGCCCCCGTGAGCAGCAGCGGGCACATGAACAGCATCAGGTCCTCCAGCCCGAAGCGCGAGCCAAGGGTGGAGCGCAGGATCAGTTCCGCCAGCATGGCAGGGCTGTGGCCAGACAGGGCCAGCACGCCCGCGATGATGCAAAGCGAGACCGCGATGGCCACCAGCCGCAGGGCCAGGATGCGGCCCGCAGGCGCGGTGGGCAGGCGCTGGAAGGCACGTGTCGCCATTACCGTGGCCCTCCCGGCTGGAGGTCGGTGGGTTCCCGGCCGCCCATCAGCATGCCGATGGTGGCGATATCCGCATTTTCCGCATCAATCACATCCATCATGCGCCCGTGAAACATGACCCCGATGCGGTCGGACACGTTCAGCAGGTCTTCCAGATCTTCAGAAATGAATACCACGGCCACCCCCTGGTCGCGCAGGTCGGTCAGGTAGCCCAGCATGGTGGCAATGGCCCCGATATCGAGCCCGCGCGCGGGGTAGGCGGCCACCAGCACCCGGCTTGCAATGCGGATCTCGCGCCGTGCCACCAGCCGCTGCTGGTTGCCACCCGAGAGGTTGCGGATGGGCATGCCAAAATCGGGGATGCGCACCTGTGCCAGTTCCGCAATGTCATGCGCCAGCACGCCCGCGGCCCCCGCATCATACAGGCCATGGCGGCCAATCGGGGGGTGGGCATATTCACGCAATGCCATGTTGGTGGTGATGGACAGCGAGGGTGCCAGGGCGCTGCGCAGCCGGTCCTCGGGGATGTGGCCTACGCCCGCATGGGCAAACAGGGCCGGGTCGGCGCGGTCCACCACGCTGCCATCAAGCACGATCTCGCCTGATGTGCGGGCCATAAGCCCGGTCAGCACATGGGTCAGTTCGCGCTGGCCGTTACCCGCAACGCCCGCAATGCCCAGGATCTCGCCGCCATGCAGGTCAAGGCTGACATCGCGCAGCGTGTCCACGCCGCGGTCGTCGCGTACGCTCACGTTGCGGAGCTGCATGATGGGTTGTGGGGCAATGGGGGCGGCGCCTTCGGGCCGGGCGCGCATGTTGCGCCGCACGATGTCGCGCCCCACCATGGTGGCCGCCAGCATGGAGGGATTGCAGTCCGCCGTGCGGAACGTGCCCACCTTGCGCCCGCCGCGCAGGATGCTGACACGGTCGGAAATCTCCATCACCTCGTCAAGCTTATGGCTGATGATGATGACCGCATTGCCCTGCGCGCGGAAGGCCCGCAGGGCGCGGAACAGCTCGCCCGTCTCCTCCGGCGTCAGCACGGCGGTGGGCTCGTCCATGATCAGCAGCCGTGCCCGGCGCGCCAGCACGCGCAGGATTTCAACGCGCTGCTGCTCGCCCGCCGAAAGGTCGCACACCCGCGCGGCGGGATCGACAGGAAAGCCGAAGCGCTCGGAAATCTCGCGCGTGCGGGCTTCCATCACGGCAGGCGAGGCGAGGCGGGGGGCCTCGTCCCAGCCCAGATGGATGTTCTCGGCCACCGTAAAGGCCTGCACCAGCTTGAAGTGCTGGTGTACCATGCCAATACCCGCGCGAATGGCCTCTTGCGGGGAGGTGAAGGTCTGGCCGTAGCCATCGAGGATGATCTCGCCTTCCTCGGGCTGGTAGATGCCGGTCACCACGTTCATGAGCGTGGACTTGCCAGCCCCGTTCTCGCCCAGCAGGGCATGGATCTCGCCCGGCCACACATCAAGGTCCACGTCCTTGTTGGCGATCACGCCGGGGAAGAACTTGCCAATGCCGCGCAACTGCAGCACCGGCGGCGTGCCCGGCGCCATGCCGGAGGGACCAGCGGGGGAGACTGGGTTATTCAAGGCCCGATACTCCCGCCACCGCCCAGTCGGAGTGATAGATTTCAAGGTCGCTCAGCGCCGTGCCCGCAGGCACGCGCAGGCGGCCATGATTATCGTATATGGGGCCGACAAAGGGATTGTGGCCCGCCAGCATGCGCGTGCGCATGTCATCGGCGCGGGCGGCGGCCTCGGGCGGCACGGTCGGCCCCCAGGCATCGCGGTCCACGCCGTGGCCCAGGGTCAGGAAATGCCCCTCGGGCTGCCATGTGCCCGCCAGCAGGTTGCGCACCTGGCTGATGTAATAGTCATTGAAGTCGAGGCATACGGAACTGACATAGGCCTGCGGCCCGTAATCGAGCATGCCGGTGTTCCACATGGCTGCCTTCAGCCCGCGTTGCAGGGCCACGCGCAGGTAGGCGGGCTCATCCATGATGCCGCACAGGAAATCACACCCGTTATCGGCCAGCGCGGTTGCCGCCTGCGTTGCCGCCTGCGGGTCGAACCAGGCATTGATGGTGATGCTCTGCAGCGTGATGGCCGGGTTGACCGACTGCGCGCCCAGCAATGTTGCATTGGCTGAGGCATAGACCGAGGGAATGGGAAACGCGCCCAGAAAGCCGATCTTGTTGGTCTTGGTCATGAGGGCTGCGACAATGCCGATGATGTAGCTGGCATACCAGTGCGCCACGTAATACCAGCCCAGGTTGCCGGTTACATTGGTGCCATCGCATTCCATGAACGCGACATCAGGCGCGCGGTCCGACACATCTTTTATGAAGTCGCCATATTCCGATGTGGCCATGACCATCTGTGCGCCTTCGGCCACGAACTGGCGGAACAGCCGCGTGGCATCGGCGGAGTAGGGCACGCTCTCCACATAGATGGTGCGCAGTTTGGGGAAGGTGCGGCGCACGGCCTGCACGCCCCGGTCATGCACCATCGACCAGCCGCCATCGGTAATGGGGCCGGTATGGCCAAAGGCCACGATCGCGTCGGATTCAGCCAGCGGCCTGCGCCATGCGGGCTGGGCCTGCGCCCGTGCGTGGCGGGGCAGCAGCAGGCTGGAGCCCGCGCCGCCTGCAAGGCCCAGCATCTCGCGGCGCGTTGTCAGCAGCCGCCCCCGCGACCCTGAAACTGTCATAAGATGTCATCCCCCTGAAAATCCATGCCGCACCCCGCTGCGGCGGCCTGGCGTGCTGGTCGGTCTGGTGCTCCCGCGCGTGTAAGCCCGTGTTTGGTTCCAGCCCAAATGTTACGCGACAGGACCATGCAAGACCACAGTTATGTTGTGCACCAGGGTGTTGCCTTTTTTCAAAAAGGCGGTGGCTGGCGCAGCTTTGCGTATAATTCCACGACCAGCGCGGGATTATCAAAATCCCCCCATGCCCGAGCAGGAGCGCGATCGTGGCCCGGTCCTCAAACGTCAGCGCCACGTCCCTTTCCGTCACGGCGGCATGAAAGGCTTTTCCGCCCGTGCGGGCGGCAAGGCGTGTCAGCCCTCGGGCTGCGGGGCAGGGGGCATGCCCGCAAGCACGCGCCAGTTGGCCTCATCCATCGTTTCAATGCTCAGTTCGGTGGCCTTGCGGGCCTTGGAGCCCGCTTTTTCGCCCAGCACCACAAGATCGGTCTTTTTTGACACGCTATCCGATACCCGCGCCCCCAGCCGCTCGGCCACGGCGCGGGCCTCGGGGCGGGTCATGGTGGTGAGCGTGCCGGTAAACACGATGGTCTTGCCCGAAAGGCTGCCTGCCTCTGGCGCTTCCTCATCAAGCACGCGGGTCAGTTGGCCGGTCAGGTCATCAAGGGTGGCGCGGTTATGGGCCTCGGCAAAGAAGGCGACGAGTTCATCGGCAATGGTCGTGCCGATGCCGGTGATCGAGCCGAGTTCCAGCCGCTCGTCCGACCCCACGATGGCGGCCTTTTCCATCTGCGTGCGCCAGTTGGCCAGCGAGCCGTAATGCCGCGCCAGCAGGCGGGCATTGCTGGTGCCGATGCGGCGGATGCCCAGCGCATAGATCAGGCGCGAGAGTTCGATGGTGCGCCGGGCCTCGATCGCGTTGACCAGATTGCGCGCCGAGACCTTGCCCCAGCCATCACGGGCGGCAATCTCGTCCTCATGCGCGCCAAGGCGGAAGATGTCGGCAGGCGTACGCAGCCAGCCCAGTTCATGGAACTCGACAATGGTGCGGTCGCCCAGGCCATCAATATCGAACGCATCACGCGAGACGAAATGGATCAGTCGCTCCACCACCTGCGCGGGGCAGGTCAGCCCGCCCGAGCAGCGCCACACCACCTCGCCCTCGGGCCGCTCGGCATGTGCGCCACAGACCGGGCAGGTATGGGGGAAGTGAAAGGGCTGCGTTTCATGGTCGCGCGGCAGCACCACGCCAGTTATCTGCGGGATCACGTCGCCTGCGCGCTGCACATGCACAAGGTCGCCTTCGCGGATGTCCTTGCGTGCGATTTCGTCCTCATTATGCAGGCTGGCGCGGGTGACGATCACGCCGCCTACATTGACCGGCTCCAAAAAGGCCACCGGCGTCAGCGCTCCGGTGCGGCCGACCTGTATGTCGATCTTTTCCAGCCGGGTGATGGCCTGCTCGGCGGGGAATTTCCACGCCACCGCCCAGCGGGGCGCACGGCCTGCAAAGCCCAGGCGCTCCTGCAGGGCGCGGTCGTCGAGCTTGTACACAATGCCGTCAATGTCGTAATCCAGCCCCGAGCGTTCGCGCGTCAGGCGCTCCATGAAGGCTTCGGCGGCCTGTGCGTCGGGCACCTGCGTGCTCAGCGGATTGACGCGAAAGCCCCATGCATCAAGCTGTTCCAGATAACCATGATGCGTGGCGGCCAGCGGGCCATCGCAATAGCCTGCGGCATAGGCGAACAGCGAGAGCGGGCGTTTTGCCGTAATGGCGGGGTCAAGCTGGCGCAGCGAGCCCGCGGCGGCGTTGCGCGGATTGGCGAACGGCTTCTCGCCCGCCTCTTCCTGCGCAGCATTCAGCTCAAGGAACGCCTGCTTGGAGAGGAATATCTCGCCCCGGATCTCGATCGTGTCGGGGTAGGGGGCGGGCAACTGGTCGGGAATATCGCGCAGCGTGCGCAGGTTGGCGGTGACGTCCTCGCCTTCCGTGCCGTCGCCGCGCGTGGTGCCGCGCACGAAACGCCCGTGCATGTAGGTCAGGCTGATCGACAGGCCATCGATCTTGGGTTCCGCCACGAAGGAAAGTGCGCGGGCCTGCTCATCACTCAGGCCAAGGAAACGGGCAATACGGCTGACGAAGCCCTCGAATTCCTCCCGCGAGAACACATTGTCCAGCGAGAGCATCGGTACCATGTGTCGGTGGCGGCGGAAGGGGCCGCTGGCCGGTGCTCCGACCGTAGCGCTGGGGCTATCGGCCTGGGCATGGCGCGGAAATTCCAGCTCCAGCCGCGTGTTCAGGCGGCGCAGCGCATCATAGGTTGCATCATCGACCACCGGCGCGTCGTGCTGGTGGTAGGCGGCATCGAGTGCGGGCAGCAGGGTGGCAAGCTGCTTCAGCGTTGCGGCCGCACGGGCCTCGGTCTGTGCTTCTGCCGCATAATCGGCCAGCAGGGCGCGGGCCTGCGCGGCCAGTTCGTCGGTCGGGGCGGCGGGCATGTCAGACCCCTTTCAGCAGGCTGTCGGCCGCGGCACGGGCGGCGGGGGTAATGGTATCACCTGAAAGCATGCGGGCGATTTCCTCGCGCCTTGCCTGCGCGTCGAGCGGGGCGGCATGCGTTTCGGTGCGGCCCTTGTTCACGCTCTTGCTGATGCGCAGATGGGCATCACCGCGTGCGGCCACCTGCGGGCTGTGGGTCACGACCAGAACCTGCACGCTGCGGCCAACAGTGTAGAGCCGCTCGCCAATGGCGGAGGCGGTGGCGCCGCCCACGCCTGAATCGACTTCATCAAACACCAGCGTGGGAATGGCCGAGCGCCCCGCCAGCACCACCTTGAGCGCCAGCATGAGGCGTGAAAGCTCGCCGCCCGAGGCCACCTTGGCCAGGGGCCCCGGCGGCTGGCCGGGATTGGCCGCGATCAGGAACGAGGCCTGTTCCTTGCCACGCGCGTTCCATGCCTCGGCCTCAAGCGGCACGAGGGATACGATAAAGCGCGCGCGCTCCAGCTTGAGCGGCTTGAGCTCGGCCATCACCGCCTGCTCCAGCCTGCGGGCGGCCTTCTCGCGTGCGGCGGTCAGGTCCAGGGCAATTTCCTCAAACCGGGCGCGGGCTTCGGCCACGGTTTTCTCCAGCCCTTCAATGCGGGCATTGCCCGAATCGAGGGCGGCCAGCCGTTCGGTAAAGGCGGCGAGCAGCCCAGGCAACTCCGGCACCGATACGCCATGCTTGCGGGCCTCGGCGCGCAGCGCGAACAGGCGTTCCTCGGTCTGTTCGAGCAGGCGCGGGTCGGCCTGTGCGTCAGATGCCAGGCGCGAGAGCATGTTTTCGGCCTCGGCCAGCGCTTCTTCCGCGCGTTCGAGCGCGTTGAGGGCTTCCTGTGCTGCCGCCTGCTCGACAGCGCCCACGGCCTCCGGGTTGAGGTCGGTGGGGGCGGGCAGCAGGCGTTGCAGGGCGCGGCTGGCATTGCGCAGCGCCGAGGCCGGACCGGGGGAGCGCCGGTCGCGGGGCGCAAGGTCGGCCAGGGCTGCGGCAATGGCCTCGGCGCGGCGTTCGCCCTGCTGCAGCGCCTGGCGCAGGCCAGCAAGCTGGGCTTCCTCATCCTCCTGCGGGGCGAGGGTGCCCAGATCGTCTACCGCCTGGCGCAGCCAGTCTTCCTCACGCGCCGCATTTTCCATTTCCGCGCGCGCCGTGGCCAGTTCCGCCGTGGCCTCGATCCATGTGCGGTAGGCACCCGCCACGCGGCTCCGCAGCGGGCCGGGCACGCCAAAGGCGTCGAGCAGGTCGAGATGGGTGGCCTGATCGGCCAGGCCCATCTGCTCGTGCTGGCCCTGTATCTCCACCAGCAGGGTGGCGGCGCGGCGCAGCAGGCTTATGGCCACCGGCTGGTCGTTGATATAGGCGCGCGAGCGGCCATCGGTCGTGACAACGCGGCGCAGCAGGATCGGCTCGCGCTCATCATCGAGCATGATGCCCTGCTCGCGCAGCAGTTCATGCAGCGGGTGGGCAGGGGCCACCTCGAAACTGGCGCTGACACTGGCCTGCGCGCAGCCCGCGCGCACGAGCGAGGCGCTGGCCCGCTCGCCCAGGGCCAGGCCAAGGCTGTCAAGCAGGATGGACTTTCCCGCCCCGGTCTCGCCCGTCAGCACGGTCAGGCCGGGGGGGAAGGCGAGGTCCAGTTTTTCGATCAGGACCACGTCCCGTATCGAGAGCTGTGTCAGCATGATCGGTTCCTGTTCAGCACGAAGGATCGTTGGCGGAAATCAGAAAACCGAGTGCCACGCCCGCTGGAAGATGTTGCGCCCCTGCTTGTTGTCCTTGCCGTCCACGCCCTTGATCAGGTGGTGGGCGCGCAGATGGTCGTAGGCATCCTCGTACCACTTGCTGCTGGGGTAGTTATAGGCCAGCACGGAGCCGGTCTTGCGGGCCTGTTCGAGCAGGCCCATGTCCAGATAGACCTCGACCAGCCGCTCGAGTGCCTCGGGCACGTGGTTTGTGGTCTGGAAATCCTGCACCACGCGCTGGTAGCGCCCGGCGGCGGCGGGGAAGTCGTTCTGCTGCTGGTAGTAGCGGCCCACCAGCATTTCCTTGCCCGCCAGATGGTCGCGGCACAGGTCGATCTTGAGCTGCGCATCACGGGAATAAGGGCTCTGGGGGAAGCGGGTAATCACCTCTTCCAGCGCATCCATGGCCTCGATGGTGCCCTGCTGGTCGCGCTGCACGTCAGCCACCTGCTCGTAATAGCATAGCGCGCGCAGGTAGAAGGCATAGGCGGCATCGGTGCTGGTGGGGTGCAGTTCCAGAAAGCGGTCAAGCTGCTGCACGGCCTCGGGGTATTTGTTGAGCAGGTAGTTGGCATACCCTTCCATCAACTGCGCATTGGCCGTGTACTGGGAGTAGGGATAGTTGCGCTGGAGCGTGTCGAACTGGTTGACCGACAGCAGGTAGCGGTCCGAGCGCAGGGCATCGACACCGTTATTGTACAATGTCTCGGCCGAGCCGACGCGCGGCGCGCGCTCATTGATGGCGCTTGCGTTGTTGCCGCATGCCGCCAGCAGGCCCGCCAGGGGCAGGAGCGCCAGCCAGCGTGCCGGCTGGCAGGGGCTGCGCAAAGGCTGCGGGGTCGGGTGTGATATGCGTGCGAACATGCCAGCTCTTCCAGTTACGGGAGCTTTATATCATGTGCCGGGTGTGGGTGAAGTCTCCGCGTGCGGATTTCACGCTCCCTCATCACGCAGCCTGCGTACAGGGCTGGCCCGCAGGCGCGCCGGCAGGGGCGAGATGCCAGTTCGCCTTATCGGCAAACAGTTTGCGCAACAGGCGGTTATTGAGGGTATGGCCCGATTTGTGCCCCCTGAAACTCCCCTCGATCAGGCCACCGGCCAGATACAGGTCACCAATTGCATCAAGCACCTTGTGGCGCACGAATTCATCCGGGTGGCGCAGGCCGGCGGGGTTGAGCACGCGGGCGCCATTGACCACCACAGCATTGTCGAGCGAGCCGCCGCGCGCGAGGCCTATGGCGTGCAGGTGCTCGATCTCGGGCTGGAGCACGAAGGTGCGCGCCCGGCTCAGGTGCTGGCGGAACAGGTCGCTGTCAACCTGTGTTGCATAGCGCTGCTGGCCAATGGCGGCAGCGGGAAAGTCGATGGAAAGATCAATGGCCAGCCCCGGCTGCGTGGCGGGGGAGAGTTCGGCAAACGCATCGCCTTCTTCCACCCGTACGGTCCGGGTGATGTGGATATGCTGGCGGCGCGCCTCCTGCCGCCTGCGGCCCGCGCATTCGAGCAGGAACACGAACTCGGCGGCTGAACCGTCAAATACCGGGATTTCCGGCCCATCCACCTCGACAAGCACGTTATCGATGCCACAGCCTGCAAGCGCTGCCATCAGGTGTTCCACCGTGGCAATGCGCGCGCCCTGTGGCTCGTGGCCGAGCACCGTGCTCAGCTGCGTGTCCACCACCGTGTCGTAGCGGGCGGTGACGGGCGGCATGGCGCGGTCGGTGCGGTGAAAGACGATGCCGGTATTCTCTGCCGCGGGCGAAAGGCGCAGGCTGATTCGCGCGCCTGTATGCAGCCCGATGCCCACGCTGCTGATTGGCTGGCTCAGGGTATGCTGCATCTGCCCGTCATGGCTGGATGGCGGCATGAAGGGAAAATGTGCGGGCGGCACCATGCCGTTCATTGCCTGTATCCTTGACGGGAAAATGGGAGAACTCGCGGTAACTGGCATGCTTCCATGCTAGCGCCTTGTTTCCCGTCGGAACAGTCAAGGATTATTGCCTATTGTTACCTGTCTGCAAGCAACTGGCGCGGCCCGATGGGGACCGCGCCAGGGGTATCGTATTACTGCGAGCGGCGCCGCAGGAAGGCGGGAATATCGAGCCCCCCATCCTCGGGCGGCGTGGCGCTGCTGCCCGGCGCGGGCGGGGCGGAAGGCTGCGGCATGGGCTGCTGCTGCACTGAAGGCTCGGTGCGCTGGGGTGGGGGCGCCTCGGGCTGCGGCGGGTTGGAATGGCGGCGCAGCGCCCCGGTCACGATGCCAAACAGGCTGCGGGGTGCGGCCTGCGGCTCAGGTGCTGCCTGGGGCCGGGCGTTTTCCGTAAACAGGGGCGAGCGGGGCGAGCCGCGCTGCGCCTGCGGTGGCACGGCATGGGGCGAGGGCGCGCGCGGCGGTGCGCCAGGCGGGCGTTGCGCCGCACCGGGAGCATGGCCGGGCCGGGGAGCCGCTGGGTGCTGTAGCGGGGGTGCGCCGGGAGGAGGCGGTGCTGCCTGTGCCGCGGCGGGGGGCGCGGGCTGTGCGGCCGCTTCCGGTGCGGGCTGGGGCGGGCTGGCGGGTTCCGCCGCCTCGGCAGGCTGGGTGGTGCTCCGGCCTGCTGGCGGGTTGTCGATGCCCGTGGCCACGACCGAGACGCGGATCTTGCCATTGAGCGAGGTATCAATGGCGGAACCGAAGATGATGTTTGCGTCTTCCGCCACTTCCTCGCGGATGCGGTTTGCCGCCTGGTCCACCTCGAACAGGGTCAGGTCTTCGCCGCCGGTAATGTTGATGAGCAGGCCCTGCGCCCCCTTCATCGAGGTATCTTCAAGCAGCGGGTTCGAGATCGCGGCCTCGGCGGCGGCAATGGCGCGGTTATCGCCCTCGGCATCGCCCGTGCCCATCATCGCCTTGCCCATTTCCGCCATGATGGTGCGGATATCGGCAAAATCGAGGTTGACGAGGCCCGGCGCCATCATGAGGTCGGTCACGCCGCGCACGCCCATGTAAAGCACGTTGTCCGCCATCTTGAAGGCATCGCGCCAGCTCGTGCTTTCATTGGCCATGCGGAACAGGTTCTGGTTCGGGATCACGATCAGCGTGTCAACGAACTGCTGCAGCTCGGCAATGCCCGCCTCGGCCGACTTGGTGCGGCGCATGCCCTCGAACATGAAGGGCTTGGTCACCACGCCCACGGTCAGGATGCCGCGTTCGCGCGCCATGCGGGCAATGACGGGGGCCGCCCCCGTGCCGGTGCCGCCGCCCATGCCCGCGGTGATGAACACCATGTGCGCGCCATCAAGGTGGCGGGAGAGTTCATCGCACGCTTCCTCCGCCGCGGCGCGGCCGATCTCGGGCTTGGCGCCTGCGCCGAGGCCCTGCGTCAGGTGCGGGCCAAGCTGGATGCGGCGGTCGGCCTTGCTGTGCGAAAGCTGCTGGGCATCAGTGTTGGCGACAATGAATTCCACTCCCTGCAACTGCGAATGGATCATGTTGTCCACCGCATTGGTACCACCACCGCCAACCCCGATCACTGTAATGCGGGGGGTGAAATCGGAATGATTCTGCTGCGGGATGGTCAGGTTGAGGGTCATGCTGGGCTCCCGATGGATGGGGGTAGGCGTGCTGGCATACTAACGGCAAAAGTACAATAAAGGGTTTCCGTGCAAGATCATACCCTATCACGTATGAAATCCACAAAACGTCTCACAAGGCCGCCGGGGCGGGCATCGCGCGTGTCGGGCTCGCCCATTTCATCGGCGGCGCCCGCGGCCCAGGCCAGCAGGCCGGCCGATGTGGAGAACATGGGCCATGTGGCTGAATTTTCAGGCAGGCCCACAATGCGGCGCGGGCGGCCAAGGCGCACCTGCCGGTTGAGGATGCGCGCCGCCATGGGGCCGATTCCCTCAAGCAGGGAGCCGCCGCCCGTCAGGATCACGCGGCCGTCCGCCGCGGGCCCCACGGCTGCCATTTCCAGCCTGTCACGTATCATTTCCAGGGTTTCCTCCACGCGTGGATGTATGATCGAGACGATCTTTGAGCGTGAAATTCTGACATAATGATGGTCGTTATCGCCAATCAATTGCACGAGGATTGGATCACTGTCATCGCCCGCGAGCAGCTCGGCCGAGCCATACATGGTCTTGAGCCGCTCCGCGCTGTCGATCGAGGTGGAAAGACCCTGCGCGATATCGCGCGTGATATGCAGCCCCCCCACCGGAATCGTGGCCGTGTGCAGCAGCCTGCCCTCGCCAAACACGCCGATCGAGGTCAGCCCGCCGCCCATGTCCACCACGGTTGCGCCGAGGTTGCGCTCGTCCTCGCTCATCACCGCAAGCCCCGAGGCCAGCGGCGAGGACACCATGCCCGCGATCTTGAGTTCCACGCGCGACAGGACGGCCTCGAGGTTGCGCAGCGCGGTGGTGTTGGCATCGATCACATGCAGCCGTGCCGAGAGCAGGTCGCACAGGTGCCCGCGCGGGTCGAGCACCTCCTGCGTGTCATCCACCGCATAGTCGAGCGGCAGGGTATGGATGGCCGAGCGCCCTTCCGAGATGGCGCGCAGCCGCCCTTCGGCAATGATGCGGCTGACATCGCCCTGCGTGACCTCGCGCCCGCCAACGGGCCAGCGCGCGTTGATGTGACGGCTCTCGGGGTGGCCGCATGACAGGTTGACGAAAATCGAATCGCGCCGCTCCGTCGCCATGTCCTCCGCCTGGGCCACGGCGTTGCGGATGGCCGATTCCGCCTCGCGCAGGTCCACGATTCCGCCCGAGCGCACCCCGTGCGAGCGCCGCCAGCCATGGCCAAGGATGCGGATGGTGTTGTCAGGCTCGCCGCGCCCGATCAGGCAGACAATCTTGGTCGAGCCGATATCAAGCACGCTGAACGGCCCGGTGCGCAGCTTGCGCGTGGGCATGCGCTCGGCGGCAGGCACAAGGGGTGCGGGCGCGCGCGGGCGGGGCACGCGGGCTGGCACGGCAGGGCCACGGATGGCCGGTACCGCAGGGACTGCCGGTGTGGTCGTGCGTGTTGCGGGAAGGGTCGTCCTGACCGGTCCCGGCACTGGATAGGTCATGCCCGCCTCCGTCTCAGGCCGTTATCGGGGGAAAGCCATGGCCGCATGGGGGCCTGCTCGCTCGTGGGGGCTGCCTGTGGCGGGCCGTCGCCCTGGTCGGGTCCATTGCTGTTGTCATTCGGCGTCACGGGGTTCTCACGGATGATCAGGCGGTCTGGCAGGCGCATGTCTATGGCGATAACGGGCCGGTCAAGTATTTTTATGGTTTCCTGCATTTGTGCAAGGCGCTTGAGTGCTGCCGCTTCCTGCCCTTCGGGCAGCAGGATGGTCGTGCCGTTGCGCAACGTCAGGTTCCACCGGCGCTGGCCCACGCGGGCTGCGGCCACGACATGGCTGCTCACCTCGGGCTGGGCCGTGAGTTCATCGATCATGGCGGCGGCGGCAAGATTGGCGTCGGGTCCGACCACGAGCGGCAACTGGCGGAAGGCCTCGGCATCCTTGCCGGTCATGCCCTTGTCGCGCACCTGGTTGCCCGCCCGGTCGATCAGCATGAAATGCCCGTGATTCTGCCATACCGCAAAGGGCTGGCGCTCGAACAGGTGGATGACGATGGTGCCTGGCAGGTGGCGCTCGACCACGGAATGATCGACAAAGGGCAGCGCGTCGATACGCTCGCGCGCCGCCTTGACCGAAAAGCCGAGAATGAAATCGCCCGTGCGCACGCCCAGCGCCTCCTGCAGCGCGCTCTCGCTGGTCAGCACGCAGCCGGTCACGTCAATCTCGGTAATGCGCAGCGGCAGCATGTTGATGATCCGCCCCCTCAGTGCGGCAAAGCGCGGGTCCGAGCCGACATGGCGCAGCGCCGTGACGCCACCGGCCACCAGCCCCGCCAGCGCCAGGACCAGCAGGGCCGGGCGGATCAGGCGTTTCTGGCGGCGCAGGAAGATCGACAGCCTCGAAGGGCGGTCGCCGCTGTCGGTCGGTCGCCTCATGTACGGCAGGTCGCCTGGTCGATCATCCACTGGCACAGCGTGGCGTAGTCCATGCCGCAGGCGGCGGCCTGCTCGGGCAGCAGCGATGTGGGGGTCATGCCCGGCTGGGTGTTGGTCTCGAGGATCACGAGGCGGCCGGGCAGGTCGGCGCCTGCCGTGTCGTCATAACGGAAATCGGTGCGGCTTGCCCCCCGGCAGCCCAGCGCGCGGTGGGCGGCAAGGGCGAGGTCGCGCGCCTGCGCAAAGGCTTCGGGGTGGATGCGCGCGGGCAGTTCGTGGCACGAGCCGCCAGCAGCGTATTTGGCCTGGTAGTCATAGAAGGCGGGGCCACTGCCGGTGGGGGTGATGTCGGTCACGGTCAGGGCGCGGTCATGCAGCACGCCCACGGTCAGTTCGCGGCCGGGAATGTATTCCTCCACCAGCATGTGCGTGCCGAATGTCCAGCCTTGTGCCACCGCGGCGCGGCGGTTGCTGCCCGCGCGGATGATCTCCACGCCTACCGATGACCCCTCATTGAGCGGCTTGACCACATAGGGTGCCGGCAGCGGGTCGGCGGGTTCGAGTGCGGCGGGCGTGAGGCACAGCCCGGTGGCGATGGGCAGGCCGGCTGCCGCGAACACGGCGCGGGCGGCCTCCTTGTCCATGGCGGTGGCCGAGGCCCGCACGCCGGAATGGGTGTAGGGGATGCCCATCCAGTCGAGTATGCCCTGGATCGACCCGTCCTCGCCAAAGCGGCCATGCAAGGCGTTGAACACGGCGTCGGGCCTGCTTGCCTGCAGGTCGCCCACCAGGGCCAGCAGGTCGGGCCCGGGGTCGATGCTGTGCACGTCGTGGCCAAGACTGCGCAGCGCGTCAGCCACGTTGCGCCCGCTATCAAGGCTGACTTCGCGCTCGGCGGAGAGACCGCCCGTCAGCACGCAGATGCGGCGGCGTTTCATGTGTCTTCTCCCGTGCGTTGGGGGGCGGGGCGCCCGATGCGCCTGATTTCCCACCGCAGTGTGACCGCCGTATGGTCATGCACGCGCTGGCGCACGACATCGCCAAGCCGTTCAAGGTCGGCTGCGGTAGCGGTGCCGGTGTTGAGCATGAAGTTGCAGTGCTTCTCGCTGATCTGGGCACCACCCACCACAAGCCCGCGGCAGCCTGCGGCGTCGATCAGTTCCCACGCCTTGCGCTCCGATTCGTCAGGGGCAGGGTTGCGGAAGGTGGAGCCCCCCGTGCGTGCGCGCACCGGCTGGGCGCCCTCGCGGGCCGCGCGGATCTCGTCAATGCGCTGGCGGATGACCGCAGGCGGCGCCTCCTGCGCATTGAGGCGCGCGCGCACCACCACGGCCTGCGGCGGCAGGGAGGCATGGCGGTAGCCAAAGTCAAGCGAGGCGGCGGGCAGGCGCAGCAGCCCGCCATCGCGGGTTACAATTTCCACCCAGTCCAGCACGGTGGCCATGTCCGAGCCGTAAGCGCCTGCGTTCATGGCCACGGCCCCACCGATCGAGCCGGGAATGCCCGCCAGGAATTCAAGCCCCGCCAGGCCAGCTTCGGCCGCGTGCTCGGCCACGGTCATGTCCAGGCAGGCGGCCCCCACGATCAGCCCGTCGCCATCGCGCCGGATGGTTGAAAAACCACGGGCGAGGCGAATGACCAGCCCGTCAATCCCGCCATCGCGCACGATCACGTTCGAACACGCGCCCAGCGCCAGCACCGGAACCTCGAGCGGCAGGTGCTTGAGCACCTGCGCCAGGTCCTCGGCGCTGGCGGGCTGGAACAGAAGCTCGGCAGCCCCCCCCACGCGGAACCACGTGCGCGGGCCAAGGGCGGCCTGCGGAGTCAGGCGGCCACGGGGGCGAAAGCCCTCCGTGTCCAGGACCTGCGCCCATTGCGGCAGGGCGGTGGCGGGCGTGGCGGTCATGAACTGGCATCCGCCTTCTGGGCGGGGGCATGGGCAATGCCCTGCAGTTCCGCAAGCTGGGCGGGCAGCGCCTGCGCCCAGTTGGTGATGCTGCCTGCGCCAAGGCACACCACGAAGTCACCGGGGCGGGCGATGGCGTTGATCATTTCCGCCAGGTGCTCCGGCCCGGGCAGCGGCACGACAGAGCGGTGCCCGCGCTCGCGCAGGCCCTCGACCAGCGCATCGCGGTCGATGCCCTCGATCGGCTGCTCGCCGGCGGCATACACATCGGCAATGATGACCGTGCCCGCATCGTTCATGCAGGTGCAGAACTCGTTGAACAGGCTCTTGAGGCGTGAATAACGGTGCGGCTGCATCACCGCGATCACGTTGCCCGCCCCGGCCTGCCGTGCCGCTTTCAGCACGGCGGCGATCTCGACGGGGTGGTGGCCGTAATCATCGATGATGGTGATGCCCCCGGTCTCGCCCGTGCGGGTGAAACGGCGCTTGACGCCACGGAAGGCGGCAAAGGCCGAGCGGATGGTGGCATCGTCGATTTCCATCTCGGTGCCCACCGCAATCGCCGCCAGCGCGTTCTGCACGTTATGGTGGCCCAGCATGGGCAGGCGGAACGGCCCCGCCCGGCGCGAGCGGTTGCGGTTGCGGTTGGTGATCACGACCTCGAAGGTGGCGCCGAGCTTGTCGGTAATCACCTTCTCGGCACGCACATCCGCCTGCGGCGAGAAGCCATAGGTGATGATGCGGTGGTCGGACAGGCGCGGGATCATCTGCTGCACGGCAGGGTGGTCGATGCACAGCACGGCAAAGCCATAGAACGGAATGTTCGAGACAAACTGGTCATACGCCGCCTGCATCGCCTCTTCCGTGCCCCAGTGGTCGAGGTGCTCGGGGTCCATGTTGGTCACGACCGTAATGACCGAGGGCAGGCGCAGGAACGAGCCATCGCTCTCATCGGCCTCGACCACCATCCAGTCGCCCAGGCCCATGCGGGTGTTGGTGCCGTAGGCCTCGATGATGCCGCCATTGATGACCGTGGGGTCGAGCTTGGCCGCTTCAAGCACGGCGGCGACAAGGCTGGTGGTGGTGGTCTTGCCATGCGTGCCGCCAACAGCCACCGACCAGCGCAGGCGCATCAGCTCGGCCAGCATCTCGGCGCGGCGCACCACCGGGATCAGCCGCGTGCGCGCCGCCACCACCTCGGGGTTGTCGCGCTTGACGGCGGTGGAGGTCACCACCACCTGCGCCCCGCCAAGATTGGCCGCGTCGTGGCCAATGGTGACAGGAATGCCGGCGGCACGCAGGCGGGCTACATTTGCGCTCTCGGCAATGTCGGAGCCCTGCACCGCATAGCCAAGCATGTGCAGCACTTCGGCAATGCCGGACATGCCAATTCCGCCAATGCCGACGAAATGAATGGTGCCAATCGAAAGGGGCAGGGCTCTCATCTACTCAGGTCTCCGTATTCGCGCTGCCGGGAATTAAGCGGTGCGGGGCGTGTCAGGCAAGCGGGCTTCTATCATATCGGCCAGAAGGCGGGCGGCATCAGGGCGGCCAAGGCGGCTTGCGGCCTGCGCCGTGCGGGCCAGCAGGTCGCGGTCAGCCAGCAGGGTGGTCAGGCGCTGCGTGAGTGCCGGGGCGGTAAAATCAGGCTGGCGGATCATCCACGCAGCCCCCGCATCAACCAGCGCCTGCGCGTTGGCGCCCTGTTCATCACGCGCGGCAATGGGCAGTGGCACCAGCAGGGCAGGGCGGCCCGCCACCGCCAGTTCCGCCACCGATGAGCCACCCGCGCGGCCAATCACCAGATGTGCTGCGCGCAGCAGGCCGGGCACGTCATCAAGGAAGGGGGCGATGGTGGCGGGAATGCCCGCCGTTTTATAGGCTGCCTGCACGCGCGCCACATCCTCCGCGCGGGCCTGCTGGGTCACCTGCAGCCGCGCGCGCAGCGCGGGCGGCAGGGCGGCGAGGGCTTCGGGCACCACGTCGCTGAACACGCGCGCGCCGAGCGAGCCGCCCCACACCAAAAGGTTGAGCACGCCGTTGGAGGGTTCATAGCCTTCCCCGCCCAGTGCCGCGATGCCAGGCCGCACTGGCATGCCGGTGAGCGTTGTGGGCACGCCCGCGGGCACGCCCGCCACGGTGGGGAAGGAGGTGGCAATGCCATCCATGCGCGGGGCCAGGAAGCCATTGGCCTTGCCCAGCACCGCATTGCCTTCATGAATGAACAGAAGCGGGCGGCGGCTTTTGCCCAGCAGCCAGCCGCCAAGCAGCGGCGGCACGGAAGGGTAGCCGCCAAAGCCGATGATGGCGGCAGGACAGATGCGGCCAATAATACCGCGTGCCTGCACCGTGCCCCGCGCCAGCGCCAGCGCCGCCCGGCTGGCCCGCATCAGGCCGCGTCCGGCAATGCCAGCGCCCGGCAGGACGAACTGCTGGCGGCCTGCAAAGACGCCACTGTTGCGCCCGCCCGCGCGCTGGTCGGTCATGAGCATGATGTCATGCCCCCGGCGCACCAGCTCGCAGGCCAGCGCCTCGGCAGGGAAGAAGTGGCCGCCGGTGCCCCCGGCTGCGATGGCAATGCAGTGTTGGGTCATGACGATCCTCTCGGTGCGGGGGTAGGGGCTGGCGTAAACTGCCCGAAGCGGGTCTCGTTGGGCCGGTTGCGGGTCAGCGCCAGCACCAGCCCGATGGTCAGCGCCACCGACATGGCCGATGAACCGCCATAGGAAATGAACGGCAGCGTCATGCCCTTGGTCGGGATGAGGTGCAGCGTCGAGCCCATGTTGACAAAGGCCTGCAGCCCGAAGCCCGTCACCAGCCCCGCCGTTGCCACCGCAATGAAGGGATCGTTCTCGCGCAGCAGCTTGAGCAGCGTGCGGATGACGATGGTGGCGAACACGCCAATAATGAACAGGCATACCAGCATGCCGAATTCCTCGCCCGCCACCGCGAACACGAAATCGGCATGCGCATCGGGCAGCAGGTCCTTCACCCGGCCTTCGCCCGGCCCGCGCCCCAAAAGGCCGCCATTGCCAAAGGCGCGCAGCGCGGTATCGATCTGGTAATGGTCACCCACGGCAGGGTGCAAAAACCGCTCCACGCGCGAGCGCACGTGCGGAAACACCATATACGCGCCAATGAACGCCGCCACCATGCTGGCCACGCCCGCGCCGACCAGGAACAGGCTCAGCCCATCGACAAAGAGTTGCGCCAGGAACACGGTGGTGATCACGCTCAGCATGCCGATATCAGGCTGAGACTTGAGCAGCAGCAGCACGAGCGCGAACAGCCCCAGCGCCACCAGCAGGCCGGGCAGATACGGTCGCGTCCTGCGCTCGGTCAGCAGCCAGGCGGTGACCACGGCAAAGAAAGGCTTGAGGAATTCGGAGGGCTGGACCGACATCATGGGCAGCGCGATCCACCGCCGCGCGCCCTTGATCTCGATGCCATGCACAAGGGTCATGAAGGTGGCGCCAAGTGCAAGTGCGAAGCCGATCCACCCCATCAGCCGCACCCCGCGCAGCGAAAGCAGGGAGGTTGCGCATACGATGACGGCCGCAAGCACCAGAAAGACGACCTGCTTGAAAATGAACATGTCGCGCGAGGCACCAATGCGCACCGCCACCGCCGGGCTTGCCGCCAGCATGAGGATATAGCCGAACCCGATCAGGATACCCACGCAGATCAGCGTGACCCGGTCGATGCTCCGCCACCATCGCGCCAGGTGCGAGGTGTTTATGCGCGACAGGTTGCTCATTGCGCGCGGG
The DNA here is from genome assembly GCF_004302915.1 of Komagataeibacter xylinus. Classification (GTDB taxonomy): domain Bacteria; phylum Pseudomonadota; class Alphaproteobacteria; order Acetobacterales; family Acetobacteraceae; genus Komagataeibacter; species Komagataeibacter xylinus_C. The sequence goes on along the minus strand of NZ_QQBI01000003.1, from coordinate 41,642 downwards.
TGCCCTCCGGGTCGGCCGTAAGGGCCTGCACAAGGGCTGCAAACCGCGCGCCACGGGCTTCAAAACCGCTGAACTGGTCAAAGCTCGCGCAGGCGGGCGAGAGCATCACCACGTCCACGCCCAGCGCGCGGGCGGCCTCGCGCGCTTCGGGCACGGCGCGCTCGAGGGTTTCGACAATGCGGCACGGCACCTTGTACTGCGCAAGGGTCCGGGCCAGCACCGGCGCGTCGCGCCCGATCAGGAGCGCCAGCGCCACGCGCCCGAACAGGGGCGCAAGCGGCTCGATCCCGCCCGCCTTGGCCGTGCCGCCTGCAATCCACACCATGCGCTCATGGCAGGCCAGCGCGCGGGCCGTGGCATCGGCATTGGTGGCCTTGCTGTCATTGATGAAGCGGATGCCCTCCACGCTGCCTACCGTTTTCTGCCGGTGGTCGAGTGCGCTGAAGCTGCGCAGCGCGCCCTCCACCGCAGCCCGCGGCAGGCCCAGATGCAGCGCCATGGCGGTGGCGGCGGCCGCGTTCTCGCGGTTATGGGTGCCGGGCAGGTCGGGCACGTGGGTCAGGTCGGCAATCACGCCGTGGCGGTCGCACAGCGCCTGTGGCGGCGTGCAGTAGAAATCGCATTGCGGTATGTCCGCGCCGCTGATGCAGGCCACGGTCGTGCGGGTGGGCGCAAGCTGGCGGTTCAGGCTGGCGTAATTAGGCAGGGTGGCGCCCAGCACCGCCAGGTCGCCCGGCTCCTGATGGTCGAATACATGCATCTTGGCCCGCGTGTAGCCGGTCATGTCACCATGGCGGTCGAGGTGGTCGGGGGTGAGGTTGAGCAGGCAGGCGGCATCGAAATGCAGCCGTTCCAGCCGCTCGAGCATGTACGATGACATTTCGAGCACGTACACCCCATCATCGGGCAAAAGCGGCAGGCTGAGGGCGGCCGGGCCAAGGTTGCCACCAGCCGCTACCGGAATGCCGCCACATGCCAGCATGTGCGCCAGCAGCACGGTGGTGGTGGACTTGCCATTGGTGCCGGTAATGCCAGCGAAACGCGCCCGCCCGCCCGCCGCCCGCACCGCGCGGAACAGCAGTTCGGCATCGGACAGGATCGGCACGCCCGCATCCATCGCCATGCTCGCCAGCGGGTGCGGGCTGGGCAGGTGGTGCGGAATGCCGGGCGAAAGCACAAGGGCCGCGAGCCCCAGCATGTTGGCAAAGGGGGCGACCTTCAGCCGTTCATGGGTGGCAAGGGCCGCGCGGGCCTCGGGCCGGTCATCCCACGCCTGCACGCTCGCCCCCATGGCCAGCAGGGCGGCAACGGCAGCATTGCCGTTACGGCCCAGCCCCGCCACGCCATAATGGTGGCCCGCGAACAGGGTGGGGGGGAAAGTGCCGCTCACCGCAGTTTCAGCGTGGCCAGACCACACAGCCCCAGCACGATGGACACGATCCAGAAGCGGATCACGATCTTGGATTCCGCCCAGCCCTTTTTCTCGAAATGGTGGTGCAGCGGCGCCATCAGGAACACGCGCCGCCCGGTGCGCTTGTACCAGAACACCTGGATGATGACCGAAAGCGTTTCCACCACGAACAGCCCGCCAACGATGCACAGCACCAGCTCATGCTTGACCGCAACGGCCACGGCGCCCAGCGCGCCACCAAGGGCGAGCGAGCCGGTATCACCCATGAACACGGCGGCAGGCGGCGCGTTGAACCACAGGAAGCCCAGCCCCGCGCCCACAAGGGCGGAGCAGAACACCCCAAGCTCGCCCGTGCCGGGCACGGCGTGCAGTTGCAGGTAGTCGGCAAACACATGGTTGCCCACGAGGTAGGAGATCAGCGCGAACACCAGGGCCGCCACAATGACCGGCACGATGGCCAGCCCGTCCAGCCCGTCGGTAAAGTTCACAGCGTTGCCAAAGCCGGTGATGGTGATCATGGCGAATAGCGGAAAGGCGTAGCCCAGCGGCAGCAGCAGGTCCTTGACGAACGGAAAGGCGAGGTGGTTGGCAAGGTCGGGCGGCATCATGTGCTCGAGCCAGATGCCACCGATCAGCGAGGCCCCGAACTCGCAGCCCAGCCGCATGCGCTTGGACACGCCATCGGTATTGCGGCGTGAGAGCTTGAGGTAGTCATCGGCAAAGCCCACCGCGCCAAAGGCCGCGGTGGTGAGCATGACGGCCCATACGAAGCCGTTGGTCAGGTCCGCCCACAGCAGGGTCGAGCCGAACAGCGAGAGCAGGATCAGTACGCCGCCCATGGTGGGGGTGCCGACCTTCTCGATCAGGTGGCGCTCCGGTCCGAGCTTGCGGATGGGCTGGCCGCCGCGCTGGATGCGGCGCAGCTGCGCAATCAGCGGGTTGCCCAGGCACAGGCTGATGACCAGTGCGGTCAGGCACGCAGCGCCCGAGCGGAACGTGATGTAGCGGAACAGGTTGAGCACGGAGGTATGGGCCGTGGCATGGTGCTCGAACAGGTCATAGAGCATCAGGCCGGTCCCACCCGGGCGTCATCGGCCTTCAGGGCAGCAACGACATGGCGCATGCGGCTGCCGAGGCTGCCCTTGACCATGACCGTGTCGCCCGCGTGCAGGGCAGTGCGCACCAGGGGGGCAAGCGTGGTGGAATCCGGCGCCCAGGCCCCGCGTAGGGCAGGGGGCAGGCTGTCAAAAAGTATTTTCATATTCGGGCCGCAACAGAAGACAGCATCCGCGTTGGCGCGGACGGCAGGGAGGAGGGAGGCATGCTCATGCCGCGCAAACGCGCCGAGTTCAAGCATGTCGCCCAGCACGGCGATGCGCCGCCCCGTGGCAACCAGCCCGAGCAGGTCGAGTGCGGCACGGACAGAGGCCGGTGAGGCGTTATAGCTTTCATCCAGCAGGGCAACCTTGTCATGCATCACCTTTGCAAGTGCGCCGCGGCCTGCGCCGGGGCGGAAGGTGGCAAGGCCCGCCACGGCACGGGCCATGTCAGCGCCCGCCGCATGCGCTGCCGCCAGTGCCAGCATGGCGTTGTCAGCCATGTGCCGCCCCGGCGCGTTGACGCGCGCCATACCCTGCCATGCAGGCAGGCGCAGATAGAATCCGCTACCATGCGCGTCGGATATCACATCGCTTGCCTGCACGGCGCAGTCAGGCGTGTGTCCGACCCACCACAGCGTGGCTTTCATAAGTTCGGCAATGCGCTTGAAATATTCCGACCCCGTAACATTTACTGGTACGATACCGGTCCCGTTGCCACGCACTAGACCCAGCAGGATTTCTGCCTTTTCGCGCGCAATGGCATCCTGGCTACCCATCAGCCCGAGATGCGAGGATGCAACCGTCGTCACCACAGCAACATCCGGGCGTACCATGGCGGCAAGCGGCCGGATCTCGCCTGCATGGTTCATGCCGATCTCGCACACGCAATAGGCACTTGCGGCAGGCAGGCGGGCGAGCGTGAGCGGCACGCCCCAGTGGTTGTTATATGACGCCACGGCGCAATGGGTCGGCCCGCATGCGCTGAGCGCGGCATGCAGCATGTCCTTGACCGAGGTCTTGCCCACGCTGCCGGTCACGGCCAGCATGCGGCCTGCAAAACGCGCGCGGGCAAAACGGGCCATGCCCTGCAGGGCGGCCAGCGTGTCATCCACCTTCAGAATGCGCGGGTCATCACCACAGGGCTCATGCGCCACCACGGCGGCAGCGCCCGCGGCAAGGGCTGCGGCGGCATACGCATGCCCGTTGCTGTTCTCGCCAATCAGCGCAATGAACACATCGCCCGGCTGGAGCGTGCGGGTATCGATCGAAACGCCGGTGCCATCAATGGTCACTGCGCCGGAGGGCGGAAAACGCCCCGATGTCGCGGCCTCAAGGTCCGCGCGGCTCCATAGCACTGTCATTCAGTCCCCGTCAGGCCACGGATTACCGTGGCATCATCAAATGGCAGCACCGTATCCCCCACGATCTGCCCCTGTTCATGGCCCTTGCCCGCCACTACCAGCACGTCGCCCGCGCCCAGCATGTCCAGCCCCGCCGCAATGGCCTGTTTGCGGTCGCCAATCTCGATGGCGCCGGGGCTGGCTGCCATGATGGCCGCGCGAATAGCGGCAGGCGGCTCGCTGCGCGGGTTGTCATCGGTCACGATCACGGTGTCGGCCAGTTGGGTGGCGGTGGCGCCCATCACGGGCCGCTTGGCCCGGTCACGGTCGCCGCCCGCCCCCATCACGATCACCAGCCGGCCCGGCGTGTGGGGGCGCAGCGAGTGCAGCAGGCGGGCGATGGCATCGGGCGTGTGGGCAAAATCGACATAGGCGGCGGCCCCGCCCGGCAGCACGGCGGCGCGCTCGAGCCTGCCACGCACGCCATGCAGGTGCGGCAGGAGGGCAAGTGCGCGCGCGGGCGCATCTTCCGCGCGGCCTGAAAGGGCTGCGGCCATGAGCAGGTTATCGACCTGAAAGCGCCCGACCAGCCTTACGCTGAGCGCGCATTCCCCTGCCGGGGTGGCAATGCGCAGGTCCTGCCCCATGGGGGTTGCGCGGGCGGACAGCAGGCGCAGGGTCTCGCCCTGCGTGCCGGTGGTGCGCAGCACGAGGTTGCGGCGTTGGGCAATGGCGCGCACGGCAGCACAGGTCTCGCCGTCCATGTCCGCATTGAGGGCTGCAATGCCGCCTTCGGGCAGGATCGTGTCGAACAGGCGCAGCTTGGCGGCACGGTAATGCGCGGTGGTGCCGTGATAGTCCAGATGGTCGTGGGTGAGATTGCTGAACCCCGTGGCATAGGGCGTGATGCCATCCAGCCTGCGCTGTTCCAGCCCGTGCGATGACGCCTCGATGGCGACATGCTCCACGCCCCCCGCCGCCATCGCGCCCAGCAGGCGCATCAGGCTCACGCTGTCGGGCGTGGTGAGCACGGGGCCGCAATCAGGCAGTGGGCAGGGGGCCACCGCGCCCAGCGTGCCGATGGTGCCTGCCTGCAAGCCCTGAAGCGCCCAGATCTGGCGCAGGAATTCCGCCGTGCTGGTCTTGCCGTTGGTGCCGGTTATGGCCGCGATACTGGCGGGCAGGCGCGGGGCGAGCGCGCGTGCGATCAGGGCCACCGCACGGCGGCCGTCAGCCACCTGCACGCAGGCAACACCCGGCGGCGGCACGAAATCGGGGTCAGCCTGCACCAGCAGGGCTGCGACGCCATTGGCCACGGCCTGCGGAATATAGGCCCGCCCATCCACCCGCGTGCCACGCAGGGCGGCAAAGATCACGCCGGGGCTGGTGGCGCGGCTGTCTGCCGTGATGGTGGTAATGGTGCCGGTTGTGGCAGGCAGCGCGCGCACGGCGTCCACGCCTGCGCGGTGCAGGAGTTCGGTCAGGTTCATGCCGGTCATCCCCGCTCGCGCTGGTGGTGGGCGGGCGCGCGCCCGGCTTCATTGCGGGCATGCAGGGCATGGCTGGCCGGTGTTGCCTCGGTCACGTCACGGGCGGCATGGGTGCGGGTGGCGGCGCGGGGCGCTGCTTCATGCTCGTGCTCATGCAGTCTGGCCGTGCCGGGGTCGTAGCCCGGCCCGAGCGCGCGGTAGCCACGCGGCACGGCAGGCCGCATGGGAATGGCCAGCGAGGCCTCGATCGCGGCTTCATGCTGCGTATCGGGGAACAGCCCGAGCATGGGGGCGACGCGCGTTATCATGTGGGCTGCCGTGGGGGCCGCGTTCCACCCCGCCGTGGTCCAGCCATGGGTCTGGGCGGTGGGCTTGGGGCTGTCGAGCATGACATAGATGGCATAACGCGGCGCGTTCATAGGGAAGATGCCGGTAAAGGCCGAGACGTTGACATGCTTGAGGTAGCCGCCATGCGCGCCGATCTTTTCCGCCGTGCCGGTCTTGCCGCCCACGTAGTAGCCCGGTGATTCCGCCTTCTGCCCCGTGCCCTTGGCCACGTCGAGGCGCAGGATCTTGCGCAAAATGTCGGAATTGGCAGCCGAGATCAGGCGCTCCGCATCCGCGGGCATGGCGGTATCGGCAGCAGCATCGGCGGGCGCATCCGTGGTGGCGGGGCTCTGGGCCGCGACAAGGGTCGGCCGGAGCAGGAAGCCGCCATTGGCCGTGGCCGCCGTGCCGCGCACGATGGAAAGCGGCGGCTCCGCCACGCCATGGCCGAACGCCACCGTCATGGTGGTCGAAACCCCCCAGTTATGCACGGAAGGGATGATGGGCCGCCCGGCCTCGGGCAGTTCGATCGGCACGCGCGAGAAGAAGCCCATGCGCCGCAGCCACTCCTGCTGGCGGGGTGCACCCGCATCGAGTGCGATATGGGCGGCGGCGGGGTTGGAGGAATAGGCCATGACCTCGGGCAGCGACAGCCACGGGGCGAAATGGTCGTTCTTCATGTCCGATATGGTAAAGCGGCCGATCTTGATGGGCGTGCTCGAAAAACTGTCCCAGATATGGGCAACGCCTTCCTGCAGTGCCATGGCCACGGTCTGGAGCTTGAAGGTCGAGCCGGGCTCGTACATGCCCGTCACGGCACGGTTGAAGCGTGAATCGGCGGCAGCGTGGCCAAAGTCGTTGGCGTCATAATCGGGCAGGCTCACCATGGTGATGATCTCGCCGGTATGCACGTCCATCACGATGGCGCACGCGCCGATGGCCTGGAACATGTCCATCGCGGACTGGAGTTCGTCATGCACCACGTTCTGCACGCGCACGTCGAGAGAGAGGCGCAGGGGCTGGCTGTCGCCATCAAGGCGCTTGTCAAAATACCGCTCGATGCCGGCCACGCCGTGGTCATCGATATCCACCCCGCCCAGGATGTGGGCGGCCACGCGGCCCATGGGGTAGCGGCGGCGCTCGCCGGGTTCGAAATAGATGCCGGGAATGCCGAGGTTGTTGATGGCAAGTTCCTGCGCGGGCGAGATGTCACGCGCCAGATAGACGAACTGCTTGTTCAGCGACAGGCGGCGCTTTGTCTCGGCCTCGTCCAGGCTGGGCAGGGCCTGCTTGAGGCGGTGGGCGGCATCACTCGCGTCGATCATTTCCTGCGGGTTGGCATAGACCTGGGCAACTGGCAGCGACATGGCCAGCACCTGCCCGTTGCGGTCGGTGACCGAGGCCCGGTGCACCTGTGGCAGCACCACGTCGCCCGCGATCATCCCCTTGGGGTCGCTTTTGGGGATGGGGGGCACCTGCGGCGCGATCTGCTGCTGCTGTGGCGGCAGGGGGTTGATGATCGTGGCCAGTGTCAGCTTGAGCGCAATGGCTGAGAACAGCAGGCAGAACCCCCCGGCCACAACCACCAGCCGCGCATGCATGCGGTCCTGCGCCATAAGCGTGCGCAGGCTCCCCCCGGGGGGAGCCTGTCCACCTCTGTCTGGCTGGTTGCTCGAAGGATTTTGCATACGGGTTCCGGGCTACAGGGCCGGTAGGAAAAGGGCGATCAGTTGCTGACGGGCACCGGCGGCGGCAGGCTCGTTACATGCGGCGTGCCCAGAGAACTGCCGCCCATGCGCGGCGGTGCGGTGGGGCGCCATGCCGCCTCGGCTATGTTCTGGCTGCGCGGGTGGTAGCTTGCAGCGGCCATGTGGACAGGGGTGATCATGCTCTCACGCGGGCTGGGTGGCAGGTGCACGGGCTCGGCGGCCGCCATGCGCTCGGGCAGGCGGGCGTGCTCGGGGGCGGCGGCATGCACGGGCGCGCGCGGCTCGATCTGGGCCATGGCGCGGGCCAGCCCGTCATGCTGGGCCGTCGGTTCGCTGTGGCGGGGCGGGAGGGCCGCCATGGCGTGCTCGACATGGGCTGGCGTTGCGGGGGCTGCAATTGCGGGCAGGGCTGCCACGGCCTCATGCACGGGCGCAGGGGCGACATGATCGGCGGCAAGGGTTGCGACCATCGTGGCGCGGGGGACGGGCACGGGGTGGTGCGAGGGCACGCCAACAGGCGGCAGGTGGGTGCCGAGGGCCGACATCTGCACGAACTGCGTGGGCGAGACGGGCTGGAGCCCCTTGTCATAACGGCTGGCCAGCGTGCCAAGCCGGTCGGGCTGGTTCAGCATGGCCCATTCGGCGCGCAGCATGGCGGTCTGCGCGCGGGTGCGCTCCGTCTGCTCCACGATCTGGGCAATCTGGTGGTCGAGTGCTGTGGTCTGCTGTTTCTTGTTATAAAGGAACAGGCCGGACACGGCCGCCACCATGGCAAAGAAAAACGTTACAAACCGACTCATGCGGCAGGTTCCGATGCTGCGATGGATGGGGAGGCAATGCATTCCATCGCGCGCAGTCTTGCGCTGCGTGCACGTGGATTACGATGGGTTTCTTCCGCGCCCGGCCGGATGGGGCGTCCGGTCAGGAGCCTGAATCCGGTGGGGCCCGCGCGCTCGGTCATGGCGCGGGGGTCATGGCGGGAGGGGGCGGGCACGCGGCCTGCCGCGCGCAGCATGGCCTGCTTGACCAGCCTGTCCTCCAGCGAATGGAACGAGACGACAACCAGCCGCCCGCCTGGCGCCAGCAGGGCGGGGGCCTGTTCCAGCACGGCGCGGATCTGGCCCAGCTCGTCATTGACGTGAATGCGCAGCCCCTGGAACGTGCGGGTGGCGGGGTCGATGCCCGAACGGTCGGGGCGCACGACCGAGCGCACCACGTCGGCCAGCTGGGTCGTGCGCAGCAGCGGGGCCTCGGCGCGGGCGCTCACGATGGCGCGCGCCACCCGGCGCGACAGGCGCTCCTCGCCATAATGGTAGATGATATCGGCCAGTTCCTCCTCGGGCAGGGTATTGACCACGTCGGCTGCCGTCGGCCCCGTGTCATTCATGCGCATGTCCAGCGGGCCATCCATGCGGAAGGAGAAGCCGCGCTCGGCCTCGTCGATCTGGTAGGACGACACGCCAAGATCGAGCACGATGCCGTCCACCTTCGCCACGCCCCCTTCAGCCAGCAGGGCCGCCATGTCGGCAAAGCCGCCATGAAGCAGGTGCAGCCGCGTACCGCCATGCCCATCGGGGAAGGTGGGGGCAAGAGCTGCGCCACGCGCGATGGCGGCGGGGTCGCGGTCGATGCCCCACAGCTGGCAGTTGCTGCTGGCCAGGATGGCGCGCGCGTAGCCGCCACCGCCAAAGGTGCCATCCACGTAACGACCGCCATCATGCGGGGCGAGGTATTCCATCACCTCGGCCAGCATCACGGGTACATGGCCGGGGTCGTGCGGGGGGAAGGGGCCGTTCATGACGGCGTGCCCGTGGCGGGCGGCATGCCCCGGCCAGCGGTGAGGCCGCGGGCGCGTAGGCGGGCATCGGCCCGGCGGGCGCTCGCTGCCTGCGGCTCCCAGATCTGGAAGGTGCGGCCCAGCCCCATGAAGGTGGCCTGGTCGGTCAGGCCCGCATGGGCGCGCAGGGATTCGGGCAACAGGATGCGGCCTTCGCGGTCCGCCTCGAACGGATAGGCATCGGCATACAGGGCGGTGGCCAGGTCGTCATGATCTTCGGAAAAAATGTCCATTTCATCCAGCGGGCGGGTCAGTGCGGCAAAAGCATCAGCGGGCCATGCCTCGAGGCAGGGATGCAGATGGGACGGACGCAGGATGGCCAGCGGCTCGCCCGATTTGGCCCGGGCACGCAGCGCGGCACGGAATGCGGAGGGAATGGAAACGCGCCCTTTTGCATCCAGCCGGTTCTGGTGTGTGCCCAGGAATACACTCACGCTGCGCGATGCCCTCCCTCGGCAAATTTAGAAAACCCAGTGATCAGCCCCCGTGGCGCCTGTGACCGCGCCCCTTTCTGAATCTGGTGTGAGCATGGGATAACATGGGATTTTATGGGGGGTCAATTAAAGATGCAGGAAAGATGGTCGAAAAATACCGTTATTGCAGCACAGGTGAGTGAGGCGGCATGTAAAACTGTACCGGGCGCACGCAATATGGCGGGAATGTGCCTTGTTTATGGTTTGTTCTTTAGCGTTAATACTTGTAAACAACTCTGGGTAGAGCGCCCCGCCCAAAGCGGTTGAATTTACAGGATTGGGGAAAATGCCAGACGGTCTGTAAGCCGGGTTCTGTCCGCCCCTTGCGGGGCGGGACGATCATTCCTCTGCGATGCGCATTGCTGCGCACCTGACGCGACCAACCCGAACGACAGGGCGGAAAAACCCCTGATGGCGCCTTGCGGCCCATCCGCCGTTCCTATTCGGTCTTGCTCCCGGTGGGGTTTGCCCTGCCATCCATGTTACCATGCATGCGGTGCGCTCTTGCCGCACCGTTTCACCCTTGCCCCCAACGTCGCCCGCATTGCTGCGCGCGCCGCCGTGAGGGCGGTCTGTTTTCTGTGGCACTGTCCCTGGGGTCGCCCCCGCCGGCCGTTAGCCGGCACCGTTTTTCCGTGGAGCCCGGACTTTCCTCCATCACGTGTATGACCACGTGGCAGCGACCGTCCGACCGTCTGGCATGCGGAAACTGGCGGTGCATGCGCGCAGCGTCAAGCGATAAATGAGGGGGCCTGTGTTCTTTCAATCCGTTTTCCTGCCGGAAAGGCGCTCCATGCCCGATTCAACCGCCGCATCCCGCCCTGGCCTGCTCACCCGCGCCTTGCTGGGCGGCATGCACTGGTGGCACGCGCGGCGGCGTAGCATCGAGCCCCACACGCTGGAGGACATGCGCCGCAAGCTCGACCGCCCATGTTTTCCCATGGGGCTGTCCTCGCTGCAGGTGCGGCGCGTGATCGACTGCCGCGTGCCGGGGCGTGACGGCCTGCTGGCCGCCCGGCTTTATGTGCCCTATGGGCGGGTGCATGGGGTGGTGCTGTTCATGCATGGGGGCGGGTATGTGCATTGCGGGCTGAACTCGCATCACGGCATATGCTGCAGGTTGGCGCGGCAGTCAGGGGCGGCGGTGCTGTCCATCGATTACAGCCTGGCCCCCGAGAACCGCTTTCCCCATGCGGTGGAGGATTGCTGGGCGGCATTGCAGTGGCTGGCGGGCGAGGCGCATCGCTGGGGCGGGCCGATTGCTGTTGCGGGTGACAGCGCGGGCGGCACGCTGGCTGCCGTGCTGGCCCAGATGGCGCGTGATCGGGGCGGCCCGGCGCTTGCCATGCAACTGCTCTATTACCCTTCGCTGTATGGGGAGCGTGACGTGCCCTCCCGCGAGGCCTATGCCACGGGCTACATGCTCTCCACCAAGCTGATGGAATGGTATGCCGAGCAGTATATCCGCACGCCAGCGGACCTGCATGACCCGCGGCTCGCGCCTATTTTCGCGTCCTCGCTCGCTGGCCTGCCGCCTGCCGTGATCGGGCTGGCGCAATGCGACCCCCTGCATGATGAAGGCACCGGCTACGCCCACGCACTGCAGCAGGCGGGAGGCCGGGCCGAAACCCGCACCTGGCGCGGCACGGTGCATGGGTTCCTCAATTTCTACGCCTTTCTGCCCGCTGGCCGTGCTGCCATAAAATATGGCGCCCATGCCCTGCGGCGCGTGCTGCGGGGGCAGGGCTGAAAAACAGGGGCAGTTTCCGGGGAAGCGGCTTCGATCAGGACATCCGGGCTGAAGGCGGCGCGGTATCAGGGCTTCCTTGTGGTAACCTGCACGACCTTAATGGGTGCCTTCTATTTTAATTTCAGTATCGCTTTTGATATTATTCATGAACACATTGAAACCTTGGGCAACTTTCGATATCGCCTCATGGCCCATGTAGTCGCTATCATAATAATATATACAAGCGTCGCCTTTCTTTTTCATCAGAAAGTATGCGCCGCAGCTGCCAAGCGCAAATGGAAAGAAATATTGTGATGTCTCGTCGTCTGCCATGATGGAGGCATGATTGGCTATGTCTTCTATTTCTATAAAATATCGAACATAAGAACTTTGCTGTTCGGAAAGGTCATAATATCCATTCCTGATTTCAGCGCCGTTATGCCGCCTGATGAACTGTAGATATTCGTTATTGAAAATGGCATCGATACCAGCCTCCACTGCCGCTATTTCCTTTTGGGACGGCATGGATTTTGCGTGGCTGATCTTTATCATTCTCTCGGCCGGAGAAAATAATCGCTGCCCTTTTCAGGGCAGCGGGTGGAACATGCCGGGTGACTGCCAGTCGGTCAGCGCCTTCTGGTCCAGCCGGTCGATGCGCAGCGTGAACAGCAGCGGCAGCGTATTACGGTCACCGGGGCATTTGCCGGAATGCTTTTCCATGACCTGAATGCGGGTGGCATCGGCCGGGTCGTTGCCATTGACCACAAACAGCAGGCAGTCCTTCGCATCCGCCGTCATGCCGTTATGGGTGACGATCGTGCGGAAGTGCTCGACAAGGGCGGTATTATCGAACCAGCTCGTGCGCGAGAAGGTCAGCTTGTCGGCGGCCTGGTCCAGCCACCCCATGCGGCCCACGAGGATGACGAGGGCCGCCATGGGGATGAGCATGAGCACGCGGCGGATGATACGCTGCTTGAGCGTGACCGGCGCACGCCTGCGGCTCAGGCGCGGGGGAGAGGGTGGGGTTTCATTGCTCATGCGGCGGTTATTTCTTCATGTCCTCGTGCCACAGATGGCCCGACTGCGAGAGCAGGTTACGCGCCCCTTCCGGGCCCCATGTGCCTGCGGCATAGGGTTCGAGCGGGGCCTTGTTCTCGCGCCAGCCCTGCTCGATGGGGTCGATCCAGCGCCATGCGGCAGCCACCTCGTCGCGGCGGATGAACAGGATCGGGTCGCCGCGCACCACATCGAGCAAAAGGCGCTCATAGGCATCGGGGTAGCGGATGTTGAAGGCTTTCTCGAACTCGATGTTGATGTCGGCCTGGCGCAGGGCCAGGCTGTCGGTAGGGGTGGGGTCCTTGGTCGAGACCGACAGCATCACCCCTTCATCGGGCTGGATGCGGATGATCAGGCGGTTGGGCTCGGGATTGTTGCTAAAGATCGAGCACGGGGCCGACTTGAACTGGATCACGATCTCGCTCGACTTTTCCGCCATGCGCTTGCCCGAGCGCAGGTAGAACGGCACGTTGCCCCACCGCCAGGTCAGGATCTCGGCTTTCAGCGCCACGAAGGTTTCCGTCTCGCTGGTCACGCCTTCGCCAAGGTCTTCAAGGTAGCTGCCTACCGTGCGCTCGCCAATGGTGCCGCGCATGTACTGCCCGCGGGAGGTATAGATGGCCACGTCATCGGCCGAGATGGGCTTGAGCGCGTGCAGCACCTTGAGCTTCTCGTTGCGTACGCTGTCGGCCTCGAGCGAGACCGGCGGGTCCATCGCCACGAGGCACAGCACCTGCAACAGGTGGTTCTGGATCATGTCGCGCAGCGCGCCCGAGCGGTCGTAATACGCGCCGCGCCCTTCCACGCCCACGGTCTCGGCGGCCGTTATCTGCACGTATTCGATGGCGTCGCACGTCCACAGCCGCTCGAACACCGGGTTGGCAAAGCGCAGCGCAATCAGGTTCTGCACCGTCTCCTTGCCCAGGTAATGGTCGATGCGGAAGATATGGTTCTCGGGGAAGTGGCGGCCCACGCTGTCATTGATGGCCTCCGCGCTGGCGAGATCGGTGCCGATGGGTTTTTCCAGCACCACGCGTGACTGTTCGGTCACCAGCCCCTCGCGGCTCAGGTTCTCGCAGATCTGGCCATACAGCGCGGGCGAGGTGGCAAGGTAGTAAACCCGGATGCGCGTTGCGGGCACCGCGTCGAGCAGGGTCTTGAGGGTGGGCCAGTCGCTATCGGCCTGTGCGCCGTTCAGGCTCACGTAATGCACCATGTTCACGAAGCGCTGCACCGTTGCCTCGTCCAGCGCCTCGGGCTTGACGTGCTCGTGCAGGGCTTCTGTTGCGCGCTGCTGGTAGTCCGCGCGCGAGAGCGGCGAGCGCGCGGTGCCGATGATGCGCGAGGCATCGGGGATCTGCCCGTCACGGTAGCGGTGATACAGCGCAGGCAGCAGCTTGCGCATGGTCAGGTCGCCCGTTCCGCCGAAAACGATGTAGTCAAAGGTATCAACGGGGGGAAGATGTGCCATCGAACGTGGGCCTCCTGCCTGTATCTGGTGCCCCGCATGGCCGGGCGGGCATGCTTGACGTATGCGGACATGACGCGAAAGCGGCATATGGGGTGCAGCTTCGATTACGGCCCGGCTCTCCGGCCTGTCAAGTTGGCATTGACCAGCGGGCGGTGGCGCGATAATCCCGCCGTTCCATCCCGTCGCCTAGTGACATTCCCTTCATGTGCGCGCGGGCGGGAACGGCGCAATCACGATATCTGGAGAAACCTGCCATGAATGCTGACAATTTCGAGGCGGACGACAACCCCGCCGCTGTTGGTGGTATCGCAGCCGATCGCCTGCGCAGCATCATCGAACGCGTTGAGCGGCTGGAGGAAGAGCGCAAGGCGCTTGCGGGCGATATCAAGGATATTTTCACCGAGGCGAAGTCAGCAGGCTTTGACGTGAAGGTGATCCGCCAGATCATCCGCCTGCGCAAGCAGGAACCGGCGGAAGTGGAGGAGCAGGAAACCCTGCTCGACATCTACCGCCGCGCGCTTGGCATGTAACCCGCATAGGTTGTAGGATCGTCCTTCCAACGCCCTTTCCGGCCGATGCGTGGGCTGGCCATGGCCGTGCCGGGGCACACTGTCCGTTCAGGTTGCACGCTGCATGATGTCATCGCTTTTCCCGCAATGGATGCCCGCATGGGCGCAGGCCGTGCTGCTGGTGGGCGGCATGCTGTTCACTCTGTTGTGGATGCTGGTGCCGTTTGCCGTGTTTGGCGTAAAGGGGCGGCTTGATAACCTGGCCATCCAGCTTGATGACCTGCAGGCCGAGCTGCGCGTGCTGGCGCTGGGCCTCAATGGACAACAGACGGCACAGCCCCCGGTCGTGGCAGATGCGCTGGCCGACCGGGCACCCACGCCAGTCGATGCGGCTCCCGTATGGGAGCCCGCCCCCCCTGCGCCGCCTGCCGACAGGGGGGAGACAGGGGGCGATGCGCGTGACATTCCCGCTTATGAACGCCGCGTGCCGCGTGCCCAGCCCGCTCCGCCGCCCTCCCGGCCTGTTGAGCCTGCCCCCATGCCGGCACAGCGCGGGCCTGCGGAAGACGATGGCTGGCCGCCGCCGCCGCGTGGGCCAGCGCCCGCCCAGCCTTACGTGCCCCGTCGCCCCGAGCCATCCTATGATGCCGAGGCGGAACCCGGCCTGGCGGAGTGGAGCCGTGAGCCGGTGCGGCCTGCCGCCCCGCGTGTAACGCCTGCGCGCCCGGTCCGGGCTTCGGTCTGGCAGCCTGAGCGCCGCGCGCGCGCCGAGCCTACCCTGCGCTGGCCGCCGCGCCCTGAATGAGGGCGTCGTTTTTTAAAGGTCGGGATGGTTTTGAAGCTTTTTGAAAAAAGCTTCACCAAAAACTTCTGTTTTTATAGGCGGCTTGCTGGCCGGGTCAGCCCATCAGGCTTTCCATTTTTGCCAGCAGCACGAGATCATCGCGGTGGATCAGTTCATCCGCACCCTGCCAGCCCAGCAGGGTCTCGATCTCATCTGACTGGTGGCCCGCGATGCGCCTTGCCTCGTCCGCCGCGTAGGCGGCCAGCCCGCAGGCAATTTTCTGCCCGCTCCGGTCCACCACCGCGATCATGTCGCCACGATCAAAATCGCCGGTCACGTCGGTCACGCCTGCGGGCAGCAGGGAAGAGCCGCCTGCCAGCGCCCGCACCGCGCCATCATCAATCACCGCCTGGCCCGCGGGGGTCAGGCTGCCTGCAATCCAGTTCTTGCGTGCCGAGCGGGCATCGGCTGCGGGCAGGAACCACGTGCAGCGGCCGCCATCGCGCAGGCGGGCAAGCGGGTGCAGCCCTTCGCCTTTTGCAATGGCCATGGCGCAGCCTGCCTGGGTGGCGATGCGGGCCGCCATGAGCTTGGTGCGCATGCCGCCCGAGGAGTAGCCCGGCGGGGGGGCGCCGCCCATGGCCTCGATGCTGGTGGTCAGCTCCGCGATCACGGGCAGGTGCCGGGCATCGGGGTTGGTGCGGGGGTCGGCGGTGTACAGGCCGTCAATATCCGACAGCAGCACAAGCTGGTCGGCATTGATCATCTCGGCCACGCGCGCGCCAAGGCGGTCGTTATCGCCAAAGCGGATCTCGGTGGTGGCGATGGCGTCGTTCTCGTTGATGATCGGCACGCAGCCCAGGCCGAGCAGCGTGTTGAGCGAGGCCCGCGCATTGAGGTAGCGGTTGCGGTTTTCGGTATCATCAGGGGTGAGCAGGAGCTGGGCCGCTGTTATGTCGAAGCGCGAGAGCGCATCGGTCCAGGCCTGCGCCAGCCGGATCTGGCCAACGGAGGCGGCGGCCTGTTTTTCCTCCAGCCGCAGCACGGGGCGCGTCAGCCCGAGCTGGTGGCGCGCCAGCGCAATCGCACCCGATGACACGACAACGACTTCCGTGCCCTGCGCGCGCAGGGCAGCGATGTCCTGCGCCACGCTGTCCAGCCAGGGCTGGCGGGGGGCCGCCTGCTGCGGGTCCACGATCAGGGCGCTGCCAATCTTGATGACAACGCGCCGCGCATGGCTAAGCTGGGGCAGGGCGGTCTCGGTCATGCCTCGGGGGTCTCCGCTTTATGCTGTTCGGCCTGCTCGGCGCGGTTGCGCGTCACGTCATCTTGCAGGCGGCGCAGCACGGTATCGACATGCATGTGCGCAACCGACGACATGGTCATGATTTTCTGCCCGCTTGCCTGCTCAAGGGCGGTGACACGCTCCTCGATTTCCTCGGGCAGGAGGGCGTCGATCTTGTTCAGCACGATGATCTCGGGCTTGTCGGCCAGGCCGCCGCCATATTCGCGCAGTTCGTGGCGGATGGTGCGCCATGCGGCCACCACCTCCTCCGTTTCCGCCGTGCCATCGATCAGGTGCAGCAGCACCGCGCAGCGCTCGACATGGCCCAGGAACCGGTCGCCCAGCCCGCTGCCTTCATGCGCGCCCTCGATCAGGCCGGGAATGTCGGCAATCACGAATTCTTCCGTCACCGACAGGCGCACCACGCCAAGCTGCGGGTGCAGCGTGGTAAACGGATAATCCGCAATCTTGGGCCGGGCGGCCGATACGGTGGACAGGAAGGTGGACTTGCCCGCATTGGGCAGGCCAACCAGCCCTACATCGGCAATCAGCTTGAGCCGCAGCCACACCCAGCGTTCCTCGCCCGGCCAGCCCTTGTCGGCCCGGCGTGGGGCGCGGTTGGTGCTGGTCTTGAAGTGCGCGTTGCCGCGCCCGCCATCACCGCCACGGCACAAAAGCAGCCGCTTGCCCGCCACATCAAGGTCGCCGAGCATGGTCTCGCGGTCTTCATCAAAGATCTGGGTGCCGATGGGCACCTTGATCACCACCGTCTCGGCGGCAGCACCTGTGCGGTCGGAGCCTGCGCCATTACCGCCCTTGCGCGCGCGGAAATGCTGGGTGTAGCGAAAATCGATCAGGGTGTTGAGGTTGTCGACCGCCTCGAAGATGATGTCGCCGCCACGGCCGCCATTGCCACCGTCCGGACCGCCAAATTCGATATACTTCTCACGGCGGAAGGCCACGACACCGTCGCCCCCGTCGCCGGATTTTACATAGATTTTGGCCTGGTCAAGAAACTTCATTGCCTGCGATCCGGTTGGGGCGAGAATGCGTGCCCCGTATGCATGCATGATACCAGAAAATGGCGTGCTGGCGTCATACGAAAAAGGGGGCGGCCAGAATGACCGCCCCCTTCAATTCGGGTAATCCCGTCGTGGCTAAGGCGCGTGCCTTATTCCGCTGCCAGCGGCAGGGCTTCCACGGAAACGTGCACGCGGCCTTCAGCGCGGCGCACGAACTTCACATGGCCATCCACGAGGGAAAACAGGGTGTGGTCGCGGCCAACGCCAACATTCACACCGGGCTTCATCTTCGTGCCGCGCTGGCGCACGATGATGTTGCCTGCGACGACGCTTTCGCCGCCAAACTTCTTGACGCCAAGACGACGCCCGGCGCTATCGCGCCCGTTACGGGACGAACCGCCTGCCTTTTTTTGTGCCATTGCCTGAACTCCTTAAAACTGAAATCTCTGATCGAACCTGCCCGGACCCAGGGCCCGGAGAGGGATCAGGCGGCGTTGATCGCGGAGATGCGCACCACGGTCACCGGCTGGCGGTGGCCATTCTTGCGGCGGCTGTTCTGCCGGCGGCGCTTCTTGAAGATGATGACCTTGGCCAGGCGGTCCTGCGCGATCACGGTTGCCGTGACGGTCGCACCCTTGACGGTGGGCGCGCCAATGGTCGTGCCGCTTTCGCCACCAACGGCGAGAACCTGGTCGAACGTGATGGTGGCGCTGGCTTCGGCTTCCAGCTTCTCAACCTTCAGGACGGCATCTTTCGCAACGCGGTACTGCTTACCGCCGGTACGGATAACTGCAAACATTCTCTATCTATCTTTCCGATCTCTTGGCGTGCGCGGCATTGCGGGAATGCAGGCGGCACGGCCCAGTCGCTTTTTTCTATTGGCCACATTGCAGCGGCGCCCCGTCCGCGCGGGGTGAATGCGGGCTTTTACTGGCTGCGGGGGGCGAGGTCAATATTTTTATGGTGCCGTCGAATAGCGCAAAAAGACCCCTTGCGTGGGGGCGCGTGCCACCCTATAAGCCGCTGCATCACCGCGTGCAGTTGGAGAGGTGCCGGAGCGGTCGAACGGGGCGGTCTCGAAAACCGTTGTGCGTGCAAGCGTACCGTGGGTTCGAATCCCACCCTCTCCGCCACTGCATCGCGTGTGTTTTCCCCAATTTAAATTGCTGGTTTGCGCCATTGAGGCAGCAGTGCCATCGCGCGCGTCAGGTCGTGAAACACGGGCGTGACGTGCGGTGCGGACTGCCTTCACTGTTTTTACGAATGTTGACGGTGAGCGTAAGGGCACCCGCCAGACTGCACGCCCTGTTGCGCGCAAGGACGGCAAGAGCCGCTATCTCTTGATAAAACATGATCACGCGCGGGAAAATGTTCCGTCGACGGCCACCGAAAATTTTCGGGCTGGTTCCGTCAGGTAGTCCCGCACCTCCGGGCTGGCTGGCGAAACCATGTATCCGGTTTCCAGATCGCCCAGAAGCACGGACTCTTCGCGCGGGCGGAGCCGCCAGTGGAGTGCGATCATTACGCATAACGCGGCGTCCAGCTTGTCCTGATCCTGCTTTCGTGGCCGCGCGATCTTGCCACAGGCGAGGCACCATTCTGCCAGTTCCTTGCAGCCCAGCAGATGTGCCTGTTGCGCGGCAGTGGCCGCTACGCGGTTCCAGTCGTCCAGGCGAAAATTTTTTGTGCGGGCCGGGTTATATTTAGGAGCGCTTAACCGCCCGAAGAACCCGTCGCCTAATGAAGCCAGTGCAAGAGCCGGGAAAACTTCGATCAGATAAAGTCCGTTGGTTGCCAGCCGGGCCGCCTCGGGCTGTTCGCGTGCTTTCAGCGCGTTCAGGAAGCGCCAGATTGGCGAAGCATCGCAGAACATGCCTTTTCTTTGCCGGTTGGACGGCTGTACGCCGCCGCCAAGCCAACTGACGAGCGAAGCCGCTACACGCTCTACCGGGCGCATACTGGTCAAATTTGGCACTCTTGTCGGCTGGTCCAGCGCTATGAGTGTGGTGCCATTACCGCAGGCAGGGCGGACGTTTTGTATGAAAGCGAGCGCCTGGTCAAAGGACACTAATTGCGGGGCATGAAACTGCACCGGATACCCATTTTCGATGCTGACAGCGCAAATGGCTCCGGGGGCTTTCGGATTATCTGTCCATGCGGAATCAAAGCCGACGTAAATATCCATAATGGTTTTTTTAACCCTGCCATTGCGCTAGGCGCGGATGGAGTGCGCATCATCACGCATGGGCTGGTTACGGCATTGCGCGTGTTTTTTTCTTATATTCCACCCATCTCGCGGTCATGCACCTTCGTGCCGCCCGCATAGGTCGCGCGGATGCTGCGGTCATCGCCCAGCATCATCAGCGTGAACAGAAGATCGGCCGTGCTGTCGCACATTTCCGTTCGCTGGGCCTGCACTGGCGTGGCCTTCGGGTCGAGAATGCACAGGTCGGCGTCCATGCCCACGGCCACCGTGCCGATCCGCCCATCAAGATGCAGCGCCTGTGCGCCGCCCTGTGTCGCCAGCCAGAAGGCCTGTACGGGGTGCAGGCGGTGGCCGTTCATCTGCGCGATCTTGTAGGCCTCGTTCATGGATTGCAGGTGTGACAGGCTGGTGCCTGCACCAATATCGGTGCCAAGCCCGGTGCGCACCGGGCGTTTTGCATCCATGACGTCAAACAGCCGGAAGGCCCCGCTGCCCAGGAACAGGTTGGAGGTGGGGCAATGCGCCAGCGCGCAGCCGCTGGCATGGCAGCGGCACAGATCGTGCTCGTCCACATAAATGCCGTGGCCCATCACGCTGCGCGGGCGCACCAGGCCCGCGCGGTCATACACATCAAGGTAGGAGCGGCTGTCGGGGAAGAGTTCGGCCACCCACGCCACCTCGGCCCGGTTCTCGGCCAGATGGGTCTGCATGAACAGGCTCTCGTCCTGTGCCAGCAGCGCGCCGGCCAGTTCAAGCTGTTCAGGCGTGCTGGTGGGGGCGAAGCGGGGGGTAACGGCATAGAACTGGCGGTTCCTGCCATGCCAGCGGTCGATCAGCGCGCGCGATTCATCATAGCCGCGCTGGGCGGTATCGCGCAGGAAGTCGGGCGCGTTGCGGTCCATCAGCACCTTGCCCGCCACCATCAGCGTGCCCAGCCGGGTGGATTCGGTAAAGAACGCATCGACCGATTGCGGGTGCACGGTGCAGTACACCGCTGCCGTGGTGGTGCCGCAGCGCAGCAGCTCGCGCAGGAACGTGCGTGCGACTGTCGCGGCATAGTCCTCATCGGCAAAGCGGCGCTCGGTGGGGAAGGTGTAGCGTTCCAGCCATTCCAGCAACTGCTCGCCATAGGCCGCGATCATGGGCAGCTGCGGGTAATGGACGTGGGTATCGATAAACCCTGCCGAGATCAGGCAGCCCCGGTAATCGGCCACGTCGGTGCCGGGCGGTAGGTGGGCGCTGGTTTCGCGGTAGGGGCCGACATGGGTGATGCGCCCGTCGGTAGCCAGGACCAGCCCGTCAGGTTCCTCCACCAGCGCATCGGCAGGCGGCATGAGGAACGGGTTGCCCCGAAAGGTGACGATATGGCCGCGAAGGGCTGTGTGGGCCGGGGGCGTGGGGGCAGGGGTCATGTTGGCTCCATCTCCCTGCCGGTCCGGGCGTTATGTCAGGACATCTCGCTGGTGCGGTAAGGCTGGGAGGCATCAAGGAAGGCGGCGTTGGCGCCAAGTTCATAGGAAATGACCAGCAGATACGCAATGGCGCGGGTGATCTCGATGCGCGATGTAATGTTGCCTTCCGTCGCCTCGAGCCGGCGCAGGCTGCGCGTGGCCCCGCGTGCCACGCGTGCGGTGCGGCCAAAGCGCCCGTACCGCCCGCTGAACTGCGACATGCGGTTGAGGAACAGCTCGATGGCGCGATCGGCCGCGGGTGGCAGTTGCCCACGTTCGAGCACCGTGCGCAGCCGGATGATGTTCAGCCCGATGGTCATGGCCGAAAGCGTGCCCTGCAGGTAGGCCTCGATGGTGGGCGTGGGCGTGGGGCCTGCATGGCGGATCAGGCGCGAGAAGCGGTCGGTATTGCGCCCGATCCATGACTGCGTGCGCGGCATGGGCTGGGCGGAGGCCAGGTGGCGCAGGTCATGCAGCGTGCGGTTGCGCATGCGCCAGCGTTCTTCGTCATTATCAAAGGGCAGCACCGCGCGGAAGATCAGCACCGCAAAGCCGATGCTGCACAGCAGCGCGAAGGAAGCGTTAAAATAGGCGATCTCGTTGAGGCGCGTCTGGTTGCCCGGTCCCACGAGGTTGGGCAGGAACAGGCAGTACGAGGCGGCGGCCCCCGCCGTGGCCGGGTTGCGCGCGGCAAGCCCGCCCGCGATCATGGGCAGGGCAAGGACGGCTGCCAGCATCTCGAACTCGGCCGGGCGCGGCAGGAACAGCAGCACCAGAAAACCCGAGACCAGCACCGCCCAGCACGCCCCGCGCAGGAAGTTCATTGTGCCCACCACCGGGTTCTCGCGCGTGGCGAACAGCCCGCAGGTCACGGCCACCATGGTGATGAAACCGATGCCGTTGGCCCAGGCCGTGACCTCCCATATCAGTGCCGAGGCGCCGATGGCCACGGCGGCGCGGATGCCGTTATAGGCCGCTTCCTTGAAGTCGCGGTGCGCTTCGATGCGGAAATGGAAATGATCGCCCCTGATCTCGTGCTGGCTGGCGTCGAACTCGGCAATGGCCTGTTCAAGTTCGCCCAGCAGTTCATCAAGCGCGTTGTGCAGGATGCGGCAGTTCAGCAGGTCGTCCACCTCGGCGGTCTCGGTGGTGGACTGCATGCTGATTTCATGGCCCAGCGCATCGATGATGCGCTGGCGGCACACGCCGCGCAGGTCCTGCAGGTCCTGCTGGATGTGCGGAATTTCGGAATCGTTTTCCAGCCGCGCGGGCACGCCCAGCAGGAAGGTGCGGGTAAGCAGCGAGGTCTCGGTAAACTGCTCGTTGGTGGTTTCCAGGGCCTTGATGCGCGCCATCATGCCCAGGCCGCGTGAAAGCAGCACCGACACGGCCGCCAGGGCCGCGCGCGCGTGGTCGCCCTCATGCCCGTGCGGGCCCATCTCGACTTCACTGAACTCGATCTGGTCGTTGATGCTCAGGATGGTGCCGAACAGGGCGCGAGAGCGCACGAAGGCTGCGTCATCGCCCGCGAGCAGGTTGGCCACGGCATCGGTGGAGCTGCCCAGCGCCATCTGGATCTTCTGGCGCATGTTGCGCCGCGCGCTCGAGGCGAGGTTATGCGCGAACAGCACCGCCACCAGCGTCTCGCACGTAATGCCCAGCACGATATAGGACGTGCGCGACATGGTGATCATGAAGATGTTGTCAGGGTCGCGCGTGGCGGCGAGCGCGATGATGGCGCAGGTATAGCCCGAGAGCACCAGCGCGTAGGAGCGGAAGTTGCGCACCAGGGTCGCGCACATGCAGCACAGCCCGATCCATATGCTGATGGCGGGAAAGAACAGCCATGGCGCCTGCGGAAACGAGCAGACCAGGATCACCGCGCTGATCGCGCCAATGGCGGTGCCCACCAGTCGCCACCGCGCCTTGGAAAGGCTTTCCCCGCGCGAGCCCTGGGCCACGATCCACACGGTCATGGCGGCCCATGGCGGGTCATCGAGTTCCATCCACATGGCGATCGTGAGCGCCATCAGGGCCGCGACCGTGGTGCGCACGGCAAAGGCCAGCGCTTCAGGCGTGGGGGCGTAGAGCCATTTCAGGCCGCTCATGCGCGCATAGCCTGGCGCGCGGATGGTGGGGAAATGCTTTCCGCTGAAAAGGCGGGTCAGGAAAGAGGGCAGAAGATTGAGGTCTGCAGGCACGATATACGGCTTCCGGCGGCAAGGGGCCCCATACCCATAACCCATCTTGGCATGGCGTAATGGTGTTGCGAGTGCATATCAGGCATCGGCTTTCCTCGTGACGGATTATGTCACGGCAGGGCCGAGGCGGGTGGCAGCCAGGCGCAGGTCGTTGACAAAGCGGTCATATTCGCGCCCCCGCGCCGCTTCATCGGGCAGGCGCAGCAGGTAGGACGGGTGAACCGTTACGAGTCCGTCCGATCCATCTTCCATGGCAATGATGCGCGAACGCTCCCGGCTTATGGTCACGGCACGCCCCAGCAGCGCCGAGGCTGCCGTAACGCCCAGCATGACCACCACCGCGGGGCGGATGATCCGCCGCTCGGCGGCAAGCCATGGGGCGCAGGCGGCAATTTCCGCCGGGCCTGCCTTTTCATGGATGCGGCGTGTCGGGGTGCGGCGGAATTTGAAGTGCTTGACCGTGTTGGTCACGTAAGTGTCGTCCCGCCCGATTCCGGCCTCATGCAGGGCGCGGTCGAACAGCTGCCCCGCCGGGCCGACAAAGGGGCGGCCCGCGCGGTCCTCGATATCACCGGGCTGTTCACCCACGAACATCATGCGCGCCGACTCCCGTCCTTCGCCAAACACGGTCTGGGTGGCATGGGCCGCCATGGGGCAGACCAGGCATGTTTTCGCCGCCAGCGCCACCGCGCGCAACGATGTGATGCGGGCAATGTCAAGGTCGGGCACCATGGGCAGGGCGGGGGGCGGCAGGCCGGTCGGGTCAAGCGGCTGCGGCGCCTGGCCGGGGGCTTCGCGCAGCATTTCGTGGCCGGTCCAGCGCAGCGTGCGGTCCGGCATGTCGAGTTGCCAGGGGGCGAAGGAGAGCTGCAGGGTCAGGAACCGCGCATTGCTCTCGGGCACGTGGCTGGTTGTTTCCACATGGCCCTGATACGGGGCTGCGGCGTTATGGCGGGAAAGGGCCTGGCGGATCTCATCGCGCAGGTGCCGGGTCTGTGCGAGTACATCTTCCTTTGCCCCGGCCATGCGGGCTGCCATGCTTTCGCCTGTCGGTACGCCCATGACATGGTCATAAACCAGCGTATAGGCGAGGGCGAAGCGCTCGGGCAGGGCGGACTGCACCATGATGGCCGCAAGATCCATGACCGCGCGCGGCACGGTAAAGCGTGCGGCGGCCGGGTCTGGCGCGGGCAGGGCGGCGGATTCGGGGCGGGCTGCAACCTGCCATGCAATGTCGGCGGGCGGGATGTGGCGACCGGCAAGGCTGCGCGTGGCGGCGCGCCAGCCCGCGAAGTCGGCTTCATGGGCAAGGGTGACGGTCATATCGGACATAATGGCGGTCTCATCGCGGTGGCGGGCTGGCGCGGCAGCGCCCGCGCGGTGTCAGACAAGGCCCATGGCCCGCGCGCTGCGCCACATCATGTATAATGCCACGACAAAGATCAGGCATGCAAAGATCAGCCGCAGGCGTTGTGGCTGGCGGCCCAGCCTGCGTGCCGCCAGCGTGCCGCCAAGGCCGCCGACCACGCCGCCCGCCACCAGTATGGCCGCCATGGGCAGGTCAACCATCCCTGCCGCGGCATAGCTGGCCGATGTGGTCAGCCCGAAGGCGCATACCGCCACCAGCGAGGTCGCGATGGCGTTGAGCATGGGCATGCCCGTTGCCGCCAGGAGTGCCGGCACGATCAGGAAGCCGCCGCCAATACCGAAAAAGCCCGAGCAGAATCCTGTCGCCCCGCCGTAAAGCAGCACGGGCGCGATGGTGGTGCGCTCGGCGGGGGCAGGGGCCTGTGCCCCCGTGTTGCAGCCGCGCGCCATCAACCCGCCAACGCCCAGCATGACTAGCGCAAACAGGAACAGAAGGTGCTGCCCGTTGATGACCTTGCCGCATGCAGCCCCCACCAGCGCGCCGCCCACGCCCGCACTGGCGAACAGGCCCGCGCATTTCCACCGCACGTTGCCTGCCCGGGCATGGCTGGCAAGGTTGGACAGGGCATTGACCGTGACGGCGACCGCACTCGTGCCGATGGCGCGGTGCGGGTCGGCCATGCCAACCACATAAAGCAGCAGCGGTACGGCTAGGATGGAGCCGCCACCGCCCACAAGCCCGAGCGTGAAGCCAATGATGCCGCCGCTGCCCAGCCCGAGGGCGACCTGCGCCAGGTCAACCATGGAGCATGCCGGAGGGCATCGGGCGCTGGCGTGCGTGGCTGGGAATCATGCGACAAGTCCGGTTCAAGGCGTGCGGAGCCTGATAAATGGTTTATCTTTTTACTATATTATGTATGTATTTTATCAAGCGCTATATTCCCGCTCATGCGGCAGGTCGCTGTTGCGCGGGATGTGAATATGGTACAGCACGCGCTCAAACCGCCAGCTGAGAGGGAGCATTCCATGCCCAAAATGCCGAGAACACGCGAAGTTGCCGAAAACCTTGTGCAGCGCCTGCGGCTTCTGGCCCAGCCCCAGCGGCTCATGGTGCTGGCCTGCCTGCTCGATGGTGAAAAGAGCGTGGGCCAGATTGAAAGCGAAACCGGCATTGGCCAGCCAACCCTGAGCCAGCAGCTTGCGGAACTCCGGCGCGCCGAAATTGTTACAACCCGCAAGGAAGCCCGGCAGGTCATTTACAGTATTAAGGATAGTATGGAGGAAATGCGCGTGCGCCTGATCTGTGCCGTATGCGATCCCGATTTCGACATGGAGCGCCTGGCCGGGCTGGTGCGCCGGGGTGTCGCGGGGCCGGGCCCGGTCAAGGATGAGCCGGCGGCCTGCTTCGCCCGTATATATCTGGAATCGTGACGGCGCGCATTTTCAAAACAATATATTGATGGAAACAATAAAAGTTTTTCCAAAATGCTGCCTTTGTTCAAAATGGCGGCATTTTCCAAAGAATCCTGCCAAACACGCCTCCTCAAAAACGTCCATATGATGGCCGGAGGTCTTGCGACGGGATGCTTTAGCCACATTTTGAATCAATTTTATACAAATAAATGCTTTCCACCGGTGGAATTATTTAATACTGGACGTTCCATATAATATAAGAGGTATAGGTAATTAGAATAAGCGTAGTCGGTTTAATGTCCAGTATTGTATTCAGCAGTCTGTCCGTATATGTAAATGCAATGTAAGGTATCGTGAATAAAACCACGAAATTTGATTGTAAGTTAAAGAGGCGCCCAAACCATGTCTGATACTGAACAGGATTTCCCATGCCTGGAACTGACCGCACAGATCGTGTCGGCACATGTTTCCAATAACAGTGTCGCCGCCGATGTGCTGCCTGACCTGATCCGCAATGTTTACGCGGCACTGTCAACCGTGGGGCGCCCGGCAGAAGAGCCTGAAAAGCTTCAGCCCGCCGTGCCCATCAAGCGCTCGGTATTCGCCGATTACATCGTTTGCCTTGAAGACGGCAAGAAACTCAAGATGCTCAAGCGCCATCTGCAGAGCGCCTATGGCATGACCCCCGACCAATACCGTGAGCGCTGGGGCCTGCCGGCCGAATACCCCATGGTTGCCCCCAACTATGCCGAGCGGCGCTCAAGCCTCGCGCGCGAGATCGGCCTTGGCCGCAAGATCACCGCAGCCTCCGCCGCGGCGGCCGCGTCTGAGGCCGGTGGGGCGGAAGGGGGCCGCGGGCGCCCGGGCCGTCGGCGCAAGGCATGATGCGGGCCTGTTCTTACGTTTGATCCTGCCTTCGGTATGGGCGGTATCCGTGGTATTGCCCTAACCATGGATACCAGCCCCGATATGTCTATGCACGCCACGTCACGCCGCCGCCAGCTTCTGCTCTGGCGGGGGAGTGCCGTGGCTTTTTTTGTTCTTGCCTGCCTGCTGGCCGTCAGCCGCTCGGGCGTGCTGGCCGGTCACGGCCCGCATCTTGTCCACCTCAGGCTTGCGGG
Organism: Komagataeibacter xylinus; assembly: GCF_004302915.1. Taxonomy (GTDB): domain Bacteria; phylum Pseudomonadota; class Alphaproteobacteria; order Acetobacterales; family Acetobacteraceae; genus Komagataeibacter; species Komagataeibacter xylinus_C. The sequence goes on along the minus strand of NZ_QQBI01000003.1, from coordinate 14,339 downwards.
GGTGATTGGCACTGACGAGCACGAGAATGTCGAGGCGCTGAAAAAAGCGGCTGATGATGCCTCGGTCAAGGGGCTGGTGCTTGAGGTCAACAGCCCTGGCGGTGCGGTAACGGGGGGCGAGGTGCTGCATGATGCCGTGGCGGCGTTTGCGCGCCGCAAGCCGGTTGTCGTGTCCATGGGCAGTGTGGCGGCTTCGGCGGGGTATATGGTGTCGGTGCCGGCCAGCCGCATTTTTGCCAACCGCTCCACCCTGACAGGCTCGATTGGCGTGTTGCTGGAATCGCCCGATGTGTCCAGCCTGCTCGAGCGGGTGGGCGTGCATGTGGACCAGCTTGTATCCGGCCCCATGAAGGGCCAGCCTTCCGCCGTGCAGCCGCTCTCGCCCCAGGGGCGCGAGATGTTGCAGGGCGTTATTGCCGATCTCTACGGTTTTTTTGTTACCGTCGTGGCGCAGGACCGGCACATGAAGCCCGAGCGCGTGCGTGAACTGGCCGATGGCCGCCCCTATACCGGCCAGCAGGCGCTCGGGCTCGGGCTGGTTGACCAGATCGGCTCGCTTGATGATGCGCGGCAGTGGCTGCTCGGAACCACGCATCTGCCCGATGATGCCCAGGTGACCGATATCGGGCCACAGGCAACCCAGGTTAACTGGCGGCACTGGATCACGGGCATGCTGTCAGGCGTGCCGGGAGCGGAAATGCTGTTGAAAGAAAGCAGCATGCTTGACGGGGCCGTTGCGATCTGGAAACTATAATTTCTTGTTTAATTTGAGGGAAACAGGATGACCAGATCGGAATTGATCGCCGAGCTTGCCGCAGCCCGCCCCCATATCCCCCTGCGGGATGTGGAACGTATCGTTCAGGTCATCTTTGCTGAAATCAGCAATGCCCTGATGCATGGCGACCGGGTGGAACTGCGTGGCTTTGGCGCCTTTACCGTCAAGAAGCGCGATGCCCGCACCGGGCGCAACCCCCGCACGGGGGAGAGCGTATCGGTGGATGAGAAGGTCGTGCCCTTCTTCAAGGCAGGCAAGGAACTGCGCGAACGCGTCAATTCAGCCCCCGCTGCCGACTGAACGGGGCGGCGGGCATCCTATTTTTCAATGATGCATTGAAGCAGGAAGAGAGAAGTTTCCGGGCGCCGCCTTTTTCAAAAAGGGCGGCGTTCCTTTAAGCTTCAGGCCAGAATTCGCCCCGGAAACGTCCAGTGTGTGGCACGCCATGGCGCCAGGCGGGCATGCGTCATCCCGGCCGGAATGAACCGGCGCGGGTGATGCTGCGCGTGCTTAGTGGCGTGCGTTGATTTCCGCGAGCAGGAAGTCGCGGAAAACAGCCACGCGCTTGGAGGTGCGCAGTTCCTCGGGGTAGACGAAATAGGCATCCACCGTGGGCAGCGGCACCTCGGGCAGGATCTTGACGAGGTTGGGGTACTGCGACGCCGCATAAAGCGGAATCGAGCCAATGCCGATGCCTGCCGCAATGGCGCCCGCCATGGCGGCGAGGCTGTTGACCTCAAGGCGGGCCTGACGCCGCTCATCGGATGGCACGCCGGTCTCGGCCAGCCAGTTGATGTGCGGCACGGGCGGGTGATACCCCCCGAACAGGATCAGCTTGTGGGCGTTGAGCTCTTCCAGCGTGCGTGGCGTGCCGTAGTCGTTGAGATAGGACTGCGAGGCATAGATCGGCAGCGGGAAGTCGGCCAGGTGCCGCTGGATCAGGTCCGGCTGGCGGGGCGGGTGCATGCGCACCGCCACGTCGGCCTCGCGCATGCCCAGATCGAGGTCGTTATCTTCCAGGATCAGGGTGATCGAAATATCGGGGTTGGTTTCCATGAACCGGTGCAGCCGCGGCGTGAGCCAGCAGGTGCCAAAGCCGGTTGTGGTTGTTACCCGTAGCCGACCGGCTGCCTTTTCCTTGCTTTCCGTCAGCAGGGACTGGGTCATGGCGAGCTTGGAGAAGACTTCCCGAACCGTCTGGTTCAGTGTCTCGCCCTGCTCGGTCAGGATCAGCCCCCGGGCATGCCGGTGGAAAAGGGGAACCTGCAGCGCTTCTTCCAGGGCTGAAATCTGCCGCGATACCGCAGACTGGCTCAGGTTAAGCACGTCGCCGGCATGGGTGAAGGACCCTGCCTCGGCTACAGCATGAAATATCCGGAGTTTATCCCAGTCCACGCGTTGACTCCGCTTTCTATCTTATAAAGGGCGCGCCAAATGTTATGACACTAGGGGTTGTGGTGAAGGAAATGCTGGAGCAGGTCAAGGACTCATGCAGTCCTTTACTGACCTGCGGCAAGAAAACGCTCGGCCTCGAGTGCGGCCATGCAGCCGGTGCCCGCGGCGGTCACGGCCTGCCTGTATATCTTGTCCTGCACGTCACCTGCTGCAAATACGCCTGGCACCGAGGTGCGCGTGCTACCGGGTGTCGTGGTGATGTAACCATCCGTATCAATGGCCACGACATCACGAAAAATTGTGGTGTTCGGGGCATGGCCGATGGCAACGAACACGCCATCCACGTCGATATGGGTGGTTGCGCCCGTGACCGTATCGCGCAGGTCCGCCCCCGTGACCACGGCAGGCGTGCCGCTGCCGGTAATGCGTTCGACCGCCTTGTTCCACAGTACCGAGATCTTGGGGTTGGCATGCAGGCGGTCCTGCAGGATCTTTTCCGCCCGCAGGGTATCGCGGCGGTGGATCAGGGTGACGTGGCTGGCGTGGTGGGTGAGGTACAGGGCTTCCTCCACCGCCGTGTTGCCGCCGCCAATCACGGCCACGCGCCTGCCACGATAGAAAAAGCCATCACACGTGGCGCAGGCCGATACACCCGCGCCCTGGAATTCCTTCTCGCCCGGCACGCCCAGCCACTTGGCCTGCGCGCCGGTGGCGATGATGACGCTGCGCGCTTCGTACACCGTGCCGGAATCGCCGGTGGCGTAGAAACGGCCGCTGCCATCAGCGCGGGTGAAATCGCATGAGACGATGATGTCATCCATCATGCGCGTGCCGACATTGCGGGCCTGCTCGGCCATCTGCTCCATCAGCTCCGGCCCTTGTATGCCCTTGGCGAAGCCGGGATAGTTCTCGACATCGGTGGTGATCATGAGCTGGCCGCCGGGCTGCAGCCCCGCCACGAGAACGGGCGAGAGGCTGGCGCGCGCGGCATAGATGGCGGCGGTATAACCGGCGGGACCCGCGCCGATGACAAGCAGGTCGGTAGAAACGGTCTGGGGCATGAGATCGGGAAAACCTATCGTATCGTCATAATTTCCTTTGGTATGGTCGTCCACTGGCGTCCGTGCAAGGGTTGGAGTAGAAAGTGCATCATTATCGTGGCACCCGGCCGGGCGGTTGCCCCTTTGTCGAGAGATGGAATGTGCATGGCGGAACGGATGGCTGATCTGGATGCGATTGATCGTCGGATTGTGGCCGAACTTCAGCTCGATGGCCGCATGACGAACGTGGAACTGGCGCGGCGTGTCGGCATTTCCGCGCCGCCATGCCTGCGGCGCATGCGCAGGCTGGAGGAGGACCACGTGATCCGTGGCTACCATGCCGACACCGATGGCGCACGGCTGGGCTGGTCGATCACGCTTTTTGCCCTGATCGGGCTGGACAGCCAGAAGGAAACCGTGCTCGCCGCCTTCGAGGCGCAGGTCTCGGCCTGGCCCGAGGTGCGCGAGTGCCACATGATTCGCGGCGGCGGCGATTTTCTGGTGCGGCTCGTGGCGCGTGACGCCACGCATGAAAACCTGCTGACCCGCCAGTTGACCGAAGCCGCCCATGTGGCGCGCGTGCAGACACTCCAGACCATCCGCACCAGCCTCAACCGCCCCGGCGTGCCTGTGTGAAGGCAATGATGTGAAGAGGGGGAAGGACAGCCCGCGCCCGTGGCTGTGCCTGCTTGGCCTGCTGGCCTGCCTGCGGCTGGTGGTGGCGGCCCTCCTGCCGCTTTCGCCCGATGAGGCCTATTACCGCATCTGGGCGCTGGCGCCTGCGGCAAGCTACCTTGACCACCCGCCCATGGTGGCGGCGTGGATCAGGCTGGGCATGGCGTTCGGCGGCGATGACCCGCTTGGCGTAAGGCTGGTGGGCGTGCTGGCGGGGGCGGGGGTCTCCTTTTTCGTGTTCCGCGCGGTGCGCGACCTGCTGCCTTGTGCTGCGCCCGCGCTGGCATGGCGGGCCTGTGCGCTGTTGCAGGCAACACTTGCGCTGGCCATCCAGTCCGTTGTCATGACGCCGGACATGCCGGTGCTGTTCTTCCTGTCCGTGCTGCTGTGGGTCATGGGGCGCATCGTGGCCGGCGGGGGGGCGCGCTGGTGGCTGGCTGCGGGTCTTGTGGCCGGGCTGGCCTTTGACAGCAAATACACCGCCGTGCTGCCCGTGGCGGGCATTGGCCTGTGGTGGGTGGGGCACGGCCTGTGGCGGCGCGCGCCGGGGCAGGGTCGGCACTGGGCCGCGATGGCAGGTGGACTGGCGCTGGCCGTGCTGTGCGCCACGCCCGTGCTGTGGTGGAACGCAACACATGGCTGGGTCAGCTTTGCCCGCCAGGGTGGCCGCACGGCGGACTGGCACCCGGCAAGGGCCGCCCAGTTCCTGACCGAACTGCTGGCCGGGCAGGTCGGGCTTATGACGCCGGGCATTGCCGCGTTCTTTATGTGGGGGCAGGTGCGTGCGTGGCGGCAGGCGCGGCAGGCGCCCGGTGCGGCCCTGCTGGCCTGTTTCGTGGCCGTGCCTGCATGCGTGTTCGTGCAGCATGGCATAGGCGACCGGGTGCAGGCGAACTGGCCGTTGGTGATCTATCCGGCGCTGGCGGTGGCCACGGCGCTGGTGGGCTGGCGCTGGGCGCGCTGGGCGGTTGGCGGCGGGCTGCTGGTTGGCGCGCTGGTTTACGGGCAGGCGCTGTTTGCCCCGTTGCCTCTTTCTTCCCATGCCGATGTGGCGCTGCGGCAGATGGCGGGGTGGCGCGGGCTGGCGGCGGAAATCAACGCCGTGGCCAGACCCGGCGAATTCGTGGCCGCGTGTGATTACGGCACGGCGGCGGAACTGGCCACGGTGCTGCCCAGCCGCGCCGTGGTGGGCATGGAGCCGCGCTGGGCGCTGTTCAACCTGCCGCATGACGTGACGGGCGGGGGCATTATGGTATGCAACCCGCGCCGTGTGTTCGATACGGATGTGTTCGCCTCCGTGGACAGGCTGGGCACGGTCATGCGCGGGCGCGGGGGGCGCGTGGCCGAGCCGGTTGGCCTGTATCGCGTGCAGTTGCGTGGTGACCTGTCAGCTGCCGAGCGCCAGGCGATGGCGCGCCTGCCGGTCGTGGGCGGGAAATGAGCCTCATGGATCTCTGCCTGTTTCCCTCGGTTTCTTTTACGGGCATGGGTCATTCATCCCCAGCCTTCCAGATGCAGTCGGGCCAGGTTTCAGAAACCGGCGAATGCCAGATACTTCTGCCTACGTAATAAAGTAACCATTCTCTGCAGGTAGCGCCCTGACAGGCAGCAGGCGCCTCTGTTGGACTTCAGGACAATTGTTTCGAAATAAAATAGTATTTTCAGTCTCTATTTTTATTTTAGATAATAGTTTAAGTGCAATGCATCGATAAAAAATAAATGTTTTTGGGTGCTCCCTTTTTCCAAAAAGGCGGTATGCCCCGAAGCAGTCAGGAAAAGGTCTTGCCAGAACGACTGTCAGGGTCACGCCGCATCAGTCAGCCACGGGCAGTGCCTGGCGCACCTGTTCGAGCATGGCCTTCATGCGGAAGGGCTTTTCCAGCAGGGGCAGGGGGGCGTAGCCTGCCAGCCGGTCAGGATCGCCGCTCATCACGATCACATGGCTGCCACGTGCGCGGGCGGCGGCAATGAAGGCATCAGGCTCGCCATCGGGCAGGGTCAGGTCCACCAGCGCCAGCGTGCAGGGGCGGGCTTCAAGCGCCCGCATGGCATCGGCCACGCTGGGGCATATGGTGGCGGTGATGCCGTCGCTTTCCAGCATGGTGGCGACCAGTTCGGCAATCATGGCCTCGTCTTCAACAATCAGCGCGGTGCGGGCGGTCATGACAGGAGACTTTCGGCCCGGTGGTGGGGGGCGGTATCGGTCGTGCGGGTTTGCGGGGCCAGTGGCCACGGCGCGATGCCGCGGGCTGACAGGGCCAGGGCGCCGAGTTCGGGCAGGCCGGGGCTGAAGGCGGCCGGGCGGGCATGCACCTGCTCGAGATCGAACCAGTCGACCGCATCCGCGTCGTCGCCCGCATGGATGTCGGTCCAGCCATTGTCGTGGCATTTCACGGCCACGATCAGGTAGTGAAAGCGGATATGGCCGCTGCCGTCACGATCGATCAGGTCGAAGGCGGTCAGCGTGCCTTCGGCGTGGGTGATGAAGCCGGTTTCCTCGCGCAGTTCGCGCGCGGCGGCGTCAAAACAGGTTTCGCCATGCTCGATGCGCCCGCCGGGAAAGCCCCACAGCCCCTGATCGGGCGGGTTGCGGCGGCGCACGAGCAGCATGCGCCCCTTGCGGACGATGATGGAAAGAACGGCCCCGGCCAGTGTCATGTTATCGGACATGGATGAAATATATCGGATCGTGGCCCCGCATCCATGCCTGTACGGGACCGGAGTGTTCCCGATTGCGTGAACACGCGCGCACGTGGCGGCATGGCGGGCCTATCGCCTGAGTACGATATGCGCCCGGCAGCGTGGCGTGCCATAGACGCCAACGATGGTCTTGCCTTCCGGATGCGCCTCGAACACCATGGGGAAGGCCGCTCCCGAGGGCTGTTGCAGCAGCGTCTCGGCATGATAGTGGGCGTATCCCTTTTCCGGCTGGCCGCGCAGCGGCACGGAGCCATCGGCGGGGGTGAAGGTGAGGGTTTTCGAGCCGACCTGAAAGGTGGAGGTATCGCGCGTCACGTCGGTGCAGTTGCCCTTGTCGGCCACGAGCTGGCCGGTCCACAATCCTTTCGGGTCGTGCAGCGCATCGGCTGCTGCCGGGGGCGCAAGGGCAAGGATGCCAGCCAGGCCAAGGGCCACCGCCGCTGGCCGCACGAGGCATGCAATCATGAAAACGGACCTCTGGTTGGGGTTTCGGAACGCGGCAGGCGACATGGGCCTGCCTCATGCCTTATATTGTGCTATCTGCGCCCGAAAGACTATCCCACCCTTGCACCGGGTCGCCCACTCATGCTGGAAGCCCTGTGTATCGATAATGCCGCGACCGAAAGACACATGATGAACGACACCGTGAATACAGCCCCCCCACCGGCAGGACTTGATGAATCCCTGCATGAAGACCGGATCCTGATCCTGGATTTCGGCAGCCAGGTCACGCAGCTGATTGCCCGCCGCGTGCGCGAGAGCGGGGTGTATTGCGAAATCTGGCCGTATTCCAGCACGGCCGAGCGGATTCGGGCCTTTGCGCCCAAGGGCATCATCCTGTCAGGCAGCCCGGCCAGCGTGCTTGACGAGAATGCGCCCACCATCCCGCCGGTGGTGTTTGAACTGAACGTGCCGGTGCTGGGCATCTGCTACGGGCAGCAGGCCATGTGCCGCATGCTGGGCGGCAGGGTCGAATCATCCGAACACCGGGAATTCGGCCGCGCGCATATCGATATTATCAAGGATTGCGCGCTGTTTCGCGGCACATGGGCGCGTGGTGGGCGCGAGCAGGTGTGGATGAGCCATGGCGACCGCGTGACCGCGCTGCCGCCGGGCTTCCAGGCCGTGGCCGTGAGCGAGGGCGCACCGTTCGCCATCATCGCCGATGAAGGCCGCAGGCTCTATGGCGTGCAGTTCCACCCCGAGGTGGTGCACACCCCGCATGGCGCGGCCCTGCTGCGCAACTTCACGCATGGCGTGGCGGGGTGCCGGGGCACCTGGACCATGGCGGGCTTCCGCGACATGGAGATTGCGCGCATCCGCCAGCAGGTGGGCAAGGGGCGGGTGATCTGCGGGCTTTCTGGCGGGGTTGATTCCTCGGTGGCCGCCGTGCTGATCCATCAGGCCATTGGCGACCAGCTGACCTGCATTTTCGTCGATCCGGGCATCCTGCGCGCGGGCGAGGCGGATGAGGTGATCCGCACGTTCCGCGACCGCTTCAACATCCACCTCATCCACCGCGATGCCTCCGACCTGTTCCTCAACGCGCTTGAGGGCGTGAGCGACCCCGAGATCAAGCGCAAGACCATTGGCCGCCTGTTCATCGAGGTGTTCGAGGAAGAAGCCGCCAAGCTTGGCGGCGCCGAGTTCCTGGCACAGGGCACGCTCTACCCCGATGTGATCGAGAGCGTGAGCTTTACCGGCGGCCCGTCGGTGACCATCAAGTCGCACCACAATGTGGGCGGCCTGCCCGAGCGGATGAAGATGCAGCTTGTCGAGCCGCTGCGCGAACTGTTCAAGGATGAAGTGCGCGAGTTGGGCCGCGAGATGGACATTCCCGAGGCGATCGTGGGGCGCCACCCGTTCCCCGGTCCGGGGCTGGCGATCCGTATCCCCGGTGCCATTACGCGCGAGAAGCTGGCCCTGCTGCGCCGCGTTGATTCGATCTTCCTCGAGGAAATCCGCTCCGCTGGGCTGTATGACGCCATCTGGCAGGCCTTTGCCGTGCTGCTGCCCGTGCGCACCGTGGGTGTAATGGGCGATGGCCGCACCTATGATTACGCCTGCGCCCTGCGCGCCGTGACCAGCACGGATGGCATGACGGCGGATATCTATCCGTTTGACATGTCGTTCCTCAACCGTGTGGCCGGGCGTATTGTCAATGAAGTGCGGGGCGTAAACCGCGTGACGTATGACATTACGTCCAAGCCGCCGGGAACGATTGAGTGGGAATGATTCACAAGGGTCCTGAAGGATCCCATTCCCTCCCCGAACCCTACCTAACATATTGAAATAAAAAGTTAATGTCGTCGTCTGCTATTGCAGACTATCGATGTGCACAGGTTGGTTTTGACGGTATGCGTGACGGACCTCGTCAGGCTTGCCAGTCGGGAATTGTGTGAATACCGTCATGGGCAGATGGGCCTGTGACGGTATTTTTTTACAATAAGTCTTTGTAAACAGATGCTTTTTCTCCGAAACAGCCCACCAAAATCCCTTGACGGTATTTTTGGGTCGGAGGCGGTGCAATGCTTACGGATGCTGCAATTAGATCGTTGAAACCAAAAGAAAAAAAATACAAGGTCGCGGACCGTGACGGGATGTATGTCCTCGTCACGGAAAAAGGCGTGGTGTCCTTTCGAATGGACTACCGTCTGAATGGACGGCGCGAGACCGTGTGTTTCGGGAAATACGGTCCAGGGGGACTATCGCTCGCGCGTGCACGGGAGAAGTGTATTGATGCGAGACGCGCTCTCGCGGAAGGAATTTCTCCGGCGATCGAGAAGCAGCGCAACAAGCGGCGCCTCAAGGAGGCCAGAAGCTTTGGCAAGCTGGGAGAGAAATGGCTGCAGGCTGCAGCAATGGCCGATAGCACCCGGGCCATGCGTCGCGCAATTTTCGAACGGGAACTGCTTCCTGTCTGGAGCAACCGTCTTCTGACCGAGATCACGCCGAATGATCTCAGGACGCATTGTGCAGCGATAGTCGATCGCGGTGCGCCGGCGACGGCGATACACGTTCGGGATATTGTAAAGCAGATCTACAACTTTGGTATTTTGCATGGAGAGAAGGTTGCCAATCTTGCCGACGAGGTCGGACCTTCATCGATCGCGACCTTCGTTCCCAAGGACCGTGCACTTTCTCCCGCTGAAATTCGGGTGTTATTCCGGGTGATAGAAAATGTACCGACGTTGCCGACCATCCGCCTGGGAATGCGGTTCTTTTTACTGTCCATGGTCAGGAAAAGCGAATTGCAGGACGCTGTTTGGGATGAAGTTGATTTCGAGAATGCTGTCTGGACAATTCCTAAAGAACGCATGAAGCGTTCAAAGGCACATAATGTGTATCTCTCTCATCAGATGTTGGACATATTGATCGCATTGAAAACGTGTGCAGGAAATTCGCGTTACCTACTACCGTCTCGCTATGATGCAGACGCGCCGATGTCCCGCGCGACATTCAATCGCGTGACCTATTCAGTCGTCGATCAGGCCAAAAAGGATGGGCTGTCGTTGGAAGCTTTTACGGTCCACGACCTTCGTCGCACGGGATCAACGCTTCTGAATGAACTGGGCTTCAATAGCGACTGGATTGAGAAATGTCTTGCTCATGAAGACGGGCGTTCTTCGCGGGGCGTCTATAATAAAGCAGAATATGAGCTACAACGGCGTCATATGATGCAGGAGTGGTCGAACACCGTGGATGCCTGGATCGCAGGTAAGAAATACGTGCCCAACCTGGTGTCACCATCTATGCCGTTGTTCGAGCCGGATCCTGCCCTTTGATCGGGCGCGTTCGCCTCTGCCTTACGTCGGGACCTCTTGCCGGCATACTTGGTTTCGAACGCCGTTCTTCCAACCATGCTTCCACTTCGGCCAGGTCCCACACGACACAGCGTGGCGAAAGACAGAAGCGGCGCGGGAATTCACCGCGTTGTTCCATTTCGTAAATTGTGCTGTCGGCCAGCGGCACCATTTCACGCAGTTGGCGCCGACGGATTGATTTCCGGGGAGACGATATGGCTCTGGCGTGCATTGATCTGACCTTTCCTATTGGCTCTAATAATAAGAGCCAATAGGTATCGTTGTGCGGAAGTGTATTTTCTATCGTAGGGACAAACGGGACAAAAACGGATAAAAATAGGATAGGGGCAGCCGTTTATACAGGATCTGGATGTCTGTACAGCATAAGGTCAGTCTGTGAAGAGACAGTTCTCAATGCGTATGCCCTGTTGCATGATTGGCGGATCGTCAGAATACGCCTTGGTTCAAGACGTGGACCTTGGCGATCTATGTTCCCGAAAGCAGACGTCAGATCATAACCTGTCTGCGTAACAGGGCAGATATCCATGCGCTTGTGCAGGATGATCATGTCGCTGGAACCTATCGTTGGCGTCCTGCACTGGCGGCGGGACGGATCGACATGATCGACCATGGCCTCCAGTCCGTGTCCTGAAACCGTCGCCGGAGAACATGTGGAAGTGCGCAATATTGTCCCGACTTCCATGGAGATGAACGTCCATCGCGTCTCGCCATTGCCCGCATGGTTGGTCCATGCGTAACTCGACGTGGGCGTGGTGGCTGCCCGATCCAAGGATGCTGCGACCAGGCACCCCGCACGTAACGGGGCAGGAGGATATTGAAAACCCGTTGACAGACCCTGCTTTCGAAGGCTTTGATTAAAACAGCTAGTCCGGTCTTTGCGGACCGTACTTTCGTATGCGTTAACGTGAAACAACGCACAGAAACTGACAGCAGCATGCTGGCAGCCTGTGCGTCTGTGTATCCACAGTCACCGGTCTGTCGGCATGACAGGGATACACAGTGATGAAGCTTTTCCAGTCCTTTTCAAATCGCGATGATGCCCCCGAGATCCGCCGTGTGCGGCATGACCTGGTCAGGCGTAGTCTTGAAGTCCGCACTGTTGAGCGCCTGACCCCGCACATGATCCGTGTCACGCTGGGTGGCCCCGAACTGGCCGGGTTCACCAGTCCATCCCCGGATGATCATATCAAGATCTTCGTGCCCGGCCTGGATGGCGCGCCAACCCGTCGCGATTACACGCCACGCCGTTACGACCCGCAGAACGGTACGCTGCTTCTGGATTTCGTCAATCACCATGGTGGCCCGGCCGCGGCCTGGGCGCGGGCCGCCAAACCGGGTGACCGACTGGAGATCGGTGGTCCACGCGGGTCGCAGATCATTTCCGGCCCGATTGGTCACTGGCTTCTGATCGGCGACGAAACGGCGTTGCCTGCGATCGGACGACGGGTTGAGGCGCTTCCTGCCCGGACGTCCGTTACGACTGTGGTTGCTGTGCCGGGGGCGGAAGACGAGCAGGTCTTTGTCGCGGCTGCAGACCATTCTGCCCATTGGGTCCATCGGCCTATGGAGCAGGCGGATGACGCTGCCAGCATTCTTGCTGTCCTGAATAATCTGGAAATTCTGGACCATACTTTTGTCTGGGTCGGTGCCGAGGCCCGCGTGGCAAAAGCCGTGCGCCAGTATCTTCTCGATGAACGCAGGATTCCGGCACAGTGGATCAAGGCATCCGGCTACTGGGTGAAGGGCCAGGCCGATGCGTCCGTGAAAGACGTCGGGGACGCGCGCTGAACGATAAGGGGCGTGGGTGTCAGGACCATGATGAGGCGCCTCCCTTACAAATTTATACATTTATTCAGCGAGACATGACCTACCTTCGGTTCATGAATCGAAGAAGGCCGAACAGGATATTTTGCCTGATATGAAAAACTTACTTCTGACCCTGACCGTTTTCCTTGCGGTCATGGGGGCAGGGTCGGGATTGCTGCCTGTCTCTGTCCCTTCGGCACAGGCGGCGGATAGCGCTTCCCTGCCGGTGGTCGCACCCGCCATATCGTGCGATGCGCTGGGCCATATCGATCTTGCGCCCGCCGTCGGCGCTGCAGTCCATGGCCAGAAGGCTGCCGTGCTTCAGACGCCGAAGGGGAAATTCTGCAAGGTCACGGGACAGGTCGCTCCTGCGATTTCCTTTGAGGTCGATCTGCCCATGGAGCACTGGACCCAGCGATTCCTGCTGGGTGGATGTGGTGGTCTGTGCGGCATGACGCGTGTGGGCGTCAGTAATGCCGGGGCCTGCGCGCCCGCCCTGAATGGCGAATTCGTCATGGCGGGTGATGACATGGGCCATACCGGCTCCATGATGGGACTGGCGCAGGGCGAGTTTGGCAAGGATCCGCAAAAGCGTATCGACTTCGCCTATCGCGCGAACCATGTCACCACGCTGGCGGCCAAGGCCCTGATGGCGGCTTTCTACGGACAGGCCCCGAAATATTCCTATTTTGTCGGCTGTTCCGATGGTGGGCGCGAAGCACTGATGGAAGCCCAGCGTTTCCCCGATGATTTTGACGGCATTTCCGCCGGTGCCCCGGCCGCCCTGTTTACCGTGCAGAACTCTTTCTACCATGCGTGGAACGTGCGCGGGAACCAGCGTGCCGATGGTACCAGCATCCTGCTGCAAGGCCGCGTGAACGTGCTGCATGATGCCGTCATCCGCCATTGCGATACGCTTTCGGGCGTAAAGGACGGCATTCTCGAAGATCCCCGCACCTGCCATTTCGATCCCGCATGGGTGCGGTGTCCGGCTGGCCAGAGCGACACCGCGCACTGCCTGACGGCGGAGGAAACGCAGGCGGCTGTGCGTCTCTATACCGGGGCAACCGATGCATCCGGTCATCCCTACATCATCGGCGGCCCCCTGCCGGGGTCGGAACTGCAATGGGCGCTGCCCGCGACCGCGGATGGAGAGTCCATGAGCAATGGCATTGCTGCTTCGGCCATTGCCTATGTCATTCCGACGCAGGTGGATGAAAAGGCGGCTGACCTGAGCCGTTTCCGCTTTGATGATGCCTCCTTTGCCCGGATGAGCGAACTGGCCCCGCTGTATAATGCCGAGAACACGGACCTTCATGCGTTTCACAAACGTGGTGGCCGTCTGATCCTGTGGCATGGCCTGGCGGACCAGTCGATCTCGCCCCTGAACACCATCGCCTATTATCAGGGCGTGCAGCGGGAAATGGGCGTGGAGGAGACCGAAAGCTTCCTGAAATTCTACCTGCTGCCCGGTGTGGGCCATTGCGGCAATGGCGAGGGCTTTCCGCAGATCGATTTCCTCTCGCCGCTGATGGGCTGGACTGAAACCGACACCGTGCCCGCCGTCATCCGCACCGAGCGGACAGCACAGGGCAGGGAACCGATGGGACCACCGCCCGGCAGCCATGACAGGCCCCCGGCGGGCGGGCAGATCCATATGGCCCCCATGCTCAGCCAGCCGGATGCGCGGCCGAATACCACGGCAATAGCCAGCCGTCCCGTCTATCCCTACCCATATATTGCCCGGTATGCCGGGGCAGGGGACGTGAACGATGCGCGCAATTATCGACCCGTGAAATCGCCGGTGTCCCTGCCGATGACATTTGCAAGTCATGCCACATCGCTGATCGGCCCGGATAACCAGAAGCTGTATGTCATCCGGGACGGAAAGCTTGTCGTGGAAGGCGCGAAGTAACGGAAATCGTGCCGCTCGGCATCAGATGTCGGGCGGACGACCGAGGCTGTTCAGACTTCATGGCTATATGGGTTCCGGCGCACTGCCCTCGCCCGGCAGAATGATGGAGCAAGGGTCAGCGGTCACGCCCACTGACGTGCCCCCCGAAAATGTGCCCATTTTAAAGTAGAGTCCGATCGAGAAGGATACGGACGAATGAAACGCAGTCG
>NZ_QQBI01000039.1 GCF_004302915.1 Komagataeibacter xylinus | reverse complement strand
AGATCGGGCTCCTGTGGGATGACTGAATTCTACAAAATAACCCAAAATTTCCTCAAGTGTGAGAAATTCGCGTCGAGCAGTCCCGAAATGTTATTTATACCGGGCAGGAAGCCACGCAGCAGATCCTGGCGGGCCTGGACTGGATCAGCAGGGAAAAGGGCGCCAAGACCTACTATCTTCTGGGGTCGGATTACATCTGGCCGCGGACGGCGAACAAGATTGCCCGCAAGCATATTGAAAAGCACCTCAAGGATTCAAGTGTTGTTGGTGAAGAGTATTTCCCGCTGGGCGATACGCAGTTCAATTCCGTTATCAACAAGATCAAGCTGAAAAAACCGGATGTTATTTACGCCATTATTGTTGGCGGATCGAATGTTGCATTCTATAAGCAAATGAAAGCTGCTGGCCTGGACCTGAGCAAGCATAATCTCATGACAATCTCCGTTACGGAAGATGAAATCCTGGGTATAGGCGGCGAAAATATTGCGGGTGCCTATGCCTGCATGAAATATTTCCAGAGTCTCGATAATCCCGCCAACAAGAAATTCGTGGCCGCATTCAAGAAAATGTGGGGCGAAAAAAGCGTGATCGGGGATGTCACGCAATCCGCCTATCTTGGCCCGTGGTTGTGGAAACTGGCCGTGGAAAAGGCAGGCAGCTTTGATGTGAGCAAGGTGATCGACGCCTCTCCGGGCGTAGAGTTTGGCGATGCACCCGAAGGCTATGTCCGCATTGCGGATAATCACCATCTGTGGAGCAAGACCCTGATCGGCCGCGCCCGGACAGACGGGCAGTTTGATGTGGTCTATACAACGCCTGATCTTATGAAGCCCGATCCATTCCCCAGTGGCTACCAGTGACCTGCCACAGGGTTGGCGACTGATTTTTTCCAATATCGGGAGTGGCAGATCATGCTCTGGGGATATTCGTTCAGTGATCTGACATCGATCTTTGTCATGCAAAGTTTCGCGGGTCTGATCTTGTTTTCCGTCTTTTTGTTAATGGCGCTTGGGCTGGCCATTGTTTTTGGCCAGATGGGCGTCATTAACATGGCGCATGGCGAGTTCATGATTCTCGGCGCTTATACGACGTATGTCTGCTCACAGGTATTCAGTCGCTGGATACCCACACTGTTCGGTGCATATTTTTTTATTGCTGTCATCCTGGCATTTATTGTTGCAGGTGCCGTTGGAATGCTACTGGAATGGGGGTTGATACGCTTTCTCTATCGTCGCCCGCTAGATACCCTGCTGGCAACGTGGGGTGTCAGCCTGATGCTGCAGCAGCTTTTCCGTTCCGTCTTTGGCGCGCGTGAGGTGGGGGTGCAGCTACCGGACTGGATGATGGGGTCGTTCAACCTGAACGAAACCACCCAGATTCCGGTCAATGGCGTCATTGTGGTTGGCCTGACATTCTTTATCACACTCGGCATCTATGCCCTGCTGCTGAAGTCGCGGTGGGGGTGCCAGGTGCGCGCGGTCATGCAGAACCGGAGCATGGCGGGAGCTGTCGGAATTAATACCGAGTGGATTGATCGCCTTACTTTCGGGCTGGGCTGCGGTGTTGCCGGCGTTGCCGGGGCCGCCTTTACCATGATCGGTTCAACCAGCCCCACGGCCGGACAGCAATATATTGTCGATACCTTTCTGGTCGTGGCATTTGGCGGGACACAAAGTCTTGGCGGCACTATTGCATCGGCTTTCAGTATTTCCCAGGCGCGTTCCATCCTGGAGTTCTTTCTCAGCGGTTCCATGGCGCAGGTTATCGTCCTGTTGACGGTAATCGGCATCCTGATGCTGCGGCCACAAGGGCTATTTTCCATGAAAGTGCGCCGCTAGGCGGAAGGGAGGAAACAGTGTCGCTTTCCATTCAGAAACGTAAAGATATCATTTTCTTTTCCATCCTGGCATGCTTCCTGCTGGTGGTCCTGCCTGGCGGCCTGGAGCCGTTCCGCCTTAATCTTGTTGGCAAATATCTGACATATGCCTTTGTTACGATCGGTCTGGTCGTATGCTGGGGAGATGCTGGCATTCTCAGCCTGGGGCAGGGGATTTTTTTCGGTCTTGGCGGATACTGCATGGCCATGTTCCTGAAACTGCAGGCATCAACCGTAGAAGCCACAAAAAACCAGTCGACGCCCGGCATCCCGGATTTCATGGACTGGAACCAGATCACGGCCCTGCCATGGTTCTGGAAGCCTTTTCACAGTCTGCCCTTTTCCCTGATTGCTGTTATGGCCGTGCCTGCCGCGCTGGCCGCACTGATCGGGTTTGCCATGTTCCGGCGGCAGGTGGGAGGAACCTATTTTGCCATCATAACACAGGCGATTGCCTCGGTTCTGACCATTCTGATTATTGGCCAGCAGGGTTATACCGGTGGGGTCAACGGGATTACGGACCTGCGCACGCTTGATGGATGGGATATCAGGACGGATCACGCCAAGCTCGTGCTTTATTATATTGGTGTGGTGCTTCTTCTTGCCTGCATGCTGTTTGTATGGTTCGTGCGCAGCAGCAAGCTTGGCCGCATCCTGCATGCCATGCGCGACCAGGAAAACCGGGTAAGGTTTTCCGGCTATAATGTTGTGAACTTCAAGATATTTGCCTTTACGCTTTCCGCGGCGATGGCCGGGATTGGTGGGGCATTGTTTACGCTTGAGGTCGGGTTCATGTCTCCCACCTTTGTTGGCATTGTCCCGTCAATCGACATGGTCATTTACTGTGCCGTCGGTGGCCGCAATTCCCTGCTTGGGGCTGTCTATGGCACCCTTCTGGTCAACTGGGCCCGTACCAGCTTTTCGGAAAGCATGCCAGAAATCTGGACATTCGCCATGGGGGCCCTGTTTATCGGGGTTGTCCTGTTTCTGCCCGGGGGGCTGAGCAGCCTGTACCAGAATTATCTGGATCGATACATGACCCGATTGGTGGCGGCGCTGACGGCCCGTTTCAAGCCTGCGCGGGTGTAAGCAGGCATAAGGAGGCGCAAAATGCCGTTAGATGATGGAAGTCTACTGGAAGTCAAAGACCTGAGCGTTTCTTTTGACGGGTTTCAGGTCATAAACGACCTGTCATTCAATGTGGGCAAAGAAGAAATCCGGGTCATCATCGGCCCCAATGGGGCCGGAAAGACAACGGTTCTGGACCTGATCTGTGGGCGGACCAAGGCGACCGGCGGTTCCATTCGTTTTGCTGGAAAAGAACTGACCAGACTCAAGGAATATGACATCGTGCGTGCAGGTGTGGGGCGAAAGTTCCAGACGCCATCCGTTTATGAAGATCTGAACGTATTCGAAAACCTGGAAATTTCCTACCCACATGGCCGCAGTGTTTTTGAAAGCCTGTTGTTTCGTCGCAGTGCCGCCGTGATCGAGCGCATCCATGAAGTAGCGGAAATGATCTTTCTGCAAGACCAGCTGGATCGCAAGGCGTCAGAACTCAGTCACGGACAGAAGCAGTGGCTTGAGATAGGCATGCTGCTTATTCAGGACCCGGCCCTGCTCATGCTTGACGAACCTGTTGCAGGCATGACGGTAAGCGAACGGCGACGTACGGCAGATCTTCTGCAATCCATAACAAAGTCCCGTTCCGTACTGGTTATCGAGCACGATATGGGCTTTGTCGAACAGATTGCCCACAAGGTAACAGTCCTGCATCGGGGGCAGATCCTGTCCGAGGGGTCGATGGAAAGCGTGAAAAACGATCCGAAGGTTGTGGAGGTGTATCTTGGCCACTGAAAGCATAGACAAGATCAGTGCTGTGACCGCATTGCCGGACATTACGCTTGATATCAAGGACCTGCATGTTGCTTATGGGGCCAGTGAAGTGCTCCATGGCGTTGACCTTCAGGTCGGGCGGGGCGAAATCGTAACGCTCATGGGGCGTAACGGCATGGGCAAGACGACACTCATGAAGGCGCTGATTGGCAATATTGCCGCCCGCAGCGGAAATATCATTCTGGATGGAAAAGATATTACGCATCTGCCGTCATGGCAGCGTGTCAAGGCTGGTCTGGCTTATGTGCCACAGGGGCGCATGATATTTTCCGCCATGACAGTAACGGAAAATATTGAAAGTGGATTATTTGTCAGGGGAGGCAGGACCATTCCCCAGAAATTATATGATCTCTTTCCCGTGCTGAAGGAACTGGGGGAGCGCCGGGGCGGTAATCTGTCTGGTGGGCAGCAGCAGCAGCTTGCCATTGCGCGGGCCCTGGCAACCGGGCCGCATGTACTGCTTCTTGATGAACCGACGGAAGGCATACAACCCTCCCTGATTCTGGAACTGGCGCGAACATTAAGAAAGATCAGGGATGAGACGGATCTGAGTATTATCGTG
The DNA here is from genome assembly GCF_004302915.1 of Komagataeibacter xylinus. GTDB lineage: Bacteria > Pseudomonadota > Alphaproteobacteria > Acetobacterales > Acetobacteraceae > Komagataeibacter > Komagataeibacter xylinus_C. Next base: position 18,586 of record NZ_QQBI01000039.1, on the reverse strand, counting down.
TCTGAACAGGTGCTGAGCTTTGCACTGGATGTGGCCGACAGGATCGTGGTCATCGAAGGGGGCAACATAATCCATCAGTGCAGCCGGGCCGAGGCTGATGGGGAACAGTTGATGCGTTTTCTTTCCGTCTGACAGGCCCGTTTTCTTTCTGTCGCTTTGGGTGCCATCGCGGTGTACCGGACCTGCGCAGGGTGCGCTCAGATCGCGCCATGACCACCATAATACTGGCCCGGGGCACTGCCGTGCAGCGTTAACGGTTGGCGCATGATCGGGAGGGGGAGGGGTCTGGCGCCGCCTTTGTCAGGTACAGGCGGCGCCAACGCGTCCTTTTATGCCATGGCGGCTACGGGAGCCTTTTCATCCATGAAGTCAGCCAGTTCGGCCAGCGTGGCAAAATGATAATCAGGAATGGTGGCTTCTTCTACGGCGATGGTCGCGCCATAGCCTTCCAGTCCCTGCCGGCGTTCGATCCAGCATACGCAATAGCCCATTTCCCGCGCAATGCCGATATCATGGAACTGGCTCTGGGCCACATGCAGGATCTTGTCCTTTACAATACCGTCACGGCTGAGGCGCCCGCGCGTAAAGGCAAAGAATTCCGGGTCCGGCTTTTCACACAGGGCGTCGTCTACCGTAACGGTATCAAAGAAAGGATAGTCCAGCGACTTTTCCAGCCCTGAAAATGCCCAGCGCTGGCAATTTGTCATGGCCACCAGTTTGAAATGCTTCGAAAGCCGCTTCAGGGCCGCCACCGTATCGGGGAAAGGCTTCCAGTTGCGGGCATCCTGCGCAAAGGCCTCGGCAATGGCATCATCGCGCGGCAGGTCGAACTGTTCGGCCAGGATGTGATAGACGGGCACCATGTCATCGGGAAACAGGAGCGTGCCCGCGCGGTCATGCGCCGCGCCATAGGCGGCGAGAAAGGCCTCGCGGTCCATGGCCTGCCCCGCCGGGCCGCAATGGGCGCGGATGAAGTCCACCATGCCGCTTTCAAAATCAATCAGGGTTCCAACCACATCGAATGTCAGTACTTCAGGCCATGATTTCATGTCAGCACTCCTTGCCGCGATTGCTGGAATTCAGCGGCATTTCATTATCTGAAGGTCAGTCCTTCATGAATTATGCCTATCATTACGAACCAGAAATATCATGCTGAAGTCCATGTGGTTTTCAGCGCTTTGCGCCGTTCTGCATCGACCGGGCAGGGCAAAAGCAAAGGCATGACGCCTGCCTGCTCCGGGTCGCCTGCGCTTTCAGCGCCGCATGAGCCACAGGATGCACGAGACAAGGAGGCTTATGAGCAGGCCACTTGTAATGGGCATGTAAAGCGTGAAATTCGGCCGCTGTATCAGAATGTCGCCCGGTAGCCTGCCAAGGGGCAGGCGTGACACAAAAGGCCAGAACAGGCCTGCGGCAACAAGAAGCACGCCGGCGGCAATCAGAATGCGGGGCATGGGGTATGATCCAGTCCAGTCATGGTCGGGCTCGTCCGTGCCTTGTCATGTACACGGCCTCCTCCCATGGAAATGGATATCATGCCGCCGGGATCAAGCCCTGCTGGCGTGCGGCATGGCCTGCCCGGGGCGGCGTGCATAAGCGGCATGTGCGATGCCCCATATTCTGCCGTTTCCTCCGCCGGTACGACATGGAATATCGTTTTTATATCGAAATATAATCGAATGGCGCATAACGGATGTGCCATCGTATAGTTAATCAAACGCTTGTGCTTCAACTGGCTTCATGAGGGAATTGAACGCAACAGGATCATCAATTCACTGTATATCATAGTATGTGTCGCAAAATGTACACGGGTTCAAGGTAAGGTTACTTTGTGTTTCCGGGTTGTGCCGGGGGCATGATGCATTTTCGCAATGATGGAGCGCATGATGAAACTAAAAGACTTCAAGGTTCTGACCTTCGACTGTTACGGCACCCTGATCGATTGGGAGACAGGCATCATCAACGCCCTTGCTCCCCTGACATCGCGGCTGAAGACACCCCTCAGCCGCGATGCCATCCTGCAGGCCCATGCCAAATATGAGTCCCGCCAGCAGAAATGGACCCCCGGCCGTCCGTACCCGGCCATTCTGGCAAGTGTCTATCGTCGCCTTGCAGAGGAGTGGGGCGTGCCGCACACCATTTCCGAAGCGCAGGATTACGGCCAGTCCGTGCCGAACTGGCCTGCTTTTCCCGATAGCACCGAAGCGCTTCAGTACCTCAAGCAGCATTTCAAGCTGGTGATCCTGTCCAATGTCGATGCCCGTTCCTTCAGCGGCAGCAATGCCCGGCTGAATGTCGTTTTTGATGGAATCTACACCGCCGAGGATATCGGGTCGTACAAGCCGTCCATGCGCAACTTCGAATACATGCTCGAATACCTTGCCGACCTCGGGCTGGGGCCGTCAGACGTGCTGCACACGGCGGAAAGCCTGTTTCACGACCATCAGCCCGCCAACAGGGCGGGGCTGGCATCGTGCTGGATCTACCGCCGCCACGCGCAGGACGGGTTCGGGGCGACGATGGACCCTGGCGCGATGCCGAAAGTCGATTTCCGCTTCAACTCCATGGCGGAACTGGCCGAGGCGCACAAGAAAGAAATGGCCGAAGGCTGAGGCCCGTTTCCCTGTCATCATTTCCTGATATCCCTGGTGTTGAGGTCATGTATGAAGAGCAGCGATAAACAACTGGGCATGGGTGCCGCGATTTCACGGCGTGATCTCATTCATGGCCTTGCCGCAACCGCGCTCGGCGCTGGCATGATCCGGGCTGGTGCCAGCCACGCCGCCCCCCCCGGCCGGGTGCAGACAGACCTGAGCAATTATGCGGGACCGATTGCGGATGCCGCGACCTATCCCCCCGTGCGCGAGGGCATGCGTGGCGCCCATCCCGGTGCGTTCGAGGCAGCACATGGCCGCCGTGATGGCGCAGCCTATCCTGCGCCGGTCCACACTGGCGAAACCTATGACCTTGTTGTGGTGGGGGGCGGGCTGAGCGGCCTCGCGGCGGCCTGTTTCTACCGCCGGCGCTTCGGGCCGGAGGCGCGGGTGCTGGTGCTGGACAATCACGATGATTTCGGGGGGCATGCCAAGCGCAACGAATTTGTCAGTGATGGCCGCACGCTCATGACCACCGGGGGCTCGGCCTATTTCGTGGCCCCGGACCAGTGGACGGAGCAGGCAAGGGGATTCGTCAAAAGCCTTGGGGCCGATTTTACAGTCAAGCGCGAGAAAACCAATCCTTTCGCCGCGTTGGGCATGCGGCCTGCAACCTTCCTGCCGCGCGCGAGCGGGGGCGACGGGCGGCTTTACCCGCATGTCCATTTTACCGCGCCAACGCCCGAGTTCCTCAAAACGGCCAACCTGCCGCCGCGGGTGCGCCAGGACCTTGCCGCTGTCTATCACGGCACGGTCGATTACATGGCGGGCATGACCACGGCGCAGAAGATCGCCCGCCTGCAATCGATAACATACAAGCAGTACCTGCTGGATTACGTGAAGGTGGCGCCCGAGAGCCTGCCGTGGCTGCCGGGTGTGTGGTGCCTGAGCAAGACTGCGGCCAGCGCCTGGTTCGCCTATTTCCGTTATGCGCCGGGCTTTTCCACCCTGGGGGTGGCGCGCGCGCCCTATTCGCCCGAGGCCCCGGAGGACGAGGCAGCCGATTTTCATATGCCTGCGGGCAATTCGGATCTGGCGCGGCTCATGGTGCGCGAGCTGGTGCCGCAATCCCTGCCGCAGGGTACGTGGCAGTCGCTTGAAACGGTACGGCTGCGCTATGACACGCTTGACCGCCCGAATGCTCCGGCCCGCATCCGGCTGAACAGTATTGTTGTGCGCGTCCAGCATATTGGCGATGCCCCGGTCGGCCTGTTCGAGCCTGACACGCGCGAGGTCGCCGTGGATTACATGCGCAATGGCAAGTGCAGCCGCGTGATGGCGAAGAACGTCATCCTGGCGGGCAATAACAACATGATCCCCTATCTGTGCCCCGAAATGCCCGAGGAACAGAAAGCCGCCCAGCACAAGGCCGTGCGTGCCGCCAACCAGATGACCACCGTCCTGATCCGTAACTGGGAGGCCTTCCGCAAGGCTGGGACGAACCATATTGATACACCGGCCAGTTTTTTTGGCAGCTTTGCCCTTGATGTGCCGTGGGCACCCAATGACGGGCCGCCGGACATGGATCCCGCCAAGGGCGCCATCGTGATCTTCATGACCGGAACCAATTCCGGCATCCTGAACAATGATACCATGACGCGCGCCATCATGGGCACCGACATGCCTGACAACCTGACCATGCAGCAGCAGTTCCGGATGGTGCGGATGGGGCTGCTCCAGACCCCCTTCGCGGTGTTTGAACGCGCCGTGCGCACCCAGATGAACGATGCACTGGGCCCCTATGGTTTTGATGTCGCGCGCGACATTGTGGGCATTACCGTCAACCGGTGGCCGCATGGTTTTGCCATGGCGCAGAATTCACTCTTTGACCCGCCCAGTCCGACGGGTGAGCAGCCCTGCGAGATCGCCCGCCGCCAGTTTGGCCGGATTTCCATCGCCAATAGCGATGCCTCGGGGCAGGACCTGTGCAATACCGCCATCGACCAGGCCTGGCGCGCGGTAGAAGAAATGGTGCCCCATAATTACGGTTACTATAACAGGATATAATCATATTCACGATTGGTGGCTATGTTGTTGTCCCCTGTCGTGGCATGGAGCGTAAATGGACATGTACAGCAGATATTTCCCTACCCGGTTCCGGTCGCGCTGGCTTGGAACTGCGCTGGGCCTGTTGGTTGTGGCCGCAATGTCAGGAACGCCCGCGGCCCGGGCGGCGGAGGAGGCATGGCATGGCACCGATGCGCGCGAGCAGGTCTCTGCCGCCCTGCTCGGGCCGTGGAAAGCGGATATTGCCGCCTCGCATTACACCGACCCGGCACCACGCAAGGCGCTGCGCTTCTTTTCCTATACGGAAGGGGGCAAGGTCCTTGTCTCCTTCATGACGCTGAATGCCAAGGGGCAGTTCAGCTCCGGGCACTGGGCGGCTCAGGTCGATGGCACGCCCGGCATCGAATATCACAGCCAGGGCGGCGCGATCCCGTTCAATGTCGTGTATTTTACAAAAGTCGATGATGACAATTACCATCTTGTCGTCAAACGGAATGGCAAGGTGGAAATCACGGCGGATTACAGTCTCTCCAAGGATGGCAGGACACTGTCCTATCGTTATGGGGACACGGTGGTTGTCTATCACCGCTGGGACATGATGGAATAAGGCCTGATGCAACCGGCGCGCCATGATCCCACGGCGCCGGGCAGACAACTGCGCCACCTGCCCCGTTACATGATGGAGAATGACATCTTATGGAAAAAATCAGCTGGAATGATTTTGAAAAGGTTCTGATCGTCGCGGGCACGATTGTCCGTGTCGAGGATTTCCCCGAAGCTCGCAAGCCTGCCTACAAGATATGGGCTGATTTCGGCCCCTATGGCGAACTGAAAACCAGCGCGCAGTTTACCAAACTGTATGACCGCGACACGCTGGTGGGGCGGCAGGTGATCGGGATCATCAATTTCCCCGAAAAGCAGATCGGTCCTTTCCGTTCGCAGTTCCTGCTATCGGGTTTTGAAACGCCGGAGGGCATCGTGCTGGCATCGATCGAGCGCAGCGTGCCCAATGGCACCCGGCTGAGCTGAAGCCTGCCGCACTAAATGTTTCTATAAAGAAACAATAATAAACGATATAAACCAAATATATGCCAGTACTATAAATGGCTGGGAACGATATGGGCTGGTCATGGCGGATGGGAAAGCATCCATCCGTCATGACCGGCATTCTTCCAACCTTGCAGGGAACGGTACACGGCATGGGCAATACGGCTAATCATACCCTGTCCACGCTCAGGCAGCGTCATGTCATCATGATTGCGCTTGGGGGGGCTATTGGCGCGGGTCTGTTTGTGGGCAGCAGCGCGGCCATTGCCGCAGCCGGGCCAGCCGTGCTGGTGGCGTTCGTGGCGGTGGGGCTGCTGGTCATGCTGGTCATGCGCATGCTGGGCGAGATGGTAACGGCCCGCCCCGGCCGGGGCTCCTTCGTGGCCTATATCCGCGAGGCCCATGGCAATGGGGCGGCGTTTACCGCAGGCTGGCTGTACTGGTTTTTCTGGCTGGTCGTGCTGGGCAGCGAGGCGATTGCCGGTGCCATCTTGCTGCATGAAAGCATCAACCTGCCTGTCTGGCTGCTGGCAACGGGCCTGATTGTCACACTCATGGTCATCAATCTGGTGGCGGTGCGCATATTTGGCGAATGTGAATTCTGGCTGTCCATGGTCAAGGTGGTCAGCATCGTGCTGTTCGTGCTGCTGGGTAGCCTGTATCTCGGGCACCTGTTCGGGCCGCCCGTATCGGTGGTGCATAACCTGCTTGGGCATGGCGGTTTCATGCCGCATGGTGGCATTGCGGTGCTTTCTATTGTTCCCACCGTCCTTTTTACCATGATCGGCTCTGAAATCGCGACGGTGGCGGCGGGGGAAACGGCCGAACCGGCCCGCAATGTCGCGCATGTAACCCGGAGCCTGGGCACGCGGCTGACATTATTCTACAGCCTCTCGATCGGCCTGATCCTGATGATCGTGCCGTGGAGCGATATCGTGCCGGGGCATTCGCCCTTTGTCATGGCCATGCAGGCCATGCACATTCCGGGGGCTGCCGCAGGCATGAGGATCGTGGTGCTGACGGCGGTGATCTCGTGCATGAATTCCAGCCTGTACATCACATCGCGCATTCTGGCGGAACTGGCGCGCCATGGTGATGCCCCGGCGGCGCTACAGCATCATGGCCGACATCATACGCCCGTCAATGCCATCGTGGCCAATTCCGTGGCCGGAGGTATTGTGGCCTTCGCCTCCATCGTTGCACCCGATACGGTCTTTTCGTTCCTGCTCAGTTGCAGCGGGGCGGTCATCCTTGTGGTGTATTCCCTGATCATGACGGCATATATCGTTCTGCGCCGCAGGGCAGGCGTGGCGGAACGGAAAGCGTGTTTCCTTATGCCCCTGTTTCCAGCCGTCAATATTGCCTGCCTGGGCGGGGTGGTGATTATCTTCATCGCCATGTTCAGCAATCCCGCGCAGCGGGAAACGGCTGTGGCCAGCCTCGGCACATGCCTGCTGTTTGTCGCGATTTACATGGTGCGGCGGCGCGGACGTCGTGCCTGATTGGCGTGGTCGGGGCTGCGCCATAAATATCGGCTCATCATAAAAAAGCTTCACCAAAAACTTCCTTATGATTTCTGGATGTTTGCTGGGCCAACTTTTCAAACAGTCTCTTATCGAGCCAGCATAATAAAAAGGCCGGGATATGCCATATCCCGGCCTTTTCAACAGCTATGGAGTCTTGCTCAGCCCTTAAGCGCAGCGCGCACATCCGCATCGTCGCGCACGGCATCGAGCACGTCGGTCAGGCGGTCGCACAGCAGGTCGACTTCTTCAATGGTGCAGCACAGCGGCGGGGCAAGGCCGATAATGTCATCACCAAAGGCACGGAACAGCACGCCCTTTTCATAGCCGATTTTCGACAGCTTGCTGGAAATCTTGAGCTTTGCATCCGGCTTGCGCTTGGTCATCTTGTCGGTAACCAGTTCAATCCCGGCCAGCATGCCGCTTACGCGCACATCGCCCACCAGCGCGTGGTTGCCCAGCGCATGCAGGCGGTGGGCCAGGTGTTCACCTGCCTTCACGCCATTGGCCAGCAGGCCCTGCTCATACAGATCCAGCACGGCCAGGCCGATGGCGGCGCTGACGGGGTGCGCGCTGTAGGTCATGCCGTGGCCAACCGCAACGCCGGGAGGGGTGTTGTCGCGGATGGTGGTGTAAATGTCTTCAGACATGAACACGGCACCCATCGGGGCATAGCCCGATGTCAGGCCCTTGGCGACCGTCATCATGTCGGGCACCACGTTTTCGCGTTCGCAGGCGAACAGGGGGCCGGTGCGGCCAAAACCCGTAATGACCTCATCGGCCACGAACAGGATGCCCAGTTCACGGCATGTCTCGCGCATGGCCTTCATCCAGCCTGCGGGCGGCACGATCACGCCGCCCGAACCCTGCACGGGTTCGCAGAAGAAGGCCGCAACCTTGTCAGCACCCAGTTCGGCCACCTTGGCCTTGAGCGAGGCCACGGAGGCGGCGATGATGGCGGCATCGCTATTGTCGCCGGGGTGACGATAGGCATAGGGGCTGGGAATATGGTGCTGCCACGACAGGGGCACATCGGCATCACGATGGAAGGCCGCCAGTGCCGTCAGCCCCGCGCCCGTATAGGTGGAGCCGTGATAGCCGCGCGCCAGGCCAATGACATGACGGCGCTCGGGCGTGCCGCGGGCATGCTGGTAGAAACGGATGAAGCGCAGCGCGCTGTCCACTGCATCCGACCCGCCCTGCGAAAAGAAGATGCGGTTCAGGTTGCCCGGCGCGCGCCCGGCCAGCCGGCCCGCAAGGGTAATGGCGGGTTCGCTGGCAAAGCCGAAATAGCCCGTAGCATAGGGCAGGCGGGCCATCTGCTCGGTCGCGGCCTCGACCACGCTCTTGCAGCCATAGCCGACATTGACGCACCACAGGCCGGAAAAGCCATCAAGCAGTTCCTTGCCGTGAATGTCCTTGAGCCAGGCGCCATGGCCTGAGTGCAGGATACGGGGACCGGCCTCTTCCTGATCTCGCCAGGAGGAAACGGGATGGATCAGGTGATCCCGGTCGATGGAAATCAGTTTTTCTGGGGTCATGTCGCGCTTAGCCAAATGTTATGGAGTTTTAACAGACCTGTTGATTGTGTCACACACCAACAGAAGATGTTACGGGAAATGCCGCCACCCGGGGCAGATTATGCCGTTTCCATCATGTGTGCAGCCCATCGTCCTGATGGCATGGCGTGGAATTTACGTATCATTACTGTCCAGTAGGCTTTCAATCGCCACGGCGGATTTGATGATCGGGGATTTAATGACAATATAGCTGAAATACTTCTCAATGCCGATATTGCGATCAAGCATTGTTTCAACAATTTCCTGATAATGATCCACGCTTTTGGTCATGAACTTCAGCAGGTAATCATACCCGCCACTGACCAGATGGCATTCCACGACTGAGGAGATCTTCTGGATATAGGTCTCGAAGCGCGAAAAATCATCCCGCCGGTGGTCCGATAGCGTCACTTCGGTAAAGACCGTGAGCAGGCTGCTGATTTTCTGTAAATTGATCTGTGCGCCATAACTGACGATATATCCCGCTTTTTCCAGGCGCTTGACCCTGATCAGGCATGGGCTGGCCGACAGGCCCACCCGGCGTGCGAGTTCCACGTTGGTCAGTCGTCCGTTGCGCTGCAGTTGCGCAAGGATACGCAGGTCAATCCGGTCCAGTTTTGGCTGGGATATCATGTTGGCCGATTACCTTTGTCCATATAAAAACCGCTGTTGTGGCATCGATGCGCAGTGCAGCACGAAGGTGGCATGTCCGCACGGATAAGAAAAGAAGATCGCATGCCTCCGGCTTCATGTCATGCATTCCGCGCGGTAGGAGGGAGGCGCGTGAAGGCGCCCCCCAACGGCACGGATGCGCGCAGCACCCGCCGGGGCCGGGTTACTGGAACCGTTTTATATGGAAGGGTTCCAGCGGAATGTCGGTGCGCCCGGTTGCAATCAGTTCCGCCATGGTCATGCCCACGCCGGGGCCAAGCTGGAAGCCGTGACCGCAGAAACCGAAGGCGAAGAACAGGCCGGGCACCTTGCTGCTCGGCCCCATGATGGGCAGGTTGTCGCCCACATATCCTTCCACGCCCGACCAGGTGCGGATCACGCGCAGCCGCGCTATCTGCGGCACCAGCCGGGCGAGGTAGGGCATCTGGCGCATGGTGTTGAGCGGGTCGATCGGCGAGCGCTTGGCCACGAGGTCGGCCACGCTGCGCCGGCCGCCGCCATACACGATGTTGCCGCGCTTGACCTGCCGCAGATAGACGCCTTCTTCCAGCACGCTTGAGGCACTGCCGATGACCGGCCCGATGCGGTAGGGCAGCGGTTCGGTCACCCCCATCTGCGGGCCGTTGGCGGCAAAGGGAATATCCTCGCCGAAGGAGGCGGCCATGGCCCGGCCCCATGCCCCGCTCGAAATCTGGAGGAGGGGAGCCTGGAAGGACTGCCCGTTCCGGGTCTCGACGATGAAGTCCTCGGATGTTTTCGTAATGGCGCACACTTCGGTGTTTTCGATCACCCGCGCGCCAGCACGCCGTGCCGCGCGCCCGAAGGCCGGGGCGGCCAGGCGCGGATTGGCATGCCCATCGAGCGGGGAATAGGAAACCGTGCGGATATCGGGGCCGACCATGGGGAACTTCGCGCGCGCCTGATCCCCGGTCATGATGGTCAGGTCAAGGCCGTAGGGCTTGCAGTCAACCGCGTATTTTTCCAGCCGGGCGCCATCCTTTTCACTGGTGGTGACCAGGATGTGCCCGCTCATGACAAACTCGGCGTCTTCCCCGATCAGGCGGGGCAGGTTGAGCCAGATGTCGCGCGAGCGGTTGGCCAGCGGCAGTTGGCCCAGGTAGCGGCTCTGCCGCCGCACATTGCCAAAATTGACGCCACTCGCGGCCTGCCCCACCAGGTCACGTTCCAGCAGGATGACCGACAGCCCCTGCCTGCGCAGGAAAAAGGCCGTGGCAGCCCCCATGAAGCCACCGCCGACAATAATCACATCGGCCTGCATGCGGTTGGTCGGATAGGTGGTCATGATTTTACCGTGCAGTTGAGGGGGAGGGGCTTGACGGGTGCTGCGGTGCGCAGGCGGCCGACTTCACGCACGGGCACATTGCGCGCCGCAGCCAGGATCTCGGCTGCGGCAAGGCCGCACATGCGCCCCTGGCACCGCCCCATGCCCGGACGGGTGAGGGCCTTGGCGCGGTTCATCTCGGGGGCATCGAGCTCGCCCGCCGCCCGCCGGATCTCGCCCGCCGTTATGTTTTCGCACCGGCAGACCACCGTCTCGTCGGGCAGGGCGCCGGCCAGATGCGCAGGCCAGGGGAAGGCTTCGGCCAGGCCCCGGCCAAAGTGGTTCATGATGGCCAGCGTCTCGTGCAGTTGCGTGAACTCGGTGTCTTCAACGCTATGGCCGCCATCGCGCAGCACGGCGCAGGCCGCAAGCTGGCCGGCAGCCTCGGCCGCGTCGGCCCCGCGCAGCAGCACGCCATCGCCCGCCAGGTACACATCGGGCCGGCTGGTGCGGCCATTGCGGTCAACATGCGGGCGCCACTGGGTAAAGCAGGGGTCGAATATGAATTCGCATTTCAGCAGGTCCGCCAGCTGCGTTTCCGAGCGCAGGCCGTAGCCCATGCCCACCGCATCGCACGAAACCTGGCGCAGCCTGCCCCGGCTGTCGCACCATGTCACGCCGGATACCTGGTTGTTGCTGGCTTCAATGGCACGTGGCGTGATTCCTGCATGCAGCCGCACGCCTGCACGCGCGAGGTCGGCCATGTAGCGCACGCCATTGGCCACGACCCGTGCCCGGCTGGCCATGCGCAGCAGGCCCTTCATGCGCGTGGAAAGCGCGCTGGTATCAAGCACGGCGGCTGGTCTGGCCCCGGCCTGCAGGTATTGCCAGGCCACGAGATAGAGCAGCGGGCCGGTGCCCATGAAAACCGGCTTCTGCCCGATGGCGCAGGCCTGTGCCTTCAGCGCGATCTGGGCAGCGCCAAGGCTGTAGGCCCCCGGCGTGGTCCAGCCCGGCACCGGCATGATCCGGTCGGTCGCCCCCGATGCGATAATGACCCGGCTGAACGGCACGATGGTCACGTCTTGCCCGCACACGGTCATGAGCCCTTCATCCGAAACGCCCCATACGGTCGTGCCGGGGCGGTAGTCGATACGGGGGCGCAGCAGGTCGAAATCCGTGTGCAGGGCGGTCGCCTTCGCCGCCTCGGTGCCGTACAGCTTTTCGGGCGTGCGATGGAAATTCTCCGGCTGGCGGCGATAGATCTGCCCGCCTTGGCGGTCATTTTCATCAATGACGACCGGGCGCAGGCCTGCCTGCACCAGCCGTTGCGCCGCACGCGTGCCAGCAGGCCCCGCGCCGATGACGATTACAGGTTCGTCAGCCATGGGACCTCCGTTGTGGTAATGCGCATGCCGGGCTGGGCCGGGGTCGAACACGCGCGGAGCTGCGTGCCATCTTCGGTCCAGACCCAGCAGTCCTGGCATGCTCCCATCAGGCAGAACCCGGCCCGTGGTGCGTTGTCGAATTCATTGTGGCGCAACTGTCTGGTCCGTGTCAGCAGGGCGACCAGCAAGGTATCGCCTTCCAGAGCCTCGATTTCATGGCCATCCACGAACAGGCGTATGGTTTTTCGGTCTTTTTCGGCTACACGTCGGAATAAGGCCGGCATGGGTTCTCTCTTGGGTTGGGTCTGCTGGCAGGGCATAATGATATGAGGATGCGACCTGAATTCACATATCCAAAACAGTCATGCACCGGGAATGAAATTTGTTTAAAAAAATCAGGGGCAGGAAAGCACGAATGACCGTTTTTGTGGCGAGTACGAAACATAATGTCCACTCCGCGCGGTAAAATGACAAGTACGACCTGCGTGTCATGCCCGCCACGATGATGGAGGCTGCCGCCCGGCGCTGGCTGGGCCGGCATTACGAATAAAACGCATATTGGTTCAGGAAACATTTCATGTCGTCCTCACTGTCTTTCGATCCGGTTCTTGCCGATATTCCCGCTGGCCATTTCATCGGCGGCCAGTTGCTCGCGGGTGGGGAGCGGATTGCAGTGCACGCGCCCTCGAGCGGGGCGGTGGTGGGGCACATCCCTGCGGGAAGTGCTGACACCGTCGATCAGGCCGTGCGCCGGGCAGCACATGCGCAGGCGACAAGCGGCTGGGCCACCTGCGCCCCGCGTGAGCGCGCGCGGGTGATCCGGCAGTGGGCGCGGCTGGTTGAGGACAATGCCGAGCGGCTGGCCCGCCTGGAATCCTTCTGCTCCACCCGCCCCATTGCCGAGACCACGGCATGGGATGTGCCGTTTACGGCGGAAGGCATGCGTTTCTTTGCGGAATATGCTGACAAGCTGGGCGGCGATGTGGCGGCTACCGAGTCGAACCTGCTGGGCATGACGATTGCCGAGCCCTATGGCGTGATCGGCGCCATCGCGCCATGGAACTTCCCGCTGGTCATGGGGAGCTGGAAAGTGCTGCCCGCCCTGGTGGCGGGCAATGGCGTGGTGCTCAAGCCATCGGAAATGACGCCGTTCTCCGCCGTGCTGCTGGCCCAGCTTGGCGAGCAGGCGGGCCTGCCCGCGGGGCTGTTCAACGTGGTGCAGGGGGCAGGCGGCGTGGTGGGGGCTGCGCTGTCGCGGCACCCGCTGGTGGGCAAGCTGACCTTTACCGGTTCTACCCGCACGGGCATCGCGGTCATGCAGGCGGCGGCTGAAAGCGGGCCCAAGCCGGTTACGCTGGAACTGGGCGGCAAGAGCCCGCAGGTGGTCTATCAGGATATCAGCTGCATCGACACGGTGGCCGCCCGCATTTTCCGCGCCTTTACCGGCAATGCCGGGCAGGTGTGCGTGACCGGTTCGCGCCTGATCGTGCATGAAAAGGTCGCAGCCCCCCTCATCGAGCGCATCGCCACGCTGGCGGGGCAGGTGCGCCCCGGACCCACATGGGATGGGGCGGCGGCCTATGCCCCGATCATTTCCACGCCCCAGGCGCAGCGGATAGAAGGCATTCTCAGCCGCGCCTGTGCCGCGGGCGCGCAGCAGGCCGTGCCCATGCGCCGGTTGCTGCCGGAGAGTGGCGGCGTCTTCCTCTCGCCTGCGGTGCTGACCAACGTGACCATGCAGAACGTGGCCGTGCGCGAGGAAATCTTCGGCCCGGTCCTGACCGTGCAGACCTTCCGGGAGGAAGAGGAGGCCATGACACTGGCCGAGCACCCTGAATACGGGCTGGCCGCTGGTGTGCATACCGCTGACCTCGGTCGCGCCATGCGCGCGGTCAGGCGGCTGAAGGCGGGCACGGTGTGGGTCAACCGCTACGGGCGGTCGGCTGATTTCGTCATTCCCACCGGCGGCTTTGGCGGGTCGGGCATTGGCAAGGACCTTGGGCGCCAGGCGGTGGAAGCCAACCTGCGGCACAAGAGCGTGCTGATGTCGTTTGAAGGATAAGGCGCCATGAACCGGGCCGCATGCCTTACTGAACTGACCGCCCTGCGGCATGACCTGCACGCCCACCCCGAACTGCGCTTCGAGGAAGTCCGCACGGCCGATCTGGTCTGTGAATACCTGACGGAACTCGGTTATGCGCCTGTCCGTGGCCTTGCCACGACGGGGGTCGTCGCAACCCTGCATGGCAACAGGCCCGGCCCATCGATCATACTGCGCGCGGATATGGATGCGCTGCCGGTGCATGAGCGCAGCACGCATGGCCATGTCTCGCGCCATGCGGGCCGGATGCATGCCTGCGGGCATGACGGGCACACGGTCATGCTGCTTGGCGCTGCCGCACGGCTGGCGGAACGGCCGCCGGAGCATGGGGTGATTCATTTCGTCTTCCAGCCCGGGGAGGAAGGGGGCGCGGGGGCGCGCGTGATGATCGAGGAAGGGCTGTTCACGCGCTTTCCGGCCGAAGCGTGTTTCGGGCTGCATAACTGGCCCGGCCTGCCCGCGGGGCAGCTCGCGGTGCGCAACGGGCCGATCATGGCGGGGGGGTGGCGGTTCCGTATCCGCATCAGGGGGCGGGGGGCGCATGCGGCGCAGCCCCACCTTTCAGCTGATCCGGTTCTGGCGGGTGCGGCGCTGGTGCAGGCCATGCAGCAGCTTGTGGCGCGGCGCACGAACCCGCTGGTTCCGGCCGTGGTTTCGGTCTGTACATTCCATGCAGGCAGCACGGACAATATCATTCCCGACCAGGCGGAACTCGCTGGCACGATCCGGGCGCTGGACCGTGACACGCTCGAGCGCCTGCGTGAAGAACTGGTGGACCTCGCCGCGGGCATGGCGCAGGCGGGCGGGGTTGAAATGACGGTGGACTATCACAGCCCGTATCCCGTCACCGTCAATGCGGCAGCACCCACGCGCATTGTAGGCGAGGTGATGCGTGAAATGGATGCGGATACGGCCTGGCCACCCGCCGATACCGATGTGCCGCCCAGCCTGGCCTCGGAAGATTTCGGCTTCATGCTCGAGCAGCGTCCGGGCACCTATGCCATGATCGGCAATGGCCCGTCGGCTGCCCTGCATGCGCCGGATTATGATTTCAATGACAGCGTGATTGGTCGCGGCGTGACCTACTGGGAGCGCCTGGCCCGTTATTATCTTGCGCAACAGACGCGGAGAGATGAAGTATCATGAAGACATACAAGATCGCGGTCCTGCCCGGTGATGGCATTGGCAAGGAAGTCATGCCGCCTGCGCTGAAGGTGCTCGATACCATCGGCAAGATCTGCGATATCGGTTTCCAGTATTCCGAATATGACTGGAGTTGCGAAACCTATCTCGCGACCGGCAGCATGATGCCAGCCGATGGCATGGACCGCCTGTCGCAGCATGATGCCATCCTGCTGGGTGCGGTTGGTTATCCGACCGTGCCGGATCATATCTCGCTGTGGGGGATGCTGATTCCCATCCGGCGTGATTTTGACCAGTACGTCAACCTGCGCCCCGTCCGCCTGCTGCCCGGCATCCGCTGCCCGCTGGCTGACCGCAAGCCCGGAGACATTGATTTCTGGATCGTGCGCGAAAATACCGAGGGCGAATATTCACGCATCGGCGGCCGTTTTGCCGAGGGTACGGACGCGGAAGGCGTGGTGCAGACTGCCGTGTTCACCCGGCACGGCACGGACCGCATCATCCGGTATGCCTTTGAACTGGCCAAGAAGCTGGATCGCCCGCATGTTTCATCGGCCACGAAGTCCAACGGTCTGTTCCATTCCATGCCGTTTTGGGATGAGCGGTTCGAGAAAATGGCCGCGCAGTATCCCGGCACCCGCATAGACAGCCACCATATCGATATCCTGACAGCACGTTTTGTCCTGTCGCCTGAATATTTTGATGTCGTGGTTGGCAGCAACCTGTTTGGCGATATCCTGTCCGATCTCGGGCCGGGGGTAACGGGCACGATCGCGGTGGCGCCGTCCGCCAATATCAATCCCGAGCGGCGTTATCCCTCCATGTTCGAACCCGTGCATGGGTCCGCCCCCGACATTGCCGGGCGCAACATCGCCAATCCCATTGGCCAGATCTGGGCGGCTTCCATGATGCTCGATCACCTTGGCGAGCCGGAAGCCGGGCGCATGGTGCTCAAGGCCATCGAGACGGTCCTGGCCAACCCCGCAGCTCCGCGCACGCCTGATATTGGCGGCAAGGCCAGCACGGCACAGTTCGGGGATGCCATTGCCGCGGTCCTGCACGATATGCGCTGACAGGCGCCTGGGGCAGCATGCTGTCGATCGTTGCCCATGATGGGTAGGCGAACGTGCGGACATGCTGATCCGCACTGGGTGGAGCAGATGAACCAGGTCGCACTGGTTCATCTGCTTTTTTTATGGGGCGGCAAGTAACGGCATGAATTGTTACAATCTTTCATCGATCATGCAGCCGCCTGCGGCATGGCAGGTTATGCGGTTGCGGGCGGGGAAATATGGGCAGGGTCATTCCATTGCCGGTTGTTTGAGATAATATGTTGATATAAATGAAATTTCGCAATAAGCGCGCCTTAAATCCGTTAGGGCGGCAAGGCTGCGCATACGGCCTGCATGCCCCTGTTGCGGGTGGCCTGTGGCATATTCTGCTTTATGAATCGTTTCATGCGGCTGTGGTGGCACGATCTGCGTTCCGCATGATGGCGCGGGGCGTTCCGCCTGGCGTGGATCAGATGGGTGTTCTGGCATAACTCGCTGTAGAGCATGAAGAATTCGCATATTTTCTCTGCCCGGAGGCAGGAAAGCAGACCCTGCTCGTGTTGGTTTCCAATTCGATATATTATGCTGAAAATCATATATAAACGGGTATTCCCGCATGGTGTTTTCATGATTTATTGATGAGCACTACGGAATGAGGTGTTATCCTGTCATGTCCCTTTTTAAGCCCAAATTCATCACCTTCGACTGCTATGGCACGCTGATCCATTTCGAAATGGGTGAGACGGCCCGCAAGCTTTATGCCGACGTCATCGCGCCCGAGCACATGGACCAGTTCGTGGCCGACTTTGCCGGTTACCGCCTTGATGAAGTGCTTGGCGCGTGGAAGCCGTACCGTTACGTCGTGCTGGGCGCGATCGAGCGCACCTGCAAGCGCTGGAACATTCCGTTCGATGTGGCCGTGGCCAACAAGTTTTACGATGCCGTGCCGACATGGGGGCCGTGGCCCGATGTGACCGAGCCGCTGCGCCGCGTGGCGAAGGAATTCCCGCTCGTCATCCTGTCCAATGCCATGAATTCGCAGATCCATTCCAACGTCGCGAATATCGGCGCGCCTTTCCACAAGGTGCTCACGGCAGAAGACGCGCAGGCCTACAAGCCGCGCATGCGTGCGTTTGAATACATGTTCGACCAACTCGGCTGCGGGCCGGAAGACATCCTGCATGTCTCGTCTTCCCTGCGTTACGACCTCATGCCCGCGCGTGACCTTGGCATTCGCAACAAGGTGTTCGTGGCCCGTGGGCATGAACCCTCCACGCCGGAATACGGTTATACCGAAATCAGGGATATCGGGGGCCTTCCAGGCGTTCTGGGCCTGTAAACCGGCAGGCGCGCGTCACGGACGTCCGGGATCACCACACCGCAGGAAAGCACGATCATGACACTTGCCAGCAACTGGTTGGACACGCCGAACGCCCGCGTGCCGGGTGTCATGTGGTGGCGGGCGGTCCTGTCTGCGGGCGTGCGTTCCTGATGCGGGGCGGTCGTGCTCCCTATGGTACGACAGGCGTGCTGGGCCGGCGTCAGGCGTTGCGCCTGGCGGGTGCCGGGCTGGTTGCGGCAACCCTGCCCGCGCGCGCGGTTCGGGCCGCAGGCGGTCAGGATCCACAGCCGCGCCGGGGCGGGCACCTGAATTTCGCAGGTCTTGCCGCCTCAACGGCAGATACGCTGGACCCGGCGCGTTTTGCCCTGGCAACCGATTATATCCGTGGTCACATGTTCTATGATGGCCTGGTCATGCTCGATGCGGAAATGATGCCGCATCCGGCTCTTGCCGAACGCATCGAGAGTGATGACCTGCAGACATGGCACATCACCCTGCGCCGTGGCGTGACCTTTCATGATGGCGCGGCGCTGACGGCGGCGGATGTGGTTTATTCGCTGGCACGGCACAAGGACCCGGCCGTGGGCTCCCAGCAGCGTGTCATTGCGCAGGAAATGGCGGACATACAAGCCGTTGGCCCGCTGGATGTCCGCGTGACGCTGCGTGGACCGAATGCCGATTTCCCGTCCATGCTCGGCATTGTCAGTTTCAGTATCGTGCGCGATGGCGTCACGGATTTCTTCTGTGGTTGCCGTCCGTTATGCAAGAGTTTTCTGACCCATATTGACGTGTGATCGTGTGCGGTCTTCTGTAAGG
>NZ_QQBI01000038.1 GCF_004302915.1 Komagataeibacter xylinus | reverse complement strand
TACGAAAATTTCTTTTGTGCAAAACAGACTTTTTCATAATCTAACCCGATGTACAACCCTTCTGTGAGATTTCCGCGATGATGATACAGGAGAGGACATGCATACACTGTTAAAACGCAAAGCGAGCATTGCTGGCTTTCTGCCAACAGTGCGTAGGGAAGAAATCAGAAGTCTGCGGACGATCGCTCTCGTTATAAACGGGCATGGTATTACGCTTATGCCGACTGGCTGGCTCGCGTTTTTTCCAGATACGATCCTTGAGCAGGTAACTGTGCTGGAAGTGCGCGACGGCGACGGTTTTTCACATCTTGATTACGGCATTGGATGGCGTGATAGAAATTCGTCGACCGTCGTACATAAAATACTTTCTTTCTTGAGAAAGAAGAATATTGAATAGACTAACTTTCTCTGCTTAGTATCTGCTTAACTCGCGCACGCCTAAGCTTCGCGAAAGCTCGATCAGATGCAATGAATCCACGGATCATGTGCGGTACGAGACGGGTCGGATCGACGGGCTGGCCGTTCTGGTTGACCAGCGCCGCGTAGGCGACGAGATCGCGATGGAGATCCGCCGGGAGGTCCACAGTGACACGAACCGGCTTTTCATCAGGTATTTCGGTGATACGCAACTTCGTCATCGAGGCAGTTCCTTTACATGCCAGGGTTTCAGGATCAGGTCGCGATTCAGAATGAGGGTGAACGGCAGCCCCGGCCGGTCGGTCAGGGTGGGCTGGACGTTGAGGCTGCGGTCGATCAGGCGGTTGCCGACCATGGAGAAGCCGTTGCTGGCGCCGGAGCGGATTGCCTGCATGAGATTGTTTTCGTTCCACGACGTGCCAGCTTCCGAACCCACACTGAGCAGCGTGGTTACGAGGGCGGCTTTGAAGAGCTGACCCCAGTGATTATTCACCTCGTCGGACAGGCCGGACTGGCCGATGGCGTCGCCACCGGGCAGCTTTTCCAGAACGAGGCTTTCGCCGTTAGGATAGATCAGTCGCGTCCAGATGATCTGCGTGCGCTGCTGCCCGAAGGAAATCCCGCTGTTATAGGCTCCGAACAGCGTGCTGCCCTGCGGGATCAGCAGATAACGGCCGGTCGGGCTGTCATAGACGTTCTGTGTCACATGGCCGGTAATCTGGCCCGGCAGGTCGGAGCTGATTTTCGTGTTTAGCGCACCCGCGATCACGGTGCCTGCCTGAAGGATATAAGGCGAAGCAGGAGGCGCGATCCGATCGGGGCTGAGCGTCGCGCGGTCAGGCTGACCCGCCAGAAAAGCGCGATTGCCAGACTGTGCGTCGGTCGCAGGGGCTGCTGGTCCCGGAGAAGTTGAGGCACCCGATACAGGCGCCGCCGCCTGTGTGCCGACACGGTCACGCTCCCCTGTCTGCACGAACAATTTGCTGGCGATTGCCGCCTCCACCTCCTGCGCTGCCCGGCGATCCTCCCCACCGGATGCGACTTTTCCCTGCTCCTCTGCTTTCAGGATAGTGTGCCCGAGATCGCCGGGCAGCGCGGGACCGAGCTTCGGGACGCCACTGCCGACATAGTCTGAGGGCAGCCCCGCCAGCCCATCGGCGGACGGACGCACATCCGTGTCCTGGCTGGCGGCCAGTGGCGCTTTGTGGCTGCTGTTCTCCAGCGCGTAGCCAAGTGCCAGACCAATGGCGAGCATCCCTCCCCCACCGAGCGCCCAGACCACGGTGCGAGAAAGCCGCACGACACGCGGCCGATCGGCCCGCAGGCGCAGATCGGGCGGTGGTGATGGATGTGGGGGCGAGGACGTCCCGCCCTCTGCCGGTGATTGCCCGGTCATGACTTCCGTCCATCGGTTCGAACAATGCGCACCCGTTGCTCGGAATGCTTGTCGCCCAGCCGCAGTTCGGCGGCAGCGAACAGCCGGTCCACGATCATCCAGTTCTGCCGCACCCGGTAATTCACCAGTTCCGGCCCGCCATCCGCCCCCAGCACGAACAGAGGGGGCAGTTCCCCCTGCCCGATCCCTGATGGAAAGGCTATATAGACCTTATGACCGTCATCGAACGCCCGGCCAGGCAGCCAGGGCGGCGTCCCGCCTTTCACCGGCTGGATGGCATAGCGGAAATTCAGCGCGTTCAGGTCCAGCCCTGTATCCAGTGGGCTGGCATCATCGGCGGCGCTGTCCTGCCGGTGCAAGGCGATCAGGTCGTCCTCGGGGTAATCCCACGACACCGACGCCATATAGGTGGCGGGGGTGGCACGCAGTTCCGCCAGATAGGTCCGCCGGTCGGTGTTAACGATCAGGTTGGTGGTCAGGTCCGGCCGGGTCGGCTTGACCAGGATATGGATACGCTTCGTCGCCCCTGCCCCGCTTTCGGTATCACCGATGATCCAACGTACGGTGTCACCTGCCGCCACGGGTCCGGTGCCGACCAGCTTCTCGCCTGGCTGGAGCATGATGTCGGTGATTTCGCCGGGCGATGCATAGACCTGATAGAGGGCACCCGGAGAATAAGGATAGACCTGCACCGCGTTGATGAACCCGGCTCGCGTGGGCTGGATGCGCGCTGCCAGATTGGCCTGTGTCACACGCGCTGTCGGGTCGGCAGCCTCGGGGGCCGGATGGGCCGTGCGTCGCGACGGCAGCGGCTTGAGCTGCCCCGGCAGGGGAAGTGGCTGCGGGACTTCGACGACCTGTACCGGTTTCGGCGGATCCGGCAGACGTGTCGCCTGAACAGCGTCATCATAGCGGATGACCGGCGGATGGTAATGCTGCGCGCAGCCGGCCAGGGGCAGGATCAGCAGCGGCAGGACACGAAGAGCACGACGGATCATTGGCTCAGCTCCTTCGACCAGTTGATGGCAGAGACGTAGATGCCCAGAGGGTTTTTCCGAAGGTGATCCGCGTCGCGGGGTGTACGCAGAACGACCGACACAATGGCGGTCCAGCGCTCGGTGCCGGTGAAAGCGCCGTCGCGGTAATGACGCTCGGTCCAGGCGACCCGGAAGCTGCCGGGCGAGGCCCGGATCACCGAGGCGATGTCCACCTCGATCTGCTCATGCCCGATGCGCGAGAACGGATCATTCAGACGGGCATAATCGTTGAGCGTCTGCGCGCCTGACGTGGTGGTGAAATCATAGGACCGCAGCCAGTTCTGCCGGACCACAACGGGGTCCGACGACAGGGCGCGCACGTCGTGAACGAACTGCGCCAGATACCAGGCGATCTGCGGATCAGCGGGCATATAGCCCGCTGTTGCGGGGGCCACGACCTGCGCCTGCCCCAGCCGGTCCACCTGCACGACCCACGGCGTGATGGTGCCGCGCGCGGATTGCCAGACCAGCCCTACGCCAAGGCCCGCGGACAGAAACAGGGAGCCGAACGCCATCAGCCGCCAGTTACGGGCCTGGATGCGGGCGGAACCGATCCGTTCATCCCACGCCTGCGCGGCTTTCTGGTACGGGGTGACAGGCTCGGGTGTGGTCCCGTAGCGTGTGGTGGAGCGACGGAACATCGTCCTCATTCCTTTTCCGAAAGATCAATGCTGGAACTTCCGCCCCCGCCATCGGCGGAGCGGATGACATGCGCCGCCTCGGCGGCATGGGCTGCGGCATTGCGGCGCTTCATCTTTTGCGCCCAGCGGGGCGGTTCGCCGGAACCGCCACCAGAAGGACCGCCGTTTCCACCGCCATCACCTCCTCCAGCCGGGCCACCGCCTCCAGAAGGTGCCGGTCCACTATCCCCGGCTCCGCCTTCGCCGCCTTCGCCTCCCTCCCCCATCCCGCGCGCGGCCCAGCGTCCACCGGCGGCATAGCTTTCCTTGAGCGATGAACCGGCACGTGAGGCCGCCCCTTTGACGGCATTCGCGACGTTCCCGCCGACGGCCCGGCCCATACCTCCGATCCCGGCGGCCATGCTGCCCGCACCACCTGATGCGCCAGCAGCACCAGCCGAATAGGCGGAGGTGGCGGCCCCGGCGATCGCGGCCCCGCCCCGCGCGGCGGCAGCCGTGGCGCCGAGGGCTGCGGCACCACCGGATGCGACAGCCCCGACACCGGCCGCAGCAGCAGCGCCCATGGCACCCACCGCCATGCCCGTGCCGACGGCCGCGCCAGCCCCAAGCTGGGGCGCACCGGAGATCAGGCCATTGGCGATGCTGCCGCCAAAAATGGACAGGCCGACAATTGCAAGCGAGGCCAGCACCACCGAGACGGACTGCCCGATCGTGGGAACGTCACTGCCATAGGACGTCGTGAACTGGGCGAACAGAACGGACGCAATGGCGGAAATGACCGCCAGCACCATGATCTTCACGCCCGAGGAGACGACATTGCCCAGCACCTTCTCGGCAAGGAAAGCCGTGCGATTGAACAGGGCGAACGGGATCAGAATGAAACCCGCCAGCGTGGTCAGCTTGAACTCGATCAGCGCCACGAAAAGCTGCACGGCCAGAATGAAGAACGCCGCCAGCACGATCAGCCAGGACAGGCAGAGCACGAAGATCTGGATGAAGTTCGTAAAGAAGGCGACAGGACCAAGCAGATTGTGGACAGAGTCCAGGAGCGGCTGCGCCGCATCGAAGCCCGTGGATGCCAGTCGGCCGGGCCGCAGGAAGTCTCCGAGTGCCAGACTCCCACCTCCGACCTTCAGGCCGAGGGCCGCAAAACTGTCAAAGACGGTCTTCGACAGACTGGAAAAATTGCTGATCAGAAAGGAAAAGAAGCCGATATACAGCGTCTTCTTCACCAGCCGCTGGATGATGTCCTCATCAGCATCCCAGGCCCAGAACAGGCCAGCCAGCACCATATCCAGCACGGACAGTGTTCCGGCCAGTGAAATCACATTCCCCTTCACCAGACCGAAGCCGCTGTCGATGGTGGTGGTGAAGGTATTCAGGAAGGTGTCGATAACGCCCACATTGCCCATCGCCATGGCGGTCAGTTCCCGCTGCTGCCGAACATGGAGACCGAAGTCGGGCTATAGGCATTATATTGGGAAAAATGCTGATACTGAGCTTCGCTCTCGGCTTCGGTGGCAGCATTTCGCGCCCGCTCCAGCGCCGTGGCACGCCCGTTGGCGGCGAGTTCGGCCAGGATGTCGGACAACTGGCGCGACTGAAGTGCTAGAAGCTGATTGCCGGCCTGCGCCGCCTGCAGGGCACCTGTGGAATCCTGGCTGGCCGAAACAAGTTGGGTCATGGCACTGCTGTCGGAAGGAATATTCCCCACAACACGCGCCTGCAGTTTCAGAGCATCTTCAAAGCCGCCTACGGAATTCTGCCACCTTGTCTGCGCCTGGCTGAACAGGGCGCTGTCGGACATGCCCGATGAGACCGACGTATAGGACTGCTGATATTGCTGCTCGACGGACTGGACGCTGTAGGCAATGTTCTGCGCCTGCGCGAGCAGTGCCGTGGTCTGGGAAATCGTTGATTGCAACGATGACAATGTCGAAAGCGGCAGGCTCGCCAGATTACGTCCCTGATTGACCAGCATCTGTGCCTGGTTGGCCAGCGAGGTGATCTGATTATCGATCTGCTGGAGGGTCCGTGCCGCGATGAGAACATTCTGGACATGGTTGGCTCCATCATACACAGCCCATTGTGCCCGGGCCTCCGGCACGCCAATCGACAACAGGGCCGCTGCACCGCAGAAAAAGATCACCTGCCTCATGACACGTCCCCTTCCCGCAGAAGGTCCGCAGCCCATGACACGCCACGCACGTCGAACCAGGCAGGCAGAAAGCCACCACGTCCGTGTTCCGCCAGCACACTGTCGATCTGCCGGTGATCGTCCTTGCCGGAGGCCGCGCACAGCGCCAGGGCAACAGGACCAAGCCCAAGTTCAAACAACCGGTTGCCCCGTTGCGTCTGGCAGTAATACTCCCGCTTCGAGGCCGCACGGGCGATGATGGCAATCTGCCGGTCGTTCAGGCCGAAGTCCCGATAAAGCGCCATGATCTGCGGCTCGATCGCCCGCTCATTGGGCAGGAAAATGCGCGTCGGACAGCTTTCCACCACCGCCGGGGCAATGCGGGAATTGGCAATATCCGACAGGGACTGCGTGGCGAAGATGACGCTGGCGTTCTTCTTGCGCAGCGTTTTCAGCCATTCCCGGAGCTGGCCGGCAAAATCGCCGTCATCCAGCACCAGCCAGCCCTCGTCGATCACCAGCAGGGTCGGCCGGCCATCCAGATGGCCCTCAATGCGATGGAACAGATAGGACAGCACGGAAGAGGCTGCGCCAGAACCGATCAGCCCCTCCGTCTCGAACACCACCACATCGGCATCGCCCAGACGCTCGACATCCGCGTCGAGCAGGCGACCATAAGGGCCACCCAGGCAGTATGGCGTCAGGGCCTGCTTCAGAGCGTTGGACTGGAGGAGTGCGACCAGACCTGAGATCGTGCGTTCATAATCGGGCGAAGACGCTAGGGAATTCAGGGCCGACCAAAGGTGAGACTTCACCTCCGGGGTCAGCGTTACCCCTTCACCGACAAGGATCTGGCCGAGCCATTCGCTGGCCCATTTCCGTTCGTCGGGATCATCAATTCGCGCCAGAGGCTGGAGCGAGACACTGCCACCCTGTTCTCCCGACAGATCAGCGTCTGTCAGCCCACCGCCGAGATCGTGCCAGTCACCGCCCATCGCCAGCGTTGCCGCCCGCATCGACCCGCCAAAATCGAAGGCGAAAATCTGCGATCCCGCATAGCGACGGAACTGCAACGCCATCAACGCCAGCAGGACAGATTTGCCCGCGCCTGTCGGTCCCGCGATCAGCATATGCCCCACATCGCCGACGTGAAGGCTGAACCGGAACGGTGTGGCACCCGCCGTCCTGCCGTAGAACAGAGGGGCTGCCCTGAAATGCCCGTCCTGCTCCGGCCCGGCCCACACGGCAGAGAGCGGAATCATATGCGCCAGATTCAGGGTCGAGACCGGGGGCTGACGCACATTGGCGTAGACATGGCCGGGCAGACTCCCCAGCCACGCTTCCACCGCGTTCAGGCTTTCCACCATGCAGGTGAAGTCGCGGCCCTGAATGATCTTTTCGACCAGACGAAGCTTTTCGTCCGCGATGGAGGCTGACCCATCCCAGACCGTGACGGTCGCGGTGATATAGGCCTGCCCGACATCGTCAGCACCAAGGGACTGCAAAGCCAGATCGGCGTCGGCCGCCTTGTTGGCGGCGTCGTTGTCCACGAGGACCGAAGCCTCATTGGTCATCACCTCCCGGACGATGGCTGCAATGCTCTTGCGCTTTGCAAACCATTGCCGCCGGATCTTCGTCAGAACCTTGGTGGCGTCGGTCTTGTCGAGCAGGATGGCACGGGTAGACCAGCGATACGGCATCGCCAGCCGGTTCAGATCGTCCAGAATTCCGGGAAAGGTGCGGCTGGGGAAACCGGTGATCGTCAGCGTCTTGAGGAAAGCATCGCCGAGTTTCGGCTCCAGACCACCCGCCAGCGGCTGGTCCACCAGGAGCGCATCAAGATGCATCGGAATTTCCGACACTCTGACGCGCTGGTTCCGGGTTGAAATGGTCGAATGCAAATAGGTCAGGGTTTCGCCGTCATCCAGCCACGTTGCTTCGGGCATGAAACCATCGAGTAAAGCGAGAAGACGATCACTACGATCAATGAAGGAATTCAATATGCCGTGCGGATCGGGGCCGTCCCGTTCCCTGCCTTCATAGAGAAAATGCTCGGCTCGGCCCGATGATTCCGCCGGTGGCAGCCAGACCAGGGTCAGGAAATACCGGCTCTCGAAATGCGCGCCGTCGTCCTCGAACTGCTCCCGGCGCTCCAGATCGACCATCTGACTAGCCGCATCGGGAAAATCGCTGTCGGGATAAAGCGTGGCGGGAACGCGCTGCGCCTCCACGAACACCGCCCAGCCGGAGCCAAGGCGACGCAGGGCATTGTTCAACCTACCGGTCACACCGACCAGTTCCGCTGGTGTCGCACTGTCCAGATCAGGGCCACGAATTTTTGCCGTGCGCTGGAAACTGCCGTCCTTGTTCAGCACTACACCTTTCTCAACGAGCGCGGCCCAGGGCAGGAAATCAGACAGGAGGGCGGCACGACTGCGATATTCGCCAAGCGACATCATCGCCCTGCCCTCCTTAGACCCGCAACCAGGCGGGATAGCGCAGATGCCGCCGCCCCACCTCGATGAAGAAAGGATCGCGCCTGGCACCCCAGACCGCGAGCCCATGGCCGACGATCCAGAATGCGGCCCCGATCAGCCACAGCCGCAGGCCAAGGGCGATCGCAGCCGCCAGCGTGCCATTAGCGATGGCGACAGCACGGGGCGCGCCACCCAGCAGGATCGGGTCGGTCAGCGAGCGATGCACCGGGACATGGAAGCCCGGCACCGCGTCATCGTCATATCCCGCCATCAGATTAGCGCTCCGCCCGAGAAGGAGAAGAACGACAGGAAGAAGCTGGACGCTGCAAAAGCGATGCTTAGTCCAAAGACAATCTGGATCAGGCGGCGGAACCCGCCGGATGTTTCCCCGAAGGCCAGGGTCAGACCCGTGACCGTGATGATGATCACCGAGATGATTTTCGCCACCGGTCCCTGCACGGATTCCAGAATCTCGTTCAGGGGCGTTTCCCACGGCATGCTGGATCCTGACGCCCATGCCGATGACGCGAAAGCAA
The DNA here is from genome assembly GCF_004302915.1 of Komagataeibacter xylinus. Lineage (GTDB taxonomy): Bacteria > Pseudomonadota > Alphaproteobacteria > Acetobacterales > Acetobacteraceae > Komagataeibacter > Komagataeibacter xylinus_C. The sequence continues at coordinate 14,629 of NZ_QQBI01000038.1, read as the reverse complement.
GCGACAGCAGCATGGAGGTTCCAAACACACGCAGATCCGGCACATGCCGGTCAGGACGTGCGACAGCGCGCACCACGGCGCGCAGACGTGAAGGCGGCATCATGATGATTCTCCATTGGCAGAGAATGGTGTTTCGGGAGAAGAGAGGCTGACCGGACGGATGCGATAGGTTCCGGTCGTGGGATCGAGACCGTCAATTTCCGCCAGTTCGGACAGGCGGCGGGAATTGCCGCGCCCGGACAGGACCGCGATCACATCGATGGTTTCGGCGATCATGGCGCGCGGCACCGTGACCACCGCCTCCTGGATGAGTTGTTCCAACCGATACAGAGCAGCCAGCACCGATCCGGCGTGCAGGGTGCCGATGCCACCCGGATGGCCGGTGCCCCATGCCTTGACCAGATCGAGGGCTTCGGCCCCGCGCACCTCACCGATGGGAATACGGTCAGGACGCAGACGTAGACCGGACCGGACAAGGTCCGAAAGGGTAATCACGCCTTCACGGGTCCGCAGGGCGATGAGATTGGGCGCCGTGCATTGCAGTTCGCGCGTGTCCTCAATCAGCACGATGCGATCACCGGTTTTGGCCACCTCGGCCAGCAGGGCATTGACCAGCGTGGTCTTGCCGGTGGATGTCCCGCCAGCAACCAGGATGTTTTTCCGTTCCGAGACCGCATGCCACAGAAAATCCGCCTGGGCATCGGTCATGACCCCGGCCTCAACATAATCGTTGAGGGTGAACACGGCCACGGCGGGCTTGCGGATGGCGAAACTCGGGGCGGTCACAACGGGCGGCAGCAATCCTTCGAACCGTTCGCCGGTTGGCAACTCGGCCGAGACACGGGGTGCTGCCTCATGCACCTCAGCCCCGACATGGTGGGCTACGAGACGCACGATGCGCTCGGCATCGGCCGGTGTAACCCTGTCGCCGGTATCGCCCAGCCCCTCGGACAGACGGTCGATCCAGAGCCGCCCATCGGGATTGAGCATGACCTCGACCACGGTAGGATCAGCGAGGTGCCTGGCAATCTCCGGTCCCATCGCCGTGCGCAGCATGGACGTGCCGCGCACCCTGGCCCCTTCATGGATGACGGAAACCGACATGACCTTCCCCCGTATGGGCCGAACGCGACGGACGAACAGCGACAGGGACCATTAAGAAAGGCTGGAAACAGCGCGTTTCAACAGGAATTCAGGCGTCGTAGGACGACAGCAAAACGCAGGGCAAAAATACTTGCGAGGTGCGGATTTTATGCCTCCGGTTCATCCGGTGCGCCGGGGTCCAAAACATCCTCCGGAATTTCCTGCTGGAGTCTCGGTCCCTGGGCCAGCCTGCGGCCGAGGGCTGCGACAAAATTATCGTAACGTGCCCCGGCCTGCGCGCGCGCCGCCTTCGCCGCCGGTTCGGGCAGCGGCGGGGTCGTGGTCAGCCAGAAGCGGATGAACAGCGCCAGGGTCTCCACCGTGATGCCAATATCACGCTCCAGACGCGCGAGGCGCCGGTCCTGACGGTCGAGGCGCTTCGATGTGGCAGCCTCGCGGCGCTCCTCCCCATCGGGCGAAAGGAAGGAGGCGACAGCGGCCTCGACGATCAGCGACATCGGCTGTGCGCGTCGCGCTGCATAGGCGGACAGAGTCTTCATCACCTCGGGGTCGAGATAGACGGAGATCTGAGCTTTCTTTTTCGGCATCGCCATAGCTGCCTCACAGTCCAAGTTCATCGCCACGGTCGAGCGATGCCTGCCGGGCGACGCCACGCATGAGATCGTTCATCCGGTTGTTGCGGGGTGCGATGTCGTCGAATTCATCGACCGGATCGGGCGTGAACTCGTTCTGCATCGGCTCTTTCTTTTCGACAGTGCCTTCGCCCAGTTCCGGCTGACGGCGTCGGGCGGACTGGTTCGGATCTTCTTCCTCATCGTCCATCGTTGGCATTTCAGTCGCCGCGTCTGGCGCGGGTGGTCCGGGCGGGATGGGGTGGCTGCTCCAGTCGTCCGGACATTCCTCCGTCGGACGTGTAGGCTTCGGCGGCGGCAGAATACGCTCCTGAAAGCGGGAGTCCTCGAAATAGCGGGCCTTCTTGGCGCGGATCGGATACAGCCCGGAGACCATGACGATCTCGTCCGCTGGCGAAAGCTGCATGATCTCGCCAGCCGTCAGCAGCGGGCGCGCGGTCTCCGAGCGCGAAACCATCAGGTGCCCAAGCCATGGCGAAAGACGGTGGCCCGCGTAATTCTTCATCGCCTTCATCTCGGTTGCGGTCCCAAGCGCGTCCGAGACACGTTTCGCGGTCCGTTCATCGTTGGTGGCGAAGCTCACCCGGACATGGCAGTTGTCGAGGATCGAATTGTTCGGCCCATAAGCCCGTTCGATCTGGTTGAGGGACTGGGCGATCAGGAAGCTTTTGATCCGGTAGCCCGCCATGAAGGCCAGCGCCGATTCAAAGAAATCCAGTCGCCCGAGGGCGGGGAATTCGTCGAGCATCAGCAGGAGCCGCCGCCGCTGTGCCGCCGCATCAAGATCTTCCGTCAATCGACGGCCAATCTGGTTCAGCACCAGCCGAATCAGCGGCTTGGTCCGGCTGATGTCCGATGGCGGCACGGTCAGATAGAGCGTCACCGGGCGATCACCATCAACTATGTCGGATATCCGCCATTCGCAGCGCCGCGTCACCTCCGCAACCACGGGATCGCGATAGAGGCCGAGAAAGGACATGGCGGTGGACAGCACGCCTGACCGCTCGTTGGGAGACTTGTTCAGCAATTCGCGCGCAGCCGAGGCAACGACGGGGTGCGGTCCTTTCTTCCCGAGATGGTTTGTCCGCATCATCGCTGACAGCGTTGTGGCGATCGGGCGTTTCGGGTCCGACAGAAAACTGGCGACACCGGCCAGCGTCTTGTCGGGCTCGGCGTAGAGCACATGCAGGATGGCGCCGACCAGCAGGGAGTGCGAAGTCTTCTCCCAGTGGTTGCGCTTCTCCAGACTGCCTTCCGGGTCCACGAGGATATCGGCGACGTTCTGGGCATCGCGGACTTCCCGCTCCCCACGCCGGATTTCCAGTAACGGGTTGTAGGCAGCGGAGGCCGCATTGGTGGGGTCGAACAGCACGACGCGACCGAAACGGGCACGGAATCCCGCCGTCAGTTCCCAGTTCTCGCCCTTGATGTCGTGGACGATGGCGGAACCCGGCCAGGTCAGAAGCGTAGGAATGACCATGCCGACACCCTTGCCGCTGCGGGTCGGTGCGAAGGTCAGGACATGCTCCGGCCCGTCATGCCGCAGGTAGGCCTTGCCGTACCGGCCAAGCACCACCCCATCCGGGTCAAGCAGCCCGGCCTGGGCGATTTCATCCGACCCTGCCCAGCGCGCCGATCCGTAGGTCTCGATCTTCTTTGCCTCGCGGGCGCGATGGACAGACAATGCGACGGCAGCGGCAAAGGCCAGCACGCCGCCAGATCCAGCGATCCAGGCGCCGCGTGCGAACACAGCCGGGGCATAGGCATCGAAGACATACCACCACCAGAAGAACAGCGGTGGGGCATAGACCGGCCAACGGTGAAACAGCACGAACCAGGGCCGCCCGAGTTCAGGTTGAAAGGCCAGTTCCCATGCTGTCCATTCGGTTGCAGTCCACCAGGACAGGACGATCATGGACAGGACCACCGCGACCTGTCCCCATTGAATACGTGTTCCGGGCTGTTCCATCTGCGCTCTCCGATCCATAGGAGAAACAGCGGACAGCCGTCATTTTATCGGAAGCAAGCAGCTTGTTGCCCCGATCGTGCCCGGTCGTTCAGGAGCGAAAAAATACTTGCAGGGTGCGGCAGGCTCTCGAATTCTCTCAGAATACGCGCACGATCTGCATTAAGGAGTCGAGACTTGGCAAGGCAAGTTATTCATACCCCAGCGTCTCATGCACAACAGGATGCCAAGACGGCAGTTACTAGCGGAAACGTCGAAGAAGATCAGCAGATACTTGACGGCGTGATCGACGCAATGAAAGAATTGCATGAACAACTGGGCTTTCTGAGCAACAAGTTCTTCAACCTTTAACCCGTCACCGTGTTTCGCTATTATTCCGACCACATAGCATATACAGGAAGACCGTTTTTCCTTACTCGACACAAAATTCGTGTGATCCTTGGGATTACTCAAAAAGCTCCAAGACGTATGCGCACACCGTATGTGCCGAATGTATTGCAAGCCTTGCATGACGCGGCTTGATTGTAATGTTCTGAAACTGTTCTTCCGATCTCCCATGCGCACTGCTTTTGGCATTACGCAGATGTGCAATGCCATCAACGATACCGTACAAACCTGATGCAATCCTCTTGAGGTCTTTATTATCCCAATCGGCTGGCCTCAGCCCGATCACGTCTGCTGCCGATTTCCAGAGTTCTGCAAGCGTATCAGTTGTATTATAGGCCTTTCGTTTGTGATCAAGATACGCCTTAAGCACAGCCTCAAGAACATTCCCGGCATATTGGGCTGCAGCATGCGGATCTTGTTCGATCTGCGAAAGTGCCCTCTGAATCTCGATATTAACAGATTTGAGTCCATATTTCTTGACGCTCTCATCAAGCGATAGGGTCGATACGGCACCTCCTTTAACGATATTGCCACCCCGAACATATGTCAGCCCTTCGCGTGTCAGGGTCTCGCGGATACGATCTTTTTCTGCCGCCAGCTTCGCAACATGGTCATCAGTGGAATTCAGCCAGAACGTATTCCCAGGTGACTGTTTTTCCAAAAAATCATCTAATATGGAGCCGAGAATTTTCAGCGGTTCATTGCACCTTGAATTAATCTGTCTCAGCCATGCCTGAACTTTCGTCGCCTTGCTTCCGTCTGGGATTGGCTCTGGAGCACCCGAGAATAGAAACAACGCATCTATTTCAGCCTGAGTATAACGGTCAGGGAAAATCTGACTTAACAACCCAATAATGCTGGTAGGTATTTTTTCCATCACATTCACAGTGTTAATTACTTTTCCGTTTTGTTTTTAATCGAGAGAAAATGCGACCACAAATTTAACCTATATTTCCCTTTTCTGCCAGCATCTGCGCCGGGCTGGCGGCCCGCATGGCAGGATACCTATGCATGGCCCAAACGGACGAGCATTGAATTTACTGGCCTCCCCGCCCCAAATGTAGTAACGTGACTACATTATGACAGGGAGGCGATGACATGAGCATCACCACACTTTCAAGCCGCGAGTTTAACCAGGATACCAGCCGAGCCAAAAAGGCGGCAGCCGATGGACCGGTGTTCATCACCGACAGGGGCAGGACTGCCCACGTCCTCCTCAGCATTGAGGAATACCGGCGATTGACGAACCACCCACGAAAAATCGCGGACGCGCTGGCGATGCCGGGACTGGCAGATATCGAGTTCGACCCACCCCGCGCGAATATCACGCTTCGATCGGCCGATTTTTCTTGATGTTCCTGCTGGACACGAACGTCGTTTCAGAATTGAGAAAGGTCCGCGCCGGAAAGTCCGATCCGAACGTCGCGAAATGGGCCGATAGTGTCGACGCGGAAAGTCTGTACCTCTCCGCCATAACCGTCATGGAACTGGAGACCGGAATCCTGCGTATGGAGCGGCGGGACGAAACGACGGGTATGATCCTGCGGACGTGGCTGGATCGGTATGTCCTTCCGGCGTTCGAGGGGCGGATTTTACCCGTCGATGCATCGGTGGCCCTGCGCTGCGCCCGATTGCATGTGCCTAACCCCCGCTCAGAGCGTGATGCGCTCATCGCCGCGACCGCGCTGGTGCATGGCAAGACGGTCGTGACCCGCAACATCGTGGATTTCCTGCCATGCGGCGTCCCCCTGCTCAATCCGTGGGAACCTCAACCGGACTAACTTGCGCGCCACTCATAAACCAAGCCCCCGATTACGGGTAAAGCTCCAGTCAATCCCGCCATCACCGCGCGTAACCCCGGACACATGCTGGCCTCGCTGCTTCTCCAGCGATGGCGTCCACGGCACGAGCTGGAACTGAAGCCCGTCATCGATCATCGCATAGCGACCCGAAGCCAGCACCATGCGCTGACGATAGGTGCCCGTCACATACTCACCTGAAGCCGACTGGCTGAACGTCCGTCCCGTCTCGACGGCCAGCCGCTCTCCGACTTCCCGGACCTCGCGGTCCCTGAGCGTCCCGATCAGGTTGCGCGCCAGAACCACCCGCTGCGTCTGACGTTCGGCAAGACCCTGCTCAATGAGTTGCTCCGTGCGGCGCTCCATCGCCTCACGCACCTCGGCGCCGAAGCCCGCCTGCCCCAATGCAACAGGGTCGCGCCCCACCGCCTGCCGGTCGAGCCAGGTCGCCCCTCGCGCCGTTACCTGATCCTCGATCGAAAGGTCGGAACGAACAGCCAGCGCAACACGACTCTGCCCCTTCCTGTCATCGAAGGCACGAAGCTCCACGACCGCCCCCATACTACCATCACCGGTCGCATCGAGATCGGGAAAGCGGATATGATGCGTGCGGCCATCCACCCCGTCGATGACGGCATAGGCCGTGCCTTTCAGTTCATCGTCCAGCCCGCGATCGACCAGCCTGCCGATAACGGCGACGTCGAGGCTTTCACCCGCCAGGACGTAGCTCGACGTGCTCCGCTCGATCCCGTGCTCGGTCAGCGAGCGGTGTATGCGCTTGATGATGTCGCCGCGCTCTCCAAGTTCGCGCAGCGTCGCCTCAGCGGACTCATCCAGCATCCATTGTCCCTGTCCGACCTGATGGGCGAGACCAAGCCCCTCCAGGCGGCGCAGGCGGCCGACCTTCAGGGCCTCGAATGGATCAGGCTGCCGATCCGGCGCTGGCGCCATGTCGATGATGCCGTCGCGGCGCCCGTCGCGGGCCAGTTGCCGGTCAAGCTGGGTCCAGCGCTCGGCATCGACCTGGCGTTCGAGTGCGCGGTGAATTTCGACATCATTGCGTAGCCCGAGTTCCTGCGTCACCAGATCCTGGGCGCGGGCGCGCAGGCCCTCCTTGATATAGTCGCGGGAGATGACGAGATCGCTGCCATCCTCGGCCACGCCGCGCACGAGGATATGGACATGGGGGTGCTGGGTGTTCCAGTGATCCACCCCCACCCAGTCCAGCTTCGTGCCGAGGTCTTTTTCCATCTGCCCGACCAGTTCGCGGGCATAGCCCTTGAGGTCGGCCATGTCGGGCGCGTCCTCGGGCGAGACGATGAAACGGAAATGGTGACGGTCGTCCTCGCAGCGTTCGGCGAACGCCTTCGGGTCGGCATCGTCGATGCCGGGACCAAAGAGCCGTGCCTTCTCACCGTCCTTCGTGACCCCTTCCCGGCGCAGGTAACGCAGATGGGCGGCGAGCGGCGCCTTGCGCCCGCTATGGCGTACGACACGGGCCTTGACGGTCACGCGGCGGGCTCGGCTGGTCAGCAGGCGATTGGCCCTGGCTGCCGCGATGCGGCCACGCCCGAAGGACGAACGGGAACCACTGCCGTTGCGGCCCGAGCGGAACCCGCCGCCACCGGCACGCTGGGCCGAAGCAAGGGCCTGGGCGACGAAGGGCTTGAGCCGCTGGGCGCGCGGCGAGCGGATGCGACCCAGACGGGGCCGGAAGTCATTCTCGCGGGCCATTGGACCCTCCAATGTGCGAAAAAGGCTGGTGCAACAAAGGAAAACAGGGTCGGCAAACATTGCCAAAGAAGAGGAAACATTGCTGAAAGAACGAAAAAACGCAGGAAAACCGACACCCCAACCGAGGCGCAATGTGCGCCCTTTTATCTCGCCTCTCATTCCACCTGCCCCAGAGCGCCCATTCTCCCCTGCCAGCACCCACCCCGCTATGATGTCCCTTGGCCTGGGCACTACCCATGAACCGTGAAAAACCGATAGAAGCGAGAGCCGCAAGGCGCGCATTCATGGCATTGCTCCCGATGCGGAAGAGACACCGAACAACCCACCGGAAAGCGGCCTGACAGGCGCGAGACCATGCGCGATAATGTCACTTCGAACACCATGCGACGGCAGCTTCATTGCAACCGGAACGCCCTGCCCCGCATCGTCTGACTGCACGGTGAAAATCGGCGCATGAGTCCAGAACAGCGGGTCGGGACGCGAAACCGACATCAATAGATCTGCAACGCCCTGACCGATCAGGGGCAGCAACCCGGCGACATAGGCGCGCGTTTCGGGTGGCAGCGGACGTTGCCGATCACGGTAGTCCTCATAGCGCCCCGGCCCGGCGTTATAGGCTGCCAGGAAACCCGGCGAGCCGTAACGATCGTGCATCTCGCGCAGGAACGCAGCGCCCGCGAGGATGTTGTCATGCACATCGAACGGATCGCTTCCCAGCCCGTAACGGGTACGAAGGTCGCTCCAGGTCGCGGGCATGATCTGCATGAGGCCGAGCGCGCCTTTCGATGAAATCGCGCCAATATCACCACCGCTCTCAGCGCTCATGACGGCCCGTATCCATGTGGCGGGAATGTCGAAGCGCTGCACGGCTTCAGCGATCACCGCACCATAAGGATCGGTGTCAGCGGGCGCTGGAACCGATGCCGCCCATGACAGGTCAGGTGCGCCCGATACGCCGGTTGCAATGACACCGACAGCGAGGAAGAAGATGCGTCGCATCGTCTCATTCCCCGCGTTCGACACGCCGTGACGGACGCGTCCAGTTCAGCACCCAGACCGCACGCTCCCCGCCGGCACGGAAGAGATTGGCACGGATCGGTTGTGCAAAGGCGGGGTCGTCGAGGGCTACGGCGATGTATTCACCAGCCCTCTCGCCGGTGCGTTTCCAGCCAGCACCAACCTCCGGGCCATCGGCATCGGTGAGATGGATGCGGTAATCCGGGGCATGTTCGGCGTCGGAAAACTCGGCCGGAACGAGAAGGATATCCTGCGCCACGGTGAGGGTGCGGATGCGCCCGGCAAAACCGGTTTTCGTGCGCGTGAAAAGACCAATTTGTGCCATCTCATTGCCCTTTCGAGGACGGATTGGAAATCACGGTGACAGGCTGCCTGCTCCCGGACGGAAGCCAGACCGGGGTTGCACGTCCGATGACGGTAGAGAGGGGCAGCGCACCGAAATACCGACTGTCGAGACTACGTGGCTCGACCGGGTTCATGACGAAGACCTGGCCCGCAGCGAGGTACTGGCACCCCTGCCAGACGGGTAATGGACGGCCCCGGTGATCGAGGGATTGCGCGTCACCAGCGAATTGCCCGTCGATGGTTACGCGCTGCCCGATACGGCACACGGACTGCCCTGAGATAGCCGCTACGGGTTTGAGCAGGGGCACACCGAGAGGGAGATAGCCGCGCGTTGCCAGCAGCATCGCCTCGCGCTCGGCCAAGCGGACAGCGACCAGATCACCGACATGTGGCGCGGGAACCGGGTGCAATCGGTACAACCCGACGGGCACGCTCGCCGTCTCGTTCCAGATCAGGCGTGGCGCAGGATGAACGACCATTGACGCGCCCACACCGAGCACGGCGAAATAGGTCGCAAAGAACCAGCCACGCCGGGTCATGACGTCACCTGCCGCCGCTTGAGCCATGCTGAATGCTGCTCGCGCGTATAGGCACGGGGCTCATGTCCGGCAGTGATGCGATGGTGCAGATGCCGCCAGTATTCGGGCGCCGCGTCCGCCGGATCGAGACCCAGCGCCTCAATGGCATCGACCGCCTGGAGCACATGTTCGACCCTTGGCCAGCTATCCACACGCAGGAGGATTTCGCCGCCAGGACGCACGAACGGCAAAGTCTGGAACACTTCGCCAGCCCTGACCGCGCGCACGATATCCAGCCGGGAGACGGTGATACCGAGGTCATTGGACGCCCAGCGCACGAAGGCGAAAACACTTCCTGGCGCAAAGCTGGAAATGCGGCGGCGGTCATCGAGTATCTGCTCGTCACTGCAATGCCCGAAGCGCAGCCAGTGTTCGATGCGCCTATCGATCCAGGTCAGTTCGACATGTGTCAGTGCCGCCGGATGCCGATGGGAGATGGGAGAGTGCCGGGTCATGGCCCGTCTCCCGGCCCCTTGAAGGGGGCAATGGACGGGCAAGAGGGGTTATCCGCAGAACGGCGCTTCCCATCAACATAAGAGTTAGATTCTAAGTTAGATAAGTTAAGGGCCGGAATCGCCGTTTCAGGCCAAAGACTTAGCTGGGGTTTGTGCGTGTGAAGTCCCGATAGTCCTGCGTGTGATGTCCCGATAGTGGATGCGTGTGATGTCCCGATACCATTCACATAGTTATCCACAGGGTGTGTGGATAAATCAGTTGGCAGGATGCGCAGTAACTCGCCCACGCCGGCACGTTCAATGTTCAGGCGATAGCCTGGCAAGGGCTGGCTGACGGCGGCACGCCGGATCTGGATGGCAAAGTCCGAGGGACGCATCAGGCTGCCGGATTTCTGGTGCAGATGCCCGATCTCGAAAGTCCAGCCGGTACGTTGGCGACCAGCATGTTTGCGGGCGACACGGTAGAGCCAGCGCTCAATGCCGCCGGTCAGCCGGAAATAGGCCGGGTCGATGGCCAGCACCAGCGAACGGTCGATCACGCCACGATAGAGCCATTCCGGAATGACGATCTCGACACCAATGGCGCGACCGTTTCGGCTGGCGCAGATTTCCCACTCGGTAATCCAAGAAAACTGCTGCCGTCGCCAGTTCTGGCCGTTGCGGATCGTGGTGGCGACTACGGTGGACTGGAGCCGGGCAAGTGCCGCCCTGAGCAGCCCATAATCCCGCGCCCCGGTCTGTCGGCCAATACCGGTGAGCAACTGGTAGGGGGTGAAACGCAGAAAGCGCGAGGTGGTCAGACCGAGATTTTCCGCCTCGACAATCTGGCTGGCAGCCCAGATCAGCACGTCAGCGTCCCAGATCGTCGCCATGCCGTGCTCGGGCATCCCGAACACCTCAACGCGCGTATCCCCTGCCGCGTAGAGGATTGGCGTCGTGCGCTTCGTTTTGGACAGGGAGAAAAACGGTCGCTCCATCAGATCGCGCTGGTCGCGCGGACTCATCTCGCCGCTGGAGACAACGAATGGCAGGAGCCTGCTGCGCTCGCTGGCCGTGAGGGTGTGGCGGGCCTGCATGTCCATCCTCCCCTCACCGGCGATCAAGGCCGGCAGAGCGGGCCTCGTCGTAATTCGGATCAGAGGTGGACCGGCAGGCGCTGGCGGTGGCCCAGGCGTCGAGGTCGTCGATCAGGTAGACGACACGACCGCCAAGCTTGCGGAAGGTCGGGCCACTGCCATGGCAGCGGTATTTTTCCAGCGTGCGGGGAGAAAGGCCAAGGATCTGCGCGGCCTGATGTGTGCGCAGGTAGCGCGCCGGTGACGGCGCGTGTCGATCGAACATGGTACGCCTCCATCTGGTCTCGAAGCGCCGCGGGGATGGTGCGGCGGATCGGGATGACGGTGGCGGAGAAAGCAGGCGTTGGGGGTGGACGAAGATTTTTCGAGGTTAGTGTCCACCCCCGCCCGTCGGAGCGTATGCCGGAGATGCCGGGCGCAGCCGGGCATAGGGCAGCGTTGGCCAGATGGGAAAACGCAGCGCGAAGGAGCAGAAACCGGCTATGTTATCGCCCGCGTAAAAAATCCAGATAGCCGCCGCTGACCCGGTTTCGGGCGTCAAGAAGCAGGCGCTCCGCATGGCGACGCGCCGCCGTGTTGCGCCATTCCACCGCCGGTAAAGCAGCCTGCCATGAACGATTGACCGCAATCGCGATATCTCGGGTGGTACCGCCCGCTTCGTGAATATCGAAGGCGAGCAGGAGCAGCATCTGTCGCGTGCGTTGCAGCGGGGTGAGTTGGAGGGCGCGCGGAAGCAGGCCAACGCGCTGGCCGCGCTGCCTGCGAAAGAAACGCAGCGCCACGTCGAGACGCAGTTCGGCGGCGTCATCCATCGGCAGGAGCACGGCGGGTCTACCGATGGCCAGAGGGCTCAGAATCCGAAGGTAGAGATTGCCTGTCGCATCGCCGATCACCAGCCATGTGTCGTCTTCCGCATCATGACGGGCCAGGATGGTTCCGAGCACCACCGGATCGATCGGGGTCACGATGGCGAAATCCGATGGCGCGGGTGTGAGGATCAGCGTGGCCGGTGAAACCTCGGACCGCCAGACCATGCGCCCCTGAGGGGCGGGTTCATCGGGCGCATGGACAAAAGCAGAGCCCCCAGCGCCGGACGAACGCCGCGCACTCGGCGGCGGAATCCACGCCCCGACGGCCGATCCGCCGTTGCAGACGGGCATAATCGCAGCGATAGGTGGTGTTACGACGGAGAAATTCGACGGCGAAACCGGAGCGGTCCAGACGGCTGATATGGTCGCGCAGTTCCGGTGAACGCCAGAAGGATGTCGGCATGCGGGCCTCCCTGCCTGTCCCCCATGCGGCGAAAGGGGGAGCTTCCATCAGCCAGATTGGGAGCGTGAATGCATAGACCCTGATTTTTTATCGGGGAGAGAAGCGCAGGGCGGATGCACGAGCCGGGGCGAAGCCCGGCTATTGCAGGCGCGGTTGCAGCAGATGCTGGAAACCTGCTTCGGTCATCCAGCGCGCCCGTGCCAGATGCCTGTCATGAACAGCCTTCGCGCGCACCGGTTCACGAACCGGATCAATTTCGAACAGCACGGCAACGACCTCGCGCCAGTCCGCCCCTTCCTCGTCCGCGACCAGAAGGCGTAGGTAAAGCCCGAGATGCGCTTCGTCGTAGACGTTCACCCGTTCGGTGAGCGGGGGATGGTCGAGGAAAGACGGGTCGGCCATGGCACGTCCTCATGATACCGCTGCCAGATCGGTTCGATAACAAAGATCGGGATTACTGACCGGCCCGGCTCGCATGCCCCGCCAGAAATCAGCGCGCCCAAGGGGGAAAAAATGACATGAACGGAGCGGATCAGGACGATTCCACCCGGCCACGCCCCCTACCCTGCCGCGTCTGGATATCGGAAGTCTCGTTAAGAAGCATGACGCCGCGTCCCTGTCCGGACTCGATGAACAGAATGCCTGCCGTTTCCAGCGCACGACGGACCTGATCGATCGTGCCCTCATGAACGCCCAGACCGCGTTCGGATTCAAGGCGCTTGAGCGCGGTCAATGCTACGAGGGCCTTTTCAGCGAGCCTTTCCTGTGTCCAGTTCAGAAGTGCCCGTGCCGCCCTTACCTGTCGGCCAGTGATCATCCGCGATCACATCCGACACGCAAGGCCTGCACACCAGAAATACGACTATAATAGTCGCATTGTGAATATTCAACGTCGTTCTTTCCGGACGATGGGAAAAAGGAATCGGCGTCCACGCACCATTCAGGCGGCTCCAGTCCTGTCGGACAAGACCGACGGGCTGACCAGAAAAAAGCCCCCCGTCAGGCGGGGGGCTCGGCATCGCGTCGGGCAAGCGCTTCTTTGAGTTCTTGCTCGATCTGTCGGCGCTCGCGACGGCTGAGGTGAAAGCTGGTCAGTTCGGCGCGCAGCATCTGGATGTGGTCGTGTAGCGTGGTCATCGTCCTGCTCCTTTCGTTTCTCGAAGACAGGACGGACGGCTCATGCCGGGACGGACCGGGTCAGGGATCGCCGTCAGGCGACCGGCTTGCCGGCGCGTGGGGGAGCCGATTTTGTTCGGTGCGCCCGAAGGGTGCGTCGGGCAAAATTGGGGGGACCGCGCGTCCTTGACGCGGTGCGCCCTCGCGCATGGTACAATGGGAAGGCTGAGGGAAAGCCTCGTATTCTTCCTGCGTCTCACGTCGGGCGACCAGCGCTGCCGCCCGCACCCTGGAAGAGCGCACCAGAAAGCCCGGAAGGCCCCGCCCGGAGAGACCGGGCGGGGTTGGTCGTGGGAGGTTCAGTCCCCGTTCCGGCTGCGCGGCCGGGTCCAGATGAGGGAGTAGCCCTCGCCGTCCTCGTCGGTGAACAGGTTGGCGAAGATCGGGGCGGCGAAGGAAGGATCATCCAGCTTCAGGCTCAGATAGGTGCGCCCTTCGCTGGAGCGGCGGGTCCAGGCCGCACCGAGTTCAATCCTGCCCAGATAGACGCGGTAGTTGGGGGCGTTGTCGTTGGGACGGTTGGTTTCGGCCACCAGGCGGACGTTGCGGGCCTGCAGGGCCAGGGTGACGATTTCGCCTTCGAAGCCTTCGCCCACCTTCTTGAAGGAACCGATGTTAGCCATTGTCGTATCTCCATGCTGTTATCGGGCCGCGACCACCGTGGCCTCGATGGCGATCGACCAGCCGGAGGCGAGCGGCAGAGCACCCCACAGGGGCCGCAGCGCAGCGGAGGACGGCAGGGCCGGAACTTTCTTGTCCCGCGAGGAATGACGGCGCAGCCGGCAGGGGAAGAAAGTTCCGGAACGCCGTTGCGGCCAGCCGATCGAGGCGCAGCCGGCTTCGGCTAGATCAGCCATCCGACAGAGGCCATGGTGTGCGGACCCGACAGCCCCCGGAGATACGATGCCGGCATGACCGGTCCATAAAGGTGGGACCATGCTGTCTGGAGCGAAATTATCTCTACCCGCTAAAGGGTTCTGCAAAATCTACTGGTCGTTTCCACAGCCAATCGTAACCGGCCGCTCTGGGCCGCCTTGATTATGCGGCCTGTCTGTGCAGTGTATTCACGGGTTTCCAGTTCCATGGCA
>NZ_QQBI01000037.1 GCF_004302915.1 Komagataeibacter xylinus | reverse complement strand
ATGACGATCACGCACAGTTCTCAAACTGGGGAATTTTCAACCAGCACATTTGGGGAGATTACAACCAGCACTCACACAGTCTGGACGGCCGTTATTTCGGCCCGCTTCCGCGCGCCGCCGTGATCGGCCGAGCGACGCCGCTCTACACCGACGCGCACGGCGACGGCCATTTCGTCTGGCACGGCCTGTTCGCTGACAGGCCGAGGGCGTTCTTCCCCAACATCGCCACGGAGACTTCCCATGCCGCAGATCGGTAGCTTCACGCGCGACAAGACCGGCTTTGCCGGACGCATCCAGACCTTCCTCGGTTCCCATGAGATTGCCATCGTGTCGGCCGAGAAATCGGACTCCGACAACGCACCGGATTATCGCATCCATCGTGATGACGAGGATGGCCCGGAGATCGGTGCCGGCTGGAAACGCACGGGCGAGCGTGCCGGCGATTACGTTGCTCTGCTGATCGACGATCCGCTCCTGCCGCAACCGTTACGCGCCAATCTGTTCCGTGATGGCAGCGACGGCAGCCTCTGGTCGCTGCATTGGAGCCGCCCCCAGAGGCGCGATGGGCGGGACTGACACCATGCGCAATCCGACCCGGATCGCGTATCTGCTGCTGGCGGGCTGTCTCGTGTACATATCGCTGGTTGCTGTATCGGCGCAGACACTCGGCGTCCCGTATGCTGCCGAGATCGCTGAGGCGGCACAGCGTTTCGACATTCCGGCGACTTGGATCAGGGCCGTCATGGGTGCCGAGAGTGCAGGTGATCCGGGGGCCGTTTCATCGGCGGGCGCGATGGGACTGATGCAGATCATGCCCGGCACATGGGCCGATTTGCGCGTCCGGCATCATCTCGGGCGTGATCCCTACGATCCGCGCGACAACATTCTAGCGGGCGCGGCGTACCTCCGCGAACTGCATGACCGTTACGGTTCGCCGGGTTTTCTCGCCGCTTATAACGCTGGTCCTGATCGCTATGAGGCGTCTCTGGCAGGGCGCCCATTGCCATTGGAAACGCGCGCTTATGTCGCTGCCGTTGCGCAGATCATCGCAGGTGGCGGCGATGTTTCCGTCATGATCGCGGTGGCAGATCGGTTTGCCTGGACCCGCGCGCCGCTCTTCATCATGCAGCCGGATCGCAGTGCGGCGGCGGCACAGTCGCGCGATATGTCGGAGATCATGCCGCGATCGGATGGCCTGTTCATGGTGGCTGGCGGCATGGGATCGCGGCCATGATGAGTGGATGTGGGGCAGGGGGTGGAGAGGCGGAAAGAGGGCGGAAGAGGGAGCGCAAGATTAAAGCGGACGGCACCCCATGGGTCCGATCCGCAGGGCAAGCCCTTGTCTGCACATTGTTTTGGGTGGCACCCCCTTTGAGGGGGTATAGTGCCGCCACAGGCGGCAAAGTCAGTTTCCGCCCCGTTTTTCGCGGCACTCTTGCCTGTTTGTGGCCGTTTCGGGCGGATCAGCGGCCATGAGCGCGGGCGACGACAACCGCTTCCGCCCGAGGCCTGGCCGTATCCGCGCCGACACGCCGAAGGTCGGTCGTGTCAGGAGTTTCCTGACCAGGGTGCGCACGGTCACGCGCCAGCAACAGGCGGCGACCGGCGCGAGCGGACGCCCTCGAGGTGGCGGTCCTAGCCATGCGCCGAGGGGGGAGGGAAGCATCGCGTCCGGACGTGGTGTGCGGCGTGGACGCGGGGCGACGTTCGTGCGCGCCCGGAACCTCTCGAATGGCTGGAGCCATCGTCGACCGGGTAGCCGCCGCGTCGTCGTCAAATCCCGCTCCGTCCGTGCCGCCGGGCGGAATGGCAAGGCCGCTGCCCATCTCCGTTACATCCAGCGCGACGGCACCGCCCGCGACGGTGAGCGGGGCCGGCTCTATTCGGGGATCGAAGACCGTGCCGATGGTGATACGTTTCTCGATCGTGGGCGCGACGACCGCCATCAGTTCCGGTTCATCGTCTCGCCGGAGGATGCCGGGGATCTTGCTGACCTGACGGGCTATACCCGCGATCTGATGGCGCAGGTTGAGGCCGATCTCGGCACGAAGCTCGATTGGGTTGCCGTCAACCACCACAATACCGGCCATCCGCATGTGCATGTCGTCGTCAACGGCCGCGATGACCTGGGCGAGGATCTGGTCATCAATGGCGATTATCTTGCCAACGGCATCCGCGAACGGGCGAGCGAACTGGTGACCTTGGAACTCGGCCTTGTCACCGAGATCGAGCAGCGCCGCAAGCTGGTCGCCGAAATCGACCAGGATCGTTTTACCCGCATCGACCGGGCGATGCTCGCGGAGGCCGGTAGCCGGTTTCTCGATGTGCGCCACGAGCCTGATGATCCGCGCGGCCAGGCGGATCGAACGCTCCGCCTGCGCCGTCTTGGCAAGCTGGGCGCTATGGGGCTCGCCACGGAACATGCGCCGGGCGTATGGGAACTGGGTGAGCAACTGGAGCCGACGCTGCGCGAGATGGGCGAGCGCGGCGACATCATCCGCACGATGCAGAAGGCACTCCGAGCGGAGGGCGCCGAGCGCGACCCGATGAGCTTCGCGATCCATGATGCAGCACCGGCGACGCAGATCGTCGGTCGCGTCATCGACAAGCACCTCTCCGACGAGCTGGGTGAGGAACTGACGCTGGTGGTTGATGGGATCGACGGCTGTACGCACCATGTTTCCGGTATCGACCCGGTCCGCGTCGCGGAGGCACGGATCGGCAGTATCGTCGAAATTGGCCCACCTGATAGTGCCGGGCGCCCCTCCGATCGCGCGATTGCCGGCATCGCCGAGGGTGGTGTCTACCGTCCGAGCCGTCATCTCGAACAGGCCCGGTTCGAGGGGCGGGTGCAGGGCGGCGATTATGACGGCTTTGTCGCCTCCCATGTCCGGCGGCTGGAGGCCCTGCGCCAGGCCGGTCTCGTCGAACGGATCGACGCCGATCAGTGGCGTATTCCCGAGGATTTCGCCACCCGTGCTGCTGCCCACGATGCGGGGAGGGGCGGGAGGGCCAATATTCGTGCTCTGTCGTCGTTCGACCTCGACAGGCAGATCGGTGCGGATGGTGCGACCTGGCTCGACCGACGGCTGGTGGGAGGCGTGGTGTCCGATCTGGTGCCCGCCGGTTTCGGGGAACAGGTGTGCGAGGCGATGGAGCAGCGGCGGGACAGGTTGATCGAGCAGGGGGACGCGACCCAGCGACCGGATGGACGTGTCAGCTATCGGCGTAACCTGATCGCCACGCTTCAGGAGCGGGAGGTCGCCCGTGTGGGGGAGGAACTGGCGGCTGCGAAATCCGTGCCGTTTCGGGCGGTCGCTGACGGCGAGACGGTTAGTGGGATGTTCACCGGCACCGCTCAGCTATCGAGCGGGAAATTCGCCATCGTCGAGAAGTCCCATGAGTTCACGCTGGTCCCGTGGCGGCCTGTGATCGAGCGTCGACTTGGGCAGGAAGTGATGGGCGTAGTGCAGGGCGGATCGGTATCGTGGCAGTTGGGGCGAACTAAAGGGCTTGAATTGTAACGGATTCAGCCGGGGGTATTTAAAGTTGGATTTGACGATTGTGCCTCTTTAATAAGCCAATTCGCAAAAATCTGAGTTGAACCACCACTTAATCTGATCGGTTCTGGCAGGATGAGACAGAATGTCTTGGAAACCAAATTTCCCTCAGGCCAAGGCGCGATCAGACGACCGTCCGTCAGTTCTCTCTCGACATAGAGGCGCGGCACGAGTGCAACGCCAAGGCCGGCCAATGCAGCCTCGATCAGCATTATATGTAAATCGTAACGAGCACCGATCGCGGGGTTCGTCAGTGTGATCCCGGTTTCCCGTGCATATCGTTGCCAGGCGTCCGGGTTTTGCCGTCGATGCAGGCGCGGCAAATCATCCAGTGTCGTCGCCCC
Source organism: Komagataeibacter xylinus (assembly GCF_004302915.1). Classification (GTDB taxonomy): domain Bacteria; phylum Pseudomonadota; class Alphaproteobacteria; order Acetobacterales; family Acetobacteraceae; genus Komagataeibacter; species Komagataeibacter xylinus_C. The sequence goes on along the minus strand of NZ_QQBI01000037.1, from coordinate 21,327 downwards.
ATCCCTGTCCAAAAGCGTGGGATGGCAAACGGGCACCAGCACTTCATTCAGCAGGTGGTGTGTCCGCATTCCCGTCCAGGCCGGATGGTCGAAATGGATCGCGGCGTCGAAACCGCTGCCGGCAAGGACAAAGGGTTCCATCCGCTCTGCGAGATGTACCGTGACGTTTGGATGTAGTTCTTGAAACCGTCCCAATCGAGGAATGAGCCACCGCGTTGCGAAAGTCGGGATGGTGGCGATATCGAGGCTCGCGCCATCGCTGGGTTGCCCCATCAGCACCTGACTGTCTCGTTCCAAGCGGTCGAGTGTCTCGCGAACTTGAGCGGCATAGCGCTCTCCGTTCGGTAAAAGCCGAACACGATTTCCGATGCGCTCGAATAGTATGACGTCGAGGAAGGCCTCGAGCCGGGCGATCTGACGGCTGATCGCTCCTTCGGTCAGGGCTAGTTCATCCGCTGCACGGGCAAAACTGCCATGACGAGCGGCAGATTCGAAGGCCATGAGCGCGGAGTTACTTGGTATCTTGCGGCGCATGAGCGGTTCCCGACTCATTTCTTTGGTCAATCCCGCTGTGACATTAGGTCACTGAAGGATGATCCAATATCGATATATGTGCTGAGATTGTCCGATTACCATGACAAACAATCAACCAGAGATGTGGTCAGGCCATGTTAACGGTTCCGGTCAAGGGATGTCAGATGATCTACACGGTGGAATGCAGTTTTGCCGATCCGCGCAGCGAAGCGGAATGGAACGACTTCTACAGCTTGGACAAGTTGCCGGCTTTGGTTTCGGTCAGCGGCTTTCATACGTCCCAGCGTTTCAAGGCGTTGCGCGAAGGTTGCCCTGTCTATCTTGCCATGCACTCGGTTGACGGCCTCGATGTCCTGACAAGTGAAGAGTATCGTCAGAAGGGCGGTGGCAATTTCGCGCGGTGGCAGCCCCACATTACCGACTGGCATCGCAATCTTTACGCTGGTCTTGATCGCGCTTCCTCCGTCGGGCCTGACGAGATTCTGGCGATGAGCGAGAAAGGCCCGGAATCCTTGATCCGCTTGGGCTTAGCCTTCAACGAACTGCACGCGGTCGCGTTGGGAAAATTCCCAGAATATCGATGGCTCGCCAGGTTGAAGCGCTCCCAGACGTTCGAGGCTCTGCCGACGGATATTCATCTCTATGAGCCGATGACCGCACAGTTGGTCAATTCCGAAGATACTGTTTCCAGAAAGCCTCGGCAGGCCAGCGATGCCTAACGTTACGCTTTTTATATCGCAGGAAAAGATGCCGTCGGAAGAGACACTTACGACGCTCACTCAGGAATGCACAGCGCTTTGCACGGACCTCCTTGGGGCAGCATTGGACAAGGTGCATATCATCTACGTCGCCGTCCGGCACGGTCGTGGACATCCGGTTTTTGCCGAAATTCAATTTCGGCTGGAAGTGTTTCGAACAGCTTCTGTCATGGAAAAGTTCATGGAGGAAATCGGTGACAGCATAAAGCGCAATACGGACCTTTCCGCCCGTATTCGCTGCTTTGGATATCCGACCGAAAACATTCACGCCCGCAACTGAATGACTGCCAGGCGGAGAACTCAGGAGAGAATAATGTCGGCTACACAATTCCCCTTCCAGAAAGTCGGAGATTTCACGATCACGGCGATCAGCGATGGCAATCTAAGCGCCAGCCTGGATCTCCTCTCGAATATCGATCCCCCGGATGCTGCGCGGATGGAAGAGGAAGCGGGGGTGAAGGACACCTCCGCCATTCATATAAACTGCTATCTGGTACGCGGGGGTGGTCGCACGGTCTTGATTGACGCTGGGGCTGGTGGTTTCAGGCAGTGGGGAGGCCTTTTGGCATCCAATCTTCCACAGGCCGGAGTGCAGCCTTCCGGGGTCGACACGATTCTGCTGACCCATGCTCATCCAGATCATGTTGCTGGGCTTTTGGATAAAAACGGGGAGGCCGTCTTTCCGAATGCCGAGCTGGTCGTCCATAAGCGAGAAATCGAGTTCTGGCAGGATGACGGCAATCTGAGCCGCGCAAGCGAGCGGGCGCGTGGGAATTTTCTCATGGCGCGTCAAATATTCGAGAATTATCGAGACAGGTTACGTCTTTTTGAAGGAGGCGAGGTGTCCCCCGGCCTGACAGCTGCGCCGCTTCCGGGACATACGGCGGGGCATACTGGCTATCGCCTTGAATCCGGCGGTCGAAACCTTCTGATCTGGGGAGACATCGTTCATTTCCCAGAGATTCAGATTCCACGTCCGAATGTGTCGATCGCTTTCGACCTGGACCCAATTCTCGCAGCTGAGACACGGACACGACTGCTTGACCTCGTGAGTTCTGAACGGTTGCTGATTGCTGGAATGCATCTTCGCGAACGTGGTTTTGGACGCATTGAGCGAAGAGCTCAGAGTTACAGCCTTGTCTATGAGGATGAATAAAAGAAGGAAAAGGTAAATGTTGTTCTCAAAGCTCGGCTCCACTGGCCTTGATATTTCGCGTCTCTGCTTGGGGTGTATGACTTTCGGAGAACCGGGTGCCGGCGTTCATAATTGGACGATTGGCGAAGCTGATAGTCGGCAGATTATCAGGCGAGCAGTCGAGTGTGGGATCAATTTTTTCGATACTGCGAATAGCTACTCAGCCGGCACCTCTGAAGTGATCGTTGGTAAGCTCCTTAAGGAATATACCCGTCGAGACGAAGTAGTTATCGCCACAAAGGTCTTTTTTCCTGAACAGATGCTGGAAGGGAATGCTGCTCCTAATCGCAAGGGTCTCTCGCGCAAAGCGATCATGACTGAGATTGATGCCAGCCTGACGCGCCTTGGAACCGATTATGTCGATCTCTATCAGATCCACCGTTGGGATTATGGAACGCCGATCGAAGAGACGATGGAGGCGCTTCATGATGTCGTAAAGGCCGGCAAGGCCCGATATATCGGTGCTTCATCAATGTTCGCATGGCAATTCGCTAAAGCGCAGGAGACGGCGCGCCTCAACGGATGGACGCGCTTCGTCACCATGCAGAATTATCTTAATTTGCTCTATCGGGAAGAAGAACGCGAAATGATTCCGCTGTGCGCGGATCAGGGCGTGGGAATCCTGCCGTGGAGTCCCTTGGCGCGTGGGCGGTTGGCACGCCCCGTTGGCGAGCAGACGAAGCGGAGCGAAACCGATGCTTTCGGCCAGACGCTTTTCGCCGCGACGGAAGAGGCAGATAACGCAGTAATCAGCGCCGTCGAGCGTGTCGCTGCTGCGCGTAGCATACCGATGGCACAGGTGTCGCTTGCTTGGGTTCTGGCCAAGTCCGAGGTGTCAGCTCCAATCGTTGGTGCTTCTAAATCACCTCATCTCGACGATGCTATGGCTGCCTTGGAGATCATGCTGAGCAGTGACGAGGTTGCGGCATTGGAAAGGGATTACTTGCCGCATCCTGTAGCTGGATTTGAATAAATAGATCTGATTTCCAAGGAGGTCGTTGTGACATGCGTCGAACGCGGCACGTTCCGGAGATCAAAGGAGTTGCAGGCGGCAGGATACCGTTGATTTCACTTGTCCAGATGCTGGTGCTTGCCGAGCATCTGAACTTCCATCACGCCGCAAATGCACTCGGTGTTGCTCAATCGAGCGTCAGCACCCGAATCAAGGCGCTGGAAGAGACGTTGGGTCTTACCCTGTTTGAGCGGCGTCATCGCGGGGTCCGGCTGACTGAGGCCGGGCGCCGCTTCGTTGCGGAGGTTTCGGCTGGTATCGAGCAGATCGACCATGCTGTCAGGACGGCAGGCGCGATTGCCGACGGCATGGTCGGGCGCCTCGCGATTGGACTGCACGGTTCGATCGCGACAGGATTTCTCGCCGATTTGCGCAGGCGCTATCGCGCAGCCCACCCGGCAATCGAGCAGAGCATCATCGAAGGACCGTCATCACATACCCTTGCCATGATCCGCGAGGGCAAACTCGACGTGGCTTTCATCGTCAATGTTGCCGATGTGCCGGATTGCCATAGTAGGCATCTCTGGAACGAGGCGCTGGTGATCGCTCTTCCTTCCGCGCACCCGCTTGCGACTTTGGAATCCCTTGCTTGGGCTGACCTTGCGACAGAGAATTTCCTTGTCCGGTCGGGTGGCGCCGGGCCGCAGGTTTTCGAACATATCGTCCGGCGCGTGGCCGAACATGGACGATCGCCGCGTCTTCAGCGGCGCGATGTCGGGCGGGATACGCTGATGCACATGATTGCCGCAGGAGAGGGGATCACGCTAACCCACGAAGCAGGGGGTCATGTGCCATTCCCCGGCATCGTTTTCCGTCCGATCGACGACGAGAAGGAACAGGCCCGGTTCAGCGCGGTCTGGTCACCGCAGAACCGCAGCCCCGCGCTGCGGAATCTTCTGGATCTCGCCACACATATGAGTCGCCTGGATGGTTTGACCATGCGAGGTCAAACCATGGCATCATCGTTTTCAGCCACGACGCCAGGAAATCGCACAAGGGGCGGCGTACGTTTATGAAGTGTCGGCCTGTTGAAACAGCCTGTCACCAGGAGGAAAATCCCCATGACCCTCGAAACCTTCCGCCAGATCTACGGTCTCGACGACAGCCCGTCACCGCTCGACCGGTCGGTGCTGATCTTGATCGACATCCAGCGCGAATATCGCGACGGGCGGGTGCCGCTCGCCAATGTCGATGCGGCGGCGGATGAGGCCGGGCGGCTTCTTGCCCTTGCGCGTCGCAATGGCGTGCCGGTCATCCATATCGCCCATGACGCAGGACCAGGCGCACCCGCCTTCTCCAGCGATGGACCGTATCGTGATTTCCTGCCGCAGGTGACGCCCCGCGAAGGGGAGACGGTTCTGTTCAAGACTCACGCCAATGCGTTCATTGGTACGGGGCTTGCTGACCGTATCAAGGAAACGGGTCGGAACGAGGTCATCATCGCCGGAGATACGGTGGGTGTCTGCGTGTCCACCACCGCCCGCGCGGCAGCGGAGGAATACGGCCTGCTTGTGACCTTGGTGGCAGACGCCATTGCCGCACGCGATGTCGCCGATCCGCTGGGTGGGATGATCGCAGCGGAAACCGTGCGTCGCGTCGCCCTGGCCGAACTGGCGGATATGTTCGCCGTTGTCGTGAAGGACAGCACCGCGTGGAAGGCGTGAGGGCGTCTTTTCTCCTCAGTCGGTCAGCGCGGGCTGGCCGGGACAGCTTTCAATAACGCGCCCGGTTCCACGTCCAGTGCTTCTGCAATCTTTCCCAGGATCGTAACGCTTGCCGATACGTCCGCGCGTTCGATCGCCCCGACATAGCGGGTGCTCAGGCCAGCGCGATCGGCCAGCTCTTCTTGCGTCATGTCCTTGTCATGACGCATCCGACGCAGATTGACCGCCATGACCTCCTTGAGGTCCATGCTGGCATCGAGACCTGCACCGGAACGATCATTCCAGGAATGATCGTTCCTATTCGTCCCGGCCCATGGTATTCTCACCCTCTGGAGGGGAATTTTCCTCGCTGGCCGCCAGACGGGCGAGAAGATACGCACCGGAAACACCGAGAATGGCCGTTATGTCCACGAATTCGATGACATCGATTCGTCGTTCGCCGTTCTCATATTTGGCGACGAAGGATTGGGGCTTGCCGAGGGAGGCCGCCAGTTCCGCCTGCGTCATACCCCCGGTCTTACGTGCTTCGACAAGAAGCGATTGCAGCAAAAGCTGCCGGGGTGTGCGCAGGGATTTCTTCACGCGGAACAGCTCTCCGACGAGCAGGGGAGCTGTTCCGATAATCCTGATTCAGGATTATCCCATTTTAGGATATGTTTGACTGCGATCCTGCTGGAGGGCTGTCGGATGACAGTAAGGCCCGAACTGGACCCCGATGTCGATGATCTGGCGCCGACCGTGCCGGAGATCACGAGCTATGACGAAGTGCATTTCATCACCTATCTCCGCCTGCTCGATGCCGAGGCGGATCGGGCCGACTGGGCGGAGGTGGCGCGGATCGTGCTGCATCGCGATCCGGCGGACGCAGAGCGCACGCGCATCTGCTGGGAAAGCCATCTCGCCCGTGCGCAGTGGATGACGAAAATCGGTTATCGGAAGATTCTCGAACAGGCGGTAATCGACGCCCGCGCAACCCGGCACTGACCGTCCTTTTTCTACGCCATGGTATCCGGTGGTACGATCGCGACTCATTATATATTGCCTGTCGCTGGGTCGCCCCTTCTCTGATCGGTTTCGTTCCCCAAGCCGATTGGAGCCCAGATGTCCGGAAGCCGCGTCCTGTGGGGGCAGGTCACCCTCGTTCTGCTGATCGTCTTTGCTGCCATCTGGAGTGCCACGGAATGGACGGCCTGGCGCCTGGGCTTTCAGCCCCAGCTTGGCGCTCCCTGGTTCATGGTGGCAGGCTGGCCGTTCTACTATCCGCCAGCTTTCTTCTGGTGGTGGTATTTCTACGACGCCTACGCGCCGTCGATCTTCGTGACGGGCGGATATATCGCCTCGTCCGGTGGCCTCATCGGCAGCGTCGTTGCCATCGCGCTGTCCATCCTCCGGGCGCGGGAAGCCCGCAACGTCGCCACGTATGGTTCGGCCCGCTGGGCGGATGCTGCCGAGGTGAAGCAGGCCGGGCTGCTCGCCCCCGACGGCGTGGTGCTGGGCCGGTGGGATCAGGACTATCTGCGGCATAACGGCCCAGAGCATGTCCTGTGTTTCGCGCCGACCCGTTCGGGCAAAGGTGTCGGACTGGTCGTGCCCACGCTGCTGACCTGGCCGGGCTCGGCCATCGTCCATGACATCAAGGGCGAGAACTGGGGGCTGACTGCCGGATTTCGTGCCCGGCACGGGCGCGTGCTGCTGTTCGACCCGACAGATCCGGCATCCTCACCCTACAATCCGCTGCTGGAGGTCCGGCGCGGTGACAAAGAGGTACGCGACGTCCAGAACATCGCCGATATCCTCGTCGATCCCGAAGGCGCGCTGGACCGGCGCAACCACTGGGAGAAGACCTCGCACTCCCTGCTGGTCGGCGCGATCCTGCATGTTCTCTATGCCGAGCCGGACAAGACGCTGGCCGGGGTCGCAAATTTCCTCTCCGATCCGAAGCGGCCGGTGGAGGCGACGCTGCGTGCGATGATGTCCACGCCTCATCTCGGCAAGGCGGGCGTGCATCCCGTCATCGCCTCGTCGGCGCGCGAACTGCTGAACAAGAGTGACAACGAACGGTCAGGTGTATTGTCCACCGCCATGTCGTTCCTGGGCCTCTATCGCGATCCCGTGGTGGCGAAGGTGACGGCACGGTGTGACTGGCGCATCGCGGATCTGATGTCCGGCCGCCAGGCTGCCAGTCTCTACCTTGTCGTGCCGCCATCCGACATCGCCCGCACCAAGCCGCTGATCCGCCTGATCCTGAACCAGATTGGCAGGCGGCTGACGGAGGATCTGCATGTCTCGGCCCATCGGCATCGGTTGCTGCTGATGCTTGATGAGTTCCCCGCCCTCGGTCGGCTGGATTTCTTTGAGAGTGCGCTGGCCTTCATGGCGGGGTATGGGATCAAATCCTTCCTGATCGCGCAAAGTCTGAACCAGATCGAAAAAGCTTACGGCGCGAACAACAGCATTCTCGACAACTGTCATGTCCGCGTCGCGTTTGCCACCAACGACGAGCGCACCGCCCGGCGGGTGTCGGACGCGCTCGGCACCGCGACCGAGATGCGTGATTCCACCAATTATGCCGGGCACCGGCTATCGCCTTGGCTCGGCCATCTCATGGTGTCGCGGCAGGAGACGGCACGACCTCTGCTCACGCCCGGAGAGGTGATGCAGCTTCCGCCGACCGATGAACTGCTGCTGGTCGCGGGCGTCGCCCCCGTCCGCGCGAAGAAAGCGCGCTATTACGAGGACGCGCGGCTCATGGAGCGTGTCCTGCCGCCCCCGGCCACCGGAACGCAACGCCCGTCCACGCCTCCGTCCGATGACTGGTCAGAGCTGGGAACAGTCGCCTTACCGGGAGGGCCGGCACCCGATGGCGGCACGAGCGCTGATGGCGATTCTGCCAATGCCGGCATTCGCCGCGAACCGGAATTGCCGGAGCATGAGGACGTCGTGCCGCCCGAGCGTCCGGGTATGCAGGAGTTCGACGTGCTCGACGACGAGCCGGATGTCGCCGCCGCCAGAGCCCGCATCATACACCAGGAGGCCCGCTCCGTTGCGCGTCAGGCGACGATGGACCCGGCCGATGACCTTGATCTGTGAGGATGCCCATGCCGAGCAAGACCCGCATGAATGTGTATTTCGAGCCGGAGCTTCTGAAGCAGGTCGAAGCGCTGGCGTTACGGCGCAACGTCTCGAAATCGGCGGTGATCGAGGCTGCTGTCGCGTCCTTTCTCTCGGCCGACGCCTCGGAGCGGCTGGAAGCAGTGTTCGCCCGTCGTATGGACAGGATCGACCGCCAGGTCGCCGGAATGGATGAAGACCTCGCCATTATGGGCGAGACGCTGGCACTCTTCATCCGCTTCTGGCTGACCGTCACTCCACCCCTGCCTGACAGTGCCCAGGCGTCAGCCAGGGCAAAAGGTGTCGAGCGGTTCGAGGGGTTCCTGCAATCGCTCGGGCGGAAGCTGGCGACGGGAGATCGGTTTCTCAGAGAACTGTCGCGGGACATCGACATGCGGCGCAATGGTGGTGAAGACCCCCAGTAATCGTCAGATTGCGTGGGTTGCCACAAGGATTCGTCAATCCCGCCGATCGCCGCCGTTTCCACGCGATGACCGCACGGGATGCGATAGTTGTTGAATCGAGCCGAAATGGGCCTCTTTTAATCATCTCCGTGTGGGGACCATCTGTTCTGGTCCCGTTCGTGCGGGGACCAGATGGCAATTTCTCACCATAATTCGGAAAGTCAGACACGCGGCATGTCCATGCTGCGCACGGCGATGGGACCGGCGATTGCCCGGCATCTCGCTGATCCTACCGTGGTCGAGGTCATGCTCAATCCCGATGGGCGGTTGTGGATCGACCGTCTGTCCGAGGGGCTGGGCGATACCGGCGACAGGGTTACGCCAGCCGATGCCGAGCGCATCGTGCGTCTCGTGGCCCACCATGTCGGGGCTGAGGTGCATGAGGCAGCACCCCGTGTCTCGGCCGAGTTGCCAACCGGCGAACGGTTCGAGGGATTGCTGCCGCCCGTTGTGACCGCCCCAAGTTTCGCCATCCGCAAGCCCGCTGTCGCCGTGTTCACCCTCGACGACTATGTCGAGGCCGGGATCATGACCGATGCCCAGGCAGATTTCCTTCGCCGTGGTGTCGCCGAGCGGAAAAATATTCTGGTCGTGGGTGGCACATCCACGGGCAAGACCACGCTGGTCAATGCCCTGCTGGCCGAGGTTGCCAAAACCGGTGACCGCGTCGTCCTGATCGAGGATACGCGCGAACTGCAATGCACGGCGCCCAATCTCATCGCCCTGCGGACCCGCGAAGGTGTCATCACACTGTCGGATCTTGTCCGCTCCGGCCTCCGTCTGCGCCCAGATCGTATTCCCATCGGTGAGGTACGTGGGGCCGAAGCCCTTGATCTGGTCAAGGCATGGGGGACTGGCCATCCGGGTGGCATCGGCACGCTGCACGCCGGATCGGTATTGGCGGCCCTGTATCGTCTGGAACAGCTGATCCAGGAGGCGGTGGTCACGGTGCCACGCGCCATGATCGCCGAAACCATCAATGTCATCGCCGTGCTGTCCGGACGTGGCACGGCACGCCGCCTTTCTGAACTGGCTGAAATCGATGGTCTCGATCCCGTGACGGGCGCCTATCGCATCCGTCCGGTCAGCCTCTCTTCTCCCGAAACATCCTGCTCTGCCAATGGAGAGTCATCATGATGCCGCCTTCACGTCTGCGCGCCATCGTGTGCGCTGTCGCGCGTCCCGACCGGCATGTGCCGGATCTTCGCGTGTTCGGAACCTCCATGCTGCTGTCGCTTGCTTTCGCGTCATCGGCGTGGGCATCGGGGTCCAGCATGCCGTGGGAAACGCCCTTGAACGAGATTCTGGAATCCGTGCAGGGGCCGGTGGCCAAGATCATCTCCGTCATCATCATCACCGTGACCGGTCTGACCCTGGCCTTTGGGGAAACATCCGGCGGGTTTCGCCGCCTGATCCAGATCGTCTTCGGCCTCTCCATCGCTTTTGCGGCGTCGAGCTTCTTCCTGTCGTTCTTCTCCTTCTCCGGCGGGGCACTGATCTGATGGCGGGATACGATGACGATGCGGTGCCGGGCTTTCATGTCCCGGTGCATCGCTCTCTGACCGACCCGATCCTGCTGGGTGGTGCTCCCCGTGCCGTCGCCATCGCCAACGGCACGCTGGCGGCAGCGATCGCGCTCGGCCTGCGGCTGTGGCTGATCGGAGCCGCATTCTGGATCGTGGGCCACGGGCTCGCGGTCTGGGGAGCGAAGCGCGATCCGTTTTTCATCGAGGTGGGGCGGCGTCATCTGCGCTATCCCGCCTGGCTCCGGGCATAGGGAGGGCGGGGCGATGATGTCCCTTGGCGAATATCGCAATCGTGCTGCCCTCCTGTCCGATTTTCTGCCCTGGGCCGCGCTGGTCAAAAAAGGTGTCGTCCTGAACAAGGACGGTTCATTCCAGCGCACGGCAAAAATTCGTGGCCCTGATCTGGACAGCGCCACACCGGCCGAACTGGTCGGTGTCACCGGAAGGCTGAACAATGCCCTGCGCCGTCTGGGCTCCGGCTGGGCGGTGTTCGTGGAAGCGCAGCGCGTGCCGGCGACAGTGTATCCCGAGAGCGATTTCCCGGACGCCGCCTCGCGCATGGTGGACCTTGAGCGCCGGGAAGCCTTCGAAGATGAGGGCGCGCATTTCGAGAGCCGGTATTTCCTGACCCTGGTCTGGCTGCCACCTGCGGAATCTTCAGGGCGTGCAGAGCGTTTTCTGTATGAGGGCAGGGAGCGCGAGGGGCCGGACCCGCATGGCATGCTCCATGCATTCGTCGATCGCAGCGACCGGCTGCTGGCGTTGCTGGACGGGTTTATGCCCGAGGCGGCATGGCTGGATGACGGCGAAACCCTCACTTACCTGCATTCCACCATTTCAACCCGGAACCAGCGGGTCCGGGTGCCGGAAATTCCGATGCACCTCGACGCGCTGCTGGTGGAGCAGCCGCTCTCGGGCGGACTGGAGCCGAAACTCGGCGATGCTTTCCTCAAGACGCTAACCATCACCGGCTTCCCCAGCCGCACCTTTCCCGGAATCCTGGACGACCTGAACCGGCTGGCCATGCCCTATCGCTGGTCCACGCGTGCGATCCTGCTCGACAAGACCGACGCCACCAAGGTTCTGACGAAAATCCGTCGCCAGTGGTTCGCAAAGCGCAAGAGCATTGCAGCCATTGTTCGGGAGGTGATGACCAACGAGGCGTCGGTGCTGGTGGATAATGATGCCGCCAACAAGGCGGCCGACGCCGATCTGGCTTTGCAGTCCCTTGGTGCTGACGATGTCGGACAGGCGTATCTTACCGCGACCATCACGGTCTGGGATGGCAGTGCCAGCATCGCGGCCGAGAAACTGCGGCTGGTCGAGAAGATCATCCAGGGCCGCGACTTCACCTGCATGACGGAAAGCCTCAACGCGGTGGAAGCGTGGCTGGGATCTCTGCCGGGGCATGTCTACGCCAATGTGCGTCAGCCGCCGGTATCGACCCTGAATCTCGCGCATATGATTCCTCTGTCCGCCGTGTGGGCTGGGCCGGAACAGGATGGCCATTTCCGTGCTTCCCCCCTTTTCTACGGCAGGACGGCGGGTGCCACACCATTCCGGTTTTCGCTTCATGTCGGCGATGTCGGCCATACGCTGATCGCAGGACCGACAGGAGCCGGCAAATCTGTCCTGCTGGCGCTGATGGCGTTGCAGTTCCGCCGCTATGCGGGATCGCAGATTTTCGCCTTCGATTTTGGCGGTTCGATGCGGGCCGCGACGCTGGCGATGGGCGGCGACTGGCATGACCTTGGCGGTGGGCTGACAGACGCTGATCTGTCGGGAGAACAGGGTGGCAGTGTCTCGCTCCAGCCTCTGGCAGCGATCGATGATCCCGATGAACGGAAATGGGCCAGTGAGTGGCTAGGGCAGATCCTCGTTGGCGAGGTGGTAACGCTGACCCCGGAGGTGAAGTCTCACCTTTGGTCGGCCCTGAATTCCCTGGCGTCATCGCCCAGCCATGAACGCACGATCTCAGGTTTGGTCGCACTCCTCCAGTCCAATGCCCTGAAGCAGGCTCTGGCCCCATACTGCCTCGGTGGTCCTTATGGCCGCCTGCTTGACGCGGACGCTGAGCGGCTGGGCGATGCAGACGTCGTGGTGTTCGAGACCGAGGGGTTGATCGGCTCCGGCGCTGCATCATCCGTGCTGTCTTATCTGTTCCACCGGATTGAAGGCCGACTGGATGGGCGGCCGACACTGCTGGTCATCGATGAGGGCTGGCTGGTGCTGGATGACGGTGATTTTGCCGTTCAGCTCCGGGAATGGCTGAAAACGCTGCGCAAGAAGAACGCCAGCGTCATTTTCGCCACCCAGTCCCTGTCCGACATCGCGAACAGTGCTATTGCGCCTGCCGTGGTGGAAAGCTGCCCGACGCGGATCTTCCTGCCCAACGAGCGCGCCATCGAGCCGCAGATTGCCGCGATCTACCGCGATTTCGGGCTGAACGACCGCCAGATCGCCATCATCGCGCGCGCGGCGTCGAAGCGGGAATATTACTGCCAGACGCAGCGGGGAAACCGCCTGTTCGAACTGGGGCTCGGGCAGGTGGCACTCGCCCTATGCGCGGCATCTGGCAAGGACGATCATCGGTTGATCGACAGTGTGCTGGCGGAACACGGGCCAGACGCCTTTCTCCCGGCCTGGTTCGAAGCACGCGGCGTTGCGTGGGCGGCCGACCTTCTGCGTGACGATCGCCGATCGGAGGGCGTGCCATGACGGAAAAACTTTTCCGCATCCGGGCAAAATTTTTCCGTCGTATGGGGCTGTTGGCATCCGTCATGGCCCTGGCTGTTGGTGCCAGCGTCAGTTCGGTGCAACCCGCCCACGCGCAATGGGCGGTTTATGATGGGGCTGCGCATGTCCAGGCCGTGCTGATCGCGGCGCGGGAGTTGCAGCAGATCGACAACCAGATCACCTCTCTCGCCAATCAGGCGCAGATGCTGGTCAACCAGGCGAAGAACCTCGCCCTGCTGCCCTTGTCGACATTGTCGACGCTGCAATCGACGATTTCCCAGACGACAGCCTTGCTCGCGCAGGCACAGAACATCGCTTATTCGGTGACCTCGGTCGAACAGCAGTACCAGCAGGCGTATACATCAATTTCGTTGGGGATGTCGGACAGCGCCCTGTTCAGCCAGGCACAGACACGTTGGCAGAATTCTGTCGGCGGGTTCGAGGACGCGCTGAAATTGCAGGCGCGTGTGGTGGGAAACATTCCATCTGACAGTTCCGCCATGACCCAGCTTGTCTCGGCCAGCCAGAGTTCCACAGGCGCCCTGCAGGCCGCACAGGCCGGCAACCAGCTTCTCGCCCTGCAATCCCGCCAGCTCTCCGACGTGGTCGCGGTCCTGTCCGCCAATGGGAGGGCCGCCGATCTGGAGCGGGCACGGCAGGCGGCCACCGAGGCCGAGAGCGAAGCTCAGTATCAGCATTTTTCCCAATATAATGCCTATAGCCCGACTTCGGTGTCCATGTTCGGCAGTAGCGGGAACTGACCACCATGGCCATGAACGATGTCGGCGTTATCGATACCTTTCTGAACACCTTCACCACCACCATCGATACGGGGTTCGGTCTGGTGAAGGGGAATGTGATCTCGCTGGCAGGTACGCTGTCTGTGCTGGACATTGCTCTTGCCGGCCTGTTCTGGGCCTGGGCGGCGGATGAGGACATCATCCAGCGTCTGGTGAAGAAGACGCTCTATATCGGCTTCTTCGCCTGGGTCATCAACGATTTCGATGCGCTCTCGAAGATCGTCTTCGACAGCTTTGCGGCCCTCGGACTGAAGGTCGGAGGCGGGAGTCTCGCACTGGGCGATTTCCTGCGGCCTGGACGTCTTGCGTCCACAGGATTCACGGCGGCGCAGCCCTTACTGGACTCGGTTCATAATCTCCTTGGTCCCGTCGCCTTCTTTACGAATTTCATCCAGATCTTCGTGCTCTGCCTGTCGTGGCTGATTGTGCTGGCGGCGTTCTTCATTCTGGCCGTGCAGCTCTTCGTGGCGCTGATCGAATTCAAGCTGACCACGCTGGCGGGTTTCATCCTGATCCCCTTCGCCCTGTTCAACCGCACGGCTTTCCTTGCCGAGAAGGTGCTGGGCAATGTCGTCTCCTCGGGTGTGAAGATCATGGTGCTGGCGGTGATCAGCGGCATTGCCGCCACGCTGTTCAGCCAGTTCACCACCTCCTATGGCGATGTACAGCCCACGGTCGGGCAGGCCCTGTCCGTGGTGATCGCCTCACTGGCCATTATGGGCCTTGCGATTTTCGGGGGCAGTCTGGCCAACGGGCTGATCGCTGGTGCCCCCCAGCTTGGCGCAGGTGCCGCTGTCGGCACGGGCATGGCCGTCGCTGGTATGGGGGCTGCTGCCGTGGCGGGCGTCGGCGCGGCTGTTTCTGGTGGTGGGGCAGCTCTGGCCGCCACGGCGGCAGCCGCGCGGGGAGGGGCGGCCGTAGCAGGCGCTGCATCAACAGCCTACACGCTCGGGTCCGCGACAGCGACTGGCGGGAGCGCTGGTGCCCGGATGGCTGCTGGTGTGGGCGGCATTGGCCGGGCGGCCGGGTCTGCGGCTGCAGGCGCTGTGAAAAATAAGGCCGCCAGTGCCGTCAGCGCCATGAAAGATAGTTCCTCATCGGGCGGCAAGGCGGCCTTTACCGCGACCGGTGGCCGGACAACCGGTTCAAGTGGTGGCGCCGCTGAGACGGGGGCATCGGCAGGCGGAACGGGGTCATCCTCGTCAGCATCATCCGCCAGCGAGCCTCCGCGCTGGGCAAGCCGCATGAAGCGCCGGCAGGCGGCGGCCCATGCCGCCGAGGCCGCCCATGTCATCCGCTCCGCCGATGGCGGGGGCGGATCTTCTTCCATTGATCTGTCGGAAAAGGAATGAGAACGATGTTCCGTCGCTCCACGGTGCGCTACGGCACGACGCCGGAGCCGGTTACTCCCTATCAGAAAGCCGCCCAGATCTGGGATGAACGCATCGGTTCTGCCCGCGTGCAGGCCCGCAACTGGCGGCTGATGGCGTTTGGTTCGCTGTTCCTGTCTGCAGGCCTCGGGGCCGGGCTGGTCTGGCAATCCGCACGCGGCACCATCACGCCGTGGGTCGTGCAGGTGGACCGTCTGGGCGAGGCGCAGGTCGTGGCGCCTGCGACAGCCGCCTATGTGCCCACCGATCCGCAGATCGCCTGGTATCTGGCCCGGTTCATCGAGGATGTCCGTAGTCTGTCCTCCGATGCCGTGGTAGTGCGGCAGGACTGGCTGCGCGCCTACGCTTTCACCACCACGTCCGGTGCTCAGGCGCTCAACGATTATGCCCGTCAGAACGATCCCTTTGCCCGCATCGGGCATGAGCAGGTCGAACTGGACGTGTCGTCCGTCATCCGGGCGTCGCCCGCGAGTTTCCGGATTGCCTGGGTCGAGCGGCATTTCCGTGACGGGGCGTTCGTCGGCACCGAGCGCTGGACCGCGATTGTCTCGGTCAGGCTCAGCCCGCCACGTGATGCCGATCATCTGCGCAGGAATCCCTTGGGTGTTTTTGTCTCCGCCATCAACTGGTCGAAGGAGCTGGGCCAATGATCCGTCGCGCTCTTCGTGTCCTACCGCTGCTGATCCTGCCCCTGGCCGGATGCGCGCAGCATTACCATCCGCCGGTCATCCGCTATGATGACGCCGTGCAGGCCACGCGTCTGCCGGACCCGCCGAAACCGGTGCGGGTGGTGGAAGTCCCGAAACCGCTTCCCTTGCCGGGACAGCTCAAGCCGTTGTCCTCACGACGTGCGGTCCATCCGCCCCCAGAAGCCGCCGACCCCACAGCGCGTGTGACGCAGGCCAATCTGGCGGCGCGCATCCAGCCCACGCGGTCAGGGTTCATCAATGCGGTGCAGGTCTATCCTTATAGTCCGGGTGCCCTCTATCAGGTTTACACCTCGCCAGGCGAGATCACCGACATCATGCTCCAGCAGGGTGAAAAGCTGGTGGGCACCGGGCCGGTTGCCGCCGGTGACACCGTGCGCTGGATCATCGGGGACACTGAGAGCGGGGCAGGGGCGACAAAACGCATCCATATCCTAGTCAAGCCGACGCGCCCGGATCTGACCACCAATCTGATCGTCAACACCGACCGGCGGACCTATCTCGCCGAACTGCGTTCTACCCCGGCGACTTACATGGCATCGGTGTCGTGGGACTATCCCGAGGATGACCTGATTGCACTGCATCGGCAGGACAGCGATGCCGACGAGGCGGCATCGGTAGATGCGGGGCTGGATCTGGCTGCGCTGAATTTCCGTTATGTCATCCAGCCGGTGAAAGGAGGCACGCCGCCCTGGCTACCAGGCAGGGCGTTCGATGATGGTCACAAGGTCTATATCGCTTTCCCGGCCGGGATTGGGCAGGGGGAACTGCCGCCACTCTTTGTGTTGGGAGCCGATGGCGGGCCGGAACTGGTCAACTACCGGGTGCGGCAGAACTGGATGATCGTGGACCGTCTGTTTGCCGCCGCTGAACTGCGGCTTGGGGATAAATACAGCGAGCAGCGGGTGCGGATCGTACGCACCGACGGACAGCGGACATGACGGACGGGCAGGAAGACCGCCGGGACGAAAGCGGGGAAGGCGGCACAGAAAACGCGTCCCCTGCGGTCCCGCCATCGCCGCCCGATCTGCGTCTGCGGGCGGAACGACCACGTGTCGTACGTCTGTCGCGCTATGTTGTCTGGGGGCTGGCAAGCACGGGTATGATCGGGATTGGTCTGGCGCTGGGCTACGCGCTGCAGAATTCCGCCCGACAGGGGCCAGCGTCCGCCGTGCAGGATTCCGATGTGCGGCCTTCGGCCGATGGGCTGGATGCCCTGCCGAAGGATTATACTGGCGTGCCCAGGCTGGGGTCGCCTTTGCCCGGTGATCTGGGCAAACCGATCCTGAAGGCGCAGCAGGAAGGCAGGGTGGGAGCGGTTTCCGGCATGGGTGACCGGCGGGCCGAACAGGAAGTCGAGGCAGCCATTGCCAGCAAGCTGTTCGTGCAGACGCAGGATGCCGGGCGGCAGGACAGCGTGTCTGCTCCTGCGTCGCCCACTGCTGGGAATAGCACTCCGGCTGCGTCTGCGGGCACAAATGACCGGCAGGCCGCCAACCGCGCCTTTCTGGCGGGACAGCCTGATCGCGTCACGGTCAGCCCGGATCGCTTGGCACCGCCCATCTCTCCGTATGTCATTCAGGCAGGTACTGTCATCGCAGGCGCGCTCAACTCGAAAGTCAGTTCGGACTTGCCGGGGCAGTTGATCGGGCATGTGACGCAGAACGTCTATGACAGTCCGACCGGACGCTATCTGCTTGTGCCCCAGGGCAGCACCCTGTTCGGTACCTATAACAGCAGCGTCTCTTTTGGGCAGCACCGCACGCAGGTGATCTGGACCCGTCTCATCCGTCCCGATGGTGAGAGTATCGTGCTCGACAGGATCCCGGGTGCTGATGCGATCGGCCAGACCGGGATCAAGGATCTGGTGGACCAGCATTGGGGCCAGCTTTTCAGGGCAGCATTGGTGACAACCATGCTGAGCGTCGGCTCTGAAGCCGGGACATCATGGGGTGAGAACAACCTGCTTCAGGCGATCCGCAGCGGGGCCAGCAACGGGTTTTCCATGGTGGGAAACCGCCTGATCGACCGCAGCATGGATATCCAGCCCACGCTGACCGACCGGCCCGGTCTGCCGTTCACGCTGATCGTCAATCGCGATCTGGTTTTGAAACCCTGGCATCCGCATGAAGGACAATGAATATGGAACTGAAAATCAGGAATATTCCCGACGAAAAGCCTGTGAAACTTGCTGTAGAAGTCCCAGCTTCAGTGTTTCGCGATCTTGACGCCTATGCACAGGCCGTCGCCAGAATGAATCCAGAGGATGGCCCAGTGGATGCAGCAAAGCTGATCGTACCGATGATTGCTAGGTTCATGGCGTCGGATCGTGGATTTGCAAAGATCCGGCGTCGGAAAATCATTTAAACGCGTGCGCGTTCCGCATAAAAATGATCGACAAGCTTCTTTAGTATTGGACTGGTGTTGTCGTTGCGCCAGATCGCCATGTAATCGAGATGCGAGGGACTGTTGCCATCCGAAATATCCACGAACCTGATATTTTTTAGTGCGAGGCCTGATCGTACCCGTATCCAAGCGTCCGTCAGGAGGCCGATGCCCATACCTTCGGCGACGAGTGCCAAAATGCGTACGCTGCCAATATCGTGGAATTGCAGGCGAGGCACAGAACCCTGACGTCGCAGTTTGCGCAGCAGAAGCTCCTTGATTCCTTCGCCAGCGTTATCGCGTCCGATTAGAAAAATATCATCTTGGAGATCATGCCAGAAGAGTTTTGCCTGATGGGCTAGTGGATGTGCGACTGGGAGCGCTGCGACGATCTGTTCGCTCCAGAGCGTAAATCCAGAAGTGCGGTTGGCAAAGGACGCGTCGGTTACAACCGCCAGATCACTCACGCATAGGTCCAGATCACTTAAAAGCGAATCTCTGGATCCCTCCGAAAAAAGTAATTCTACGTCCGGGTTATCACTTCGAAATGAACGCAGTAATTCAAGCACGCGACCTGGTGCGATACAATTTTGTAAGCCGATAGTAAGTGTACCGTGTTCACCGCGTCCGGCCCGCCAGGCAACGTCACGCATATGCGCGACCCGGTTCAGGATATCTTGGGTCGCTTTAATGAATTCTACGCCTGCGGGTGTCGGTGTAGTACCCGATGGAGAGCGGAGAAATAGTTCCACTCCGATCCTTTGCTCTAGAGGGTGTTATGCACCTTGAGCGAGTATAGCGGCGTTTCTGAGCATGAAACATGCGAAAGCGACGACATGGAGACTTGCGAGGGTTGAAGCGTAACGCTCGTAGTCCTTGACGAGCCTGCGGCATCGTGTGGCCCATGCGAAAGACCGCTCGACGACCCATCGGCGCGGCAGCAGGACAAAGCCGCGCTTGGCTTCGGGCAACCTGACGACTTCGAGTGCGATACCGTGCGTGCGAGCCGCCTCGTCTGGTTTTGAGCCCGTATATCCCTGATCGACATAGGCCAGTTCGACGCTTTCGTCAGTGGCCTCCTGAATGGCAGCGGCGAGGCGTCCGACCTCGGCGCGATCATCCCGGTTGGCTGGCGTGACATGCAGGGCCAGCAGGTGGCCCAGCGTATCCACAGCCATATGCAGCTTCGAGCCCCGTTTGCGTTTGGCCCCGTCGTAACTGGCGCGAGGCCCGCTCTCGGGTGTCGAACGCAATGTCCGGCTGTCGAGGATGGCTGCGGTGGGTTCCGGCTGGCGACCGGAAGCCATGCGCAAGACGGCACGTAGATCGCAGGCCAGCGTCTCGAAGCAGCCGGCATCCATCCAACGACAAGATTGCTGATAGACCGCCGACCACGGCGGCAGATCGTTTGGCATCGCGCGCCAGGCAATCCCGTAGCGGATCACGTAGCGCAACCCGTTGAACAGTTCGCGCAAGTCATGGCGCCGCTGTTCCGCGTCTTCACGCATCAGGACCAGATACGGAACAACCAACGACCATTCTTCGTCTGATACGTCAGATGGATACGGCTTGCGGGCTTGCGTCATTCAGCATTACTGAACCAATCGTGCACGAAAGTACATAACACCCTCTAGGATCAGCGTCGAGGTGCAGATCGACGATGCTGGCGTGGACATTGTACAGGAACGGTTCGACGTAGGCATACGGCTTGGGGAGATGCTAGATCAGGATGTTATTGCTTTCCCGCTTCAGCCCAGCTTGCGGCAGATCGCCGTTGCCGCCCCGTCCTACCTCGATCAACACAGGGCGCCACTCCATCCGCGTGAGCTTCGCGATCATCTCTGTATCGGTTTTCGCTGGCCGGGACATGATGCCTTGTACAACTGGGAATTCTGCGAAAACGGCGTCTGGTTCTCTGTGGCCGTATCCGGTCCACTGACCTTCAATGATCAGCGGGCGGCTCTTGATGCCGCCGTTGCTGGTGCCGGCATCGCATTATGGGTTGAGAGCGAGGTCCAGCCACTTATCGCGGCCGGCCATCTTGTTCCCCTGCTGACGGAGTATTCCGCCGCTTTTCCGGGCTTTGCGCTCTACTATCCCCCGCATCGTCATCGCTCGACTGCGGTGAAGACCTTCATTGCCGCCGTGCGCGGTGCGAAGAAGCCGTGACAGATTGTACCTGCCCAGCCGTATAACCCATCCAGAATATACAGTATTAAAATTACGATACGGCCAACTCCAGATGATGTTCTCAACATCACAGGAGGTTTATATGTATCCCGAAAACACAGCAGGAAATTTTGCAGGCAAGGTCGCGATTGTTACCGGCGCTGCAAGCGGGATCGGTCGCGCAACTGTGGAACTGCTTCATGCGCGTGGCGCATCGATTATCGCGGAAGACCGCGATCCCGGTGTCAACGCCCTGGCCCGGCCTGGCATCTTCCCGCTCGTCGGGGACGTGGCAGAAGAAGGCGCTGCCCGACTGGCCGTGGCAACGGCGATCGAGCAGTTCGGTCGGCTGGATATCCTCGTTAATAACGCGGGCATCATCATCAACAAGCTGGAGGTGGACATGGAAAATATCCACCTCCATCGCCAATGCCTGTGTTCTCGTTACACAGATGCGTAGTCTGACAACCGTAACGCATTATGCACCCTCGCCTTGGTATTATCGAAGATGCCAGCCGTGCCGTTCCGTGTGATTTCGGCAAGGATGTGGTCGCGTGTCTCGATATCCTTCTGCGTCTTTGGCAGGAAGAAGGCCCCGTTGTCATCGGTTGCCAGTGCCTGGTTCGCCTCGACAAAGGGGCGTGCAATGCGCTCATAGGCTGCGAACGCGTCTTGCGGGTCGTCATGGGTCGCCAGCTCGCCTGCCAGCACATAGGCGCCAACCAGTGCTAGGCTGGTGCCTTGTCCAGAGCGGAAAGACGGCGCGAATGCGGCATCGCCCACCAGTGCCACGCGCCCTTTCGACGCGGAAATCTCACAGAAGGGTTGTACATCGGGTTAGATTATGAAAAAGTCTGTTTTGCACAAAAGAAATT
>NZ_QQBI01000036.1 GCF_004302915.1 Komagataeibacter xylinus | reverse complement strand
CAATAACGACGTCGTTAACGACGGTAAGTTACCAGTCACAATCCTCAATCATAAGGCGGCCTCAAACGGCCGGTTACGTTCTTCTGGGGCTGCCCCTTGCTTACATGGGTGCCGAACTCATGTTTCTGGGCGGCTCGTGGTATTATGTCATTATTGGCATAGCCGTTACGGCCGCGGGCGTGCTCATGGCCATGGGCCGGGCCATGGGGGCCATCGTGTATCTGGCCGCTGTTGGCGTGACATGGCTGTGGGCCTTCTGGGAGGTCGGGTTTGATGGCTGGGGCCTGCTGCCCCGCGTGTTCGGGCCGACCATCCTCGCCATTGCTGTTGCCCTGTGCCTGCCCGCCCTGCGCCGCATGGAAAACGCCCACTCAACATCCGTGCGGGAGGTCGCATAATGTCCGCCAAAAGCCCTATGCTTCGCACATTGCTGCTTGGCGCCACCATTATCGCGGGCACTGCGGGTTCCGTAGCCCTCGCACAGGTGCCCCCAGCCGACCAGCCGCCCGGTAATGGCAATGCCACGGTCTCGCCCGGCACGCCCACGCCGCCGAGCGATGCATTCTCGCCCCCTTCGCCCAATGCGCCGCAGTCTCCTGGTGTGAACGCCGCCAACATTCCTGACGGACCGCCCGCCGACCCCAGCGAAGCCACCCCCATGGTCGACCAGGTCACGGCCAACCCCGCGCATGATGACTGGCCCGGCTACGGGCGCGATGACAAGGCGACGCGTTACTCGCCGCTTGACCAGATCACGCCATCCAATATCGGCCACCTCAAGCGTGCCTTCATCTACCACACCGGCAGCAAGCCGGGGCCGGGGCAGACCAACAAATGGGCTGCCGAGACCACGCCCATCAAGGTTGGCGACGGTCTGTACATGTGTTCCGCGCTGAACGACATGATGCGTATCGACCCGGCCACCGGCAAGGAAATCTGGCATTTCCACGCCAACGAGAAATACGAGAGCATTCCCTACACGGCAGCATGTAAGGCGGTGGTGTATTACACCTCCTCCACCGTGCCGGAAGGCGAGCACTGCCATCACCGCATTCTTGAAGCCACGCTGGATGAACGCCTGATCGAGGTGGACAGCGAGGACGGCAAGGTGTGCGAGGGCTTTGGCTGGCACGGCATGGTCAACCTGATGAAGGGCATGGGTGAATCGGTGCCCGGTTTCGTGGCCGAGACCGCGCCGCCGCCCATCGTCAACGGCGCGATCATCACCAACCAGGAAATTCTCGACGGCCAGCGCCGCTGGGCGCCCTCGGGCGTGATCCGCGGGTACGATGCCGAGACCGGGCGCTTCCTGTGGGCATGGGATGTCAACCGCCCGCATGAGCATGGCGAGCCGAAGGAAGGCGAGCATTACAGCCGCGGCACCCCCAACTCCTGGGCGGCCATGATTGGCGATAACGCGCTGGGGCTGGTTTACGTGCCGACCGGCAACTCGGCGGCCGATTACTACAGCGCCATGCGCAGCCCGGAAGAAAACAAGGTCTCTTCCGCCGTCGTGGCGATTGACGTGAAGACCGGCGAACCGCGCTGGGTGTTCCAGACCGTGCACAAGGATGTGTGGGACTACGACATCGGCTCCCAGCCTACGCTGATGGACTTCACCTAGCCCGATGGCTCGACGGTTCCGGCCCTGATCATGCCCACCAAGCGTGGCCAGACCTTTGTGCTTGACCGCCGCACGGGCGACCCGGTGCTGCCGGTTGAAGAACGGCCCGCGCCCTCGCCGGGCATGGTGCCGGGGGATACGCGCTCGCCCACGCAGCCCTGGTCGGTTGGCATGCCACGCCTTGGCTTTGCCCCCCTCAAGGAAGCCGACATGTGGGGCATGTCGCCGATCGACCAGCTTTACTGCCGCCTGAAATACCGTCGCGCGCATTATGTGGGTGAGTTCACCCCGCCCAGCATCGACAAGCCCTGGCTGGAATATCCCGGCTATAACGGTGGCTCGGACTGGGGCAGCGTGGCCTATGATGAAAAGACCGGCATCCTGATCGCCAACTGGAACAACACCCCGATGTATGACCAGCTGGTCAGCCGCAAGAAGGCCGACAAGCTGGGCCTGATGCCGGTGGATGACCCCAACTTCAAGCCCGGTGGCGGCGGTGCGGAAGGTGCTGGCGCCATGGCGGAAACGCCCTACGGTATCGTGGTCTCGCCGTTCTGGGATGAATATACGGGCATGATGTGCAACCGCCCGCCCTATGGCATGATCACCGCGATCGACATGCACACCCAGAAAGTGCTGTGGCAGCACCCGCTGGGCAGCGCGCGCGCCAACGGCCCGTTCGGCCTGCCCACGCACCTGCCGCTGACCATCGGCACGCCCAACAATGGCGGCCCGGTCATTACCGCTGGTGGGCTGATCTTTGTTGCGGCCACGACCGACAACATGATCCATGCCTTCGATATTCATACCGGCAAGGAAGTGTGGAACGACGTGCTGCCCGGTGGCGGCCAGGCCACGCCCATGACGTATGAATACAAGGGCAAGCAGTATGTCGCCATCATGGCCGGTGGCCACCACTTCATGATGACGCCCGTGACGGATGACCTTGTGGTCTATGCGCTGGATAACGTGAACTGATCCAACCCGTCATGACCTGACTGACCCGACCGGGGCCGTGCAATGCGGCCCCGGTTTTTTTATGTGCCGTGCCGCGCAGTCTTTGTGTTGCCCATTGTATGGCACGAAAGTACGCCCTATCCCTCATGGTCGAACATGAGAGACAGGGCATGGAAAACATCCTTCTTCTGAACGGCGGAAAACAGTTTGCCCATTCGCACGGCCGGCTCAATGACACCTTGCAGGCTGTCGCGGCACAGACGCTGGCAGCCGCAGGTTTTGCCCTGCGGCAGACAAAGATTGATTCGGGCTATGACATTGAAGAAGAAGTGCGCAACTTCCTGTGGGCCGATCTCGTGATCTACCAGATGCCGGGGTGGTGGATGGGCGCGCCGTGGATTGTCAAGAAATACATGGATGAGGTCTTTACCGCCGGTCACGGCACGCTATACGCCAGCGATGGCCGCAGCCGCGCCCACCCCGGGAGCAGATATGGCTCCGGCGGGCTGCTGCATGGCAAACATTACATGCTTTCATTGACGTGGAACGCCCCGGAAGAAGCCTTTACTGACCCCGCTCAGTTTTTTGAGGGCAGGGGGATCGATGCTGTCTATTTCCCTTTCCACAAGGCCAACCAGTTTCTTGCACTCTCGGCCCTGCCGACCTTCCTGGCGACGGACGTGATCAAGAACCCGTCCATCGAGGCGGATATCCAGCGCTATCGCCAGCATCTGGCCCAGGTGCTGGTGTTTACCCTGCCATGAGATCATGGGAACGGGGCGGCCTGTTGCCCGGCGCATGGAAACGGAGATGAACGGACCCGATCCCACCCGCCCGCGCTGCAAGTGGGCGCAGGCTGATGCCATGATGATGACCTATCATGATGAGGAATGGGGCGTGCCCGTGCATGACAGCCGCCAGTTATGGGAAATGCTGGTGCTCGAAAGCTTTCAGGCGGGCCTGTCCTGGCGCACGATCCTGCGGCGGCGTGACGGGTTTCGTCGTGCTTTCATGGGGTTTGATCCCGATCGCGTCGCACGGTTTACCGAGGCCGATATCAGCCGCCTCATGGCCGATCCCGGCATTATCCGCGCCCGCGCCAAGATCGTGGCGGCGATTGGCAGTGCCCGTGCCTATGTGGCCATGCGGGTGGCAGGCGAGGATTTTGCCACCTTCGCATGGGGCATGCTGCCCGGCGGCAAGGCAGTGCATGAACCGACATCTGTGGTGCAGGCACAGTCACCCCTGTCACAGGCCATGGCATCAGCGCTGAAGGCGCGGGGCTTTCGTTTTGTCGGCCCGGTTACGGCCTATGCCTGGATGCAGGCCGCCGGCATGATCCATGACCATGAGGCTGGCTGTTTCCGTCATGCCGGGGCAGGGATGTAAGGGGGGCGGTCCTGCACACATGCGGTGCGTCCTGACGCAAGAAAATTTACGGTAATATCAGCATTATTTTCCATCTTGGTGGGGAGGGGCGGCCTGAAGGGCGCGCGGCTTCAGGATGATGTTGCATAACAGCAACATCAATTGTTTCGATAAGAAATTATTCCGGAACAGATATGGTTAAGCCCCTGTTTGTTGTTTAAGGGTAAAGGGCTGTTTTCGTTGATTGCTTGGGATTTCTTGATGACAAACGCTCATCCGCGTAAAGCCCCCACGCGTAGGCAACTCCTTACCCGTATCGGCACACTGGCCGGTAGCGCCGCGCTGTATCAGGCCATGACCTCCATGGGGCATGCTCAGGGCACGGATTTTACCGCGCCACCCGTCCTGTCAGGTGCAAAGCGTGGTACCCGCGTGCTGGTGCTTGGTGCGGGGCTTGCGGGCATGCTCTCCGCCTACGAACTGCGCAAGGCGGGCTATCAGGTCCAGATACTGGAGTTTCAGGGCCGCGCCGGTGGCCGTAACATCAGCCTGCGTGGTGGTGATACGGTTACCGAACTTGGCGGGGCCACCCAGAAGGTCGGTTTCGCGCCGGGCAACTACATCAATCCCGGCCCGTGGCGCATTCCCTATCACCATCAGGGCCTGCTGCATTACTGCCGCGAATTTGGCGTCGAACTCGAGCCATTTGTCGAACTCAATCACAATTCGTGGCTCCATTCCAGCAAGGCATTTGGCGGCAAGGCCGTGCGCTACCGCGAATATGCCGCTGACTTCAATGGCTTTACGGCTGAGCTGCTCGGCAAGGCGATCGACCAGCACAAGCTTGATGATGCGGTCTCGCCCGATGAGCGCGAGCACCTGCGCACGGCCATGCGCCAGTGGGGCAGCCTTGATTCGGGGCTGAACTACCGCAAGGGCGTGATCAGCTCCGAGTGCCGTGGTTATGAAAAGGCGCAGGGCGGCGGCCTCAATGGCGAGCCCGTGCCCTCTGATCCGTTCGACCGCAAGGATGTGCTGGCTTCGGGCCTGTGGACGTGGATGGCCTTCCACGAACGCCTTGACATGCAGACCACCATGTTCCAGCCCGTAGGCGGCATGGACATGATCGGCAAGGGCTTCAACCGCCAGGTGCATGATCTCATCACGCTCAACTGCAAGGTCACGTCCATCCATCAGGACGACAAGGGCGTGAGCGTTACCTATAACGACATGAACCATGGCGGCGCCGTGCGCGAGGCCAAGGCTGATTACTGCGTGTGCACCATTCCGCTGCCCGTGCTCTCGCAGCTTGACGTACAGGTCAGCGCGCCGCTCAAGGCCGCGATCATGGCGGTGCCCTATGCCTCCTCCGTCAAGCTCGGGCTGGAGTTCAAGCGCCGCTTCTGGGAGGAAGAGGACCAGATCTATGGCGGCATCAGCTTTACCGACCAGCCGATCAGCCAGATCTCCTATCCGAGCCACGGCTACTTCTCACGCGGGCCGGCGGTGCTGCTTGGTGGCTACATGTTTGGCCCGGCAGCCTATGATTTTGCGGGCATGACCCCGCAGGAGCGCATCGAGCACGCGCTGGCACAGGGCGAGGCGTTCCACCCCAAGCATTACCGCAAGGAGTTCTCCAACGGCGTGAGCTTTGCATGGAGCCGCGTGCCCTGGTCCATGGGCTGCTGCTCAATGTGGAGCGAGCAGGCCCGCAAGACCCACTACAAGGCGCTGTGCACCATGGATAACCGCGTGGTTCTGGCCGGTGAGCATGCATCCTATGTGGGCTGCTGGCAGGAAGGCGCCATCCTTTCCGCCCTCGATGCCGTAACCCAGTTGCACAAGCGCGCGCAGGGAGCCAACTGATGCGTAAGATCCTTCTTCTGGCCGCTCTTTCGGCCCTGCCCCTGCTCGCCGCTCCTTCCGGCCCCGCGCGCGCCGATAGCGCCGCCGCCGTGGTGGGAAACGTGCAGCCTATGACCACGGGCGAGGATGTGTACCGTCATGTCTGCCAGGGTTGTCACATGCCTGATGGCAAGGGGGCGACGGGTGCGGGCGCGCAGTTCCCGGCCTTTGCAGGCAACACCAAGCTGCAGAGCAGCGCCTACCCGGTTTATGTGATCCTGAATGGCTATGGCGGCATGCCATGGTTTTCAGGCGTGCTGAAAGATGACCAGATCGCCAATGTGGTGAATTATATCCGCACCCATTTTGGCAATCATTACACCGATGCCGTTACTGCGGCTGACGTGGCCGCCCAGCGGCCCCCCGCAACACCAAAGGAGCAGTAAGAGAATGTTCGACCTCAGGAAAACCGTTGCCGCCGTGGCGGTTCTTGGCGGCATGGCGGCTGCCATGCCTGCTCATGCCGATGATGGCATCGTGCGCCATGTGGAGGGGACATTCCCCATTTCCACCGCCATTGAGGTGCCTGCCGGGGCATCCACCGTGTATCTGAGCGGCCTGGGCCCGACGGTGCAGGACAAGAAGGCCGACCCCAAGAGCATTGCCGCCTATGGCGATACGCAGGCGCAGACCTATGCGGCCCTGCGGCGCACCCAAGATGCGCTGAAAAAGATGGGGCTGGACATGGCCGATGTGGTGCAGATGCACATCTACATGGCGGAAGACCCCAAGCTGGGCAAGCTCGACTTTGATGGCATGATGAAAGCCTACACCCAGTTTTATGGCCCCACGGCCAAGCAGCCCAACCTGCCGGTGCGTTCGGCCATTGGCGTGGCGCATCTGGCCAACCCGGGCTGGCTGGTTGAAGTCGAGACCACGGCCGTGCGCGCGCCGGGCAAATAACATTTTCCCGGGTGCCGCCTTTGTAAAAAAGGCGGCATGCCCCGAATGCTTTTTAAAACTGATTATTTCATTCAGTCTTTATGGCATGTGCCTGAAAAAAGGGGATCGCTTGGATCCCCTTTTTTGTGCCTGGGGCTCAGGGCAGCGGGTGCTGCGCGTCAAGCGCCTTGCGCTTTTCAACCACGGCGGGGGGCGTCAGGGCTTCCTTGCGGCCGGTGGCCACTTCCTCAGCGGTAAACACGGTTGCATCGGGACCTGAGGGCAGGCCGGCCACATGGTTCAGTATGGCAGCGACCTGGTCATCGGGCAGGGTCTTGAAGGGCGGCATGAAGCTTGCATAGGTATTACCTGCGGCGGTAATCGGCCCCATCAGGCCATTCAGCGCCACGGCAATGACATACTGCCTGCCTTCGGGTGTAGCGGCGATCTTGCCCACGCGCCCGGCCAGCGGCGGGAACTGCCCGGGCACGCCCTGGCCATCGGCCTGGTGGCAGGCGCTGCAATTGGTCTGGAACAGGGCCGCACCATCAGCCGCAAGTGCGGGTGCCGCGGGAAGGGAAAGGGAGAAGAGAGCGGCCAGCAGTCTTTTTTTCATCGATCGTTTCCAGCTATGGCAATTATTTGAAGCCGTCGGAAATCAGGCTTTTCAATCGTTTCCCTGTCGATCCTATTATAAAGCAGGCGCGCTGCCTATATCACCGCCCGTACAGGCGCCGGTGCCTACGTGGTTTGACCCGCGCCTGTGTTCACAAATCCACATTGCCTGCAACAGATCGAATTACAGCGGTGAATGGCTGGCCGCCTCCTGCTCGATGGCGCATGCATGCGTAGCGGGTGCGGTCGCCCTGCTGCGCAGGGCGGCCAGTTCCGCCCGGGCCGCGTCCATATCCGCACGGAAGGCCGCGCTTCCATGCAGGGCGGCAATCTCGGCTGCGCCCAGCATGTAGCCTGCCTGCACGTCACTTTCCCAATGTACGCCGCATATGATCCGGCTCTCGCCAAAAACCCGGCCGCGTTGCAGGATCTGCGTTGCGCGCTCAGGCAGCAATTCGGCCAGCACCAGCGCCGTGCTCCAGCCCAGCATGGTATGGCCCGAAGGATAGGCGCCTGATGTTGCCAGATGCGCCCGGTCCTTTTCGGTGCAGATGGGCTTGCTGTTGCCAACAAAAGGCCGTGGCCGGTGCCAGTAGGCCTTGCTGTTACGCATGTCGGCAATTTCCGACACATCCATCTTGTGAATGAGCGCGCTGAGTCCTGGCGCATCGGTGGTGTTCAGGGGCAGGTCCGCCGCACAGGAAAAACTGCGCAGCAGCGCGTTTTCATGCAGGTCGGCATCCGCCGTGGCCAGCGCCCAGCGCGGGCTGCCCCGCAAGGCGCGGGTGGCGGTGAAGGCGTGGTCATCATTTGCCTGCCGCACCGTTCCGGGCTGGGGTGGGGGTGGCAGGTAGGCGATTGCATCCGGCTGGGTGGCGGGGGTGAAATATCCCTGCTCGGGCGTGGCGGGCTCAAGCGGGTCGGCCGCGTGGCAGGGTGTGCCGACAAGGGCTGCGGCTGCAAGCAGCCCCGCCACAAGAGGCAGGCCCAGCCGTGACGCAGGGCAGGGGAGGGGGGCGATAAGGCTGGATCGGGTCATGCTATGGCTTGGACAACTCAGGGTTACAAATGGCAGGAGGCGCTCATGCCGGGGGGAGATATCTGCTGGTGGATCATGGCACAATGACAGCCGCAGGAAACGCCAGCCCCTTCATGGGTATGCAACTTTCATGAAACTGTCACAAATGTTTCCTTTCAAAACCCCTTACACAGCAACGGTCTTTTCCAGCAGCCCCAGATGGGATGAGGAGGCCGTTGAGTGAAAAATGGTTACCCTGCCAGCAGGAGTGGCTTCGCCTTTACCGGCGCATGCGATCCCTGACGCGCCGCGATGATGCGGAAGATCACCATGGGCGAAAGCCGGGTCGAAACACACATAGCCAGGGTTCTGGCCTTTCTTTTCCACATGGATGGGGCAGTGAGGCAGGTATGCACGCGACCGCCTTCGGGCAACTGACCGAATGATGGGAACTTGGTGGCATCCGCCCTGCCTGCTCCCCGTCCGGCTGGTGCGCGCGCCCGACGGGCCGGAAATCACCCCTGCATGAAACCTGGGCGGCAAAACCCGCCGGTGCCCCCCCCCTTTTACTTGTCAGGACAGAATACGGGTCGCGATCGATCGGCCTTGATGCAGAAGGATGTGTTCCATGGTGTTTATCAAGCGCAGGCAGGTACTTGCGGGCCTTGGCACGGGGCTGCTGTTTTCAGCCCAGGTGCGTGCCCTGCGGGCGGCGACCCCGCGCAATCTGGATGAAAAGCCGAGATTTGACATCTCTCCCTTCCAGCTTGGCGTGGCGTCAGGTGATCCAGCACCCGATGGTTTTGTCATCTGGACCCGTCTTGCCCCGCATCCGCTTGAATTGGAGGGCGGCATGAGCCGCAACCGCCCCGTGCTGGTCGACTGGGAAGTGGCCGAGGATGAAAAACTCGGCCATGTCGTCAAAAAAGGGCAGGCGCTGGCGCATCCTGAACTGGCGCATTCCGTCCATGTCGAAGTCGCGGGCCTCAGGCCGGATCGCCCGTACTGGTACCGTTTCCGCATTGCGGGCCATGACAGTCCGGTCGGGCGCAGCCATACCTTTCCGCTGCCCGGGGCCACGCCCGCGCGGGTGCGCTTTGCCGCCGCAGGCTGCCAGCATTATGAGGAAGGGTATTACACTGCCTGGCGCAACATCGCCAATGAACCGATCGATTTCGTCTTTCATTATGGCGATTACATCTATGAAGGCCCGGACAGCAAGGGTCGCGTGCATGAGATGAACGGCCGCCCCTTCCAGGCCCTGCGCCGCCATATCGGGCCGGAATGCTATTCGCTTGATGAATACCGTCGCCGCTACGCCCAGTACAAGACCGATCCCGATTTGCAGGCCGCCCACGCCGCGGTGCCATGGATCGTGACCTCCGATGACCATGAGGTGGATAATAACTGGGCAGGCGATACCGACCAGGACGGCACGCCGCCCGAGATCTTCCGTCTGCGCCGCGAAGCCGCCATGCAGGCCTATTACGAACACATGCCGCTGCGGCTGTCGGCCCTGCCTGATGGCAGCCATATGCAGCTTTATCGCAGCCTGCGCTATGGCACGCTCATGAATGCCTTCGTGCTTGACACGCGCCAGTACCGCAGCGATCAGGCCTATGGCGATGGCAGCGCGACGCAGGGCCCCGATGTCTGGTCGCCCAGCCGCACCATGATGGGCGCCGCGCAGGAAAAATGGCTGTTTGACGGGCTGGGCAGGTCTGATACGCGATGGAACCTGCTGGCGCATCAGGTGATGATGATGAACCTTGCCCACCGGCGCACCCCGCAGGGCGAACTGCTTTACAGCATGGACCAGTGGTCGGGCTACATGTACAGCCGCAAGCGCCTGCTTGAGTTCATTGGCGCGCATTGCCCCGGTAACGTAGTGAACGTGACGGGCGATGCGCACCGCCATTTTGCAGGGGATCTGCTTGTTGATCCGGGCCAGAAAAAGCCGGTCTCGGTCGAGTTCCTGGCCACGTCCGTCACCTCGGGCGCGGATGGGGTGGGCGATGATGACGGTTTCAGCCGCTCCGTCCGGCGTGAAAACCCGCACCTCAAGGCCACGACCGACCAGCGCGGCTACGTGCTGTGCGATGTGGGGCCGGATGTCTGGCGCGCGGACCTCAAGGTGCTCGACAAGGTCATGGAGCGTGATGGCAGGCTGTCCACCTATGCCAGTTTTGCGGTGGAACGCGGCCAGCCCGGCCTGCAGAAGGCCTGAGCAAAAAAAGGGCGTCCCGCCAAGGCGGGACGCCAAGTTTAGGGATTGGGAGACGTTGTGGTGTCACGAAAGCCACGCCCCATTAACTCCATTTGTGGATAATGGTTTTCCTTAAATTGAGCTAATATGAAAAAATAATTGCACGCACCCGTTCAGGCCGGGTGGATCATCACATATTGCCGCGCAAAGGGCAGCATGACACCAATGCTCAGGAGCCCGAACACAATGGTCATGCCCACGAACGTGGTCATGTGGTGCGGATAGTCCTCGGTATAGAGCAGCCCGCACACCCAGAAGATAACCGCTTCAACCGCCAGCGCCACGCCGAGTATGGGAACGTAAAAGAAAGGCCCGGCCAGCCACCCCATAAGGCCAGCCACCAGCACGGTGGCCAGTGTCGAGCGGAACAGGAATGTAATGGCGCGCATGGCGGTCCTTCGCCGTGTGGGGCAGGGTGATGGCAGCGGTTCGGGCGCAGTGTCCGCAGGCAGACCGGGGTTCGCCTGCGGACGCGGCGGCTTACATGCTCGCGTTGCCCTGCGGGGCGGCGGTGGTGGCCGGGGTGTTGTCAGGTGTCATCTTGCCCGGCGTGGTCGAGTGCTCCACGTCATAGGCCGTTGCCTTCTCCATGTAGGTCCCCTTCGAGCCGGGGTGTTCCTGATCGTACAGCTTGGCTTTGGCCTTGGCTTCCTTGCGGTATTCGTGGCGCTTGTACATGCCGGTCACGCAACCGGCGGCCGCACCCAGCACGCTGTGGCCACCGGCCACATGGCCGCCCACGGCCCCTACCGCACCATATTTCAGGCAGCCGCCAGGCTCGGCCTGTGCGGTGGCGGTAACGCAGGTAATGGCTGCGATTGCAGCGGCAGTAACAATCTTACGCATGAAATGACCCCTTTTGTGCATGAATGCGAATAATGCGTTCATGGCATATCCGATACGACATGTTTTGTCACCTTGCCATAGGCTCGCCCGGCTCATGTTCATGCAGGCTTGCGGCAATGATGTGCAGGCAGGCCACCGCCTCGGCCAGGCTGGCGCGGTCGCGCGCCGCATGGGGGAGGGTCTGTTCGTGGCGCAGCCAGGCCAGCACATGCGCGGTGGTGGAGCCAGCCTGCCCGCGCTGCCACCGCGCCAGGAAAAGGGCGATCATGCGCGTGGCCCGTGGCGGCAGTGCGCCCGTGCGCAGCATCTCACGCAGGCGGATGATGTACAGGCCCACCGTCATTGCCCCGATCTGCTGGCTCAGGCAGGCATTGACGGTAGGCTGCGGCACGGCGGTGGCCTGGTGCAGGATGCGCACGAGGCTTGCGGCACAGGCGCCAAGCCAGGCCGGGGCGGTGGTGCGGTCGCGGGTCTGGGCCAGATGGCGCAGCCGCCGGTTCATGGCCGCGGCGGTGCGGCGGATATGCACATCAAGCCGGAAGGGAATGACCAGCCGGTAGGTCAGCAGCACGAACACGATACTGGCCACGAAGGCCAGCGCGTTGTTGAGAAAGGCGACCTCGTCATACCGCCCCTGGTTCATCGGGCCGATCAACACGGGCAGGAACATGTTGAACGAGAAGGCATAGCCCGCAAGCTGTGGCCTGCGCGCGGCCAGCCCGCCAATGGTCATGGGCACGAGCAGGGCTGCGAGCAGCATCTCGGGCGAGGTGATGGCAGGGATGACCCACAGCGCCATGAGGGCGGCGGTGGCCGTGCACCACAGCCCTCCCTTGAGAAAGGGTAGGGTGGCGACCAGCGGGTTCTCGCGCGTGGCCATCAGCCCGTAGATCAGCGCCACGAACGAGATGAAGGCCGGGCCGTGATGCCAGGCCGTGATCTCCCACATCACCGCCGCCGCCATGATGGCAACGCTGGAGCGGATGCCGTTATGCATCGCCTCACGCGCATGGCGGCGCGAGGTCAGGCTGAAGCGGAACCGGTCGCCATGGCGGGTGGCGTGGCAGGCCAGCATTTCATCATGCACCAGGGTGGTTTCATGCGTCAGTGCTGCGGCAACCGGCTGCCAGGCCCGCGCCGCCATGGTGTCAGGCCCGGGCGGGGGCGCGTGGTCATGCAGCCATGTAGCCAGCGCGCGCCCGGGTGCCTCACCGGCGGGCAGGGGGCTGGCATCGGGCCGGGGGGAGAGGATCTGTAGCGCGCGGGCATGGGCGAGCATGACCAGCATGCCTGCAAGCGCCCGGCGGGCATGGTCGCCCACCCGGTTGCGCGGCCCGAGTTCAAGGGCCGCGAATTCGATCTGCCCGCTAAAGGCCATGATCCGGTCCAGCAGGCTGCCGGTTGCCGCCTGCCGCGCGGTCGCGGCGGTCATGCCCACTAACGTGGGGATGGCGCTGCATGTCGCGTCAAACGTGTCATCAAGCCGGGCCAGCAGCTGCGCGCGGGTGTGTTCCACCATGTTGGGCATGAACAGCACGGCCAGCACCGCCTCGCACAGCACGCCCAGTATGATGTAGCTGCTGCGCGCGACACTGACGGCAAAGACATCATCAGGCTGCACGATGGCCCCGGTTGCGATGATGGCGGAGGTGAACCCGGTCAGCACCAGCCCGTAGGCGCGGTACTGGTCGAGCAGGGTGGCCAGCGCGCAGCACAGCCCGATCCAGAGTGCCAGGCAGACAAAGAACATGGCCGGAGCCTGCGGAAAGGCGGCCATGAGCGTCATCGCGGCAACGCTGCCCGCCAGCGTGCCCACAATCCGCCACCGCGCCTTTGACAGGCTCTCCCCGCGTGAGGACTGCGCCACGACCCAGACGGTGAGCGGCGCCCATTGCGGGCTGTCGAGTTCCATCCACATGGCGATGAGCAGCGAGAGGATGGCCGCGCATGACGTGCGCACCGCAAAGCCCAGATCGGCCAGCGAGGGCGCGTATATCCATGAAAAGCGCCGGATATGGAGCAGCAGGCCCGTATGCAGCGCGCTGTGCAGGGGAAATGCGGTGCCCTGTCCCCCCATTGTCCTGTGCCTTTACATCATGTGCCGGGTTCAGCCGGAAAGGCTGAGTGTGGCGGAACATGAAGGCAGCCCTGGGGAGCGGTCCAATCGTTTGTTATGATATTTTGATAAAGGCTGCTTATGAAATGCTCATAAACGGAGAAAGCTTCTGATGAAGCCTTTTTCAAAAAGCGTTGCAGACCATCACTTTTTTGCAAAAAGGTGATGGCCCACAAACAGATTGTTAGAACGTAATGCTGCTGTGCAGTCCAAAAACCGCCTCGTTGCCCACGCGGCGGTAACCTGTCCAGTCAGCGACCCCGCCGGAGGGATGCCAGACATACTGGAAGTCGGGCTGCATGACCATCCATGGCGTGACCTGGGCCTGATAGGTCAGTTCCAGATGGTTTTCGTTGCCCTGCACGTATGATCCGCTGTCGCGGTCAAACTGGCGCTGCCCGGAACTGGCGCGGCCAATGCCCCAGCCCAGACCGACCGTATCATTGTCACGTCCTTTGAACGGGGCCTTGAGATTGATGCCCGCGTCAACAGCAAAGCTGATCATGTTGCGGTCTCCACCGTTACCGGTTGCACGCGCGAAAATGCCAACGGATCGGGCTGACTTCAGCGAGGGGCGCCAGATCATCTGGTCGATGATGCCGTAGACCATCCAGTTGCCGCGGTCCCAGCGCGGGGTCAGGTCGGACTGGGTTGCGTTGGGGTTCAGCGTCGCTGCCCCCAGTGAGCCGCCGTTCTGGTTGTAGCGGTAGTCAGCGAACTTCGCGGTGTCATAAAAACCGCCAAGTTTGTACACGCC
Organism: Komagataeibacter xylinus; assembly: GCF_004302915.1. Lineage (GTDB taxonomy): Bacteria > Pseudomonadota > Alphaproteobacteria > Acetobacterales > Acetobacteraceae > Komagataeibacter > Komagataeibacter xylinus_C. The sequence continues at coordinate 11,490 of NZ_QQBI01000036.1, read as the reverse complement.
GGGCAACCCCGGATTTTTCGTGACATTCGACATGTCGGCGGGTTGCGGGTTGAGCGCGTATTGCAGTTCGGTGATCAGCAGTGCGCCGGTTCCCATATTGAAGTTGGTACCGTTAGATCCATTATAGGTCTGGCTGGTCGGATCGGAATTGTAACCGCTGGTGGAACCTGTGGCCTGCTGGATGGGGGTAGAATTGTAGCGGTTGCCCGGCGGGTTGTCGTCGGCTGCGGCAAACATGAAGGTGAACTTCTCGCTGGGCCGGTAGCGGATGCGGATGGCGGGAGACGACAGCGGCCAGGACGGCCCGCCGCCATACAGGTTGACCGAGGGCGCCATGGGCCAGCCGAAATTGGCGTTGAGGTAAAGCGAGGCGTAATCGCTGATCAGGAATTCGGTATCGAGATCCTGCTGGCCGATCTTGACGTCGAGCTTGCCTTTCAGGAAGGACTGCTGGTACCACAGCTCGAACAGGCGGGTGGAGCGGTCGGCCTCGAACCCGCTGACCGGATTGAAATTGGCCAGGTGATCCTGCGAGATCGAGCGTCCGCGTGTCTGCAATGCGCTGACATTGAACAGGCCGCCCTTCAGCCCAAACAGCTTCTCGGTATCGACGGTGAGGGTGGGCATGGTCACGCCATCATAGGCAGGCCCGGTGCCCGAGCCACTGGCGCCATCATTGCCTGATGGCGTGCCGCCGGTGCCGTTGCCCCATACTTCATCGACTTCCTGAATGTGGAAGCTGATGCCGTGCTTGTACAGCCATGGCCGTGCACCCCACATATTGCCCAGCAGGTTGCCGCTGGTGTCGAGCTTGTCACCGTCGCCCGCGGCTTTTTCCTCTGCTTCGGCGGTGGCGCGTTCTGAATCGCGCACCGTGGCGGGGTCGATCTGCTCAACAAGCGGGGTGGAGTTGCCCAGGCGGGCCCGGTCTTCCTCGATCTGGGTCTGGACCTGCGCGAAGCCGGTTGCTGGCAGCACCAGCCCGAAACAGACCAGACACGAACCTGCACGCAGGCGGTGGCGCGTCAGGCTGGAGGGGGAAAAGGCATGTTTGGCAATGGCAGTCGCGAGGGATGAGGGGCTCATTGGGGGTCCGCCGTATTGAGAATCAATATCATTAATAATAATTCTCAATCACATTTTGATACGAAGCCGTCAATTCAAACCGCCATGCGCATATTGCAATACTGCCATTATCTGAGGAAAACCTTGGGCACGCCCTCGCTGTTGAGGCAGGACATGATCATCACCCCGCTCCACAGCAGCAGTGAAAGGCTGGCCCCGATGCGCCCGCGCATGCTCATGGCGGCATTGCCACGCAGCACGGGCAGATAGACACTGCGGTGGCACCACAGCGCGTTGAGCATGGCCAGCGTAATGAGCAGCAGCTTGGGCGTAAGATACGCACGGCTGCCGATATGCACCGGGTCATAGAAGAACAGCACCACGCCCGAGACCATGGCGATGGCGAAGGTCACGTGCAGCGGCCGCACCATGAGCTGGGCTGCGGGCGCGATCCGCGCGGCCATGCGGGGCCTGAGCACGCCAAGGTCGAACAGCATGTCCATGCCAAAGAACATGGCCATGCTGATGATGTGCACGATGCGGATCAGGTAATGGACCGGCTGCAGCCAGAAATGGAACATCCGGCTGTCGAGCGCCATCAGGACCGCATAGGGCAGGCGCATGAATGCGAAGGGGTGGGTAATCATGGCGGTGGCTCTCCGTTGCCTTGGAGAGGGCATACCATCCGTTGACAATGATAACAATTATCATTAACAGGGCCGGGAGATCACTCGGATGGGAAGCTGCGATCAGGCCCGTACGTGACTGCAAACAATAATAAATGGCAGCAGGCGCGCGGACTTCATTTCTATCGAAGTTATGGAAACCGTCATCATGAACAAGAAATATTCCATTCTGGCTCTTGCCGTAGCGGCGCTGCCTGCCCTTGCTACTGCTGCACAGGCGCGTGAATACCCGATCGGTGGCCCGGTCCATGCACATGACATGGAAATCGCCTCAAGCTACCTGACCGGCATCATGGTCGACCCCATGCCCGCAGGCATGACGGACAACACAAAGCCCGACACCATCCACCTTGAAACCGACGTGCATGCCACGGCCGATAACGTGTGGGGCTACCCTGATGGCGCATGGGTGCCGTACCTCAACATCGGCTACAGGCTGACCAAGGATGGTACGGCGTGGAAGGCCGAGGGCACCATGCATTTCATGACCGCCAAGGATGGCCCGCATTATGCCGATAACGTGCAGATGAATGGTCCGGGCCGCTATACGGTGGTGCTGACCTATTCCTCGCCCGAGCAGAACGGCTTCCTGCATCATGTGGATAAGGAAACCGGCACGCCGGGCTTCTGGCAGCCATTCAGCGAGACCTTCAACTTCGTCTATCCCCAGAAATAAGCAGGGCATCATCATGAACCGGATACTGGACGGATGGCGGGCCGTGGCCTGTGGCGCGGTCATGGCCGTGGGGCTTGCAGCCCACGCACCTGCCGCGCGGGCTGATACCGTGACCGACCTTGCAGGCCGCAAGGTGGACGTGCCGGCCAGTGTCCATCGCATCATATTGGGGGAAGGGCGGCTGATCTATGCCCTTGCCCCGCTGGAGAAAGAGCACCTGTTCGACCGGATCGTGGGCTGGCAGGGCGAGTTCCGGGGCGCGGATACGCAGAGCTATGACCAGTATGTGGCCAGCTTTCCGCAGGCGGCCAATATTGCGCTGATCGGCAAGACCACGGCGGATACAGTCAGCCCCGAGCGCGTGCTTGACCTGCACCCCGACCTTGCCATCCTGACCGTGTCGGGTCACGGGCCGGGCAAGGCGAGCGAACTCGTAGGCCAGCTTGAAAGCGCGCATATTCCGGTCATCTTTGTCGATTTCCGCGCCGATCCGGTGATGGATACCATTCGCTCCATGCAGATCCTGGGCCAGGTGCTGCACCGCGAGCATGAAGCCGCTGATTATCTTGACTTCTACCAGTCACACCTCAGGCGCATTACAGATCGTGTCGCCCCGCTGCCCGAAAGCCAGCGGCCAAAAGTGTTCATTGAAATGCTGGCCGCCATGCGCGAGAGCTGCTGCCACACGGCAGGCAAGGGCAATATGGGCGCGTTCATTGCTGCTGCGGGCGGCCAGAACATCGCAGCGCCCCTCCTGCCGGGCTATATTGGCGATATCGACCTCGAAAAAGTGATCGCCTCCGACCCCGATATCTATATTGCGGATGGCACCAAGGGGCCGAAGGCCAGCGGGCCGGGCGTGCGCATGGGGGCGGAAGTGACGCCGGACGTGGCCCGTGCCTCGCTGCTCAAGGTCATGGAACGCCCCGGCATTTCATCGCTCCGCGCCGTAACGGACGGGCATGCCCATGGCATCTGGCATTCGTTTTATGACTCGCCGTACAATATTCTTGCCATCGAAGTCATGGCAAAGTGGTTCCACCCCGACCTGTTTGCCGATCTCGACCCTGATGCCACACAGAAGGAACTGTACAGCCGCTTCCTCCCCGTAAAGCAGGAAGGGACCTTCTGGATTGATGCGCGTCCCTGAGGAATCGATCGCGGCGCCTCCTGTTTCCCCCTCTGCTGGCCTGTCGGCTTATGCGCGTGAGGTGCGTGGGCGCTACCATGGCCTGCTGCGGCGGCGCATGGGCCTGCTTGGCCTGCTGCTCGGGCTGATCGTGGCCTCGGTGGTGCTTGATTTCTCGCTCGGGCCATCGGGGCTTTCGCCTTCGGTACTCATCCGCACCCTGCTGCACCCGCATCATGTGCCCGCAGGCCAGGGCGTGATCGTGTGGCAGATCAGGCTGCCCTATGCGCTCATGGCCGTGTGCGTGGGGGCATCGCTCGGGCTGGCGGGGGCGGAAATGCAGACCGTGCTGGCCAACCCGCTGGCAAGCCCGTTTACGCTCGGGGTCTCGGCTGCGGCGGCGTTTGGCGCGTCGCTCGCCATCATTTTGGGCTGGCGGCTGCCCGGCGTGCCCGATGCGTGGGTGGTGTCGGGCGATGCCTTTGTCTTTGCCATAGGCTCCGTGCTGCTGCTCGACATGGTCTCGCGCAGGCGCAATGCAGGCACCGGCACGGTGGTGCTGTTTGGCATTGCGCTGGTTTTTGCCTTTCATGCGCTGGTGTCGCTGCTGCAGTTCGTGGCCAATGAAGATGCGTTGCAGGACCTTGTGTTCTGGACCATGGGCAGCCTGACGCGGGCGACCTGGCCCAAGCTGGGCCTGCTGGCCGCCGCCTGCGTGGTCGTGGCCCCCCTTTCCTTCGCGGCTTCATGGAAGCTGACCGTGCTGCGCATGGGCGAGGAACGCGCCGCAAGCCTGGGCGTGGACGTGGCGCGCGTGCGGCGTGGCGCGCTGCTGCGGGTGAGCATCCTGTCCGCGCTGGCCGTGTCCTTTGTGGGCACGATCGGTTTCGTGGGCCTGGTTGCGCCCCATATCGCGCGCCGCCTGCTGGGCGAGGACCATCGCTTCTACCTGCCGGGCAGCATGCTGGTGGGTGCGCTGGTCATGTCGCTCTCATCCATCGCGGCGCGTAACCTGCTGCCGGGCGTGGTCATTCCCACCGGTATTGTAACGGCGCTGGTGGGCATCCCGTTCTTTCTGGGCATCGTGCTGCGCAGGCGGAGCATGGGCTGATGGACGGGCTGTACTGCGAGCACATGACCGTGCGCTACGGCAGGCGCACGGTGCTGGATGACATCAGTGTCGGCCCGTTTCCGCCCGGCAGGGTCTCGGCGCTGCTTGGCCCCAATGGCAGCGGCAAGTCGACGCTGCTGCGCGCGCTGGCCGGGCTGGGCGAGGCTACGGGCCGGGTCATGCTGGGGGCGGATGACCTGACGGGCCTCACCCTGGCCCGGCGCACGCGGCGCTGCCTGTACCTGCCGCAGGCCCTGCCGGCCATGGTACACCTGCAGGTGCTGGAATCCATGCTTGCCGCCCAGCATGCCACCGGCGTTGTGCCATCCGATGTGCAGGGCGATGAAATCGATGCCGCCCTGCATATGCTCGATGTGTTTGGCATAGCTGACCTGTCCATGCGGTATATGGATGAACTCTCGGGCGGCCAGCGGCAGCTTGTGGGGCTGGCACAGGCGCTTGGCCGCCACCCCGATGCCCTGCTGCTTGATGAACCGCTCAGCGCACTCGACCTGCACCACCAGTTTGCGGTGATGGATATCCTGCGGCGCGAAACCGCTGCACGGCAGATCGTGACCGTGATGGTGCTCCATGACCTCAATATTGCCGTGCGGATGACCGATTACGACGTGATCCTGCGTGAAGGGCGGATCATTGCGGCAGGCGCGCCCCAGGCAGTCATTACGCCCGCAACTCTGGGCCAGACATATGATATTGTGGCGCGGGTGGAAAAATGCAGCCGGGGCCTCCCGCACGTTATGGTCGATGGCCTGCGTTAAGGCGGGATTCGGGACCCGATAAAATTTACAGTTCATTACATAATGGATATTTCACCGGCCAGCCTGTAGCGGGCAGGGGTAACTCATAAGTAACGCGCCGCCTGTCATAACAACATTGAAGGGCTGGCGCCGATGGGCAATACCTGCAGGGCAGCCCATTATACAGTGCATTACAATAGCGTGTTCCCGCCATGAAACGGGGCGCCTGTATTACGCGCACGGGTGTAGGCTCATGCAGTGCCCCATGGTGTGGCGTGGCGCGATCATGAATACTGTATTGAAGCGTAGCGCTGAAAAGATGCTGATATATAAACGTATTCTGGCAAGATATGATGCAGGCGCATGGTTGGCCCGGTTACGGGCGTGACCTGGTGGCATGCTGGATGAACCAGCCGGTTTGTGATTATTGATGAGGGTATATTATATTCCCGCCACGATATAAACCATAATCGCTAAAATTTGTCGTAACATCACGTGTTTATAATCTGTTCCTGTTATTGGTGCGGTTACAATGAAGATGCCGTAATGAAAAAGCAGTAACAGGGCCTTTGCCGGGCGTGTCACATTTAATTATTATAAACAAAATAATTGCATATGTGTTGGGAGCAGGATAATGGTTGGATTATTATGATGTAACCATGACCTGCAAGAACAGCATGGCACACACCATGCAACCTATGCTGGCGGTGCAAGCAGGCGGGTCTGTAATGAGGATGGCGTAAAAATTACGGATTAAAATGCTTTATTGTGGTTGCATAATACACGCATGATTATTACTCATAGGGTCAATCATCCCCCTGATGACCCGACCACCAAGGAAAGTACCGACATTGGATAATAAAGAAATCCCGCATACCGAACTGGTATCCATGACCACCGAGATCGTGGCCGCGCACACCAATCACAATACGGTTGCCATCGACCAGATCCCCACCCTTGTCGAGACCGTTTATACTGCGCTCAAGGCGCTTGGTGCTGAAAAGGCGGCTGAACCCGCGCCGCTGCAGCCTGCCGTGCCCATCAAGAAGTCGGTTTTCCCCGATTACATTGTCTGCCTTGAAGACGGCAAGAAGCTGAAAATGCTCAAGCGCCACCTGCAGACCGCTTATGGCATGACGCCGGAGCAGTATCGCGAGAAGTGGGGCCTGCCCGCCAGCTACCCCATGACGGCCCCGAGCTATGCCGCGCACCGCTCGTCACTTGCCCAGAAGATCGGGCTGGGCCGGAAAGTGGTGGTTGAACCCGTGGCCGAGGAAGTGGAGGAAGCACCTGCTGCCAAGCCTGCCCGCAAGACCCGCGCGCGCCGCAGCAAGAAGAACACGGACGCCACGCTGGTCTGAGTCAGCCTGTTACGTCAGTACAAAACACCCGCTCCGGTAACGGAGCGGGTGTTTGTTGTATTAAGCATAGATACACCGGCTTTAAGGCCTGCTCCATGCCAGCATCGGGGCGTGCGTCAGATAACCTTGAGGCCCACGGTCAGGAGAATGGCGGCCAGTATGATCCGCTGTGCCCGGTCAGGAATAAGCCCGATGCACAGGCTGCCCAATATGATGCCCGGAACAGACCCGCAGAGCAGCGATGCCAGCAGGGGCATGTCGATATCACCGATCCACCAGTGCCCCATGCCCGCAATGGCCGTGAGTGGCACGGCGTGGGCAATGTCGCAGCCCACGAGGCGACGGATTTCCAGCCCGGGGTAGAGAAAAATCAATGCCGCCATGCCAATCGCGCCAGCACCGACGGAGGACAGCGTGACCATGACCCCCAGCACCGCGCCGAGCAGCGTGGTCAGGCGCGCGGTCGTGGCGGGGGCGATGGCAGCAGCCTTGCGGCGCGAAAGCTCCTGCAATTTGTGCCGGAACAGCACGCTCGGCGCGGTAATGAGCAGGGCAATGCCCAGTGCGACCGAAATGACATGCGTCACCGCGGGTGAGGGGCTGCCCGCCCAGTGCAGGGCGGCAATGGTCAGCAGTGTTGCCGGTATGCTGCCCAGCGCCAGACGGCCTACCACGTGCCACTCCACCGACTGTTTGCGACCATGCACCAGCGTGCCCACCGTCTTGGTCAGGGCGGCATAGAGCAGGTCGGTGCCGACGGCAGATTGCGGGTGCACCTTGAACAGCAGGATCAGCAGTGGTGTCATGAGCGAGCCGCCGCCCACCCCGGTCATGCCTACAAGGAAGCCAACGCCAAGGCCGGAGAGAACATAAAGCAGGTTGATGGATTCAAGCAGTGGCATGATGGCGGGTTATCCGTTTCTGATCGCCTGACGCTAAAATACGACACAATAAAGTGAATTATTCATCGTGCGTGCAATTTCCTACGTGGAATTATGGTCAGGCACAAGCCTGATCGTTAATAAGCTGACCCGTTATTTTTGCAGGTATCGCGTAAAATAGAAAAAACCCGGCACGGGGCCGGGTTCCATCATCAGTAAGGGTAGGGATAGGGCGGGGGCGGCGGTGGCGCCCGCCATGCCCACCGGCGTGGCGGTGGGGGGCGGTCATAACGCCAGCTACTCTCGCGCCAGTAGGGGCGGCGCGGGCCGCCATCATGGGGCGCATGCCAGCGTGGCTCGTCATGCCACCCCCAGGGCTGTGCCTGCGCGCCACCATGGGCACCGAGCAGGAGCAGGGCGGTAAAAGCAGCCAGAATCATCTTTTTCATGGCGTCCTCCTGCTGGCAGAAAAGCCCCGGATTGCGGCAGGATCACGATGGTTGTTTTACACAATGCAATAAACGCGCCGGGAGGTGGCGTGCGGGCCAGAGCGTGAAAAAACAGCCCTCATAAGAGACCGCTTTAAAGCAATGCATTGATAAAAAAATGATAAAAGCTTTTGGGTGCCGCCTTTTTTCAAAAAGGCGGCACCAACCCGCTTCAGGGCAGGCGCTCCAGATGCGCCAGCAGCAGCGCCCATAGCCCGTCGCTATCCACTTCGTTCAGGAAAAGTGCGTTACGGGGCCGGTCGGTCACATGCCACCAGTCAATGGCGGTGGCGCCCTGCATGAGCGGACTGCCCACCTCAACCGATACGTTCACCTCGCGGCCCGCAAACAGGTGGGGGGCGAGCAGCCAGCCAATGGTGCAGGGGTCGTGCAGGGGGGCGCCGTCCCAGCCATATTTGGCCAGGTCAAACCGCCCTGAAAAGCCCAGCATTGCCGCTGCCGCCCGGGCGCAGCGGCCCCCGAGCGCATTGAGCTGCGCCATCCGTGGCGGCGTGACCAGAAAGCGATGGGTTACATCCAGCGGCACAAGCGTGTGTGCCATGGCGTGGTGCAGCACGATATCGGCGGCATCGGGGTCGGCATAGATGTTGAACTCGGCGCTGGGCGTGATGTTGCCACCTTGTGCCCATGCGCCGCCCATCGAGACGATGCCTGCCAGGCGTGGCGCGATATCGGGCGCCTTGACCAGCGCCATGGCCAGGTTGGTCATTGGCCCCAGCGTTACCACCGTTATGGTGCCCGGCGGGTGCGCCCTGATCGTATCGATCAGGAAATCGACGCCATGCTGCGCGCGGGGCTGCATGACGGGGGCGGGCAGGGTGGGGCCATCCATGCCGGTCTGGCCATGCACGTGCGCTGCGGTAACGGGCGTGCGGCGCAGGGGGGCAGCGCAGCCTGCATGCACCGCAATGTCGGTGCGCCCGGCCAGCTCAAGCACCTTGCAGGCATTGGTGGTCGTGTGCTGCACCGACACGTTGCCCGCCACGCTGACCAGGCCCAGCACGTCAAGCCCGGGGGCGGCAAGGGCAAGCATGATGGCAATTGCATCGTCCTGCCCCGGATCGGTATCGATGATGATCTTGCGTGGGTCCACGGTCATCCGGTCCTTCATGCTGTGGGGTGCTGGCTGCCACACGTAACCCGATTGAACCCGGATTAGCAAAGCCACTCCCCGCCCGACTGATGTGATACGCGCGGCCCGGCTTGATCCGCCCGCGCGGGGGTGGGAAAAGAAAGCCCATGAAAAATCGGGCAAAAGCAGAATATTGAAAAAGACAAACATCTTCTGGTACCGCTTTTTACCAAAAGACAGCGTGGCATGATGCTTCCGGATGATTCCAGGCGCGTCGGTCGCGCGTTATATCGTGCAGGGCTGCATGGTCTGGCCGTGGCTCTCATGATAGGCGGGGCCGCATGGGGGCAGGGGGCTGATGCGGTCAGCCCCGCCCTGTCGCGCCCGCAGGCCCGCGCCCGCGCGCAGGCGCTGGGGCAGTTGGGGCGCGACCTGTTTCATGATCCCCGGCTGTCGGCCTCGGGGCATATGGCGTGTTCATCGTGCCATCAGGACAATGCAGCCTTTGCGCAGGGCAATGACCTGTCGGTGCAGCCGGGAGGGCATCGTGCGGTGCCATCGCTCACCTATCTGCAGGCCGTGCCGCAGTTCACCGAACATTTTCATGATTCGGAAGATGAAGCCGATGAAAGCATCGATAACGGCCCCACCGGCGGCCTGACATGGGATGGCCGGGCCGATACTGCGCAGGGCCAGGCCAGCATACCGCTGCTTTCCCCATACGAAATGGCCAATGCCAGCCCTGAAGCCGTGGTGCGCCGCGCCAATGCCGCAGGCTACGGCCCGCGCCTGCATGCGCTGCTGCCGCCCCTGCCGGATGATGCCACGACCCGCTTTGCCCTGATTGCCGAGGCCCTGGCCACCTACCAGCAGGATGCCCGGCTGTTTTATCCCTACAGCAGCAAATACGATGCGGTGCTGGCGGGCAGGGTCCGCCTTACCGCGCGTGAGGCGCAGGGGCTGGACCTGTTTGAGCGCGCGGACAAGGGCAATTGCGCCTCATGCCATGTCAGCGCGCCGGGGCACGATGGCACGCCGCCGCAATTCAGTGATTACGGGCTGGTGGCCCTTGGTGTGCCGCGTAACGGCGCCATCGGGCTGAATCATGACCCGGCCTATTATGATATGGGCCTGTGCGGCCCCGATCGCACCGATTTTGCAGGGCACGGCCAGTATTGCGGGCTGTTCCGCACGCCGTCGCTGCGCAACGTGGCGCTGCGGCATGTGTTCTTTCATAACGGGGTGATCCATACGCTCCGGCAGGCCGTGGCGTTTTACGCGCTGCGTGACGTGCGCCCGGCACTGTGGTACCCGACCGGACCTGATGGCAGGGTGCAGGCCTATAATGACCTGCCCGCGCGTTACCACGCCAACATCAACATGGACCCACCCTTCGGCCCCCGACCCGATGGGCGGCCTGCCCTGTCGGATGACGAGATCGACGCCATCGTGGCCTTTCTCCATACCCTGACGGATGGTTACTTTAGCCCCGCATCACCTAAACCTTGATTGCTTCAGGTCGAGTGCGCCCGTCAGGTCACCCATCGGCTGGCCGGTAGCCGCCTGTATGGCGCGCGCGCGGGTAGTGACGCCATCAAGCGGGCGCAGGCCGAAACGCTTGGTCAGGAACAGCAGGATCGAGGTCGTGTCCTGCACCGTATGGTCAACATATCCGCGCCGGGCATAAGGCGAGATGATGATGGCCGGAATGCGCGAACCCGGTCCCCACCGGTCGCCCTTGGGCGGGGCCACATGGTCCCACAGGCCGCCATTTTCATCATAGGTGACAATAACGAGCATGTGCGGCCACTGGGGGCTTTTTTCCAGATGGGCCACAAGGTCGGCAATATGATGATCGCCCGACTGGATATCGGCATAGCCTGAATGTTCGTTCAGGTTGCCCTGCGGTTTATAAAAGCTGACCTGGGGCAGTTGGCCGTGGTCAATGGCGTCGATAAAGCGCGCGCCTGCCAGTCCGCCGTCGCGCAGGTGTTCGGCGCGCGCGGGCGTGCCGGGGGCGTAGGCGGCGTAATAATTATAGGGCTGGTGATGGTACTGGAAGGCCGGGGCGGGGTAATGATTGCCATGCTCCAGCACTTCGCCCCATGCGCCCGCATACCATGCCCATGTTATGGCGCGTTCGCTCAGCCGGTCGCCAATGGTGGGCGTGTTCTGCGCGGGCAGGGTGGTGGCGCGTGCGGGGTCGGCATAAAGCGGATCCTGGCCTGGGGCGGGTGGGGTG
>NZ_QQBI01000035.1 GCF_004302915.1 Komagataeibacter xylinus | reverse complement strand
AACGACCATTCTTCGTCTGATACGTCAGATGGATACGGCTTGCGGGCTTGCGTCATTCAGCATTACTGAACCAATCGCGCACGAAAGTACATAACACCTTCTAGTCCCAAATTTGCCAGACGGCTGGGGCATTCAAAATCTGATCTCGTCCAAACTGCACGGACGACCGCACCTCGCGCCTGACGTAGCTTTGTGCCCTGCATTTTATAATATTTCGATATAATCAAACACGGTCTACCAGGCTTCCTGATGTGCCTTGCAGGTTCGGCGTTAGATGCGCTGGCGCTGGAGCAGTCAGAAAAAACTCTCCGCCATAGCATTTCTGTGGCAATTACCATGCGAGCTTATCGTGTATTCCAGCTTGCAAGTCTTTATGAGAACACTCGGCCCAACTCACACCGCAAGAAGTTCTTACTTGTTATTGGTAACAGCCCGATAGATAGTAGCTTTGTGCACGCCAAAACGGGCTGCAACTTCTGAAATAGAGAGGTTCTCGTCGCGGACAAGCTTTCGTATCGTCGCAATCTGCTCTGCACTGAGCTTGGCTGGCCGACCAAGATGGACACCCCGTTCCTTGGCCCGTTTTCGACCCGTTTCCGTGAGGTTCCGGCTTAATGCGCGTTCAAATTCAGCAATGCCAGCAAAAACACCAAGAATCATTTTCCCATAGGGAACGGTGGTATCGGCCCAGGGTTCACAAAGGGAACGCAGCCCTGCTCCTTTTTCACGCAGTCGATCAGCCACCTCCAGCAGGTGGGGCGTTGACCAGGCAAGACGGTCCAGAGAATAGACAACCAAAGTATCGTCAGAAGAAAGTTCCGTCAGGACGTCCCCCAGAATGGGCCAGTCCCGGCTCATTGTAGGAACTTTTTCCTCATATATTTTTTGACAACCCGCCTTTCGGAGTGCTTCTACCTGATGGAGAAGCGTCGCTTCTTCCGAATTTTCGCGCGCGTACCCGATCAGCATCATATTATTCGTTTATATTGGCACATCAGCCTTATTTTATAGACGATTGCGCGAACGCATAGCCAGCATTTTTTTTGTTTTCAAATGATGGGTCTTATGCAACAATAAATTCCGTTACGTCCTCATCACCTCCACCATCGTGCAGTTTCACAACGGGCAGAAAGGCCACGCCACAAATATTTCATATTTTGGCCCAATAGCCAGCAGTCAGAAAACCCGAAACTTCCTTGCTGGTGCGAGTATTTTTGAGACAGGCGATACATATGAAAATGGCAACAGACAATGGCTGCTCCCTTGTGGTCCGCACGGACGAAACCGCAGTCAGAAACGGCTTTTTTACCTGGAACAACGTGATTGAGGTCGTGAACAGATCACTTCCCCTTTCGCGCAGGTCGGACCTGTCTTCCTATCGCTTCGTCATAGGATCACGGGCTTGGGTCCGCACGAACCTGATCGACCTGGCCCGGTGGAGCAGTTGGGAATACGTCCTGCAGGGGGGAACGCTGGAAATCGACAGTTTTGGCCCCTTTCAGGTTCTGTGGCTGCACCTGATTATTGATCCGGCGGGGGGAGAAATCATTTTCGGACCCAAGCATTCCGAAGCCGGCCTTATCCTGATCGACATCACATTTGGCAACCCGGACCGCGCCGCGCCATTCAGCCTGATATTCCGCGGCAACGAGACCCTGACGGCGTCCTATGATTCCGATACCCGCATCACGCTGGTCGGACTGCTTGCGGGATGTGGGGCGGAACGGGACTGCGCGGCATGGGCGGTCGTACGCTGTGATGGGGACCCCTACGGGCTGTCCCGTCCTGAAAACTGGCAGCAGGGGGAAGAAGGGACAGACACGTCCCCGCTTTTTCTCAAACGCTACCGGACCCAAGCCCCTGAGAACGGCGTCGTTATTCATTTACCCACCAGAACACAACAGACAGGCAGGCCAGACTAATGGGCGAACGACAGACCTATCCCATTCCGGACAAACTGCTGGAAAGCATTGATACAGGTATTGTGCTTGTCAGCAATGATAACACAATTATCTTTGCCAATGATAATGCAGCCCGTATCTGGGGTGGCCCTACGCCCGGGCTGGTCGGCCGGAAACTCGATATTCTCTTTCCCACCGGGACAGACATCCTGCCCTGTACCTTTGGTGAGAACCTGACGAATGTCGCGCTGTGCCCATCCGGCGTATCCGGGGGTAAGGTCTGTCGTTCCACTACAGAAAACCACCACCATCTGATCTTGCTGCGGCATGACGGCACGGCGTTTTCTGCCGAGATGTCCGTGGCACGGGTCGAGGGGGCGGGACAGCAGGTGTTTGTCATTTCCCTGCGCGACGTGACACGGGATCTGTCCCGACGGGAACAGGACCTTCAGTATGCCACCATCGTGCAACGCAATGCATGCGGCATCCTGATACTGGACAGCCAGTGCCGCATTACCTATGCCAATGCAGCGGCGGCCCGGTTTTCGGGCATCGGTGCCGAGGGTATGGAAGGGGCTGATTTCTCGGCCTTTCTGTCCGGGCAGCAGGGTGATCTTGCAACATTACAGGCCTTTCGCCGTCGTCTGCAGCGCTGTCGGCCCTTTGAACTGGAAATCCATTCCCGCACCGACACAGGCCAGGACATCTGGCTTCTGGCAACCGTAACGCCCTTATGCAGCCCCTATGCGGAACTGCACGAAGTGATCGTGGTGCTGAATGACATTACGGGCAGCGAGCAGATAAAGGCGCTGCAGAAGGATATGATGGGGGCACTGACCAGCAACCTGTCTTTCAACGAAATCCTCGGCTTGATGTGCCGCCAGATTGAACGTATCGCCCCGGATGTCGTAACACAGATCGTGGCCGTGGATGATGAACAGCGCATGCACCCCGTAGCGCGCGCACGGCTGCCCGCACAAATTGCCGAAGTCTGCGCTGACCTGCAGATAGGCCCTGAGGTCGGGTCATGCGGCACGGCACTGTTCACCGGCAGGGAAGTGGTTACACCAGACATTGAAGCCGATCCGAAATGGAAGGGGTTCTGGCAGTTTGTTGTCCCGCATGGCCTCATGGCCTGCTGGTCGGTGCCGATCCTGCTGCGTGACGGCCGGGTAGGCGGCAGCCTGGCTTTCTATTTCCGTGCCAAGCGCGCACCGGGCAGATGGCACCGGCGGATTGCCGATGCCTGCCTGCACCTGTGCGCGCTTGCCATCGAACAGCAGCGCTCGCGTGAGGATATCGCGCGGCTTACGCAGTATGACACCCTGACGGGCCTGCCCAATCGGACCGGGTTGCGGCACGGTATCACACAGCGGGCGGCACGCGCGCGGCATGAAAACCTGCTGGCCCTGATCATCAACCTGGATCGGTTCCGGGCCATCAATAACGGACTGGGACGCCCGGCAGGCAACATGCTGCTGGCTGCGTTGGCCCGGCGGCTATCCGGCCTCATTTCCAGTGATGACCTGCTGGCCCGCAGCGGGGGAGACGAATTCACCCTGATCACGACCGGTGGGGTGGAACGGGCCACGGCACTGGCCGATGCCGTCATGAAAGCCGTAGCGGAGCCGGTCGTGATTGACGAGGTTCCTGTTACCATTACGGCCAGTATCGGCATTGCGGATAATGACGGCGGCCGGCGGGAGACGGAAATACTCATGCAGCAGGCAGAAACGGCCCTGTCGCAGGCGAAGAATGCCGACCGTAACTGCTACCGTTTCTTCAGCGAGGAAATGAACCGGCAGGCGGCGGACCAGATCCTGCTGGCCAACGCGCTGAAGGAGGCAATCAGGACGGACCAACTCTATCTGGTATACCAGCCGCAGGTCCATGCCGCGACCGGCCGGCTGGAAGGGGTGGAAGCCCTGGCGCGATGGACCGATCCTGCCCTGGGCATGATATCACCGGGCCGTTTTATCCCCCTGGCGGAAGAAACCGGACAGATCGAGGCAATCGGGCTGTGGTCACTGCGGACGGCCTGTCGACAGATGGCCCTATGGATACAGGCAGGGGTGGACGTTCCGGTCGTATCGGTCAACATATCCGCGTTGCATTTCAGAAATCCCGACCTGCCACGCCTGATTGGCAAGATTCTGCACGAAAGTGGCATTCCCCCATATCGTCTGACCATCGAACTGACGGAAAGTGCGATGATAGAAAATTACGATCAGACCCTCATCGCCGCTCAGGCGATCCGGGCCATGGGCATCGGGCTTTCCATGGATGACTTCGGAACCGGTTTTTCCAGCCTGTCGAACCTTGCAAACCTGCCACTTAACGAGCTCAAGATTGACCGGAGCTTCATGGATGGCTTTGAACCGACGGGCAAGGTTCACTCTGTGGTCACGGCCATCATCCGTATCGGGCGGAGCCTGGGCATGACCGTGGTGGCGGAAGGGGTGGAAACACAGGCTCAGCTTGACCTGCTCCGGCAGATCAACTGCGACGTGATACAGGGATATTTCTTTTCCAGACCCCTGGATGCGCGGGATCTTGAAGCATGGCTGCAGGCGCGCCCCGATACCGGGTACTCACAGCCCGGCAGCCAGCATGATGCTGCATGAGACGGACATTAATAGCGGCGTGACGAAGGGGAGACGCTCCCCGGTTACCAATTCTTTACAATAAAAGCCTTCTTATCGGATTTGGAGCTTTATCTGTTGCAGGACCGGACATGACACGTGCGCACCGCAATCCAGATTTCCCCGCAGATGGAGATGCCACCCTGTGGCAGAAACTATGCGGAGAGCCTGCCGCGGATGATCCCGTTGCGCAGATGCTTGTGGCAAGTGGCCTACCCGTAATGCATGGCATTACCCTGCCAGTTGGTACAGACGAACGTGTGGAGATTGACCACATATTTGCCAGCGCAGACGGGTTGCATACTTTACATGCGAAACATTACATCGCGTGGATCAATGCGCCTTCTCCCGAAAAAGAAATCCGGTGGTCGCAGGGCAGTGCTGGAAATTTTGCCTATAATGATGATTTCCTGCAAAGTTTCCTGAAACTGGCAGAGGCCGTCAGCACCACCATAAATGATCCATTACCGACACAGGACGGAACCCCCGTTCCCGTGACGGGCCATTTCCTACTCCCGTACAAGGTACCACTGATGGCCCCCCTGCAGGATCATGCCCTTCTCCTCTCGGAACTGGAAAACATGCTGAATACCTTGGCCAGCAGGGGCACCATTCCTGCCAAATATGGCGAGGCATGGTGTCATATTGAAACAGTACATCATAAATATGTAGTCGCATCGTCACAGATACAGAATCGAAGTCCCTTCTGAACTTTCCTTGTCTACGCAGCGGATAGGATTCACTAAAAAAATTCTGATACTCTGCCGCACCCGGAAAGGCTATTATTAGGATAGCAGATGTCTTACGTACCCCTGTTAAAAAGAATGGACTGGTCTGATACTTCCCGGATGAACAGTCTTGCGCAAGAGTTCAAGACAGCCAGGCCATTTCCACATCTGGTCATGGACGGAATGTTCTGTGATTCCCTGCTGAACGAAGCGTTGCAGGCCTTTAATCTCGATCACGTAAACAATGTAAATGTATTCCAGAACCAGCTTCAGTCAAAGCGTTCAACCAGCACACAATCCATCATGCCTTCTGCAATACAACGGTATTTTGATATTGTGAATGGCGCGCCATTCCTCCGGCTACTGACCAGATTGACAGGAATCCCGAATCTGCTTCCCGACCCTTATTTTTATGGAGGTGGCATGCACGAAGTCGCGGGGCAGGGACATTTTCAGGTTCATACCGATTTTCGTTATCACCCCCATACGTGTCTTGAAAATCGACTGGCTTTGCTGACCTATCTCAACCATGACTGGAAGCCGGAATATGGCGGCATGCTGGAACTGTGGCAGGACAATCCACCCCGTCCCGTCAAAAAAATTGTTCCCCGGTTTGGGCGCAGCGTTCTTATGCTCCAGTCACCTAATTCATGGCATGGACACCCCCAGGCCGCGCAAGAAGGGTATCTACGGCGGACACTCATTACATATTTTTATACGGCACCAAAAATAAAAACCGACAGGACGGCACAAAGCACGATCTATCTATCCAACAGCGGACAATCGACCATGCAGAGAGCGGAAATCCTCATACGGAACATACTTCCGCATTTTGTTATTGATACAGCAAGATGGATACGGCACAGAAAACGTAAGCAAAACTTTAGATAAAATTTTAATTGAGAGCCATATCTTACAAATTATCGTTAAGCCTGTGATCATGGGATGGCTCGCTCGAACTGTCAGGTCGTTCAGAATATGCCCAGCATATTCGTGATGCCGCCAGTAATTGAACTTGTAGCGGGTGGGACTGGATCGATCAGGCCGAACCGGACAACCTGCATGCCAAGATGAAGGCGGTCCTGTTCCTGCTGAAGATCAAGAAGAACCGGGGCATCTGCCCTCGCGTCGAGCAGGCGCGGCAGAACTGGCTGCGACGGAGGCGGGTCATGTCGCTGAGGGTGAAGAAGATGAGGAAGCGTGAGTTGATCGCGTAGAAAATTAGGCGGCTCCGGGTGGAGCGACCTAACTTACACCGGATGCCAGCTTGACAATTGACGCCGGGCCATATCCATAAATTTTTCCTTTTCATCTTCTGTGGCGCCGCCGGATGTCAAATTCGATGTGGCCTCCCATTTCCGAAATGGATAGCGTTGTGAGAACAGTTTCTTTGCGAGGTATTCAATATCACCGTCGCGGATAAACAATTTATTACTCCTATTAAAATTTTATTTATTTATTTATTTCAATATTTATTATTATTTCTGTGATGGAGAGCGAATTGTCAGTCTGTGTTAGACCGCACCTTCTTGCTTCTTCGCGCAGAAACGATAACGCGGCTTTAATATCATTTGCTTTCGTTTTCGTATCTTCATTCATATTGTTATGCTGCATTCTGGTGCTCAATGCTGTCATTATTGAGGACGGTATAGTGGATATTCAGCTTTTCTCGTGCCTTATCAAGAACATCCTGCGAGACGGGCACTACGGCAGAAGCGACATCATGGCCTGATGGAAGCGTCTTTCTCATGTGAATATGAGCTTCTACACCGGCTCCGGGTACAATCCGCTTGAGAACGCCCCACGCGGTCAGGAATAGATAGGTGTCAATCCCATTCAGAACCGAAAACTCAATGCATGCCAGGATCAGTTCGGCCGAAATCTGCTTGCGCAGGGATAGCGACATGTTGCGCTCGACGCCAAAACGGGTGATTTCCCATACATTCGGCCCAGAGAGAACAATCTGACTGGGCATCATATCGGGCCAGAGTGTTTCCAGCATGTAAGGCCGGTTTGTTGGCAGCAGACGGACCATACCCCTGACCACACCAGCGACATCGCGCCACACAAGATAGACGGAGGCAGGAGTATCGAACTGGTCATATTCCATACCTTTGTAGAAGGGAACTTCCCACTGCTCATTGGCCACAAAATGCCGGTAGCGAAACCTAAACTGCTCAGCGAGGGCTGTTCCGCACCAATGGGCGTTTTCAACGGTTACGACTTCGATCATGGATACGCCCTCTTGCTGTTGGGTAAGAGGATTATTCATGAAAATCGACAGTCAGGTTACCTGTCAGGTCTGACAGGTTTTACAGTTCAATCAGACCAGCGCAAATGGCCTTCACCACACCCATGATACGATTTGTACATTTTAGCTTCAGTAGTGCATTGTTGATATGGAAATTAACGGTTCTCTCACTGACACCAACAATCATCCCGGTTTCCCATGAGCTTTTACCCTTGGCTGTCCATCTCAGACATTCTTTTTCACGCGGGGTAAGAATAGGGACCAATACATCTGCCGGTTCATCCAGCTTTTTATAACTGGTAATGAAAAAATTAGATAAGGCACGCAGATAAATTTCAACTTCTTGATCTACGTCTTTGTCTGTAAATGCAAAACATATGGCATAAACCAATCTGTCATGTGTATGGAATGGTATTGTCATTCCCTTTTTTATACCAAATTCTGACACATCCTTGATTATCTTTTTTTCTCTTTGGTTTATATTGAGGATTTCATGCCAAAAATACGGATGACTCATAAATCTAGATTTTTTTATTATTGGATCATAACTTATATAATTATTCTCAATATAAAAATTTACCCATTCCTCTGGATAGCCGACATGTATAAAATTTTCCTTAGGATCTTCAGTCCTGTTTAATTCCACAATGGTTATATGGACGCCGCCAACGGTCAGGGCGGCGTCAAGGTAGGCGGTTAGAAGATCGTGTTTAGTGCTTGCGTTCTCGAAGTCATGCAGCTTCGATAGGAGGTCGATTGTCAATCCCGCCATCTATTGCGTTGCCTCATGATACCATTCAAGGATAAGCCTAAATTATATGATATCCTTATTCTATATATTTATGACCGCACTCATCATTATGGTAGCTTGGCTCGCTTTTGAGGCCGGCAGCCAGATCATTCCATCCTGCCCCGGCGACACTGTGTTGTGGTTCAACCAGAACACCCACATTTATCACCTGCCGGGCTGACGTGCCCCCGAAAATGTGCCCATTTTAAGGTAGCGTCCGATCGAGAAGGATACGGACGGATGAAACGCAGTTCCTTTGCGGATCTTATCTTCATGACCTTGCAGCCACGTCCGAAGCAAAGCGCACAGAAGACCACATTAGGGCGTGTCGTCAGTTAAGCGGGAGGATTATGCCGCTTGTACTCCCGTTTGATCTGTGATGTTTTCTTCCTGTGTCTGGGACGGGGAGAGTGGGAATGCGACGGTATGGTCTGAGCGACAGTCAGTGGGAGCGGATAAAGGACCTTCTCCCGGGTCGTGAAGGTCATGTCGGTGGAACGGCTGCGGATAACCGCCTGTTTGTGGAAGCCGTGCTGTATCGTTACCGTGCTGGCATTCCCTGGCGTGATCTGCCTGTCCGGTTCGGGGACTGGAAGAACGTCCACCGGCGGCTGCGTCGCTGGTGCGAAGGCGGTGTGATCGAACGGATTTTCCGGCATCTGGCTGCTGACCATGACAACGAATACATGATGATCGACAGCACGATTGTCCGGGCTCACCAGCATAGTGCGGGCGCCCGTAAAAAAGGGGCGCGGATCAGGCTATCGGCCGATCCCGTGGCGGACTGACCACCAAAATTCATGCTATTGTCAATGCTGCGGGAAAGGTTGTGGCTCTTTCCCTGACACCCGGGCAAAGGGCGGACATCACTGAAGCAGAACCCCTGCTGGATGAAGTCGACCCCGAGGCCTTCATCGCCGACAAGGCTTATGACGCCGATCCCCTCATCGAAAAGCTTGAAGCACGGGGTATCATACCGGTTATCCCGTCAAAGAAAAACCGACGCAATCCATGGAAAATCCTGTTCTCGCTTTATAAAAAACGAAACATCATTGAACGCTTCTTCGCCAGCCTGAAGCAGTTCAGAGGCATAGCAACACGCTATGACAAGCTAAAATCAACCTTCCTAGCAGCAGCATAACTCGTCTCCGTTGTCATCGGAGCTAACTGACCGCACCCCCTAGAACATGGCCTCTGACACCAGACGAGATGGAGCCGTTGCTCAATGATCTTGGTGAGAGTCGGTACTAAGGCACGGTAGAGTGGGGGGTGATTTCGGCTCCAAGCTAAACAAATTTTTGAGGTAGGTACCACAATTTCTACCACACCAGCCTGAAAAACCGTCCAGAAACGACCAAAGCGCCCCGTGGGGCGCTTGGCAATTTCTCGTTTATTTACAAGAAGTTCTGGCGGAGGGGAAGGGCATCATTTATCTGTTGTAATACGCTGAAATACATAGATTTCAACATTCCACATTTATCGCCATACCCGGCATTATACCCATAAAATATTTTCACGATGCCACACCGACAGCGATGCATTTTGACCTGCCCATAGGCTGCGCCTCTATACAAACCGGAACCGCCATCAAACCAAGTGCGCATCCCACGCTTTGGAAAAGCGCTTTCCTGCCATGCTGGTTCAAAAGAATACATATCCAGAAATTATCATACATAATGTTTTTTAAATCCCGTTGCCAACGGGGAAATCGATGCTCTTTTCTCAGCAGAAAAATAGTCATCTCGCGTATGGGAAAAGTCATCCATAGCGAAAGCCGCATAAATGATAGAAGCTCAATCCTGTCGCATCTGGCCTCAAAAAAGCCCGGTAAATCAATGTTGGGAGAAAAGGGCCATGCCGCAGGTTTTAGAAGAACATGAGAGGAACAATAGCTTGCCCTCCGGGAAGGATTCTGCCATTAAGGCAGATACAGTCCTAGTCCCTCGATATCGGAAACACCTTCATGCCCACGCGAACAGAATTCAGTCTCCTGCGTGACCGGGCAGGCCTTACACTACATCAGGCAGCAGAAGAACTGGAGCTGGGAGAGCGGACGGTATATCGTTACGAAAATATGCCCGGTGCGGCGAGCCGCACGGCACTCAAACTGCTACGCCATATCGCCAATGAACGGCTCCGTGCGTTCGAAAAGGAAAGGGTCAACTTCCGCTTCATTGACCTGTTTGCCGGTATCGGTGGTCTCCGGATCGGCTTTGAAGGGATTGGCGGTCGATGCGTCTTCACCTCGGAGTGGGACCGGTTCTCCCGACAGACCTATGCGCTCAATTATCCGGACAACCACGAAATCAGCGGAGATATCCGGCCGTTTGCCGATGATCCGTCATTGATCCCCGAGCACGATGTCCTTCTTGCCGGCTTTCCATGCCAGCCTTTTTCGATCGCGGGTGTTTCCAAGAAAAATTCGCTGGGCAGACCCCATGGCTTCCTGTGCGACACCCAGGGAACCCTGTTTTTCGATACGGCCCGGATCATCGCCCATCACCGGCCAGCAGCATTCCTCCTGGAAAACGTGAAAAATCTGGAACGGCATGACAGGGGGCGTACCTTCGCCACCATCATGCACGTTCTTCAGGAAGAACTGGGCTATCATGTCCAGACGCGGGTGATCAGCGCGGCGTCCTGGGTTCCCCAGAAGCGGGAACGTATTTTTATCGTAGGTTTTCGTGAAAAAACAGAGTTTGATCTGGCGTCCCTGGCGATTCCGCCCGCGGAGCAGGGCCCCCGGCTCGGTTCAATCCTCCTGCCACATGATGAAGTAGACCCGAAGTACACCCTCACGGAACATCTCTGGACCTATCTCCAGAATTACAAGGCCAAACATGCTGCAGCCGGTAACGGCTTCGGTTTCGGGCTGTTCGGACCGGACGATGTCGCCAGAACGCTGTCAGCCCGGTACCATAAGGATGGCTCCGAGATCCTGATCAGACAAGAAGGCAAACGTCCACGTCGCCTGACCCCGCTGGAATGTGCACGTCTGATGGGGTTTGACCGGGGAGCACGTCGTTTCCGCATCGGCGTTTCGGACACGCAGGCCTATCGCCAGTTCGGAAATGCGGTCGTGGTACCGGTCATCGAGTTTCTGGCCAACGCGATGAAACCCTATATCCGGTCAGCCCTGGCGCAGCAGTCTGCCGTGCCGGTATGGTCCCAGCCTGATATCCCGGGGCTGCCTCATGCGCATCAGCAGGTTGCCGTTGCCTGATATCGTCTCCCCCGAACAGCGGAGCCGGATGATGGCTGGTATCCGCGGGAAAGACACGAAGCCGGAAATGGTCCTGCGAAAAGGTCTGCATGCCCTTGGTTTCCGCTTCAGACTGCATGACAGAAAGCTGCCGGGTACGCCGGATCTGGTATTTCCAAAATACAGGGCCGTAATTTTCATCCATGGCTGCTTCTGGCATGGCCATGACTGTCATCTTTTCCGTCTCCCGGGTACCCGCACCGAATTCTGGCGCAGCAAGATCGAGCGTAACCGGGCTGTTGATGCCCGGACCGTCCCCGCATTACGCAACTCCGGCTGGCGCATTGGAACCGTGTGGGAATGTGCAATACGGGGAAGGGGACGTATCCCACTGGAGACTGTCCTAGAAACCTGTGCGTCATGGCTGAAATCGGACGTGGCCGAACTGGAAATAAGGGGCAGTAGCGAACGAACTGTCGCGGAACCACTCCCGTCCTGACATAGACCAGAATCATGGAGCATGGAGCATGGAGCATGGAGCATGGAGCATGGAGCATGGAGCATGGAGCATGGAGCATGGGAGACTTTATGTTGAAGTCTGGCATACATTATTACAGAACTGAGAAATCGTTTTTCTGACGCTACACGTATTCATAAGATCAGGGATCTCAATGTCATCGCAGACTCAACTGGCTCTTGAACAGGCTGCTCCGGACGCCAGCCTTCTGTCACGGCTTTTCGCGGCCTCTGATCAAGTCATGGTAAAAAAGCTGCGGAACAATGATAGGGACTGGGCCCGTAAGCGCAGCAAACATCAGGCCGGGGTCTTTATTCCCGTAGAATCCCGGGATAGCGGTTTCTTTCCGCAACTGATGGTCAAAGAACGTAAAAAACCCGGGGCCGCTGAAATCCGTGAAGCTTTTTTCCCGACCGTCTGGCCACAGATCGGTGAGGAACGTACGAGCCATCTGGTGCACTATACCAGCAAAGGCAATGAGACCCATCTGACGGTTCTGCCAAAAGCCGCTTTTGCAGATCTTCTCCCAGCCTCTTTTCTGGTCATGGGACGACAGGAAAAACACGGGCACCGCTTCTATGAATGCCTGACCATTGATTCTGGTAGCGATGATTTTGAACTGTTGCGTGACCTGTTCGATCTCAAGGCTGAGTTTGTATCTGCTGTGTTTGAACCCGAGAGTATCCGCTCGGAAGAACAGGGAAAGATCCTCGATTTTGCGGGGGAGGTTATTGATGCGTGGTTACGTGGCGAAATCGGGACATTCGCTGCCAGTCGTGCTGCCATACCAGCGACAGTTGACCTCGCGCGCGAAGCCCAGGCCATCTTCATGCGGCAGCGTGGCCTGACGAAGATTGATCCCTTTTCCCTTGAAAAACCCGGAGATGATCTGAGAACACTCAGCCGGACTATCGAATGGGATCTTTTCCGCAAACATCAGCATCGGAAATATGCCGTGGATCTCGTCCGCCTCGTAATGGGCGAGACGCCATACAAGCCGTCTCCGGCTGAGGTCATCCGCCGCCTGATCGATAAGCGTCCCGAGATCGATGCACTCATGCTGTCGGCAGGGCAGCAACGGAAATCCCGGGCAGGTTACTCTTATGAGCATCATATTGAAGCCATGCTGCGTGATGGTGGTATTCCCTTCGAGAAGCAGGTCATCCTTGAATCAAAAAAGAGGCCGGATTTCATCCTCCCCAGCCTGGCTTTCGTGGATAGCGGGCGTGCAGATTCCAGAACCGGTCTGATCCTGAGCGCCAAAACGACATTGAGAGAACGCTGGAAGCAGGTGGAGCGCGAAATGGGAGGACGCCCCCTGTTTCTGACGACCGTCGACGAAAACATCGCAGGCAATGCAATCGAGGACATGGCATCTATCGGCGTCAGGCTTGTGATCCCGGAAGGCCTTCTGAAGGCGAAAGAGACCGAATATGCGGGTCATCCCAATGTCATGGAATTCGGGCGCTTTTGCCAGGAATTCATCAAACCGCATTTATCATCTTGGAAGTAATAAATTATTTCCTATATATATTACTTGTAGCTCCTCTATGGACATGCTCTCATCTTGCCAACGGAAAACTTACGGACCGGCATCGCATCGCAATGCGTTATGGTCGTCTTCTGGATACAAATTTCTGCATCCGCGTAATACGTGATCGTCCAGAAGATCTGCGACAGAAGTTCAATGATAACGCAGAAGCTCTCTATATATCCGACGTCGTACTGTACGAACTTCCGTATGGTGCCGAGAAGTCGCAGGATCCCTCACAGGTGCGTCGGGAGGTAGAGCACTTCGCCGCGCGTCTTTCCGTTCTGCCGTTTGATGACGAGGCTGCAGCGCACTCGGCAGAAATCAGAGCTGATCTGGAGCGTAGGGGATGCGTGATCGGCTCATACGATCTGATGATTGCCGGACACGCGCGTAGCAGGGGGCTTGTTGTGATAACCGGCAATCTTCGTGAATTCACCAAAGTCGATGGGCTACGGTCTGAAGACTGGACGTAAGTGTAAATTGTTAATATAATTTTTTTATTATATATTTATTGATATTCCAATAAATATGGATTGATGACTGACATGTCTTTACTGTCAGAACGACAGGCTGCATCCTATTTTCTGCCAACCCAGAGTGTACTGCATTCATCTTCCATCTTGAAAAATGAGTATCCGCCTTGATCAAGGCTGAACATTGTTTTCATACTTTCAACAATCTTCAATGTGCGTGCCTATATGAGATCCACAACCCGTATTCTCGAACTTTGATACAGTTTTAACCAAGAAACACGTTCGGACCACAGGCATTCCATAACGTCGTATCCTGCAAGATATCTTTTCCCGTTCGAAATCCTTCAGGGGTTGTTATATTATAACGTTCTATATAAGTTTGCCGGATTACAACCGAATGAAGAGTGTCCGTCATGCACGAAAGGCTTCCGGTAACGGTTCTTTCCGGCTTTCTGGGAGCAGGAAAGACGACGCTCCTCAACCATGTGCTCAATAATCGTGAGGACCGCAAAGGCGATGGTAGATAACGAGCGGACGCTGCGGCACGAGATGTGGCGACGCTATGCGGGTGATGACTGGGCAGCCTTCGATGCTCTTCCCGCCGCGATCCGCAACCGGGTTGCAACACATGCCTATGATGCCTGGTCGGTCAATGTCATGATGCTCTGGCAGCATTACAAGCGGCTCTATGGGCGCACGATGCGCGCCGAGCGGGCGTTGATCCGGTATCTTGATTATTGCGAGCGGCTGGAGCGGGAAGCGTTTGCCTCGCGCTACAGCGAAGCCTACGGCATGACCCTGCCACATGATGCGGCAGGCGTGACCGTGCTGAGATGACACTGGCATCCGAATGCCAGTATTCTGACTTTTCAGCTGCCTGTAGCAGCCTGTCGGGCTATCTGGCCTGACGGGTCTGCCGCTTTCGTTGCCAGATCATGATGCCCGTGACCACCAGCATGCACACGGCCAGATCCGACAGGCATATGAGGATACGGCCGCCAGGCCCGGCTATCCTGCCGCTATGCCACGGCAACGGCAACTGCATCTGCATGACCAGATTGCCCGCAGCCCCCCGGCCGGGCATGTCACCTGCCGTGATCTAACCGGTTTTCAGATCCACGGTAACCACGGGACTTCCCAGCCCGGAGGGTTCTGTTCCCTGATTGCTGAAAAGGTAGAACATGGCGGTCCCGTCATCCGGGTCCAGCAGCACGGATGACGGGATTGAACACCTCATCCTCAAGCGCCAGCGCCACCCCGCTTATGGCAATGCCCAGCAGGGCAACCCATGGCCACAGCGAGACGGCTCGATGCAGGTCAAACGTGATCCGTGCCTATACCTATCAGAACGTGGCCTATACGCGCGGCAGTAGCAACCTGACCGGCGAGCACCCGATTTTGGTGCCCAAACAGAAATTCTCAGTGTGGGGGCATTACGACCTGCGCAACGGCCCATTGCGGGGGCTGGGGTTTGGCGCGGGCGTGCGCTACAACGGCAATACGCTGGTGGACAACACGCTGGAATATGTAACCCCCAGCTATGTGCTGGTGGATGCGCAGGCACAGTATGCCCTTGATGCCGTGGCCCCACGGATGAAGGGTATGCTGTTTCAGGTCACGGCCCGGAACCTGCTCAACCAGCGGTACTATCCCGGCTGCGCGGGGGCCGATACCGGCTGCTATATCGGCGCGAACCGCAACGTGATCGGGAAAGTGACCTATAGCTGGTAATGACTGCAAATATTGACTGTCAGTTATGCGATTATCGCATGATTCAGCGAAGGTATCCCATACAGACGATCCATCATGGCAGGAAATAACAGCACGCGCCGACAGCTGTCCGATATTTTTGGACGGTTCCATACAACATACTGATTTACATATACCTTTCCAAGAACTCAGAAAGCATGTCGCATGCGTCCCGAGGGTGACATACGAAACATCGGCCACATCATACGCAACTTGAACATGCGAATGATTATTATTACAGGACATGAAAACAGCAGGAGATACGACACGCGATAAGGCAAAGCCCCGTGCGTCGATCTCCTTGGAGGCGGTGCCCGTGTCCTACGCGGACAAGATTTTTCTGGAAGTCCTTGAAAGCAACAGACGCCATCTTGTCGCGCTGGCGGCGCGGGTCGTGGGCTGCGCATGGCGGGGCGAGGAAATCGTGCAGGACGCCTATATCCGCATCATCCGCGCCGGGGCCGCGCCACAGGACATCCAGCACCCGCTGGGTTACCTGAAACGGGTGATTTTCTGCCTCGCCATTGATGCACGCCGGGCAAAAGCCGTTGAACGTGCCTATGCGCAGGCCATCAGTTCTCCCGACAGACGGACCACATGCACTGACGGGGCAGGGAACGGGGATATTCCGCGCCCCGATGCCATCGAAATCCTGACGCCCGAACGCCAGCTTGCCAGCCAGGATGAACTCCGTCGCGTGCTGGCATGCCTTGACGGCCTGCCCCCGCGCACCCGCCGCGCGTTTGAACTGAGCCAGCTCTATGGCCATAAACAGCGTGAAGTGGCCGAGATCCTCGGTGTCAGTTCCCCGCGCGTGCATGCCATGCTCCGGCAGGCCTTCCAGCGGATTACCGAGCAGCTTGGTGACAAATGAAGCCCCACCTGCCGGCATTAATTTCCGTACCGTTCAATCGTCAGACAGAAAGGGAGATGTGAAAGCGCATGTCCTGCCTGCAAAGCATATGGGCCCATGACCGACATTCCCCCGCCTGACGCTGCCGAAACGGCCCTTTCGTTCCTTCTCCGTGTGCAGGATGATCCCGGAAATGACTGCCTGAAGGCTGAACTCCAGCAATGGCGGCAGGCTGATCCCGCGCATGAACGGGCATGGCAGCAGGCATTGCGGGTCCGCCTGCTTGGCCAGATGGCCCTGCAGGGCGCGACACAGGCCCGGCCCCCGTCAAAGCCCATACCCGACAACCTGTATCGCTTCCCGGTCCGCAGATGGTGGGCGGGGGCGCTGGCAACTGCGGCGGCAGCGGCCATTGTCCTTGCCTGCGCGCCTTCGCTGCGCCTGTGGTTTCAGGCGGACTACACCACGACAACAGGCCAGACGCGCCAGATTGCCCTGGATGATGGCAGTCATCTGACCCTGGGCAGCGCATCCGCCATTGCCGTGCACATGCAAGGCGATACACGCCGGGTCGTGCTGCTGAAAGGGGAGGCTCTGTTTCAGGTAAAGCATGATCCCCGGCGGACCTTCGTGGTGGAGGCCGATGGCGTGGTGTCACGCGATATTGGCACGGTATTTGACGTGCGCAGCGGGGCTGGACACGTCGTGCTGGGGGTTGGTGAGGGTACGGTCGGGCTGCGCGCACTACAGGCGGGAATAGCAGCCGAGCAGACCGTCAATGCCGGTGAACAGATCGATATTACGGAAAAGACCGGGGCCGTGCGCCGCTCCGCCATTTCACCTGACAGTATCGGATCATGGAATACAGGCCTGTTTGGTGCCAGTGCGGTCAGTGTCGCGGATATGCTGGGTATATTGCGCCGCCATTATCCCGGCTATGTCATTGTGCGCGGAACCATACCCGCCAGCAGGCTGGTGGGGGGCGTGTATGACCTGCAGCGCCCTGCCGACAGCCTGCGCATGCTGGTCACCTCCTCTGGCGGGTCCATGCGCGAAGTGGCAGGGCGTATTCTGGTTGTCAGCTTTCCCGGCTGATCCGGCGCGGGCAGCAGGCAAAGCAGTCCTGACCTGCAAAAAAAAGTTCCTGAACGTGCGACCGCTATTAAGTTCCGCTGGCGTGGCCCGTCATGTTTTGTGAGACGAATTGATCCTAATTCGCATTTGCAATACAGCAGGCAACATTTCCATGGCAGCAAGCGTTGATATTCCCACCGCCACAGGCAACCGGTTCCGTTCTATCCTGCTGACTGCAGTGGCCCTTTCTACATACGGAAGCCTGACATGCGCGGGTGCGCTGGCCGCACCATCCGCCGGGGTCAACACTGGCGCGGTCCTGTCCTTCCATATCGCGCAGAAACCCCTGCGTGATGCGCTGGTGGATCTGGGTACACAGGCCCGCGTACGCCTGATCTTTGCTGCCGACAGCATACCGAATATCACGGTGGTCCCCCTGAACGGCACGTTTTCGGTGCCGGACGCAATCGGGCGACTGCTGGGTGGGACAGGACTGACATTTTCCAGCCGGGACGGCGCATTCTACATCCAGAAAGCCGCGACCGCCAGCATCACGCTGGGCCCCGTGCGGGTGGGCGGCACCGTGGCGCATGAAAGTGCTACCGGACCCGGCGTAGGCTACGTGGCCACCAATACCCTGACCGGGTCAAAGACCGACACGCCCATTATCGAGATACCGAACTCGATCCACGTCATCACCAAACAGCAGATGATCGACCAGCAGCCCCAGAACGTGATGGAGGCGCTGCGCTACACCCCCGGCGTGCATGTGGAGGGGCTGGGCGGCTTCGCCAATGGCGTCGGCAGTGGTTACAATAACGGCAGTATCGTGCAGCGTGGCTTTGCCACCGCGCAGTTTGTCGATGGCATCCGGTCATATTCCAACAGCGCGGGGGAGACCGCGTTCCTTGAGCGTATCGAGGTCATGAACGGCCCGGCCTCGGTGCTGTATGGTCAGACCACGCCGGGCGGCCTGATCGGCATGAGCCTGAAGAAACCGACCGACACGCCGCTACGCAATGTCACCCTTGGCTTTGGCAACTGGGGGCGGTACGAGGCCACATTCGATGTCAGTGACAGGGTCACGAAATCAGGGAATGTGCGCTACCGCATTGCCGGTATTGGCGTAACCCAGGGCACGCAGACCAACTATATCGACTATCACCGCGTAGGTGTCCTGCCCTCCATTACATGGGACATAGACCACAAAACCTCACTGACCCTTCTGGGCAGCTATATGTACACACCCGGCGATGGCATCAACATGACGCAGCTTCCGCCCAGCGTGCTGCTTGATACCAACGGTTATGGCCGCATTCCCCGCAGCCGCTTCCTGGGTGACAGGAACTGGAACGAGTCAGGCCAGACGGATGCCATGTTTGAATACCAGTTCAAGCATACCTTCAACCGCTGGATCGATTTCAGCCAGACCATGCGTTTTGAAAGCTCGAAGTTTCGTAACAAGACGCTCATGCGCGGCGAAGGCATGGTGACCGACCAGCTATACTCCCGCGGGCCGGTCGAGACCAACTGGCCTAGCACCACCATCGGACTGGATACGCGCGTGGGGGGCAAGCTGCCGATTGGCCCGGTACGGAATACATGGGTCGTTGGAACGGACTTTCGGCAGTATAACAGCAGGGACAGTTCGCTCAGCGACGATACACCAGGCAATAACGGCTATCCTGGTCTTGATGGGTATACGCTGGTCAATGTCTATAATCCGCAGAGCAATTACGTGCCCTGCATGGACATCCATTCCTCCAAGTGTCTTGTCAGCGGATATCAGAGCCACCAGAACTATTTTCAGGAAGGCATCTATTTTCAGAACCAGCTTAAATACAAGGGGCTGTCCGTTATCCTTGGCGGCCGGCAGGACTGGGTGAACTATCATGGCTATACCGCGCAGACGAGCAACGAGAACGCCACCCATACCTACACCTATACCCGCACCAGTGCCCTGCCACGGCCGCAGGCGGCCTTCACATGGCGCGCGGGACTGGTCTATCAGTTCAAATTCGGCCTGGCGCCGTATTTCAGCTATTCCACATCCTTCGTGCCGCAGAGTTCGCGCAACTGGCAGGGCAACCTGTTCCCGCCGCTGACCGGCAAACAGCTTGAAGCAGGGCTGAAATACCAGTCGCCTGACCAGAAAATATTTCTGCAGGCCGCCGCTTTCCGGATCGAGGAAGACCATTACCTGATTACCGACCCCGACCACCCGAATTTTTCCGCGGATGCGGGACGCGTGCGCTCGCAGGGGTTCGAACTTTCGGCCAATGCCAACTTCACCCGCAACCTGCGGTTCATGGCTTCCTATACCTATGACGCCGCGACCTATCTCAGCACCAACCTGAGCGATACGCAGGAATATGCCAACGGTACCACAGGCGGTACAATATCAGAAAAAGGAAAATACATAGGCGAGGGGATTCCCCGCAACATGGCTTCCGCTTTTCTGGATTACACGCTACCCACGCGTTACCTCAAGGGTTTCGGCATCAATGGCGGCGTGCGGTATAATGGCTTTACCTATTCCGATGATGTAAACAGCTTCAAGGTCCCCGCGTACACCCTGTTCGATATCGGCGCGCATTACGATTTCGGGCAGGCCACGCCCATACTGAAGGGTTTGCGGGGGCAGCTTTCCGTCTCCAACCTGACCAACAAATATTACATCACTTCATGTGGTGGTACTTACTCATGCTATATCGGGCAGGGTCGGCGCGTTTACGGCAACCTGAGCTATAGCTGGTAAAACCCGCCTGAAAAAACGGTTCATCTCATCGTCATTTCCTGCAGGAGGTGCCCGTTATGAACCGCATGCAGTCTTCATATACCGGCGTCCTGCGTACCCTGTGGCGTCTGCAACGTCCGTTATGGCCTGTAACACTTGGGGCGACGCTTGTCGGCACGGCAGGCGGGCTTGCAAGCGCATGGCTGCTATCAGGCATCAATGATGCCCTGCATGCGCCGGACAGGCTGAATTCAGCCCTGGCGCTGAACCTTGCGGGGCTGTGCGTGCTGTCCATTGCGGGATCTGCCCTTGCAGGGATCGGCAATAGCGCAGCCGGCCAGAAGATCATCTCCCGTCTGCGCCATGAGGTCGCCGCCCGCGTGCTGGCCACCCCGCTGGCCACGCTGGAGCGGCATAAACCGCACCGGATGCTGGCCATCCTGAATGGCGATATCAGTACCGTCAGCGCGTTTACCTTCAATTTCTCGGGCTATGTCGTCTCCCTGGCTGTGGTGCTGGCCTGCGTGATCTATCTGGCCGTTCTGTCGCCACCGGCCTGCCTGATCGTGATCGTGTCCTTTGCCTGCGGTGTGGCGCTGACGGTCTGGCGCCGGCGCAGGTGGCGGTCTGATTACCGTGAAATCCGCAGCATGGAAGACAGGCTGCAAAACCAGTACCGCACCATTACCGAGGGGGCACGGGAACTGCAGCTCAACCACATCCGGCGCGACCATGCGCATCATACCCTGCTCGGTGGGGCCGCATCACGTATCGCGACGCTGAAAACCACGGCCATGCGGCGGTTCTGGTTGTTTGATTCCGTTCATGAAGCACTCTTTTTCCTGACCGTGGCCCTACTGCTGGGCACACGTTTTCTTACGGGACTGTCCACCCCTGCCGCCACTGGCGCGGTGCTGGTGCTGCTCTATGCGCGCGGACCACTGGAACGGGTGCTGCAGGCGCTGCCCGCCATGACCGAGACCGAAATCGCCCTGCAACGCATTGCCGAACTGACCGCCAACCTGCCCGATGGCAGGCTACCTGACTTGCGCGCGGAAGATGCGGTCACCTTCCACCATGCCATTACCCTCCATGGCGTGAGCTACCACCCGGATGGCATGGCTGCGCCCGGCTTCATACTGGGGCCGGTGGACCTGACCATCCGCCATGGCGAGATCATGTTCATCACGGGGGGCAATGGCGCGGGCAAGACCACGCTGGTCAAGCTGCTGCTGGGCCTGTATGCACCCACCGAGGGCACCGTGCTGTGTGACGGGGTGCCGGTCACGGCGGAAAACGTCGCCGCATACCGCCAGCTTTTTGCAACGGTGTTCACGGATTATTTCCTGTTTGAGAACCTGCCGCACCCGGATGAACGGACCCTGGCCCTTGTGGCATGCTGGGTGGAACGGCTGGGCCTTGCCCACAAGGTCAGGCTGGAGCAGGGCCGTTTCAGCACCACCGACCTTTCCACCGGACAGCGCAGGCGTCTGGCGCTGGTGCAGGCGCTTGCTGAACACCGGCCAGTCCTGATGCTGGACGAGTGGGCAGCCGATCAGGACCCGGTTTTCCGCCGTGTTTTCTACACTGAAATCCTGCCTGAACTGAAAGCGGCAGGGCGAACGCTGATCGTCATCTCGCATGATGACCACTATTTCGCGACAGCTGACCATATCATCCATCTGGATGAAGGGCGCATCATAAACGACAGCCACCTGACCGGAACGGGGCAGGAGAGGCATGCCACGCGGGCACAGGGACGCCATCCATCGGAAAAAGGCACCTTGGTCCCGCCGGCAATATAAAAAACGGGTTTCTTATGAAAAAATCCGCCACTGGCTCGTCTTTATAAGAAAGGCGGCATTCCGGCCGGTCTGCTGACAGGACGACAGGGCCGGACGCCTGCTGATTTTTTTCGGGATAGTCAGAGGCACGACGCAATGGAACAGGCTGGGACCGGTGCAGATTTTATTTGCAAATCATTCTCACAATCATTATTAAAATGATGGTTCCCATGACGCCCCGCGCCCTTCGCTGGTGGTTCAGCGTTCATAAATGGACCAGCCTTGCCTGCACCGTCTTCCTTCTGATCGTATGCGTAACCGGATTGCCGATGCTGTTTTCCGAGCAGATATTCGATACTTTCGTTGGTGATGACGACCCGCCTTACGAAAGTTTGCCTGCGGATATACCGAATGCCAGTCTCGACGTAATCGTGCAGAAGGCGAGGGGGCTCTACCCGGGCCAGATCATCACCAGTGTCAATCCGGATGACGATGAACCGGCGGTGCTGGTCTCCATGGCGCCCAGTTGGCAGGCGCTCAAGGACGACGAGAACTATCCCGACCGCCACTCCGGTCACTGGATCAAGTTCGACGCCCGCACGGCGAAGGTGCTGGAGCAGTCGCGACCCGCAACAGAACCCAAGCAGCTCGGCACATGGACGGGCCTGATCATGGGGATCTGCCGTCGCCTGCACGTCAGTCTGTTCGCCTATCTGCCGGGTCGCCTGTTTCTGGGCTTTATGGGCGGTGTCTTCGTGGCCTCGCTGGTGTCCGGCACGGTGCTGTATGGCCGGTTCATGAAGCGCCTGCCGTTCGGCTCCATCCGGCGCGACCGTGCGGTACGCCTGACCTGGCTGGACCTGCATAACCTGCTGGGTGTGGCCACGCTGGTCTGGGCGATGGTGGTGGGCTTTACCGGGCTGGTCAACGAACTCCAGACGCCGCTGTTTGGCCTGTGGCGTGTCACCGATGTGCGGCAGATCCTGCGTCCCTACGCAAATCTGCCGGTGCCGTCGCAAGAGCACCTGTCGTCCGTGCAGGCGGCATTCGATACAGCGGCAAAAGCGGCGCCCGGCAATGAGGTGACTGGCCTGTCTTTCCCCGGCGCCTCCTTCGGCAGCCCCGTGCATTACGTGCTCTGGACAAGAGGAGCGACCCCGCTGCGGGCGCGTCTGTTCACCCCGGTTCTGGTCGATGCCCGCACGGGCGAACTGACCGGGGCGTATCCCATGCCGTGGTACCTGCGCTTCCTCGAAGTCTCCCGCCCCCTGCATTTCGGGGATTACGGCGGCATGCCGCTGAAAATCCTGTGGGCGCTGCTCGATGTGGTGGTGATTGGTGTGCTGGTCAGTGGCCTGATGCTGTGGGTCGGCAAGCGTAGAATCGCCACCGATGCCCGTCTGCGGGCGCTGGGGTATGAACTGGATGACGCAGACGATGCGGCTGTTCCTGCCCTGACGGCGGGGACAGTCCGATGAATGCCGTCTCTCCCGAAATCCCCGTGCCATCCCAACCAGTTTCGGCATCACGTCACGCCGTCGCCGTCTGGCCGTGGCCGATTGCGCTGGGGCTACTCACCATCTTCGGCCTGCTGTCCGCCCTGCTGGGCCAGCATGGCGTCTGGCTGGCCCTGTCCTGGGCTGCCCTGTCCATTCCCCTCATCGTGACGGTCGCCTGCGTCCTCCGGGCATGGTGCCGCACCCCGTCTGTCAAAGGAGGTCAGTCATGACCCCGATCTCGTTCTCCCCGTGGGATATGTTCCTCAACGCCGGTCCCGTCGTCCGCTGCGTCATGATCCTGCTGGCCGTGGCCTCGTTGCTGACCTGGACCATCTTCATCGCCAAGTCGCTCGAACTGCTGCGCGTGCGGCTTAAACTCCACAAGGCCGAAAAAGCGCTGGAAGAGGCCAACACGCTGGACCTCGGCGAGGAATGGACACGGGGGAATTCGTCCATTGCCCACACGCTGGTGATGGCCGCCGAGACCGAGCGCAAACGCTCTGCCGACATCCCCGATGATAGCGAGGGGCTGAAGGAACGCATCGTCCTACACCTTGAGCGACTGGAAGCTGCCGAGGGACGCAGGCTCCTGCGTGGTACCGGCGTGCTGGCCACCATCGGTGCGACCTCGCCCTTCATCGGCCTGTTCGGCACGGTCTGGGGCATCATGACCTCGTTCACCGGCATTGCGGCCAGCAAGGCGACCAGTCTTGCCGTGGTCGCGCCCGGTATCGCCGAGGCGCTGCTGGCGACAGCGCTGGGTCTGGTCGCGGCCATCCCGGCCGTGGTGATCTACAACCATCTCGCCCGCCAGACGGCCTCATGCCGCGCACAGGTGGCGGACCTGACCGCACTGGTCATGCGCCTGGTGTCGCGCGATCTGGGCCGCACGCAGATGCTCATGGCGCAAGGTAATATCGTGCGCCTTGGCCCGCAGGCGCGTGATGTCCGCA
Organism: Komagataeibacter xylinus; assembly: GCF_004302915.1. Classification (GTDB taxonomy): domain Bacteria; phylum Pseudomonadota; class Alphaproteobacteria; order Acetobacterales; family Acetobacteraceae; genus Komagataeibacter; species Komagataeibacter xylinus_C. The sequence continues at coordinate 2,952 of NZ_QQBI01000035.1, read as the reverse complement.
CGGCGGCCGGGGAGTGATCCGTCATGATCCGTATCCGCCACACCGATGAAAGCCCGCATGAGGCGAGCGAGATCAATGTCACGCCATTCATCGACGTGATGCTGGTCCTGCTGGTGATCTTCATGGTCACAGCCCCGCTGACCACGGTGAACGTGCCGGTAGACCTGCCCTCCTCGACCGAAAAGCCGACGCCGCGCCCGGACGATCCGGTGTTCCTGACGGTAAAGGCCGATCACGGCCTGGCGCTGGGGGAAGACGACATCACCATGGATAGTCTGGCCGGAGCACTGGAGAGCGCAACGAAAGGCAACAGGGACGAACGAATCTTCCTGCGCGCCGACAGGACCGTGGATTACGGCACGCTGATGGGCGTGATGGATAAGCTGCGGTCCGCCGGCCATCTCAAGGTCGCACTGGTCAACCTGCAGGGGCAGGAGGAAGGTAGCGAAGCTGGCACAACAATGGTGCCGGCCAGTTCCACAACCTCGGGTAGTGCTCCTGCCACGGCTCCCGTTGCGGGAGGCACGCCGTGAGCGGCACGGCTGACATGGCGGGTACGGCACATCCTGCTGGCGTGACACAGGAGACGGTCCCGCCATCCTTTGCCGAGTGGCAGAAAAGGCAGGCCCGTCTGGCCCGACGTCACGATGCACTCCGCTGGGGCCTGTCCTTCCTCGCCGTGCTCACGGTCAGTGGCGGAGCGGTCTGGTGGATCATGCGTCTGCCGCCGCCCGTGATGGCCGTGCCTGAACCGCCACCTGCGGCCATCGCCATCGACATGGCCCCGGAACCTGTCTCGACACCGACGCCGCCAACGGATGCGCCGATCGGCCCGAAGCAGACCCAGTCCATTCCCGATCCGGCCCCGGTCGAACCACCGAAGATCACGGCCCCGCCGTCGCCCGCGCCCAATCCGCCAGTCCCGGTGCCCAAGCCCGAGAAACCGCGCAAGATCGTCAAGAAGAGCAAGCCGGTGCCGATGCTCAAAAAGCCCATCCCGGACAAAACGCCGCCCGCCGAAGCCACGACCGCGCCGCCGTCCTCGGAAGCGCCACCGGCGCCCACGCAGGCGGCTCCCGCTCCAGGCGCCTCATCTTCCAAGGCATCGCATGACCCGGTGACCTGGCAGGGGGCTTTGCTGGCGCAGCTTGAAAAGTTCAAGCGCTACCCGTCCGATGCCATGGCCGACCATCAGGAAGGCGTGCCGACCGTGACGTTCTCCATGGACCGCAAGGGCCATGTGCTCTCGGTCACACTCGCCAGCAGTTCCGGTCATGCGCTGCTGGACCAGGAAGCCATAGCGCTCCCCAAACGCGCCCAGCCGCTCCCCATCCCGCCGGACAGCGTCGCGGGGGATCCGATCACCCTGACCGTGCCCGTCGAATTCTACATCCACCCGGACAGGAACTGAGGTTTCTGGCCATTCCCTTACTCTGATCGTGACAGGATCATCACCATGCTCGCCTTTTTCGAACACCGCCGTTCTCCGGCCGCCCTGAACCAGATCCGTCCCGGCATGGGCGCCAGTCGCAATGCGGTGCGCAAGCTTGAGGACCGCTGCCGGGAGGCAGGCGTGAAGATGACCGACCTGCGCCGGGTACTGCTGCATGGCATCCTCGAATCCGGTGCGGGGGCCACGGCCATCGAGATCTGGAAGACCCTACGCAATATGACCGACGGCCATCCACCCAGCCAGGGCTCGATCCAGCGCAACCTGAACCTGCTCGTTGCCCGTGACATCCTGCGCCGCGACGTCTCACCCGACCGGTTGTGGCATTACGGCATCGCGCCCGAACGCAAAGGCAGACTGGCCGTCACCTTTGTCGAGGCGGGAACAGGACGGAAAATTCCCTGCCGGATGCCGGAAGTGGCGGCCCTGCTGCGCCGGGCAGCGGCTGAACACGGGCTGGCCGTGCAGGCCGCCGCCATTACCGTGACACCGGTACCGGCCACCGGTGATGCGGACATTCGCTGAGCGCTGAAGCATTTTTTTATCCAACCGCTGAAAAAACGCAGTGGTCGATCGTCTTTATAGACAGAGCCCTCCCGCAGGGACGGGACATCTTCCTTGAAATTCATTGCCTGGTTCGTCCGTCGCCCGGTGGCGACCCTTCTGCTGCTGCTCTCCGCCGTGCTGTCGGGGCTGATGGCGCTGCCCCTCCTGCCGGTCTCCGACCTGCCCGATGTGGACCTGCCGGTCATCTCGGTCTCGGCGTCGAATGCCGGCGGTTCGCCCGAGGTCATGGCCCGCACGGTGGCCGCCCCGCTGGAACGGCATCTGGGCAATATCGCCGGTGTGACGCAGATGGAGTCCACCTCTACGCGGGGGGAGACGTCCATCTCGCTGGGGTTCGAACTGGGCCGTGATCTCAATGGCGCGGCCCGTGACGTGGAAGCGGCGATCAGGGCAGCCCGGCGCGACCTGCCGACCACGCCGGGATCGGACCCGCAATACCACCGGGCCAATCCCAATGCGACGCCAGTGCTGATCCTCGCCGTGACGCCGGGCATGCAGTCCATGGCGAAGCTGTATGATCTGGTAAACACGACGCTGCGGCCCATGCTGCTGCAGGTGCAGGGTGTGGGGGATGTCACCCTTATGGGCAGCTCCGCGCCCGCCGTGCGGGTAGAGATGAACCCGCTGCTGTTCTTCAAATACGGGATCGGGTTTGAAGATCTGCGCGCGGCCCTGGCCTCGGCCAATGCCCATACCCCGAAAGGTGTGATCGATATGGCCGGGCGGCGTTACCAGCTTGCCGTCAACGATCAGGCTGAACATGCCGATGCGTACCGGGATCTGGTCATCGCCTACAAGAGCGGGCGCCCGATCCGGCTGCGGGATGTGGCCACCGTCACCGACAGCATGCAGGACGTAATACCAACCGTTGATTGCTATAACCTATGAGCCCAATTGCGCAGTCCGATTGACATGATGCGCCATGGTTGATCGAC
>NZ_QQBI01000034.1 GCF_004302915.1 Komagataeibacter xylinus | reverse complement strand
CAGATCGGGCTCCTGTGGGATGACTGAATTCTACAAAATAACCCAAAATTTCCTCAAGTGTGAGAAATTCGCGTCGATCGCGACCGGAGGCGCCTCGGGGCTGGCGAAGGGATCGGCCAGCCAGACCACGCCACCGGCTTCATCAGCACCCACCATCAGCCCTGCCGAGCCATCGGCAAACATGAGCACGACCGGCGGCACGTCGCGCAGGCGCACGAGATCGCGCCATTGCAGGCGCATGCCCCTTGCGGTGCCGCCATTTTCCTCCACCCAGCGCGCAAGGGCGGGAATGGAGGGGGCAGGATCATCCGGCTCACCGGCAAAGTCGCGTATATCAAGGTCGATGCCATGAAAGCGCGCCGCACGCAGCACCGCCTGCAGGCGGATCAGTTCCGGCGCGCGCCGTGGCGGTGTCTGCCCCCTGGCGGGGCCGCCTGCTTGGTCTGGATGGGCCACGGCACCCCTTTGCATTGCATGTTCGTTCCTCAACCCGGCCGAGGGTAGGGAAAGAAAGCAAAGGGTTCCTTAACGGCGCTTTTTCGCGCATGTAAACGGCCCTGCATGCAGGGCCTATTGCCCCGGCAGGAAGACTGCCCTCAGGGGCTCACCCACACCTGGTGAGCCTGTGAAATATAACGCGGCACGTGGTTCAATAAACTGACCCCGGCTGCGCGCTCAGGTGGTTTTTTTCGCTGCGCCAGCCGCTTTTGTTCTGTTGCGCAGATTGCAAAAGATCATCTGCGCAAACTGCAGCAGAACCTTGCTGTCCATCTTGCTGTCTCCCTCATGGCGGGAGCGGAAGACAAATGGCAGTTCAGTTACCCTTGGCTTGGTTTCCTGCACCATCAGCATGTCGAGCAGGATCTTGAAGCCCTTGCCGGACAGCCTGCTGACAGACTGGACAAACATCTCCCGCCGCACGGCAAAAAAGCCGCTCATCGGGTCGTTTACCTTAACAGGCAGCAGGTACTGCGCGATGTGAATGCCCGCATTGGACAGGAACAGCCGCCATGCATTGGCCAGGCCCGCATTATCGCCGCCTTCAACATGACGGCTGCCAATCGCCACGTCATAGTTATCCCGCACGATGGCATCAGCCATTTTCTGCAGCAGGGTTTCATCATGCTGCATGTCGCCATCCATCACGGCCACGACAGGCGCCGAGGAGGACAGGATGCCCTCGATCACGGCCGATGAAAGCCCCCGACGCCCGACCCGCAACAGGCCCCGCACCCGACAGTCGGCCTGCGCCAGCCTCCAGACCTCGTCTATGGTGCCGTCGGGGGAATTGTCATCGACGAAGATGAGTTCCCACCTGTAGCGCGTTATCGCCTTTTCGACAGCACGGAACAGGGGCTCCACATTGCCCCGTTCGTTGTAGCACGGAATGATGATGCTGAATTCAGGCCCTGAGCGGGTGCCATTTCCGTCATGTGTATCGTGCGATGTAGGAGCAGAAAAGGCTGGCATAATCAATAAGATCCAAGGAAACCACATGATGGGCGGCCGGACGACAGAAACACTATACAAAGTCGGATATGGCCAGGACGACCCTAGCGCATAGAGGATTTTCCCTTCATTCACAACACGGCAAAGTTTTTCGATAAGTTACGGTACGTTATATTATCGATCTGAAATTTCAGGACGAAATAACTCCTGAATGATCTTCTGAATGTCGCGGATACGCCGGGCGCGTTGTCAGCCGACGCGCGGTTCCTTGAAATTTTCCTGTCATACTCTGCGATGTTTCTCCCGCTTCCCGCAGGGCTCCGCCTCCAGGAGCACCCACATCATGCGTGGTACCGCCCGTTCGTGATGTTTTCAGACAGGGCCGGCGAACTCTTTCTTAAAATTTAAGCCTTCTATAAATTCAGAAAATAAAGGATAAGAAAAGAAACATTTATCCCGACATAAGTTTGTTAAGAAACATGACAAAACGTCACAAACCTGTTACATTACTAGCCACTATATTGGCCTTTGGTTTTCTGATGCGAATTTTATTCGCGTTCTACTACTCTGGCGGTTGGAGGCCTGATGAAATTTTTCAGAATCTAGAACCTGCTCATTGGTATCTTACCGGCCATGGTGTCATAACATGGGAATGGCAGGCCAAAATCCGTAACTGGATCATGCCGGGCGTGGCCATCGTGATCTGGAAAGCGACATCCCTGATGGGACTCGGTTTACCCCCGTCAGCCGTAAGGGTATTTTTTTCAGTCCTGTCTGTTTCCATTATCGCGGCGTTCAGCGTTCTGGGCAAACTGCGGTATGGGCGTACTGGATTAATGATCTGCGGCATAACCGCGATTTTCTGGCCTGACCTGTTGATAGGGGCAGCAAGAACAGGGGGAGAATTTCAGGCGGGCAATACGTTTGCCCTCGCAATCTGCCTAGCTTTGATTGGAAAATTCCAGCAGGAAAATGCAAAAAAATATTATGCCCTTTATATTTTTAGCGCTTTCTTTATAGGCGTTACTTTTGACCTGAGATTTCAGTTGGTGCCTGCATGTGGCCTCGCCATTTTATGGATCGGTTACTGGATTAAAAACTGGACCTACCGGTTCTGTTTTTTGATATCTTTCCTCATTCCTGTATTTTTTCTGGGTATATTGGACAAGATAACGCTTGGTGGTTATTTCATATCTGTTTACAATAATTTTTACTTAAATGCTTATAAAGGTGTTGCTGATTCTTATGGGGTGGAACATGTATATTATTACATTTCTTTTTTCATAAAAGACTGGAAAATATCTACTCCTATTGTTTTTTACTTTTTTTTCCGCGGGTTCCGTCAATATGCGCTTCCCGCAACATTAGCCGTATTTATAATATTTTTTCATAGCGCCATAAATCATAAGGAAGTATCCTTCATATATGCAGCCCTTCCTTTGATCATACTTGTCTCCTCTCTCAGTTTTTCATCAATGATAGAAAACTGCAGCAAGGAAACATTATTCAAGTATGGGCTTGCTGTTTTTGTCTTTTGTCAGCTCAATCGTACTTATGTGGTTGATCAGATGAGAAAATCCAGTTCAATAACAGATCTCATGGTCAAGGTTTCTGGATATAATGACATGTGCGGCCTTGCCCTCATGACAGATTATTACACTTGGGGAGCTTCTGGCGGATATACTTTAGTAAGAAAAAAAGATGTTCCGCTATATTTTTACCCATTTGAATTCAATATAGATGGAGAAAACAAGCATTATAATTACGTTATTTCATACAGAGATTATGATCCTCACAACCTTTCCAAAAAAAATATCACTTGCGCTGATCAGTATTGCCTCTTCAAAATAAGCGATAACTGCTTAGGCAAGCCCGATTACAAACAGTTTGAAAATATGGTAGGATTTGTTGAACAGCCTGATATAAAGAAAAAATATAACGAAATCTGGAAAATTTGGTAAATTTTATTATGCGACATTAAAATTACGGAATACCTGATCAATGACTGCCTGTCTTTTATGCGTTTCCTTGGTCTGGGCCTGTCGGGTCGGGTGCCCGATGCCAAAACGGTCTGGCTGTTTCGTGAACGTCTGACGCAGGCCGGCGCGATTGAAAGACTGTTCGAGCGCTTCATGCCACTCTACGGAACGCCGGTTATCTGCCGATGCCAAGCCCGATCCTGGAGGCAACGCCGGCACCATGGCAGCGCAATACCAACGCGGAGAAGGCGGATCTCCGGGCGGGGTGTATCCCCGAAAGCTGGAGAAACAGGCCGGCAAGACAGGCCCGATGAACGCTAAAGTTCACCAAAGCGAAGCGGCAGGTGGATGGAACGATCCCATCAACGGATCTCGCCATACCGTTCTTTGGCCATAAATCGCATATTTCCATCGACCGGAAGTTCCGGCTGATCCGGAAATGGAAGGCGATAGATGCCGCCGCCAGCAATGGTGCGCAACTGAGAGAAGAGTTGCGCGATCGCAGCAATACCGCATCTGATGTCTGGGTTCTGGACCGACACGGCCTATCGGTCAAAGGCTAATGAAGCCTTCATGGAAAAGCAGGGTTCTGTTTCAAAGGTTCACGGGAACAAGCCTCATCTCAAGCCCATGCCCCAGCATATCCAGAGATTAAATGCTGGAAAATCCATCGTTCGGTCCTGTGTCGAGCATGTCTTTGCTGATCAGAAATCACAGGCGGGACGGGTTGTCCGGACAGCGGGCATTGTCCGTGCCACCATGAGGATCAGGCTGGCCAATATCGTCTACAACATGTGCCGCTTTCTGTTCCTGGAACGGATCAGCACCCCAATTTAGAAAACAAGGCTATAACGCTCCCCGCTCTGCCCCAGACGTAGAGCGAAAAACATTACCCAAAACCATCAATACCTGCCCGTTGATCCCAAAATCAGGACACTGGCACCTCAATCAACGGTTCTTCGGTCCCTCCACCTGTTCGTAAACAACTGGCTAAGCGGTATGGCAGATGTGGAGACGGCGCACCACTGATCGGAACAGGCAGTATGTGAGGGTTGATGTGGCAAAAGCGGCACGCAACCAGGCACGCGAAACGCTTTTGCAGGCGAATCAAAAAGCATCTTACTGGTCTGTAGGCAATAGATCCCGAGCATGAAGGCGCGGCTGATCAGTTGCAATGCCCAAGGCACACTGAAGCCATCGCGCAACTATAGCAACAGAAGATTATTATGAGAATGCATTGATACACTCCGAATTCAAACTTTACATAATGTAATAATTTATATAAATTATGAAAAATTTTCAGCCCGGCACTGGAAAAGAACGTAGGGACGCTCAATGAAAAAACCAATCTGCGCAAATGATGGCACAAAAAAATTTACTTATTATATTTTATTTTTTCTAATACTTTCTTCAATATCTGCAGTTTTATTTCCTTTCTTTGAAATTTTTACTCATATCCCCCTTGCCCAGAATGAAGGATGGAATGCCTATCAGATCGACAGGGTCATCAATCCGGCATTGGGCCCTCTTTATCCTGATCCACAGAATGGCCTGATTTTCAACAACTATCCGCCACTTTCATTTTACATAGTTGGATATTTTAGTAAATATGTAACGCATGACGTCATGGTTGCCGGCCGGATTGTCAGTTTTTTATTTATGACTGCGTCATGCTTTTTATGTAGCCTGTGCGTGAAAAGCCTGGGCGGAAAACCTATTGGCATAATATTATCATTTTTTATTCCCTTCCTTTACACAGCCCTGTATTTCAGGTGGTGGTTCGCGACCAATGATCCGCAATGGGTCAGCATTTTCTTTGTGTTGATTTCTCTTTTCATATCCATCAACTGCATGAAAAGTAATAAAGACGATAGGTATTTTTACATATGCCTGGCCGCATTTTTCTCTGTTGTGGCCGGCACGGCAAAGCATAATGAATTGTCCATCCCCCTATCCATAACTATTATACTATTTTTGTACGATAGGAAAATTTTTTATACATGGTGCATCTCTGGAATAGTTTTTACTGCATTAGCATTTCTATGCCTTGACGCCATTTTGGGCCATAACATGATTGAAGATGTTTTCTTTCATCCTCGGGTCATGTCTCTTTCATACCTGAAAAGTATTCAGGTTTCGCTTGGTTGGATGGCAACGCTTTATATTGCTTCCATACCGTGCCTGTTCGCAATGAAGGATAAAAAATTAAGAAACGTAATAGCCATCATTTTTACAGTATGCCTGGTCCTGGGCATATGCCAGAGGGCTGGCGAAGGCGTATCCGATAACGCACAAATTGATACGCTGATTGCTTTGGCGATTGTCATCGGCATGGGTGTATCTATATTTCCTGAAAAATGGCAAGGATACAGAACGCCCAGCATGATATTGCTGACCATAGTCTCCATTGCTCCCCCTGCAATAAAAAGCATAACACATTTACCGGGCAACATTAAAAAGATACAGCAGATACCCGCGCAGCAGAAAAGGTGGGATGCCATTTATAATATGATAAGTTCAGATCCACGTCCTTCTGCATGTCGCATGTTATCTATTTGCTATTGGGCGGGCCAACCCTACACCGTAGACATGTTTAATCTTGGACAATATCTGAAATTGAATGGGAAAAACAAAATATTCCATGACATGGTTGAAAATAAAGAATTTGGAATCATTGAATACAGCTACTGCTCCGATAAGGACTGCGAAATAGAAAAGAAGGCACTGTTTCAAAACGCTCTAAGCAACTATCATATGATAAGAATAGAACGTCGCTTTGGTACTTTTGACAGGTTCTATGATGTATTGGCATTCTATGCGCCCAACGATTAAGCATGCCTTGGCGCCCAGTGCAGAACCACCTTGGCAGGACGCATAGAATGTTTCCGCAATGCGAACAGGGTCCGGTGAATGGTTGCACTATGCAATCCAGAAACGCCTGTTATATTGTTGACAGACAGGGTCGTCGAGGCGGCCCGTCAGTTCTTTTCCTGCCCTGCTGCCCTAAAGTCCCGGAGTGGTAAAAGAGCGCAAGCCAGCACGAACATTGGCATCAAGAGACTGTTTGAAAACAACTCATTGATGAGAATGATAAAAGTTTTTGGGTGCCGCCTTTTTTCAAAAAGGCGGTGTTCTTCGAAGCTTTCTGAAAAAAAAGCTTCACCAAAAACTTCCTTATGATTCCTGGATGATGGAAAATCGGGCCTGCGCCAGCACATCCCGGGCCACATCGGCACGCCATGCCGCCTCCTGCCCGGGCGGGGGCACCACGGCCACGCGGGTAAACCATTTCTGGTCCCCCATCGCGCGCTGGCGGAAAATTTCACCCAGCACCCCGGCCAGGCCCCCGCGCGCAGTACAGCACAGGCAACCCGCCGCGTGCTGCGCGAAAGCGGTCGGTGCGGAACGCACGGCCACCACGCCTGCCCAGCCTTCAGCCGGGTCGGGCTGGCTCCCATCACCGACCAGCAGCAGCGTATCGGCACGGGGGGTCAAAGGCGTGCCTGCCACCTGAAACTCCAGCGCGATGCGCCCATCCGTCATTGTGGCATGCTCCACGTCTCGTCACTCCGGGCCTGTAGCGTTTTTCCATTTGAGCCAATGATGCTGGACACCAGCGGAAAGTTCGGGGAATAAAAGGCACCGGACCGATCCATATGCAAGCCCGGCCCGGACAGACCGTGCTGGAAAACCGCGGCAAACACCGGCTTGTGCCCGGCATTCACCAGGATTTCAGGATAACCATGACCACTCGCCCCCACCTTCTTGATGCCCTCCGCGACCAGGTCCTGCTGTGTGACGGCGGGATGGGTTCGCGCGTCCAGCTTCTGGACCTTGAGGTCGAACGCGATTACTGGGGGCAGGAAAACTGCACCGAAATCCTGAACCTCTCGCGCCCCGAATTGGTGCGTGAAATCCACCGTGGCTACTTCGAGGCCGGGGCTGATATGGTGGAAACCAACAGCTTTGGCGGCTCGCCCATAACGCTGGCCGAATTCGGGCTGGCCGACCGCGCGCGCGAGATCAACCGCACCGCGGGCCATCTGGCGCGTGAGGCCGCCGAGACCTTTGCCGATGGCCGCCACCGCTATGTGGTCGGCTCCATCGGGCCGGGCACCAAGCTGCCCTCGCTGGGCAATATCGACTACGACACGCTCGAGGCGGGCCTGACCGAGCAGTGCCGGGGCCTGATCGAAGGCGGCGTGGACTGCTTCCTCATCGAGACGTGCCAGGACACGCTGCAGATCAAGGCCGCCGTCAACGCCGCCAAGATCGCGCGCGCCGAGATGGGTGTTGATACCCCCATTTTCGTGCAGGTTACGGTGGAAACCACGGGCACGCTGCTCGTAGGCCCCGACATTGCCGCCGCCGCCACGGTCATCAACGCGCTCGATGTGCCGCTGATGGGCCTGAACTGCGCCACCGGCCCGCAGGAAATGGCCGAGCACGTGCGCTGGCTGAGCGAGAACTGGCCGGGCCTGATCTCGGTCCAGCCCAACGCCGGCCTGCCCGAGCTGGTCAATGGCACCACCCACTACCCGCTCACCCCCGCGGAGATGGCAAGCTGGGTGGACCGCTTCATTACCGAGGACGGCCTGAACCTGATCGGCGGCTGCTGCGGCACCTCCACGCCCCACACGCAGGCGCTTGACCAGATGCTGCGCAAGCGCGCCGAGGGTACGGGCCGCATCCGCCCCGCCCCGGTGCCGCGCAAGCCGGTGTGGATTCCGTCTGTCGCCAGCCTGTACTCACAGGTGCCGCTGCGGCAGGAGAACAGCTATTTCTCGATCGGCGAGCGCTGCAACGCCAACGGGTCGAAAAAATGGCGGCAGTTGCAGGAAGCGGGCGACTGGGATGGCTGTGTGGCGCTGGGCCGCGAGCAGGTGGCCGAAGGCTCGAATGCGCTCGACATCTGCACCGCCTTCGTCGGCCGTGACGAAATGAAGGAGATGAATGCGGTCGTCACCCGCTTCACCTCCTCGGTCAACGCGCCGCTGGTGATTGATTCCACCGAAACCCCAGTGATCGAGGCAGCCCTCAAGCTGCATGGCGGCAAGCCCATCATCAACTCCATCAACTTCGAGGACGGGGAAGAGATCGCCAACGAGCGCATGCTGCTCGCACGCAAATTCGGCGCCTCCGTCATCGCCCTGACCATTGATGAAGTGGGCATGGCCAAGACGGCGGAAGACAAGCTGCGCATTGCCACCCGCCTGGTCGAATTCGCCTGCGAAAAGCACGGCCTGCCGCAATCCGACCTGATGATCGACCCGCTCACCTTTACCATCGGCACCGGCACGGAAGATGACCGCAAGCTGGGTGAATGGACGCTGGAGGGCATCCGCCTGATCCGCGAGCGCTTCCCCGATATCCAGATCGTGCTGGGGCTGTCGAACATCTCGTTTGGCCTCAACCCGGCGGCGCGCGCGGTGCTGAACTCGGTGTTCCTTGACCACGCGGTGCGCGCGGGCATGACGGCGGCGATCGTGCATGTGTCGAAAATCCGCCCGCTGCACCTCATCGCCGCCGAGGAAGTGAAGGTGGCCGAGGACCTGATCTTCGACCGTCGCGCCGAGGGCTATGATCCGCTGCAGCGCATGCTCGAAATCTTCGCCGACCGCAAGGCCGCCGATGCGGTCAAGAAAGCCCGCGCCGAGACCGCGCCCGAGCGACTGAAGGACCGTATCGTCGATGGCGACCGCAAGGGGCTGGAAGATGACCTGGCGGAGGCGATGCAGGACATGCCCCCGCTCGACATCATCAACACCGTGCTGCTCGATGGCATGAAGGTGGTGGGCGAACTGTTTGGCGCGGGCAAGATGCAGCTCCCCTTCGTGCTGCAATCCGCCGAGACGATGAAGGCCGCCGTGGCCTGGCTCGAGCCGCACATGGAGCGCGCCGAGGGCCAGGCCCGTGGCACCATGGTGCTGGCCACGGTCAAGGGCGACGTGCATGACATCGGCAAGAACCTTGTCGATATCATCCTGACCAATAACGGCTACCGGGTCATCAACCTCGGCATCAAGGTGCCGGTGGCCGACATGATCGCAGCCGCCCGCGAGCACAAGGCCGATGCCATCGGCATGTCCGGCCTGCTGGTCAAGTCCACCGTCATCATGCGTGAAAACCTTGAGGAAATGAACCGGCAGGGCGTGGACGTGCCGGTCATGCTCGGGGGGGCCGCGCTGACCCGCAACTACGTGGAAGAGGACTGCACCGCAGCCTATGGCGAAGGCGGGCGCGTGGCCTATGCGCGCGATGCGTTCGATGGCCTCTCGCTGATGGACAAGGTGGCGCAGGGCGAGTTCGACACCTACCTTGCCGCCATCCAGTCGCGCCGTGCGGGCAAGGCCACGCGCAGCAACCGCACGCAGGATATCGAAGCCGCCGAGACCCGCGGCTTCGGCCCGGTGGATGTGGCCGCCGCCCGCGCCCGGCGCGAGAAGCTGACGGCCGATGAACCCGTGCTGACCCCGCCCTTCTGGGGCCCGCGCGTGCTTGAAGCGACACCCGAGGCGGTGCTGCCGTTCCTCAATGAGCGTTCGCTGTACCAGTTCCAGTGGGGCTTCCGCAAACAGGGCCGCTCGCTTGATGACTTCATGGTCTGGGCGCGCAAGGAACTGCGCCCGGTGCTGCGCCACATGCTGGCCCTGTGCGCCGAGCAGGACATCCTGCACCCCAAGGCCAGCTACGGCTACTGGAAGGCGGCGGGCGAGGGCAACGACCTCGTGCTGTTTAACGAGGACGGCACCACCGAGGCCGCCCGCTTCACCCTGCCCCGCCAGCCGCGCGCGGATGGCGCCTGCATTGCCGACTTCGTGCGCGACATTGATGACAAGCAGCGCGACGTGATCGGCCTGCAGGTGGTGACCGTGGGGCAGGATGCCTCCGACCGCGCGCGGGAATGGTTCGAGGCCGATCGCTACAAGGATTACCTCTACCTGCATGGCCTGTCGGTCGAGATGGCGGAAGCCATGGCGGAATACACCCACAAGCGCATCCGCGCCGAGATGGGCTTCGCCGCCGAGGACGACCGCGACATGGCGAAACTGCTCCAGCAGGGCTATCGCGGCTCGCGCTATTCGTTCGGCTACCCCGCCTGCCCCCGGCTGGAGGAGCAGGAGCCGATCCTGAAGCTGCTCGATGCACAAAAGATCGGCGTCTCGCTGACCGATGGCTTCCAGCTCCACCCCGAGCAGTCCACCTCGGCGCTGGTCATTTTCAACCCACACGCGAAGTATTTCTCGATCTGATAAAAACGGCGTCCCGCAGCCCTGCGGGACGTGTTGACCGGTGCGGAAAATGGTGCCCATCATTGCATTATGTTTCGCCCCCGCCATACGCCATCCAACCCCGCCAAAGCACCGTGCGCCGACCACGCGCTCGGTCGCCTGCTGGCGCGGCTGCACAGGGCCGCGCCACAGGCGGCCCAGGGCAACCGCGCCACGCGCCACGGCGGGCGCGCCTTTACCTGTGCCGCCGAGCAATGCGTGATGGACCTCATGACCGCGGACCACGCGGGCCTGGTGGAACACAGCGCCGACGTACTGACCCACCTGCTGCAGGTCTGGGTGGCCCAGGGCATCGACCCCGAGGATGTGTGGACCGAGATCGACCGCCGCACCCGCATGGGCAACCTGCTGCTCGCACTCAACACGGCCGAGCGCACCTCCGTCCCCACCCGCGCGCGCAGGCGGCCATGGAAGATCCGCACCACCAAGCTGCCCTGAACGCCCCGCCACGCCACGATTGCATGAAATCGCAACGAGCCGCTTTTTGGCCTAGCCGCTGGGGCATGCGGGTGGCATAAGCTGGCCGCAGGCGGAACAGCAGGGAATGTCGCGATAAGATGGACCGGGTCCATGCCTGTTACGTGCCCGTGGGGCCTGCCCCGGCCCGGCACGCATGAACTGGATTGACATCACGGCCCTCGCCATTGCCGGGCTGTCGGGGGTGGTGGGCGTTGTTCGCGGCTTCTCGCGCGAGGTGCTTGGCCTTGCCGCCTGGGTCATGGCCACCATCCTGGCCGTGGCATGGTACGGCGCGCTGCTGCCCTACGCCTCGCAATGGATCAGCAACCACACGCTGGCCTCGCTGGCATCCTTCGCGGTGCTGTTCCTGGCCCTTCTTGTCATTTTCACCACTACTGCCCATCTATCGGGTCGGGCGGTGCAGGGCTCCATCCTGTCAGGGCTGGACCGCGTGCTTGGCCTGCTTTTTGGCCTGGTGCGGGGTTATGTGTGCCTTGTGCTGATCTATGCGGGCATTACCGCCCTCGTGCCCGCCAATGAATGGCCCGAGGTCATGCGCACAAGCAAGGTCATGCCCCTTATCGGCAACAGCGTGACCTATCTTCACGCCCACGCGCCCGATAACTTCCCCGCGCATCTTGCGCAACCCGCCGGGACGCGGCATGACGCGCCCATCTGAACCTTATCGTCGGTCCCCGCCGCCCCCGTCCGTCAAGGAAAGATCGCCCACCATGTCCCGCACCAGCCTGCACACCACATCCGGTAACCCGCCCACCCAGCACGAGCGCGATGACATCGCCGCCCAGTGGCGCCATGATGATGACAAGCCGCATGAGGAATGTGGGGTCTTTGGCGTATGGAACACCAAGGATGCCTCCGCCCTGACCGCCCTTGGCCTGCATGCGCTCCAGCATCGCGGGCAGGAAGCCAGCGGCATCGTGTCCTATGATGGCGAGCGCTTCCACACCCACAAGGGGCTGGGGCTGGTGGGCGACGTGTTTGGCGATGCCCGCGTCATGGCCACCCTGCCCGGTAGCTGCGCGGTGGGCCACAACCGCTACGCCACCACCGGGGCAACCCTGATCCGCAACGTGCAGCCGCTGTTTGCCGATTTCGAGTTCGGCGGGCTGGCCGTGGCCCATAACGGCAACCTGACCAATGCCGAGACCCTGCGCAAGGCGCTGGTGCGGCGCGGCTGCATCTTCCAGTCCACCACTGATAGCGAGGTGTTCATCCACCTCATCGCCATCTCGCTCTATTCCAACGTGGTTGACCGGCTGATCGATGCGCTCAAGCAGGTACTTGGCGCGTATTCGCTGATCGTGCTGTCACGTGATGAACTGATTGGCGTGCGCGACCCGCTGGGCGTGCGCCCGCTGATCCTGGGCCGCATCCGCGAGGAAGACGGCACGGAAGGCCCGTGGGTGCTGGCCAGCGAGACCTGCGCGCTCGACATCGTGGGGGCCGAGTTCGTGCGCGACGTGGAGCCGGGCGAGATCGTCATCATCAATGACGAGGGCATCCGCTCGGTGCGGCCGTTCAACAACACGCAGTCACGCTTCTGCGTGTTTGAATACATCTATTTCGCCCGCCCCGATTCGGTCATGGATGGCCGCGCGGTGTATGACACGCGCAAGCAGATCGGCGTGGAACTGGCGCGTGAAAGTGCCGTCGAGGCCGACGTGATCGTGCCGGTGCCCGATTCCGGCGTGCCCTCGGCCATGGGTTTTGCCGCCGAGAGCGGCATTCCCTTCGAGCTTGGCATCATCCGCAACCATTACGTGGGCCGCACCTTCATCGAGCCGACCGACCAGATCCGCAACCTCGGCGTCAAGATGAAGCATTCCACCAACCGCCCGGTGCTCGATGGCAAGCGCGTGGTGCTGGTCGATGACTCCATCGTGCGTGGCACCACCTCGCGCAAGATCGTGGACATGGTGCGCGCGGCAGGGGCCAAGGAAGTGCATATGCGCATCTCCTCGCCGCCCACCACGCATTCATGCTTCTACGGCATCGACACGCCCGAGCGCAGCCAGCTGCTGGCCGCCCAGCACAATATTGAGGAAATGGCCAGGCTGATCGGCGTGGACAGCCTTGCCTTCATCTCGTTTGACGGGCTGTACCGCGCGCTGGGCTACAAGGACCGCAAGAGTGCTGCCAACCGCTACTGCGATGCCTGCTTTACCGGTGACTACCCGATCGAACTGGTGGATTACGAGGCCGAACACCACCCCGAACCCGCATGACCGACCCCGCCACCATGGCCAATGCCCCGGTAGCACTCGTAACCGGGGCCAGCCGGGGCATCGGGCAGGCGGTGGCCATTGCACTGGCGCGCGCGGGCATGCGCTGCATCCTGACCGCACGCACGCAGGGCGGGCTGGAACAGACGGATGACCAGATCCACCAGCATACCGGCCACAGCGCCACCCTGCTGCCGCTTGACCTGACCGATGGCGAAAAGCTCGACACGCTCGGCCCTTCCATTGCATCAGGCTTCGGGCGGCTGGACTGCGTGGTGCACTGCGCGGGCACGCTGGGCGTGCTCTCGCCACTGGCGCACCTGCAACCCAAGGACTGGGAGCGCGCGCTGCAAGCCGGCCCGCTCACCACATGGCGGCTGATCCGCACGCTTGCCCCCCTGCTCGAGCGCGCGCCTGCGGGCCGTGCGGTGTTCCTGACCGACCGGCATGCCCGCCAGCCCGCACCCTTCTGGGGGCTGGTCGCCGCCACGCGGGCAGCACAGGAAGCCATTGTGAGCACATGGGTGCGTGAACTGCCCGCAGGCAGCCCGCTGCGCATCAACCTGTTTGAGCCCGGCCCCGTCGCCACCCGCCTGCGCAGGCTGGCCATGCCCGCGCTCGACATGGCCAGCCTGCCCACGCCCCACGACATTGCGCCCCATATCGTAAGGCTGTGCCAGCCCGGCCCCCAGCCGCAGGGGCAGTATATGACGGCCAACCTGCACGGGAGCGTGGCATGAGCACCAAGGCAACACCCGGTACGGCCGCCCTGCAGAAGGCAGGCATCGCCTTCGAGGTGGTGGAATATGAATACGACCCCACCGCAGGCCAGACCGGCAACCACGCCGCAGCCGCCATAGGCGAGAACCCCGACCGCGTGTTCAAGACGCTGATGGTGCTTGTCGATGGCAGGCCTGCCTGCGTGGTGGTGCCGGTGGCAGCCAGCCTGAGCATGAAAAAGGTGGCGGCGGCCTTTGGCGGCAAATCGGCGGACATGATGCCGCCCGCCATCGCCGAGCGCAGCACGGGCTTCCGCGTGGGTGGCATCAGCCCGTTTGGCCAACGCAAACGCGTGCGCACGGCCCTTGCGCGCGAGGCGCTGGAGCAGCCCTATGTTGTCATCAATGGTGGCAAGCGCGGCTATCTGGTGCGCCTGAGCGCTGCCGATGCCATGACAGCCACCGGTGCCATGACGGCCGACCTGCTGGCCTGAAAATCAACAGTTTTCGAGTGCCGCCTTTTTTCAAACAGGCGGCGTTTCATGAAGCTTTTTGAAAAAAGCTTCACCAAAAACTTTTATCTTTTCCTCATCGCGTCGCGGGCCGCCAGATCAGGCGGCTGGCGCTGCACAGCGCGCCGGTCATGGCCACGACCGAGCCAAAGCCCAGGCAGTCCCGTTCCGCGTCATGGGCAATGAGGCCAAAGGCCATGGCCACGCACATCGCCCCGGTGGCCTGCCCGCACTGCCGGGCAATCTGCACCATGCCCGAAGCCCCGCCCGAGCGCCCCGGGGGCGCCGTCACCATCATCACCCGGTTATTGGGCGGCTGGAAAATGCCAAACCCCATGCCCGCCAGCATGATGCGCCAGGCAATATTGAACCAGCCCGGATCAGGCGGGAGCAGGTACAGCGCCAGGAACCCCATCGAGGTCATGAACAGCCCCACCGAGGACAGGATGGCCGCGGGCACCCGGTCGCTCAGGCGGCTGATGAGCGGCGAGACCGCCATGATGCCCACCGGCCACGGCGTCATGAGCAGGCCCACGGTGGCGGGCGGGTAATGGAACAGCGACTGCAACGTGAACGGAAACGAGATCATGAACAGGTTGGAGGCGACAAAGGCCACGAACCCCACCAGCGTGCCGATGCGAAAGGCGGGTATGCGCAGCATGTCGACGGGGAACATGGGGTGCGTCTGCCCGTGCTGGCGGCGCACCAGCAGCACGCCCGCCGCAACACCCGCCACCAGCAGCGCCACCACCTGGGCCGCCCCTGCATGGTGGGCCACGGAATCACCGGCCATGATCAGCGCGCCAAATGCCACCACGTTGAGCACCGCGCTCACGCCATCGAACGAGCCGGGGCTGACCGGCGTGCGCGGCAGCGACACCAGCGCCAGCACGAGGGCCGTGGCCCCCAGCGGAATGTTGATGAGGAACAGCCACGGCCATGTGGCAAATGACAGGATGATCGAAGCCACGGTCGGGCCGCCGCCCACGCCAAGGGCCACCATCAGACCGTTGAGCGCAATGCCGCGCCCGATGATGGCATGCGGGTAGATGAAGCGGATCAGCGCGATGCTGACACTCATGATGCACGCGCCGCCCACACCCTGCACCGCACGCGCCAGCGAGAGCATGAGCAGTGAATGCGACATGGCGCAGAACAGCGAGGCCACGGTGAGCAGCGCCAGCCCGATCTGGCACAGCCGCGCAAAGCCGATGCGCGTGCCCAGCGCCGCCATGGGCAGCAGCGAGACCACGGAGGCCAGCTGGTAGGCATTGACGATCCAGACCGACGAGGCGGGCGAGACATGAATATCCGCCGCAATCGTGGGCAGCGCCACGTTGGCAATGGCGTAGTCCAGCAGGGCCAGCAGCACTGCAAGGGCAACGGCGGTCACGGCACGCACGCGGGCCGCGCCATGCAGGCCTTCGCCTTCGGTCAGGACAGGTTTTGATTGGAGGGGCATGGCAGGAGCTTTTCAGGCGGGAAGAAAAAATGTTCTGCTCTGTAAACGATATTCGAGCTGCCCTGTCCATCAATCCACCGCGGGCAGGAGGCAGCCTGAAAAGGCTGCTCGCGCAATATCGTGCAAATCATAAAGAAGTTTTTGGTGAAGCTTTTTTCAAAAAGCTTTGAAAGACGCCACCTTTTTGAAGAAAGGCAGCGCCCGGCAACTTTTATTATTGCCCAATTTTTTCCTGCGCAGCGAGCGCACGCTGGCCAATATCGTGGCGGTAGATGCCATCGGGCCAGTCGATCAGCCCCACGGCCTCATAGGCGCGCTCACGGGCCTGCGCCAGCGTGTCGCCCGTGGCGCACACGGCCAGCACGCGCCCGCCTGCGGCCACGATCTCGCCCGCGTCATCGCACTTCGTGCCCGCCTGGAACACATGCACGCCGGGCAATGCTTCCGCCGCTGCCAGGTTACGGATCACGCCGCCGGTTACCGGCCTGCCGGGGTAGCCCTTCGCCGCCATGATGACACTGATGGAGGACTGCCCGGAAAAGCGGATATCCGTGCCCGCAAGGTCGCCCTTCGCCACGGCGGCAAGGGCGGTGAGCAGGTCGCTTTCCAGCCGGATCAGCAGGGCCTCGGCCTCCGGGTCGCCAAAGCGGACATTGTATTCGATCAGTTGCGGGCCATCAGGGGTCAGCATCAGGCCTGCGAAGATGATGCCGGTGAACGGCGTGCCGCGCCGGGCCATCTCGCGCAGCATGGGGCGCACCAGCACATCGAGGGCGGCTTCCTGCTTTTCGCGGCCAAAGCCGGTCGGCGGCGAGACCGCGCCCATGCCACCGGTATTGGGGCCGGTATCGCCATCGCCAATGCGCTTGTGGTCCTGCGCGGCACCGATCAGCACCGCCGTCTCACCCGCGCAGAAGGCGAACAGCGAGACCTCGTCGCCCATAAGGCAGTCCTCGATCACCACGCTGTGGCCCGCCTGGCCCAGCGTGCCATCGGTCATCATGTCGGTAATGGCCTGCTCGGCCTCGGCCACGCTCTGGGCCACGACCACGCCCTTGCCCGCGGCCAGCCCGTCCGCCTTGACCACCACGGGCGCACCGTGGCGGCGCACGTAGTCCAGCGCGGGTGCGGCTGCATCAAAGCGCTCCCACCGCGCGGTGGGAATGCCCGCCGCGTCACACACTTCCTTGGTGAAGGTCTTGCTGCCCTCAAGGGCGGCGGCGGCCTGGGTGGGGCCTGCGCATGCAATGCCCGCTGCCTTGCAGGCATCGGCCAGGCCCGCCACCAGCGGGGCCTCGGGGCCGGGCACCACAAGGTCGATGCGCTCGCGCCGCGCCAGGGCGATCAGGCCTGCCACGTCATCGGCTTTCACGGCGCAGTTCGTGCCCAGCGCTGCCGTGCCGGGGTTGCCCGGCGCGATGAACAGGGCCTCAAGTCGCGGCGAGCGCGCAATGGCAGCGGCCATGGCATGTTCCCGTCCGCCTGATCCAACCAGCAGCACCCGCATCACTTGTTTCTCCCGTTTTTCATCTCTGCCCTTTCGGGGTGGCCGTCTCTATCATACCTTGTGCGGATGGTTGAACAGTTTCCCGACTCCGGCCGCGCCATGGGCGGCAATACGCCTGAATTTTCGGTGGCCGAGATTTCAGGCGCCATCCGCCGCGTGCTCGAGGGCACGTTTGGCCGCATCCGCGTGCGCGGCGAGATTACCGAATTCAAGCGCTACCCTTCGGGGCACCTGTATTTCTCGCTCAAGGATGAAGGGGGCAAGCTCTCCTCGGTGGTGTGGCGCGGCACGGTCTCGCGGCTGGGGCTGAAGCCGGAGAACGGGGTGGAAGTCATCGCCACGGGCAAGATTTCATCCTATGGCGAGCGCTCGTCGTACCAGATGGTGATCGACCGGCTGGAATACGCGGGCGAAGGCGCGCTGCTGGCCCGGATCGAACGCCTGCGCCTGCGGCTGGCGCAGGAGGGGCTGTTTGACGCCGAACGCAAGCGCCCCCTGCCCTTCCTGCCGCGCCTGATTGGCGTCGTGACCTCGGCGCAAGGGGCCGTGCTGCATGATATCCGCACCACCATCGCCCGGCGCTTTCCCCTGCCGGTCCTGGTCTGGCCGGTGCCGGTGCAGGGCGAAGGGGCTGCCGAGCGCATTGCCCATGCCATTGCTGGGTTCGACGCCATCGGCCCGCATGGCGGCGTGCCCCGCCCCGATGTGCTGATCGTGGCGCGTGGCGGCGGTTCGCTGGAAGACCTGATGGCCTTCAATGATGAAGAGGTGCTGCGGGCGGTAGCGGCATGCCGCATTCCGGTCATTTCCGCCGTGGGGCACGAGACCGATACCACGCTGATCGATTTCGTATCCGACCAGCGTGCGCCCACGCCCACGGCGGCCGCCGAGATGGCCGTGCCGGTACGCGCCGAACTTGAAGCCGGCCTGGCCCAGCGTGCCGCCCGGCTGCGCAGCGGGCTGGAGCGCGGCCTGCAACTCGCCCGCGCCCGGCTGGACCGGGCGGCAGCGGGCCTGCCCGACCTGCCTGCCGTGGTGGAAAACGCCCGCCGCAGGCTTGATGACCGCGCCTACCGCCTCGAGCTTGCCCTGCCCGCCCGCCTCAGCCGCCTGCGTGAGCGCGTGCAGAACGCCTCGGACCGCCTGCCCGCCCCGCAGATGATCCTGGCCCTGCGCCGCGCGGAACTCGACCGCGTGGGCACTGCCAGCCAGCAGGCCATGACCAGCCTGCTGCACCGCCGGGCCGCCGCCCTTGGCCGCCTGCGCGTGCCGCCCGCCGTGCTGGTCTCGCAGTTGCGGGCCAGCAAGAGCGTGCTGGCGGGTGCCGCAGGCCAGCTTGAATCCCTCTCGCCCCAGGCCGTGCTCGAGCGGGGCTACGTGCTGGTGACCGACCGCGCGGGCAGGCCCCTGGCCCAGGCGGCACAGGCCCGTGCCGTGCCCGAAGTGATCATGACCTTTGCCGATGGCAAGGTCGCGGCCCGCCCCCTTGCAGCGTCCCCCGGCCCGCAGGGGAAGCTGGATCTGTAATGCATAGACGGGCCCCTCACATGACCTTACGCTCACGCTTCTGCGCAATACTGGCAGCCCTGCTGCTTGGCGCGTGCACGCATAACCCGCCCCACACGCCCGCCCCCCATGCGGCGGCGCGGCCCGCGGCCACGCCCGGCCGCATCCCGCCACAGGACTTCGCCCCCGGACTTACGGGCGAGGAAGGCGCGCCACCCGCGGGCACCATCCTGACCAACGACCCGTCCGCCCCGGCCGATACGCCGCTCTGTGGCCATGCCGCGCGCGAGGCCAATGCCATGGGGGCTGCAATCCACCCCGAGGTCACGCCCGCCGCCAGCAGTTGCGCGGCCAATGCCTGCTTCGATGCCCAGACCGGCACCTACATCGCGGCCGATGGCAGCCGCCGGGTCTGCCGTTAGGGGATGGCCTGAAAACAAACCATTGATAAAAAATGACAAAAGTTCCTGGATGTCGGCTTTTTTCACAAGATGGCGTTCTTTCGAAGCTGTTTTGAAAAACAGGCTTCACCAAAAACTTTTGTTATTTCAGGGTATTGGCTGGCCTGCCTTTTCACGCCGCAACACGGGACCGGCCCATAGGAGCATGCTGCATGGGTCATATGCCCAAGGCGGGCAGGCCCGCGCCATATTCCCATTGACTTGGCCGGAAGGGATGGTCGAGTTTCAAGGGCATCATGACCCTGCCCCCCTCGTCCGGTCCCATAGGTGAGCAACAGGCGACGGTCCACATGTTCCCCCTCAAGCGCATGCTCTCCATGCGCGAGGCGGCGGAATATGTCGGGATCACGCCGCGCAGGCTCCGCAGCCTGAGGCTGGTGGGGGCAGGCCCGCATGCTGCCATGCGCCATGGCCGCAAGGCGATGTTCCGCATCGAAGACCTTGATGAATATGTGGATGGCCTGTACCGCCGGGCCAATATCTCCCACACCGAGCAGGCCCGCCAGCGCACCGAATGGCGCGGCAGGCTGGCCGCCCTGCCCGAGGATGCGCGCGCCAGGCAGTCCGATTCCTTCATGCAGATCGTAACCCGCGACGAATTGCTGGAAAAAGGGGCCAACCGGGGCTTCCGGGTACTGTTCCTTGGTGGTCTGTGCCTCATTTTCCTGTCGCATACCCCCCTGATCTGGCGGCTATAGGGGGGATCGGTCCGCCATTTCGTGTCAAAGGCGCTTTTTTTGCCTGTGCGAGGATGTTCTTTCGCCATACGATCCGCTACGCAGAAACCACGATAGCGGAACAATAATGGATCGGATAATGACAGGTATGCGGAGCAGCATTATGGCCCGGACCGGACACGCCCGCCTGCGTGGCGCGCTTTGTGGGCTGGCTATTGCCCTGACACCGGCCCTTGCCATGGCGCAGGACGCAGGTGGCCAGCAGCAGAACCCCATTCTGCCCATGCCCCCCGTGCCGGAATTCAAGCCCCTGCCTGCTGGCACCAAGCCTGCGGCGCCTGTTATCGGCATCTTCAACACCCAGCAGATCATGGCGCAGTCCACTGCCGTGCAGAAGCTGCAGACCGAGCTGGGCAACCGCCGTGAAGCGCTGGTCAAGGACGTACGCGCCGAGGACACGCAGCTGCAGGCGCTGCGCCAGTCCATCATCAAGGCGGGCAAGGCGCCCACGCCCGAGCAGCAGCAGGACCTGCAGAAGCGCGTGATGGCCGACCGCACCAAGTTCGGCAACCGCAACCGCATCCTTGAAGAAGACGCGCAGGTCGCCCTGAACCAGGTGCAGCGTGAAATGCAGCAGGTTGTCAGCGCCATTGCCGCCGCCCGTGGCATGAACATGGTGCTGCAGGCCGGTACCGCCGCCCTGCATGACAACAGCCTCGATATCAGCGACCAGGTCGTGACCTACCTCAACCAGGTGCTGCCCACCGTTTACCTGCCCGGCCCCACGGAAGACCCCGAGGAAATTGCCAAGAGCGGCAAATACCCCGTCATGCCGTTCCAGCCTGCTGATAACGGCGGCGAGTAACACTCAAGGTCTTTAACGGTAAAAGTTTTGGGGTGCCGCCTTTTTTCAAAAAGGCGGCATTCTTCGTATGCTTTTTGAAAAAAGCTTCACGAAGAACTTTTTATTATCTTTTATCAATCAGTTACGATCCTGCCCCACCAGCAGGTTAAGCGCCACGCCGGACAGGATGCACAGCAGCACGCCGTTGCCCAGCAACAGCCGCGCCAGAGCGTTCATGTGGGTAAACAGGTCCGGGCAGGCCATGGGCAACAGCCCCAGCCCGAGTGATACGGCAGCAATCAGGCCATTGCGCGTGCCTTCAAAACGCACATGCAGCAGTTCGCGTATGCCGCCCACCGTGGTCATGCCGAACATGACCAGCCCGCAGCCCCCCAGCACGGGGGCTGGCAGGGCGGCAATCAACGCGCCAAGCTTGGGGAACAGCCCCAGCCCAATCATGACCACGCCTGCTGCCGCCACCACAAAGCGGCTGCGAATGTCGGTCATGGCGATCAGCCCGGTATTCTGGGTAAAGGCATTATAGGGAAAGCTGTTGAACGCCCCGCCCAGCATGGTGGACAGGCCATCGGCCCGCAGCGCGCCTGCAATGGTCGCGTCATTGACCGGCAGATCCACCACGCGGCCAATGGCCAGGCAGTTGCCGGTTGTCTCCGCCACGATGATGACCATGCTCAGCAGCATGATGAACACCGGCATGGCATGGAACTCGGGCAGGCCAAAGGCGAAGGGCGTGCTGATGGCGAACCACGGCGCCTCAACCACCATGCCGTAATGCCCCATGCCGCACAGGGCCGCAACCACGCTGCCCGCCACCAGCCCCACCAGCACGCTGATATTGGACCAGAACCCCCGGCCCCAGGCCTGAACGCCCACCGTGATGACAATGGTGGCGAAGGCCAGCACAAGGTTGGCCATGCTGCCAAACCCCGGCGCACCGGGCGTGCCGCCCCCGATCCACCGCCCCGCCACGGGAATGAGCGTGAGCCCGATGATGATGATGAGGCAGCCAATGACCACGGGCGGGAAAAAGCGCATGAGCCGCGCCATGACCGGCGCCAGCACCACCATGGCCAGCCCCGCGCCGATCACCGCGCCAAACACCGAGCGCACGCCATAGATCTGCCCGATGAGCAGCATTGATGCCAGCATGGCAAAGGATGACCCCTGCACGATGGGCAGGCGCGAGCCGAATTTCCATACCCCCACGCTCTGGATGATCGTGGCGATGCCCGATGTCATCAGCCCGCAATTGATCAGCATGACCGTCTGCGGGCCTGACAGGTGCATGGCGGCGGCAAAGACCAGCGGCACCGCCACCGTGCCCGCGTACATGACCAGCGCATGTTGCAGCCCGAAGGCAAACAGCATGCCCATGGGCAGCATTTCATCAACCGGGTGGGTTTTCTGTGCTGTCACACGCCCTCTCCACTTGCAGCTACGCGCCTGCACAAGAAGAACCCCGCCTTCTGGTAAAGGCGGGGTCCGGCAGGCGCTAGGAGGATCAGAAGGAGGTGGAGACGGAGCCCGTCATGGTAAAGCGCGGCTCGACCATGAAGGAGTTGCCATCCGCATAGCGACCGTTACTGGCGCCATAGAACACGGGATAGGCGGAGGAACTGTTCTGCTGTCCGGCGTGGTAAATCGCTCCCATGGCCCCGGTCCTGACAATCGACCCGGTCAGGTTGCTGAAGTTGAGCTTGAAGGTGGGCGACTTGGCATACATGAACGGCTTGAAATGATAGCCAAGCGACAGGGTATCGGTCACGTAGCCGGGAATGCGCTCGCTGTTATCGATCGCTACCGACTGCGGACCAGTGTAATGCACGGCGGCATTGGCAAAGAAGCCCCTGTACTTATACGTCAGGCCAAAATTGGCCATGATACGCGGCGCCATGATGGCCTGCTGCCCCTTGGCGGCATAGGTGATGCCGGTCGTGGGATCCGTGACGTTGGAATCCTGCGTCGCGTGCAGGTATTCAAATGACGCGTAAGGGCTAAACCCGTGAATCGGGCGGCTTGCGATCATGGCGTCAAAGCCGCGCATGGTCTGGTTGCCACCTTCGATCGGCATGTACTGATTGGCACCAATATAGGTGCTCAGAATACGGTTGGTCACGTTGTAGTTGAACAGTGACAGGTCAAACATGACATATTTGTCGTGATACCGGTAACCCAGCTCTTCCTTGATGGAATACTGGTTTTTCAGCATCTTGGCATATTGGGGATCAAGCCAGCCAAGATCGTTTGCACTCGGCTCGCGGTAATCGCCTTCGGCATTCACATAGATCTGGTGATGATTGTTGAAGGTGTAGCCAATGGAAAGCTGCGGCAGCGGCTCGGTCGTGTTGGCCCCCATCTTGCCGGTCATGGAACCATTCTTGCCG
The DNA here is from genome assembly GCF_004302915.1 of Komagataeibacter xylinus. Taxonomy (GTDB): domain Bacteria; phylum Pseudomonadota; class Alphaproteobacteria; order Acetobacterales; family Acetobacteraceae; genus Komagataeibacter; species Komagataeibacter xylinus_C. The sequence goes on along the minus strand of NZ_QQBI01000034.1, from coordinate 4,612 downwards.
TAAACCCATGATCCCGTGTTGGAATTCGACGTCCATCCCTTGTCCCATGCATCGGACATGACGAACTTGAAGCCAGCATGGATCTGCAGCTTGTCGTTAAAGTACTTCGCCGTATCCTGAATGAACAGGGCATGCAGTTCATAACCCGCATTCACCCCCGTCGTACCGAACGACGTGTCCTGATAGGCGGACCAGTTCGGACTCGGGGCCGCACCATTGGCCATGGTATTGCTGGTCGGATAGTTCTGGATCGTCTGGTTGTTTTCATACCAGTAGCCGAACGACAGATGGTTATGCCTGTCGATGTCATAACCAAGCTTGGCGACCACACCGACCTGACGGGCTTCGTTTTCCTGAAAATACGCCGTCTGGTTCGGGTTCTGCTTTACATTCCAGTACGGACCGCTCGCATTGGTGCCGGAAGACGACACATAGGGCGTGCCGTTACCCGGTGAGGCATCCCAACCCTGACCAAAGCTGAAATAAGACTGCAGGTCGAACGTAAATTTGGCAGGCAGCACCACATGGATCGGTGCCGTCAGGAAGATCTGGTTCCAGTGGGAGTTGTTGTTCTTCCAGTAGTTGTCACTGGTGGGGTCGGAGTTGCGGCCATAGCCTTCGCCCGTGCGCTTGTAGTTTTCAAACGCGGTGCTGTCGGGGTAGGCATCGATGGTGAAATCCTCGGAGTTCCACGACACGAACAGCCTGGCGTTGGAGCCGTTGTTCCAGTCCTTCTGCAGGCCGAAATCGATGTGCTTGCGCTGGTTGATGCCCGAGCCCATCCATGAACGCGAATGCGTGTTGGAGAACGAGAAATAGCTGCGCACGCCAGTGTGGCCGATCTCACCCGAATCCAGCCGGATGAACTCGCGCGACATGTTGTTCGTGCCGTACGAGAAATCCATCATACCGCCGAATTTCTTCGACGCCGTGCGCGAACGCTGGTTCATCACGCCGCCTGCGGCCGACATGGCCGGCAGATCGGTGGCGGAACTGCCAGGCGTTACCTCGACGCTCTCGATGTTTTCGGAATCGATATCCTCGTTCAGGTATTTGGCTGCTTCCGCCGGTGCGCCGTCAAGCATCAGCCCCATGTCGAGATCGGTCAGGCCACGGGTCTGGATCTGGCCACCTTCCATGCCCGACGGGTCCGGCGTGGTCACGTTCATGCTCGGCAGATTCTTGACCAGGTCGAGCGCCGTGCTGGTGGGGCTGCGCATTTCAATGAACTGCTTGCCGATGGTCTGCACCGCATGGGGCGCGGTTTCCTGGCGCATCATGCCGCCGCCGCCGTCACGGGCCTCACGCGAGGAGGCCACCCGGATCTGCTCGGGTGCCGATGTGTCCGTAACACCCGCGGGCGCTGCGGCCTGCTGCTTCGGTGCCGCCGCCTGCCGGACCGGTGCGTGGCGATGAGTGGTGGTGGCATGCGTGGTGGCCACCTGCGCCCATGCCTCGCTGCCCGTGGCGATGCACATCGTGCCCACCAGGCAGGATACGGCACGCAGGTGCGTTTTCAGCCCCGGCCTGCGCAGCCCGGCCAATCCGCCCTGCCCCGCCGCATTGCGTACCTGCCGTATCACGACGTTATAGATATCCCGGCCCGTCTTCATTCATTCCCCCCGCAAATCTTTCCCGCGGCGCGCCACTGCGTGCAGCCATACAGTTTTCAGCGGCAGCCATCCCCGTCTGCCGTACTGACAGCATTTTCCGTCCCGTACCGGCCATGCTGAACTAGTTGCGGAAACTGAACATTCCGCCTTTCTGTTGACTTATGAAATACACTTGGGCAGGCCAAGCTTAAAAAACGCAACAGAGTGTTTATCTATCTGGAAACCCGGAATGCTCCAATAGGCGTAATCACGCCTATCGTGCTATAAACCAACGATTTTGCATCATTCCGTTTTCCATTCGATATGAATGAAAGCCGTCTGATCAGCCCCAACAATGTGGGTTGCGTGCTTTTTATGCTACAGCCCGTCAGGGCCATATGCCCTAAAAAACGGCATTTCATATCCATGCCGGACACATGAAAAAGCGGCCCTCCCCGCAAGGGAAGGACCGCTTTTCAGGTCACGATGATGCGTCGTGAAAACGGAGCGCTTACTGCGCGTCCATGAACTGATCGCTTCCCATGATCCCCAGCTTGGTTACGCCAAGGCGCTGTGCATCCGCCATGACATGCGCCACGACCTTGTAGCTGGCCAGGCGATCGGGATGGATGTGCATCTCGGGCTGGACCGGCTGGGCCGCCGCATCCTTGAAGCGGGACTGAAGGTCCGCCTCGCCTGCAACGGGTTCGCCATTCCAGGTGATGGTGTTGTCAAAATCGATCGCCACCGTATCCACAACCGGGTCGGGTGCGGCTGAAGGCGGCGGATTGCCCTGCGGCAGGTCGATCGAGACTGAATGCGTCTGGAGCGGGATGGTGATGATCAGCATGATCAACAGCACCAGCATGACGTCAATCAGGGGCGTGGTATTGATATCGACAATACCTTCGTCCTCGGTCGTGCTGTCTGAGCCGACATTCATGCCCATGGTGTCTACTCTCCCCAATGTGGCCGGGGCATGAACCCCGGCCGGGAATGGATATCAGCCGTGTGGCTGCTCAGTGATGAAATCGACGTGAACGATGCCGGCCTGCTGGCAGGCCGCGATCACCTTGCCCACACCTTCGTATTTAGCCGTCTGGTCACCGCGGATCTGGATCTGGGGCTGCGGGTTTTCCGCGGCCACGTGCTCCAGGTGCGATTCCAGGTCGGCGTAGCTGGTGAGCGGCGTCTCGTTCCAGTAGGCCTGCCCGCTCGGCGTGATCGCCACGACGATGTTGTTCTGCAACGTCCGGGTTGGCTGGTTAGCATCCATGGGGAGGCTAACCTTGATGGTATGTGTCGCGACGGGGATGGTGATCAGGAAGATGATCAGCAGCACCAGCATGACGTCGACAAGCGGTGTGGTGTTGATGGCCGACACCACCTCGTCTTCATCGCCGCCACCTCCAACTTGCATACCCATGATCAGGCCACCCGGTTATCGATAGTCGTGGTTGTGGGGGAGTTGTCGGGATGGATGGTGATTTCCGCACCATGGCGGTAGCCACCCATCAGGATCGACTGCACGTCAGCGGCGAAGTTGCGCACCTTGTCGATCGCGCCCTTGTTGCGGCGGACCAGCAGGTTGTAGCCCAGAACGGCGGGAACGGCGGTGCCGAGGCCGATGGCGGTCATGATCAGCGATTCACCAACCGGGCCTGCAACCTTGTCGATCGAGGCCTGGCCCGCGATGCCGATGGCGGTCAGGGCGTGATAGATACCCCAGACGGTGCCGAACAGACCCACGAACGGCGAGGTGGAACCCACGGTGCCGAGGAAGGCAAGGCCGCCCTGCAGCTTGGTCTGGATCACGTCAACCGAGCGCTGGATGGACATGGTGGTCCAGGAATGCAGGTCGATGGATTCCTGCATCGTGCCTTCATGGTGCTCGGCGGCCTTGACACCCGTATCGGCAATGTAGCGGAACGGGGAGTTCGCGGGCAGCGCTGCGGCACCTTCCTTGATCGAACCCTTGGTCCAGAAATCGGTTATCACCTGCTTGGCGGCGTTCATCACGCGGGCCTGCTCGAAGAACTTGGTGATCATGATGTACCAGGTGCCCAGTGACATGAACACCATGATGAGCAGCACGCCACGGGCGATGAAGTCACCATTGGCCCACAGCGCGCCAAGGCCGTAGGGGTTGCCCTCGGGGGCCTTGGGGGCATCGGCCGGCGGGGCTGCGTCAGCAGCAGGCGCGGGTGCCGGCGCAGGGGCTGCCGGCGCGGCATCAGCGGCGGGGGCAGGTGCTTCGGCGGCCGGGGCGTCGGCGCCCGGAGCCGGGGCTGCGGGTGCGCCAGCGCCATCGGTGGGCGGGGCGGAAACCGCCGGAGCCGTGGCCGCATCGTTCGCGGCCGGGGCGGCATCCTGCGCCAGCGCCGCAAGCGGCGAGGCAGCACACAGCATGGCAGCGAACGCGGCCGAGGCAACAAGAGTGTGTTTACGATGCAGTCTGATCATTTAACCAAAATCCTCTGGAGCAGGATGTTTTTTTCGCGATGCGGCGGGGTGCTGCCGGCCCCCGCCGCGCCTGACCTAACACTCAGGCTCAGTCGTTCAGACTGAACGTGATCGTATAGAGATGGTGGAATTCCTTGACGGGCACACCATTTTTAACTGCCGGCGCATAACGCGAGCGGCGGACCGCCTTCAGGGCTGCGTCGGCAAATGCCTGGCCACCTTTTACGCTGACCACCTGGCAGTTGCTGGTCACGCCGGTCGGCTCCACGTCGCATGCCACGGACACAACGCCCTCACGGCCTTCTTCCGACATGTCCTCCGGATATTCCGGCACGACATGGTTCAGCGGCGACGTGCCTGCCGAGTGATCTGGCACGGGCGGCGCGTTGGAGACGGGCGCATCAGCCGGTGGCTGCGCCTTTGCGGGCGGCATGGCCTTGGGCGGCTTCTCGTGGGTCACCTTCATCGGCGGCGGCGGCGTCGGCACCTGAATCTTCGGCGGCGGAATATACGGCGGCGGCGGCTGCGTAATTTCCGGCGGCGGCGGGGGTGGCGGC
>NZ_QQBI01000033.1 GCF_004302915.1 Komagataeibacter xylinus | reverse complement strand
CTCAATGGCTGATCACCATATCCGTGCTGGGGAATTTTCCGACAGCACATGTGGGGAATTTTGAAACAGCATTTACACATGGCGGCGATGAGCGCGCGCGGGCCACCGCAATAGCCCACGCGCCAGCCGGTCATGGCATAGGCCTTGGACACGCCATTGACGGTCAGCACCCGGTCCTTCAGGCGTGGCTCGACCTCGGCAATCGTGCAGAAGGTGAAGCCGTCATAGATCAGGTGCTCATAGATGTCATCGGTCATGATCCAGACCTGCGGATGCTTCATCAGCACGGCGGCAATGGCTTCCATGTCCGCGCGCGGGCAGCATGCGCCGGTGGGGTTGCCGGGGAAGTTGAGCACCAGCCACTTGGTCTTGGGCGTAATGGCTGCCTCAAGGGCCGCGGCCGAGAGGCGGAACCCGCCTTCGGCAGGGCAGGGCACGGGGACGATGGAGGCCCCGGCAAGGCGGGCGATATCGGCATAGCTGATCCAGCTCGGGGTGGGCAGGACCACCTCGTCACCGGGGTTGATGGTTGCCATCATGGCATCATAGATGATCTGCTTGGCGCCGTTGGCCACCAGAATTTCGTTCAGGGCGTAATCAAGGTTATTTTCACGCTGGAACTTGGCCTGGACCGCTTTTTTCAGCGCGGGCTTGCCGTCCTGCGGAGGATATTTGGTATCGCCCGCGCGGGCTGCGGCAATGGCTGCATCCACCACATGCTCAGGCGTGGGGAAGTCCGGCTCGCCCGATGACAGGCTGATGATCTTCATCCCTTCGGCCTTCAGTGCCGATGCCTTGTCGGTCATCGCGGCCGAGGCCGAAATCCCAATTCCATTCAGTCGATCAGCAAACCCGGGCATCAGACACGTTCTCCAATTTCACTCAATGCAACAGCATGTTGGATATTCATAGCGATCGTAGATCGTTTCGCTACAGGTTAGATAGCGGTGAAAACCGTCTGGCCCCATACAACAATCCTATGAAGGCCAGCGTGTTTCCCTTACCCGTCCATCCGGATCGGGTTGCGCACCATGGCAAGTGACAGCCCGCCTGCAACGAGCAGGGCGGCGGCGCATATATACCACGCCATGTCGAAACTGCCGGTCCAGGACACGATATACCCGGTCAGGATCGGCGAGAGCAGCCCCAGCGAATTGCTGCATGTCAGGGTCACACCCGTTACGGCGCCCATTTTGCCACCGTCTTCCACCATATCGGTCAGCAGAGCGGTATTGGCGCCATTGGCCGCCATCAGGCACGCCAGCGCGCCAGAAAGCATGAGCAGGATGGGCATCATGGTATGGAAATGCGGCAGCAGCCCGATCGTGGCGGCGCCCAGCAGGCAGGTTGCGACAACAAAACGCCGGTTGGGCGGATGAATGCCCCTGCGAAAGACCAGATGCTCCAGAATACGCCCGATAACCACCGCGCCAATGGCCGCGGCCAGATAACACAGGGCCGTGCTGTTGCCCGTGCCGGTCGTGTTGATGTGCAGCTCATGGATCAGGTATAGCGGCATCCATGACATGACCAGAAAGTTCAGGTAATTCTGGGTGCACTGCACCGCCAGTATTCCCAGGAAGGAGGAAGAACGGAACAGGTTCCTGATCTCGCGGGTCGAAATGGGCCTGCGCGGGGCGGCGTCGGGCTTTTCCTTCGGGTTGCGGTACACCAGCCACCACACCAGCGCCCAGGCGATGCCTATGCCGCCCAGCGCCATGAACTCGCACCGCCACCCGAAGAACGTGATCAGGTAGGCCCCCGCAATCGTGCCGCCTGCCAGCCCGAGCTGCATGCCGGTGAGCAGCATGGTCATGACCGAGCCGCGCTCGCGCGGCTGCGCCCAGTTGCGCACCACCGTGGCTCCCACGCCAAAGGTCGGCGCCTCACCCACGCCAAGCAGCACGCGGGTCATCAGGAACTGGGTAATGTTCTGCGCCATGCCACCAAGCAGCATGGCAAATGACCATACGCCCACGGCAAGGCTGCCAATAGTGCGCGCGCCAACCATGTCGAGCACGATGGTCGAGGGCAGGTTGAGCAGGAAATACGACCACAGGAAACTTGACGAGACCCAGCCCATCTGCACCGGTGTCAGCGAAAACTCCTTGCCCATCGTGGGCAGGGCGATGGAGAGCGCCGCGCGGTCGCCATAGCTGATGGCGTACATCAGGAAGACAAGAAAGAAGAACACGTAGCGGGCAGGAATTGCACGCCTGCTTCGTGCGTCGGTGGTCATTTCACCTGTTGTCACGCTGTAGGACTCCTGGTGTGCCATGAATTACGAGAGGGAAGGGGGCGGGGCCCAGGGTGTGCCGCGATCAGGGCGGGGTGCCGGTGGCGGCATCCATCGTGCCTTCCGCCACCGCTTTCTGTTTGGCCGGGCGGTCATTGCGCAGCATCCACACGCCGGAGCCAATGATCAGCAGCCCGCCAATGCCCATGGCGATGCCGGGCATCTCGCCAAACCCGAACCACCCGATCAGCGCGGCCCACAGCAGGCCGGAATAGGCAAACGGGCCAATGGCGGAGACCTGCGCCGAGGCGAAGGCCTCGGTCTGGAGCACCTGCGCAATGCCGGCGAATGCCCCCACGGCAACAAGGCAGCCCGCTTCGGTCAGGCCGGGCGTGGTCCAGATGAAGGGCAGCGGCAGCGCGGTCATGATGGTCATGAGAATGGCTTGCCACAGGGCGATGGTGGTGCTGGACTCCGTGGCCGAAAGCTGGCGGATCTGCATGGTGGTCAGAGCGCCCACGGCCCCCTGCGCCAGGGCTACGAAATAGGCCCAGCTCGGCACGGCAGCGCCTGTTGCGCCGTGGCCATGCAGCAGCCCCTTGCCAAGAGCCACCACGATCACGCCTGAAAACCCGATCGAGACCGCAACCCAGCGCTGGAGCGAGGGCCGCTCATGCAGCAGCGGGATCGAGAGTAGGACCAGGAACAGCGGCTGCGTGTAGGACAGCACCTGCTGCTCGGCCAGTGGCAGGCGCGTCACGGTGATCACGACCATGATCATGCTGATCAGCCCCACGACCGAGCGCAGGACATGGCCGCCAAAGTGATGTGTTTTCAGGACAATGCCGGAGCGCGAGGCAATCAGCAGCACGAAGGGCAGCGAAAACAGGTTGCGGAAGAAAATGATCTCGAGCGCGGGAAGCGTGGAGCCGGTCAGTTTCTGCAGGGCATTGAGGGCAGCGGTAAAAAATGTTGCCGATGCCAGAAGAAGGGCGCCACGTTTCAGGTCATGCTTCATTTTATCCGTACCTCAATGCACGACATGGACAGCGGCGCGCTTCATCAATCAATGCTGCCGGATGCCCCCACGCGCGTCATGTTACGGCACCGTAACGCAGGGGGCCGGGGCCGGGTCATAGGCGTTCGTTGCGGTGCAATAGGAAATTCTTATGGATGGAGGGAGGCTCCGGTTCCTAAAGCTGGCAGGCGGGCGTCAGCACGCCGCCGCTCGCCTCGATTTCCGCGCGGATGGCGCGGGCGAGTTCCAGTGATCCGGGCGTATCGCTGTGCACCAGAATGGACTGCGCCCTGACCGGCAGGCGCGCGCCGTCAATGGTCGTGACCGATCCGTCCTGCAGGAACTGCCGCACGCGCGCACGCACGCCTGCCAGGTCATGGATGACCGCGCCTGGCTGCCCGCGCGGCACCAGCGTGCCTGCGGTAGTATAGGCACGATCGGCCAGGAACAGGGTCTGCGCCCGCAGGCCGGCCTTCTCGGCGGCGCGCTCGGTCGCCTGGCCAGGCATGCAGAACACGCTCAGGTTCCGGTCAAGGGCCGCTATGGCACGGGTCAGGCGCAGGGCCAGGCCCTCATCCGCATTGGCCATGTTGCCAAAGGCGGCATGATAGCTGACATGGGTGACCCGGTGGCCGTGGCGGGCGGCAATGCCCTGCAGCGCGCCGATCTGGTAGCACATCATGGATTCCATGTCCGCGTCCGATACGGCCATGGCGCGGCGGCCAAAGCCCATCAGGTCGGGCAGGCCGGGATGGGCACCGATGCCCACGCCCTTTTCCTTCGCCAGCCGCACGGTGCGGTCCATGATGGCGTAGTCACCGGCATGGAAGCCGCAGGCGATATTGGCTGACGAGACGGTGTCCATCAGCCCGTCATCATCAGCGATGCTCCAGCGGCCAAAACCTTCGCCCATGTCGGAATTGAGGTCGATCTTCATGCCTTGGCTCCAGTTTTCATGCCAGCACGGCAGCGGGCGGATGAGCGGTAATGGGCAACCATCAGGCGCAGGTCGTCAAGATAGGCGTTGACCGGCTGCATGGCGGCGACGCCTTCGGCAAAGCTGCATTCGTGCAGGCGGATGCGCATGCCGATGCGCGCCTGCGCCAGCCGCCACAGATCGGCCTCGATCACGGTGGCGATGCGCGGGTAGCCGCCCACGGTATTGGCGTCAGCCAACTGCACGATCGGCTCGCCCGCGGGCGGAACCTGCACGATACCGGCAATCACGCCATAGGAACGCAGTTCAACCCGGTGGCGCAGTTCAAGCGGGGCGCCCGACAGGCGGTAGCCCACGCGGTTGCTCTGCGGCGTGATGCGCCATGCGGTCTCCCACAGTCGCTTCTGGCCTTCAGGCGTGAACAGGGCGTAATCGGTTGCGGGCATCGCGCGCAGGTTGATGACCTTCGCATCCTTGTCGCCCGCCATGGTATCGAGCACCGCGGCGGGGGGCAGGGCGCCATAGCCTGCCACATCCAGAGCAGTGCCCGAGGTCCTGAGCGTATCGCCCGCCTCCAGCGGGCGGCCGTCGAGCCCGCCAAAGCTGCCACGCAGCTGCGTGCTGCGCGAGCCCAGAACCACCGGCACCTCAATGCCGCCTGCAAGGCAGATATAGCCGCGCGCGCCCGCCTTGGGTGGCCCGATGCGCAGCACCTGCCCTGCCGCCGCCGTCTCGACCATCCAGGGCAGGACCGTGCGGCCATCGAGTTCGATCAGGGCGTCAATGCCTGTCACGGCAAAGGTGGTGGGTGCGTCAAAGCGCAGCACGAAGGGATAGGTCTGCAGTTCGATGCAGGCATCATCCATCTGGTTGCCCAGCAGGATATTGCCGACCTGAAGGGCGAGCGTGTCCATCGCGCCCGAGGTGCCTACGCCCAGGTTGCGGTAGCCGGGGCGGCCGAGATCCTGCACCGTGTTCAGGGCGGATGTTTCAAGGATCGTAATCACAGCTCTATGCTTTCGGGGTAAAAGCGGATGCGATCGCCAACGGCAAACAGGGCAGGGGGCTGCTTGGCGGGATCGAACACGCGCAGGTCGGTAAACCCGATGGAGTTCCACCCGTTCGGTCCCGTCAGCGCGGAAATGCCCGCCTGCATGCCGCCGATGATGACGGTCCCGGCCTGCATGTTCAGCGATGGCACGGTCTTGCGCGGCGTTGCGATGCGTGGGTCAAGGCCATGCAGGTAGCCAAAGCCCGGCGCGCTGCCAATGGCGCAGACCGTGTATTCACTCCCGTGATGGATGGAAATGACCTCCTGCGCCGACAGGCCCGAATGGGCGCAGACCGCTTTCAGATCCTCGCCCAGCGCGCCGCCATAGCGCACGCCGATTTCGAACAGATGCCCGTCGATATGCCGCTCGGGCAGGGTGTTCCAGGCATGGCGCAGCCACTCCGCCACCGCCTGCGGGCGCTCGGGGGGCGCGGAAAAGATCAGCATGAGGTTGGTCACGCCGGGAATGAGCTCAAGCACGTCGGGCCGCGCCTGTGCTGCATCCATCAACGCCCAGACCCGGCGCTGGTGGGCCATGGTGAAATCACCCGGCGCCTCGAACAGCATGGCGCGCGTGCCGATCATGCTTATGGCAGGCGCCGCAGCCGTATCGCGCGCCACATCGTTCTTTATATCCGTGTTCAAAATACACAGTCCCTGGAACGGCGCCGGTTATTGAGCCTGAACCGTAACAATATAGGTTTCGTGGCATGAAGTGCCAGATGCAAGAGTATGACCGTTTACGTAACGATGGCCAGTGCAATTGTGGTTGTGAGGCTATTGAATAATCTTATGGCTCAGCATGATAGCCGGGCCATCATATTATGTTATGGCGTGAGAACGAAGTGCTCTTGGCGCTTGTCGCCCATGGTGGTTAGCATGAAAATCAATAGCTGAGCATCCGGTATCCGCTGTGGGGCCGGGTGGTGTTAGTGTCTCTGTTCAGGATCGGGTTTTCTTACCATGAGCAACCAGCCGTATCGTACCGCCCTCGTCACTGGCGCATCTTCTGGCATTGGCGCGCAGATCGTGCGCCGCCTGGCGCAGGAAGGCATCGAGGTTCATGCCCTGGCGCGTGACGCGGCCCGGCTGGAGCAGCTGTCGAAGGAAACCGGCTGCGTCGTGCATGCCGTCAGCGTATCCGACCAGGCCGGGATCGAGGCGCTGGTCAAGGATCTCGAGATCGACATCCTGGTCAACAATGCCGGGCAGTCGCGCACGGGCAACATCACCAACACGACGCCCGAGGATATCGATGCGCTGGTGGACGTGAACCTGCGCGCCGTGCTGCAGCTGACCCGGCTGGTGGTGGCGGGCATGATCAAGCGTGATCGTGGCCATATCGTCAACATCACCTCCATTGCCGGGCATTATGCCTTTGCTGGCGGCAATACGGTCTATCATGCCACCAAGGCAGGCGTGCATTCGCTCTCGCAGCAGCTGCGCTGCGACCTGTTCGGCCACCGCATCCGCGTGACCGAAGTCTCGCCCGCGCGTTGCGAAACCGAGGTGTTCGGCCGCCTGATCGGCAACATGGAAGAGGCGAAGAAGCGTTTCTTTGATGAATATGAGTCCCTGCTGCCCGAGGATATCGCCAACTCCGTCGCCTTCGCCGTCATGTCGCCGCAGCGCATGAATGTCAGCTTCATGGAAGTGCTGCCGACCATGCAGGTCGTGGGCGGGCTGAACTTCGCCAAAAAGACAACCGGCGCGGCGTAAGACCAGTGGATCTCACGCATGTCAGGCGGCTGATCGACCTGCTGGCCACGGCTCCGGTTACGGAGCTGGAGGTCGAGGAAGGTGGCTGCCGTATCCGCATCACCCGTGGCGGCAGCACGCAGCCTGAGGCTGCGCCCCCCGCAGCGCTGCCCGCAGTGGCGGCGCACGTTCCCGCAGCGGTTGCGCAGCCGGTGGCGGCACCCGTGGTGGAGGAGGCGGTCATTGCCGCCCCGTCCTATGGCGTGTTCCATCTCTCGCCCGCGCCGGGGGCGCCGCCGTTTGTTACGGTGGGGCAGGACGTGCAGGCCGGGCAGGAAGTGGGGCTGGTCGAGGCGATGAAGGTGTTCAACGCCGTGCGCGCAACACAGGCTGGCAGGATTGCCGCCGTGCTGGTGGAAGACGGCACCGAAGTGGAGGCAGGCACCCCCCTGTTCCGGCTGGCATGAGTGAGACCCCACGTTTCAACCGGGTGCTGATCGCCAATCGCGGCGAGATTGCCCTGCGCATCCAGCGCGCCTGCCGCCAGCTCGGGCTGGAGACGGTGGCCGTGTATTCCGAAGCCGATGCCGACAGCCGCCATGTGCATGAGGCCGATGTGGCCCTGTGCATTGGCCCGGCTGCCGCGGCCCGCAGTTATCTCGACCCCGACGGGCTGCTGCTTGCCGCCCGGCTGACCGGGGCGCAGGCCATTCATCCCGGCTACGGCTTCCTGTCGGAAAATGCTGATTTTGCCGATGCGGTGGAAAAAGCGGGCCTGACCTTCATCGGCCCCACGGGCGCGTCCATCCGCATGATGGGCGACAAGATCACCGCCAAGCGCGCCATGCGCGAGGCGGGCGTGCCCTGCGTGCCCGGATCGGACGGGCCGCTACCCGCTGACATGGATGCCGTCAGGGCCATTGCGCTGGAGGTGGGCTTTCCGGTTATCGTCAAGGCATCAGGCGGTGGCGGCGGGCGTGGCATGCGTGTGGTCGAGCGCGTGGAAGACCTGGCACAGGCCGTAACGCTGACTGCCAAGGAAGCCGAGCAGGCTTTTGGCAACCCGACGCTCTACCTCGAACGCTTCATGCAGAAGCCGCGTCATATCGAAATTCAGGTGCTGTGCGACACCCACGGCACAGCGCTGTGGCTGGGCGCGCGCGACTGCTCGCTGCAGCGCCGCCACCAGAAGGTGCTGGAGGAGGCATCCGCCCCCGGCATCGCCCCCGAAACCATTGCCGAAATTGGCGCACGCTGCGCCGAGGCGTGCAGGCGTATCGGCTACCGGGGTGCGGGCACGTTCGAGTTCCTGTACGAAGATGGCGTGTTCGCCTTTATCGAGATGAACACCCGCGTGCAGGTCGAGCACCCGATTACGGAAGAGACAACCGGCATCGACATCGTGGCCGAGCAGTTGCGCATCGCCCAAGGCGCACGGCTTGGTATGGCCCAGGCGGATATCGGCCTGCAGGGTCATGCCATCGAATGCCGCCTCAATGCCGAGGATCCGTTCACCTTCATGCCTTCGCCCGGCACCATCACGCGCTGGGACCTGCCCGGTGGCCCGGGCATCCGGGTCGATACGCATGTCGTGGCGGGCTACACGGTGCAGCCTTATTATGATTCGCTGATCGGCAAGATCATCAGCTACGGCGCGACCCGTGAGCAGGCGATTGCGCGCATGCGCGTGGCGCTGGCGGAAATGAAGGTGGAAGGGGTATCAACCAACATCGCCCTGCATCAGGACCTGCTGGCCGACCCCGCGTTCGCGCGCGGCGGGGTGGATATCCACTATCTCGAACGCTGGCTTGCAAAAAGGACGGCCTCATGAGCAACCGCTCCGAACAGCTGGTGCCCCATTTTGATCGGCTGCCAGAGCCCGAACAGATTGGCCAGATGGCAACATGGCTGGCGCAGGCAGGGCTGGAAAGCCTGGAACTGTGCAACGAGGCGGCAGGGCTGAAACTGCGCATCCGCGTGGGGCAGGCCGTACCTGCGGCAGCCTCATCCCATGCCCCGCCTGCATCGCAGCCGGAAGCCGGGGGCGGGCTGGTGGCGGTGAAAACACCGTATTTTGGTCATCTGTGCCTGACCCATCCGCAGCGCGACACCGCTTTCGCGCCGGTGGGCGCAAAGGTGGCGCAGGGTGATATTGTAGCGCTCCTTACGCTGGACAGCCTGCAGGTGCCTGTTCTGGCACCGGTGGCAGGCACGGTTGCCGAGGTAACGGGGCAGCCCGGTGCGCTGGTTGGATATGGCGCCGCGATCATGCAGATCCAGCCTGACTGATACGCCCAGGCCGGATGTCGCAACGGTGCGCCGGTCGTATCCGTCGCGTTTTGCTGGCCTGATGTCGTGTCATGACATGCGAATACTGGCGTGGCGCGGGTTCTGCTCCGCCCGCGTCGTGGCATTATTCTTAACGTGGACAGACCGAAATGATTAATATGCCCGCTCCGGCACGAGATCACGCGACCTGCACCCAGACGGGCCAGGCCAGCCCTGTGGCGGTGGAGAGCGGGCAGTTCGGCCCCCGCGTCGAGCGCGACCTTCTGGGCGAGGTCACGCTGCCCCCCGGCGTGCTGTGGGGCGTGCATACCAAGCGCGCGCTGGACAATTTTCCCATAAGCGGCATCACGATCGGCAGTTTTGCCGAACTGGTGCAGGGGCTGGTTGTGGTCAAGCAGGCAGCGGCGCGGGCCAATCTTGCGCTGGGCCATCTCGACCCCACGCGCGCCAATGCCATTGACGGTGCCTGCCAGCAGATACTGCAAGACCCCGCCTATAACGCGCAGTTTGTGGTGGATGCCATGCAGGGCGGGGCAGGCACATCGACAAACATGAATGCCAATGAAGTCATTGCCAATGTGGCTTTGGGGCTGCTGGGTGAAAAACCGGGCGCCTACGGCGTGCTGCACCCCAATGACCATGTCAACATGGCGCAGTCCACCAATGATGTTTACCCCACCGCGCTCCGCCTGGGCCTGCTGCTCGCGGTTGATCCGCTGGTGGTGGCGCTTGAGGGGCTGCACGCGGCGCTGGATGAAAAAGCAAAGGCGTTTGATGCCATCCTGAAGGTTGGCCGCACCCAATTGCGCGATGCCGTGCCCATGACGCTGGGGCAGGAATTCGGGGCGTTCCGCACGGCGGTAGCGGGTGAAATCAGGAGCATCAGGGCCCATGCCGCGGCCTTTGAGCAGGTCAACCTTGGCGGAACGGCCATTGGCACGGGACTGAATACCGACCCGCGTTATGCCCCTGCTGTCATGGAGGAACTGCGCGGCCTGACCGGGCGGCCCATGAGCAGTGCGCCCGACCTGATTGAAGCGACATCGGATGTGGGGGCTTTCGTGCTGTTTTCGGGCGCGCTCAAGCGGCTGGCGCTCAAACTGTCAAAAATGTCCAGCGACCTGCGCCTGCTCTCCAGCGGGCCGCGTACGGGCCTGGGTGAAATCGTGCTGCCGGCGGTGCAGGCCGGGTCTTCCATCATGCCGGGCAAGGTCAATCCCGTCATACCCGAGGCGGTCAACCAGGTGGCCTATCTGGTCGCGGGCCATGACCTGACCATTACCATGTGCGCCGATGGCGGCCAGTTGCAGCTCAATCCGTTTGAACCGATGATCGGCTATTGCCTGTTTACATCCATCGCGACACTACGCGCCGCCATCGAAACCCTGACCACGCGCTGCATCAGCGGCATTTATGCCGATCGGGCGCGGTGCCAGTATCTGTTTGACCTGAATATCGGCATCATTACCGCGCTGGTGCCGGTGCTGGGGTATGATACCTGTTCGGCTCTTGCCAGGCGCGCGCTGGCCGAAGACCGCAAGGTGACGGACCTGATCGTGGAGGACGGGCTGCTTTCTCCCGAACAGCTTGCGACCCTGTTGCAGCCTGATGCGCTGACCCGCCCCAATATCGGGCGTGTCGCGGTCTGAGCCCTCTCAGCCGAAAGGCTGGGCGCCCGGCCAGTTATGTGAGGCGGCCATGGTCTTGGCGAGGTCGATAAGCAGTTCGCGCACGGCCACGGAGGCCTCGGTCTCGGGAATGATTTCGGGAATGCAGAGCGAAACGTCTTCCTGAATGACGGGGTTGTGCAGCGGAAAGATGCGTGACTTGCCCGGCACGACAATGCGGCTGGCAACGGACCAGGGCAGGATGGTGCTGCCAATGCCCTGCTCTATGGCGCCCTGCAGGGTGATCAGCGCCTCGATTTCGGCCACGATGCGGGGTTCAAGCTGCTTGCGTATAAAGGCCATGTCCACGCTCTTGCGGACAAAATTATGTTTGGGCGGCAGCAGCAGGGGAATGTCGGCGATGTCGGCAAGCTGCACGGCCCCATTTTCATTTTGGGAGAATTCGAGGCCATGCGGCGCGAGCAGGAAGAATTCCTCCTTCATCAGCGGCATGAAAATAACGCCCTTGATGGGGCCTGCGCCATGGATCACCGCCATGTCCAGCCGCCCGGTCATGATCAGTTCGCTGTATATGTCATCAAAGCTTTCGGTCAGGTGCAGGGTAATGTCGGGCAGGCGCTCGCGTACGAGCTGCAGCAGCTTGACCGAAAGCGTGGACCCCGCGCTGTAGGGGGATAGCCCGACCGAGACCTTGCCCACCAGCGGGCCAGCACCCTGGCTGATTTCAACCATGGCCCGGTCGAACTGCTTGGTCAGGGTCTGTGCATGCCGGTACAGTTCCGCCCCGGCGGTGGTGGGGGTTACGCCGCTCTTGCTGCGGATGACAAGCTTCTGTTTGAAAGCATTCTCGAGTGTGGCGAGCTGCTGGCTCAGTGCGGGCTGGGCAATATTGAGCAGGTCAGCCGCACGCGAAATGCTGCCAAGGTCGATAATCTTAATAAAAGCCTGTAGTCGGCGTATATCCAACGGGAACTCCGTAAATGTTATTGGCTATGAATTTATAACCTTGACATTAGGGATTTTTCTTTAACTGTCAACATATTGTACCATATGCGGGCTATATGGCCGGTGGCGCGGCAGGGTGCTGCAGGGGCCCATGCAGGCCTGTGCGGCCATGCTTCCTGATACTTGAAACTATTATGCAAAAAAGCAACACGTTCGCAAAAATCAGAGCGTTTTCAGTTATATAATTTGTCATGTGAAAGTAAGAACCAATCCGGGTTCCTAACATATCAATAATTCATATGACGCCAAATCATAACGCACGCGCATCATAAGATCGCACATATTCATTACGGAACGTTCGGTCGAGTTTCAGGGGGGAGAGGCAGATGTCAGGCCTGTCAAAGCGCAAGTTATATCTGGTGGCCGGGGTGGCATTTGGTACATTCGTGCCGGCCGTGGGTGATGCCGCGACCGCTACCGTTTCGTCGGCGCAAAAACACTACCGGATTGCCGCCGATAAAAAGGCGCCCGCCCCCAGGCACGCCATGCCCGCAGCCCTGCAGGCCTCGAGCCACCCCGAAGAGATCCATGTAGGCGGCCACCAGACCAATTCCGTCTTTTCCCCCAGCACGCCACAGCACAGCACCACGCAGGTTACGGTCGTAACGGGCGCGGAACTGCTCAAGACCGGCCAGAGCAACGTGCTGTCCGCGCTGGCGCAGGCCAACCCTGCCATTACCACCGCAGCCCTGCCCGGTGGCGGTGCCAGCTCCTTCGTGCAGACCATGCAGCTGCGTGGCCAGTCGCCCGATGATACGCTGATTCTGGTGAACGGCCATCGCCGCCATATTGGCGCCAACTTCAACGCCAACGCAGGCACCAATTGGGGCAGTGAGCCGGCCGACATCTCGCTCATTCCCATCACCGCGATCGACCATATTGAAGTGGTGACCGAAGGCGCCTCCGCGCTGTACGGGCAGGATGCCATTGCGGGCGCGGTCAACATCGTGCTCAAGCGCGATACGCATGGTGGCACCATCAACTTCAAGAACAGCGGCTATTACGCGGGCGATGGCCAGGCGCTTGATGGCTCGGCCAGCTACGCCATGGCGCTGGGCAACAAGGGCGGCTACCTTGACCTTGCGGCACAGGTGACCCACCAGCTGCCCACGACGCGCGGCGGCGATTATTATGGCGACCTGTTCGATGGCGCGCGTAACAATACGGCAGACCGCAATGTGCAGCGTGGCCTGGGCCTGCCCAAGAGCACGCTTGAAACCCTGAGCGAAAACATGTCCGTGCCCCTGGGGGATGGATTCAACTTTTACAGCACGTCGACCTTCTCGCACCGTCGCGCCAACGTGGCTGAAACCTTCCGCGCCAATGCGGATAATAATATATGGGTCAACCCGTCGCTCTACCCCAATGGTGACCAGCCCTACATTACCATGGACCAGTACGACTTCGAGACCGATAACGGCATCCGTACGCGCAAATTCGGCTTTGCATGGGATGCGTACGTGACATTCGGGCGCGACCAGCAGACATACGGCACCAAGGATTCAGAAAACGCTTCGCTGGCGTCTGGCGGCGGATATGCATACGACCCGACCCAGACGTCCTTCTATGATGGCAAGTCGATCTCGACCGAGCTTACTACCGGGCTCAGGGGGTCACGTTCGTTCCATACCGGTTTCCTGCCCAGGAACATCAACCTGAGGTTCGGTGCGGAATATCGCCACGATACCTTCCAGATGACCGAAGGTGAGACCAATTCATGGAGCGGGCAGGGTGCAACCGATCACCCCGGCAACCCGGCGCTGGCCGTTTCGAACACCAACCGTGACGTGTACGAAGGTTTTGCCAACCTTGATTTCTATGTGACCAAGAAGTGGGAATGGACCCTGGGCGGCCGCGTTTCCAACTACAGCAACATGGCGACCGTCGAGACCGGTTCGGTCGGCACGCGCTACAACTTCAACAAGCGCTGGGCCATCCGTGCCAACATCAATTCCGGCTATCGCCCCCCGACGCTGGGTGAGATTTCGTACTTCTATTCGGCGCCCTATCCCGGTTATACCGTGGATCAGGTTCCCTCCAACAGTGCCCTGGCCAAGTCCTATGGTGCGACCACTCTGAAGGGTGAGTATTCGCGCAGCTATACCATTGGTATTGATGCAACACCCGTAGATGGTTTTCACCTGGCAGGTAACCTGTATTACATCGCCATTAATGACCGGATGGGTAGCTCCAGGAGTTTTGATGTCGACCAGTATATCAACGGTCTGGGTACCGTATCGTCGATCAGCTACTATGCCAACCTGTATAATACGCAGACATTTGGTGGTGACCTGACCGCTGACTACACTCTCAATACCCACCGTTACGGCAAGTTCCGCTTTGCCATGGGCATCAACTTCTCGGATAACGAAATCCGTTCGAGCAAGAGCAACCTGGTCAACGAATACACCAAGGAAATGGTGCTGCATGCGGCACCTAAAAACCGCGAGCAGATCAGCGTAAACTGGCAGTACAAGAAGTGGTCGGTCTTCGTGCAGGAAATGCGCTATGGCTCCATGACCTACATGGCAGCTCCCACGGGCCCGGGTGACGTGCCGTTCGAGCAGAACCCCGCCCTCATCACCAACATGGAAATTGACTACAAGCCTGTACCGCGCTGGACCATTGGCGTAGGCGCCAACAACCTTGGCAACAAATACCCGACCCGCGTTGCCCCGGGCATTGCCCAGTCGCAGCTGGGCCTTGCAAAATACGCGTCCTATTCCCCCTACGGGTTCAATGGTGGCATGTATTACGTCAAGACGTCGCTCGATTTCTGAGCCATCGTATCGGAACACAAAGAGCATCTGATATGGAGCAGGGCAGGGGTTTCATGACCCCTGCCTTGCGCGTCAGTCCGGGAAAGTTGGTTGTCAGCTTTTTGCCTGATGAGATGATTTAAAAATAACAGAAGCTGCATGATGCCGCCTTTTGAGGGCGGCGTTTTTTTTGGGCAGGACGGAATGTTTCCTAGGCTGCTTTTTCATCCTGCTGTCCTGTTTTCATAATGTCGGGCATGCCGCCTTTTTTCGGTATGACAACATCTCCCTGTTGCCTGCACAGTATTTGCGCCTGCGTCACGATGCGGAGATACGTATTTTCATGCTTGGGCGACGAGGCTCCGAAACCCTGATCAATTATCCTGGCCACATATTATGAGGTACGGAGGTCGTTATGATTGCGACCTGTGTATTTCTGGCCTGGCCTGTGCTTCTGGCGGCATGTCGTTCATGATTTCCCACAGCAGGCGCAATGTCGGGGCTGCTGCTCGTCAATGTCCCGGCCGGGGTCGGGTATTGCGTGCAGCGTATAGGCAATGGCTAAGGATCTGTGGTCATACAGGCAGGACAGATCAGCCAGGATACGTTTGGTATCCTGCAACAGCTTGGCTGCCAGGACGAGCCACGTCCTGCCTGCTGTCGGAGCAGGTGATGGCCCTGTGGGCATGCATGGGCAGGCTGCCCGTTTCGCGCAGGGCGGGACCGGTTGCGCCGTCGTATCTGGAAAGATGGCGTCCGCGCAGAAGAAAGAGCCAAAATTCGGGGAGCGCAGCAGTCCTGCTACTGGCGACAGAGCCCATGGCACGCCACCATGAAAAATGCCGCCTTTTGTGAAAAAGGCGGCACCCTAAAATTTTGATCAATGCGTGGTTTGCAAATGGTTTTTATAGGGGTTGCGCAGCCTGCTGGTGCCGCAGGGGCACCATCCGGCCAATCAGGCGCGGATAGGCCCATTTGAACAGGCCCGACGCGGTAATGACCGCAATGCCTACAAAGGTCCAGCTATCAAGCGGCTCATGAAAGACATAGAAACTGAAGGCCACGGCCCACAGCATCTGGCTGTATTGCGGCAGGGCGATCGCGCTGGCCGTGGCGCGGGTGGCGGACAGCATCATCAGCAACTGCCCCAGTGCGGCAAGGAAGCCATAGCCGAACAGGAACATCCAGACCGTGGCACCCTGCGGCCAGCTTGCATGGGCTGCCATCAGCACGCCATTGCCCAGCAGCGGGCCGCACAGGCTGGAACTGAACATGGACAGGCGTGGCGTGTTGTGGCCCGACAGGCGGTAGGCAATGACGCCCACGGCGTTGGCCACAGCCGCGATCAGGGCGCACAGATGTCCGAACTGCAACGCGCGCAGGCCGGGCCGCAGCACGATCAGCACGCCGATAAAGCCCACGATGACCGAAAGCCACCCCAGCGTGGACACTTTCTCGCGCAGCAGCACGACCGAAAGCACGGTCACGAACAGCGGCATGAGGAAAATGAGCGAAAAGGCCTCCGGCATGGGCAGGAGCATGAAGGCCTCGACACTCGCTGCCGTGGCGGCAAAGGTGGCGGCTGCCCGCATCAGCCACAAGACCGGCTGCCGGACCACGAACAGGTCACGGTAGGATTCGTTTTTCCCCCGGATAAAGGGAATGAGCAGCAGGCCGAAAACACCGCCGAAGAACGCGACCTCAAACGGGTCGATCCGGCCTGCCAGCAGCTTGGAATAGGCATCACTGATCGAAAACGAAGCGTATGCCGCAAACGCCAGCATCATCCCCGCCGAAAGACCGGTATTCTTCATCCGCATTGCTCACGAAAAAATTATTCAGGCGCAGATATGGATTCAGGAAGGGAAAGACCAGCGCTTGTCGGTAAATCCAGTCATGCATTTTCTGCAGCTGATTTCATATGACGCCCTGCATTTTTTCGGGTAGTTGATTTCGCCCTGAAATCAAGGCCTAACCCCAGATCGCCGGATGATTTTCAAGCTGCCCGGAAGCAGCATCCGGGCATGCCGGCACGCATTATCCGGCATGGGCATCAAGCCAGTGGCTGATGGCGTCAATCACCTGTGCTTCAATGCCGAAATAGCCGTGCGGGGAGAGCGATCCGCAGTCTTTTTTCGATCGGGTCGCGCCCCCCGCCACCATCAGCACATGTACGTCCCGGCTGGCCGTCATGGCATCCGCGATCTGCCGGGCGGCCTGGGGTGGCGCCACTTTGCACCGGTCATCATGGTTGGCAACGACAAGAACAGGCGCGCGGATGTCTTGCGGGTCGGCGCTGAAAACCGTTTCCCGGCTGCCTCCCATGACGGACACGGATTCCGTCAGCACGACACCGGCAAGGCTGCCTGCCGGTGCATGGGCCGCGCCATTGACGGCCGCGATGCTGCCCTGGCTCGTGCCCAGCACAAAAACAGCCTGTGGTCCCTGCCGGTGCGCAAAGGCGACGAGATCCGTGATGATGCGGGCATAGGCGGGGGAACTGCGCTGGCCCCTGAGGCTGGCATGGTCATGCGTATCGGGAATGAGCACGGCGTAACCGTGCTGGTTCCACAGGCTGCGCGTGCGTACGACAAAATTGTCGCCGTGCCGGATGCTGCCATCTGCTTCCAGGCCGACATCACCCGCCCCGCCGGGCAGCATGACGAGGATCCCACGCGGTCGGGCCGGGGTGGCCAACAGCACCCGTACCTGTTCCCCATCCTTCAGCGGCAGGTTGAAAACCCGCTCGTTCCAGCCCCCGTCCGGGCTGAAGGCTGGCATGTCCCGGTGGGGGCGATCATGCGCATATGCCACGGCTGGCAGCAGTGCGAGACAGGCGAGTGCCACGATCACGAGACGGGGGGCTTGTCGCATCGGATGTCCCGGTGGGGCTGGTTGGGGTGGGGGAGGGGGACTGTAAAAAACGTCTCTCACTTCAACTGTCTTTTATGCACGATGTCCATCCGCAGGAACCCCGGTCATCGTGCCGCGCGACGGATGGCCTGTGGCGGCAACCCGAACACACGCACGAACGCCCGCCGCATGCGCTCGGGGTCATGAAACCCCGTGGCGATCGCAATGGCCTCGATTGGTGTGGTGGAATGCACGATCCGTTCATGCGCCGCCTCCACACGCAGGCGTTCAACCGCCTTTGCCGGGCTGGTGCCGACGGCGGCCTGAAAGGCACGGGAAAAATGGCGCGGGCTCATGGCCATCCGCTCTGCCAGTACCTCTATGGTCAGGCGTTGCGACAGGTGGGCACGTATCCAGCCCAGAAGGGCATCAAAACGCGCGGCGCCCCCTTCCATTTCCAGCAGGGCTGAAAACTGTGACTGGCCGCCGGGGCGGCGATGAAACACAACCATCTGCCGCGCCGTCTGGCGGGCAACATCTTCCCCATGGTCCTGTGTTATCAGTGCCAGGGCAAGGTCGATGCCCGCACTGATGCCGGCCGAGGTCCAGACAGGACCGTCATGGATGAAGATGGCGTCAGGCTCGAGCCTGATATCGGCAAACATCTGGCTGAATTTCTGCGCCTGCTGCCAATGCGTGGTCACGCGCCGGCCCCGCAGCAGGCCTGCTGCGGCCAGCACGAACGCGCCGGAGCAGACACTGCACATGCGCCGCGTGCGGCGGGCCTGGCGTTGAAGGAAGGCGTGCAGGTCAGCGCAGTGCATGGCCGTGCCGTGGCCTTCCCCGCCAACGGTGATGAGGGTGTCAAATACCTCCGCCGCATCGAGCGGCAGCGTCTGCACGGCTATTGCGGAAGAGGACTGCACCAGCCCGCCATGGCGCGACAGCATTCTGAGCGCGTAGTCCTGCCCGCTGATACGCCCGGCAAGCTCGAACGCCGTGGCAGGCCCGGCGGCATCAAGCAACTGGAAATCGGGATAGAGCACAAAGCCGATGGAACGGGTCATGGCCTGAAATGAGGGATCATTGTCATTTCGTCAATGTGGTTCAGGAACCACACTCATCCCACGCACTTGTTTTGTATTGAATACAGGAGTTTCCGTATGTCACGTCCTCCCCTGCCACCGTTTGATGCACAGACCGCAGCCCTTAAGGTCCGGCTCGCCGAAGATGCCTGGAACAGCCAGAACCCCACGCAGGTGGCCCAGGCCTATACCCCGGACAGCCAGTGGCGCAACCGCACGGAATTCATCCATGGGCGCGATGACATCATCGCGTTCCTGACCCGCAAATGGAGCCGGGAACACGAGTACCGCCTGATCAAGGAACTCTGGGGTTTTCGCAACAATCGCATGGCCGTCCGTTTCGCCTATGAGTGGCATGATGCCACGGGCGCGTGGTTTCGGTCCTATGGCAACGAGTTATGGGAATTCGATGCGGCGGGACTCATGCAGTACCGCTTCGCGTCAATCAATGACCTGCCGATTACGGCGGCTGACCGGCTGTTTCACTGGTCAGGCGGTCGCCGCCCTAATGATCATCCGGGGCTTTCCGATCTGGGTCTGTAATCTGTCATAAGCCGCCAATCGGGCCAGGCGCGCGGCCGGGCCGGGCGCGCAATGCGCCCCTGTCAGCCCGCGTTCAGGTTCACGTCAGCTTCGCGCCCTAAAACTGTCCTGACCGGTGCCCGGCACCATTGATCGACAGAGGGAGCCTGACAGGCCATCATGCGCGTAAAGCTACGTTATCTCCCGGTTCTGCTGGCTTCCTTCATGGCGTGGGGATGGGCCGCGCCTGCAGCAGCCAGGACGGACCTGGTCTGCGCGGGCCAGGCGGCAGGGGTCAGGCTGCATGTTGATGGGTTGTATGGCGGCTATCCCCATTCCGTCCTGCGTCAGGCGGTGCTGCGCAGCGTAGCCTGCCCCACGGGCCCCGATGCGCAGGCGGCCTTTGGCAGGATCGCGCAGCCCGCTCCGCACCTGCGGGTGTCGGTCATCCGCCCCATCGGGCAGGGGCAGCAGGGGTCGATTTCGGTCATGCTGTTCTCGCGCGGGCAGTTCGTGATCGGGGAGCGGATGGGCCTGTCCGTCCTGTCGCGCAGCCAGTCGCCCTTTGCGGTCTCGAATGACATCAACCTCGCCACCCAGCGCATGTGGGATGATCTGGCCGCCCGCATCAAGGCAGGAGGCCCCGTTGCACCATGAACGCTGGCCCGGCATGCGCCGCCCGGTATCGCTTTTGTGCCCGGCCTTGCTACCGAAGCAGTGGAAAAGCGCATCACCTTTCCCGTCGAGGCCAGGCTGAGTGGCATTCCGGGCATGCCCGACCTGCTTTCCGTTTCGTGCTGAGGGGTATCGGTGGTGTATGTGCAGTTCGATGAAAATGGACATCAACCTTGACCGCACCCGCGTGAACGGGCGCCTGCAGCAGGCCCGTGGCGCCATTTCGGTGCCCGGCGTGAGCCTGGGCATGGGGCCGCTGGCCACGGGCATGGGCAAGATCATGCAGTTCCAGATAAAGGGGAAGGGTCGCACGCTGATGGATCTGAACCGCATCATGAACTGGACCGTGAAGCCCCAGGTGCGCCTCGTACCCGGCGTGGTGGATGCCAATGGCGGGTTGGTCTCCTCCACATTTCTGGCCCTGCTGCCATCACTCCATGCACGGGTCATGGGCGGGAAGGATCGGGGCTGATGCGTATCCTCGTTGTTGAAGATGAAGCCGATCTGGGGGCCGCGGTGCTCGAGCGCGTGCGGCAGGCTGGCCATGCGGTGGACTGGTTTGCCACCATCGAGGAGGCACGCGCCGCCCTGGCAACGGTGGCCTATGACTTCATGCTGCTCGATCTCGGCCTGCCAGACGGCAACGGGCGCGACCTGCTGCGCGCGGTCAGGGCGCGCGGCCTCGACATTGCCGTGCTCATCACCACCGCCGAGGACCAGATCAGCGACCGCATCGCGGGCCTGTCTGACGGGGCGGATGACTATATCGTCAAACCCTACGACCTCGATGAACTCGTGGCCCGGATCACCGCCGTGGCCCGGCGCTTCGCGCCACGCCAGCACGCAGCGCCGATATGCGTGGAGAATGTTGCGATTGACCGGCAGAACCGCGTGGTGCGGCGCAATGGCGTGCTGCTTGAACTGACGGCGCGGGAATGGGCCATCATGGAACTGCTGTCGCGCAGGCCGGGCATGATCCATTCGCGCAGCCAGATCGAGACCGCCCTGTATGCGTTTGGCGATGATGTGGAGAGCAACACCATCGAGGTGTTCATCAGCCGCCTGCGCAAGAAGGTGGGCAACACGGTCATCCGCACCGTGCGCGGGCGCGGATACCGCCTGGCTGTGGGAATGCCGGCATGAAAAGCTGGAGCCTCGCCAACCGCATCATCAGCGGCGTGCTGGCTGTTGTCATCATCAGCCTGCTCGCCCTTGGCGTCGCCATCGGGTTTTTCACCCACCATGAAATGATCGAGCGGCTGGACAACTCGCTGCAGGAGGTGTCCGAGCGGTTGCAGAGCGCGATCGTCACCCAGCTTCATGCGGCCCCTACCGGCACGGTTGCGGTGGTGCCGGGGGCGGGGGCATGGGCGCTGGCCTATCAGATCGTGGATGCCGGGGGCCATGTGGTGCTGCGCTCGCAAAATGCGCCGGTGGCGGCTTTTGTATGGCCCGCGCAGGCGGGCTTTGCCGATACGCAGCATTTTCGTGTTTATGTGGCGGGGCCCGATGCCACATCCTACCGGGTGATGATTGGCGAGCCGATGCGCCACCGGCATGGGGCAATCCGGCGGGCCATGATCATCCATCTCCTGCCCATTCCCATCTTCATACCGGTTATCTGGCTGCTGGTGCGCCTGACGGTGCGCCGCGCGTTGCAGCCGCTCGACCGGCTCAATGCCGAGATGCACTCACGTGGCAGCGGCAACCTGCGCCCCGTGCCCCCGCGTGACCTGCCGGTGGAACTCATTTCCATCCAGACATCGCTCAACACCCTGCTGCTCCGCCTGGAAAAGGCGCTGGAAACCGAGCGCGCCTTTGCGGGCAGTGCCGCGCATGAACTGCGTAACCCCATTGCAGGGCTGCAGGCACAGATCCAGCTGCTCGAAGCCAGCCTTGCGCCGGGTTCGGCCATGGCGGCGCGTGTGCAGGTCATTGCCGGGCGCACCCGGCAGCTGGGCCGGACGGTGGAAAAGCTGTTGCAGTTTTCAAGGGCCATGTCCGGCGTGGCGTTCAGGCGCGAGCGCTTTGACCTGCTGGCTGTTCTTCACATTCTGCTTGATGACATGGACAATGCTTCACAAGGCCCACATCGCGTGGAAATCGAGGCGGGGGACATCCAAAGCATATTTGTCCATGGCGACATGGATGCCACCGGCATCCTGTTCCGCAATCTGATTGAAAATGCCCTGCTGCATGGCACGGGGGCAGATTGTGCACGCATCAGCCTGCGTGATGACGGCACGGTGGACATTGCCAATGACTGCCCGCCCTTGCCGGGGCCTGTCCTGGCGCGGCTGACCAGTCCGTTCGTGCGCGGTTCAGCCACCACGGATGGCAGTGGGCTCGGTCTTGCCATTGCCAGTAACATTGCCGGGCAGATGGATGCCGCACTGCATATTGCATCCCCCCTGCCGCAACAGGAGCGGGGCTTTCTCATATCCATCCGCTTTCCTGATGCCGAGATTGTCAAAGGGATGGCGTGCGAGGGGTGATGCCCTGGCTTGATAAAAGTTTCCGGGGCCGTCGTTTTTCAAAAAAATGAGGTTTTTCGAAGGTTTTTGAGAAAAGCCGCGTCAGAATTTTTCTTCTGTTTTTCAGGGTGTTTTGGCCTTTTCCCAAAGGCGGGGCTGCGTTTTGCCTATGGTTTATGAGAATGCAATTCATGTACATATGTATTGCAATTCATTATCATTAGCCCGATAAGGCGGGTATGAAACGTGACCTTGTGAGCTTTGAAATGAGTCTTCGCACTCTATGCCTGACCACGATCTGTGCCTCCCCGCTGCTGGCGGCGGGCTATGGTCCGGCGGTTTTCATGGCCGCGGCGCGGGCGGCGGACCAGCCCGGCGTCGTGGCGGATGATGCGGGCAGAACCGGTGTCACACCGGCCCCGGTGCACAAAAAGAACGGCGCGGCAACGCCAGGCCCCACGCCCGATGCGGGCGCTGAAACAGCGCGGCATGAGGACATGGTCGTGACCGCCGCGCGCCGCAACCGCATGTATGTCAGCAGCGGGGGCGATCTTGGCGCGCTGGGCAACAAGAAGGGGCTGGATGTGCCCTTCAACATCCGCAGCTACAATTCCAGCCTGATCCTTAACCAGCAGTCACAGACGCTGGGCGATGTGCTGCTCAATGACCCCACCGTGCGCACCACCATGGGCTACGGCAACTACGCCCAGCTGTTCCAGATCCGTGGTTTTACGCTGTATGGCGATGATGTCGCGATTGATGGCCTGTATGGTGTCACCCCGCGGCAGCTTGTCTCGCCCCAGCTTTATGATTCAGTGCAGGTGCTCAATGGTGCCAGCGCATTCCTGAATGGCGCTGCCCCTGGTGGCTCGGCCATTGGCGGCAATGTCAACCTGATCCCCAAACGGGCGACGGCAACGGATATCACACGCATCACCGGCGATTACACCAGTAGTGGACAGGGCGGTGGCGCGTTTGACATAAGCCGCCGGTTTGGCAAGGACCATGCCTTTGGTTTCCGTTTCAACGCCGCCGGCATGGATGGGGAAACCCCGATCAAGGGCGAGCGACGTGATGACGTAGCCCTTGGCGCGGCCTTAGACTGGCATAACGACGATACGCGCATCGACATGAACATGAATTACCAGAAACAGCAGGTTTATGGCGGACGCAGCGCGATCATCGTCTCCAGCCTGGCGGATGGCATGCCCGCGCCAAAGGCGACCGCGCCGTCGGAAAACTGGGGGCAGCGCTGGGCCTATACCGATCTGAGCTATCTGTTCGGCACGCTGAACATCGAACATGATTTTGGCAGCCACATTACCGCTTACGGCAAATTCGGCGCGCAGGGCGGCAATGAAATGGGCAATTACGCCACCACCACGCTGACCAACTCCCGCACCGGAGCCGGTGGGGTGGGGGCCATGGCGGATGCGTACAACGTCATGAACGAGGCCACGCAGGCCGGCATTCATGCGCATGTCACCACCGGCCCCATCAAGCACGAGATCAATGCTGGCGGGTCCGCGATATGGGAAGAATCAGACGCCGCCTATTCCATGAGTCTGACGTCACAGGCGGGCAACATCTATCACCCCACGCAGTTTACCCCGCAGGAAACCTATAGTGGTGGCATCCTGAACAATCCTGGTCGGGTGGCGTGGAACAAGCTGTACAGCCTGTTCCTGTCTGATACCATGACGTTCTGGCACGACCGCATCGCGCTGACGGGGGGCTTCCGGTACCAGGATATCCTGTCGGATTCATACGACTACAATACGTCAAAACTAACGACGCATTACGATGCGGCGGCGTTCTCCCCCGTCATCGGGCTTGTCATCCATCCGGTCAAACATGCCGCCCTGTATTTCAACCGTATTCAGGGCCTGTCGGCGGGGCAGACGGTGGGGGCGACTTACGTCAATGCCGGGCAGGTCTTCGCCCCGTACCAGAGCACCCAGTACGAAGTTGGCGCCAAGTACGACGTGGGTCGTTTCGCGGCCGGTGTCGCATTTTTCCAGACCGCCATGCCACAGGGCATGACCGAAGCCTACGGAAATACCGGGCAGGAGATTTACACGCAGGACGGCAGGCAGCGGAACCGGGGCATGGAACTGACCTTCAATGGCGAGATCCTGCGCGGCCTGCGCTTCAATGGTGGGCTGACACTGATCGACGCCAAACAGATGCATACCGCGGGCGGCGCGTATGACGGCAAGACCGTGATCGGCGTGCCGAACTATACCATCAACGGCAACCTTGAATACGACGTGCCGTTCGTGAAGGGGCTGACGCTGGTGGGCCGCGTCATCAGCACCGGCAAGCAGCAGTTCAACAGCATGAACACGACGCACCTGCCGGCATGGTCACGCTTCGACCTTGGCGCGCGCTATACCTTCCTTGCGGCGAAGAAGCCGCTGACCGCGCGTTTCGAGGTCGATAACATCGGCAACCAGCGCTACTGGGCCTCGGTTTACCAGAGCGATCTGGTCATGGGTGATCCGGAGACCTTCAAGTTCTCGATCAGCGCCGATCTGTAAAAAACGTGATGCCTTCGTAAACCCGCCTGTTGCCAGCCCGGCTGGTCAGCATTGAAAAAGCTGTTGAACCCGCGCGGAGCCAAAGCGCTATGATGGATGCCACGAGGCAGCACGCAGGACCTGCGCCATGCCGTGCTGCCAGATGCATGAACGGAGAAAGCACGGCACATGACAGACAGCAAACGGTTTGGCGGTAAGGTCACGCTGGTAACAGGGGGCGCAGGCAATATTGGCCTGGCCACGGCGCAGCGGCTGGCGGCATCAGGCTCGGCCATCGCCCTGCTCGACCTTGCGGGCGACAAGCTTGACGAGGCCGTGCGCACGGTAGCCGCTGTCGGGGTTACGGCACGCGGCTATGGCTGCGACGTAACGGATGCCGCAGGTGTGCAGGCGGTGGTGGATCGGGTGGCGGCTGATTTTGGCCAGATCGATTTTCTGTTCAACAATGCGGGCTATCAGGGTGCCTTCGCGCCGGTGCAGGATTACCCGGTGGAGGATTTCGCCCGCGTCATGACCATTAACGTGTGTGGCGCGTTTCATGTGCTGCGCGCGGTCTCGCGCCATATGGTGGCGCGCAAATTCGGCCGTATCGTCAACACGGCCAGCATGGCGGGCGTGGGCGGCCCGCCGAACATGGCGGCCTATGGCGCCTCGAAATTCGCCATTATCGGCCTGACCCAGACGGCCTCGAAAGATCTGGCGCCCTATAATATCCGCGTTAATGCCATCAGCCCCGCCTTCATGGGCCCCGGCTTCATGTGGGAGCGGCAGGTGGAACTGCAGGCCAAGGTGGGCAGCCAGTATTTCTCGACCGACCCCAAGGTGGTGGCCGAGCAGATGATCAATTCCGTGCCGATGCGCCGTTATGGCGATATCAGGGAAATTCCCGGCGTGGTGGAATTCCTGCTTGGTGATGATTCCAGCTACATGACCGGCGTCAACCTGCCAATTGCAGGCGGTATCCTGTAAAGCCAGCGTAATAAAAATGCAGCCTTTTTTATTAAAAGGCTGCATCTTTTATGGACTATTTAAAAAGTTGGCCCCGAAAACATACAGGAATCATAAAGAAGTTTCTGGTGAAGCTTTTTTCAGAAAGCTTCGAAGAACGCCGCCTTTTTGAAAAAAGGCGGCACCCCAAAACTTTCAGTATTTCTCCGGCACGAACATGGTCTCGGGCACGGGCTGGCGAATGTAGTCAGGGCTGTAGACACGCTCGGGCAGCCGCACTTCAGGCTTGTGAACCTCATGGTATGGCACCTGCGAGAGCAGGTGGCTGATGCAGTTGAGGCGGGCCTTCTTCTTGTTGTCCGCGCGCACGATCCACCAGGGGGCTTCATCGATGTTCGAGCGCTCGAGCATGATCTCCTTGGCCAGGGTATAGGATTCCCAGCGGCGGCGGCTTTCAAGGTCCATCGGGCTGAGTTTCCACTGCTTCAGCGGGTCTTCCATGCGGGCGCGGAAGCGGAGTTCCTGTTCGTCATCGGAAATGGAAAACCAGTATTTGACAATCTGTATGCCGCTGCGCACCAGCATGCGCTCGAATTCCGGCACGGCGCGGAAGAACTCGTCATATTCCTCATCCGTGCAGAAATTCATCACGCGCTCGACGCCCGCGCGGTTGTACCAGCTCCGGTCAAACAGCACGATCTCGCCAGCGGCGGGCAGGTGGGCCACATAACGCTGGAAATACCACTGTGTGCGCTCGCGGTCATTGGGGGCGGGCAGGGCGGCCACGCGGCAGATGCGCGGATTGAGGCGCTGGGTAATGCGCTTGATCACGCCACCCTTGCCCGCCGCGTCACGCCCTTCGCAGATCACGACCAGACGGTGGCCGGTCTCCTTCACCCAGTCCTGCAGCGTGACCAGTTCGCCCTGCAGGCGCAGCAGTTCGCGGAAATAGGTTTTCCTGAAATCGGGGTTATCCGCCCCGTTTTCCGCACCGAGGCGGGCATCATCGAGTTCGAGTTCAATTTCCTCGTCAATGTCATCAAGCACCTCCTCGCGCAGGCGGTCGCGGTCTGACGGGGTCTTGCAGGTGTCGTTCATGTCAGGGGTCGTTCCCATTTGCAGTGCGCCTTACCAGCTCAGCACGTAGAACAGGCCGGCGGCGATGGTGATGGTGACAGGCAGGGTAAAGACCCATGCCAGCGCAATCTTGACCAGCATGCCGCGGTTGATGCCCGAGCCCGAGCCGAGCATGGTGCCCGCGATGCCGGCGGTGATGATGTGCGTGGTGCTGACCGGCAGCCCGGTATAGCCCGCCGTTGCGATCAGGCCCGCGCCCACCAGCTCGGCCGAGGCGCCCTGCGCGGGGGTGAGGTGCGTGTTGCCGATCTTCTCGCCCAGTGTGTGCACGATGCGCTTGTAGCCAATCATGGTGCCAATGCCCAGGCACAGCGCGCTGAGCAGGCGCACCCACCACGGCGCGTATTCCACTACCGGGCGCATCTGGTTGCTCAGGGTTTTGGCGGTGGCGCGGTCATGGGCGGAGGCCTGCGTGTTGAGCGAGACGGCCTTCAGCCCGGCCACGACCTCATACAGGTCGGCGCGCAACTGCGAGGGCACGACCGTATCAGGCGTGGTCTGGGTCAGGCGGTTGACCGAGGCGATGGCTTCCTCGCGCAGGCCGTCATGGTCATATTGCGTGATCAGGGGGGCCGCGTCGGTAGCGTATTGGGCGATATGGCTGATCTGGGGTTTGCTGTCAGGGGCGAGCGCAAAGGTCGCGGGCAGGATGCCGATGATGGTCAGCATGATGAGGCCAATGCTTTTCTGCCCGTCATTGCTCCCGTGCGAGAAGCTGACCCCGGTGCAGGTCAGGATCAGCAGCCCGCGCACCCAGCCGCGTGTCGGCTTGTCGCCCTGCGGCGGCTGATACAGTTCGGGGTCATGCACCAGGTGCTTGAGGATGAAATACAGCCCGCCCGCACCAATCAGCCCCAGCAGGGGGGAGATGGCCAGCGCGCGCAGGATCTTCCAGATCTGTGACCAGTCAACGCTGTTGCCGATCGCGCGGGTGTGCAGCAATGCATCCCCAATGGCAATGCCGATCAGCGCGCCAATGACGCAGTGCGAACTGGAATTGGGGATGCCGAACCACCAGGTAAACAGGTTCCACGCCAGCGCCGTGCCGAACAGGGCGATGAGCATGGGCACCGCCGGGTCGCCATTGGGGGGCGAGAGCACATCGGCAGGCAGCAGTTCCACCAGCCCGTAGGCCACGCTGATGCCACCCAGCACCACGCCCACGAAGTTCATCAGCCCCGACCAGATTACGGCAGTGCGTGGCTTGAGCGATTTGGTGTAGATGACGGTGGCGACCGCGTTGGCCGTATCATGAAAACCGTTGACGAATTCGAATACGCACACCAGCGCGAAGCACACGACCAGCGCCAGGATGGAAAAGGTTGAATAGGGTGCGAAATGAAGCATGAAACAACACCAGAAGTTATTGTCATGCCAATTTAAATAAAAAGTTCCTTAAAATAAATAATAATCATTCTTATTTAATATAATATTCATATTTATGAATATGGAATACTGCTTTCAGGCATAGTGCCGGGCGGCGTCCATGCCGCGGGCAGGCTTGCAGCGCCCGAGGCGGAAGCGCGTGCGTGCGCGGGCCACCGCATCTTCATAGGAGGGCAGGATATCGCCATCCATCTGGGTCACGCGTTCGTGCATGGCGCGGAAGGTATAGGGCGCATCGGGGCCATCCTGAAATACGATGCCAATGAACACGCCATCGATTTCAATAACGCTGGATTCAAACATGAGGCTCGTTCCTGCCTGTTGTTTTAAGGGCAGCCCGTCTTTCCGGCCTTCCCGTTGCGGGTGCTATGCCGCATTTTTCCGCGCGGCTTCAACCCGAAATATGTGAACTTTATATGACGTGCCGCAAGTAGATATCAGTGTCTGACCGAAAATGAGTTGAGTGATTTCAGTAGGTTATGATTCATGGGTTTGTGACAACCTGATGAGATCAAA
>NZ_QQBI01000032.1 GCF_004302915.1 Komagataeibacter xylinus | reverse complement strand
TCCAGATCGGGCTCCTGTGGGATGACTGAATTCTACAAAATAACCCAAAATTTCCTCAAGTGTGAGAAATTCGCGTCAAGGACCGGGCGGCTGAATACCAGGCCCGGCGCGACCTGGTGGTTTCCCTGCTCAACGCAATTCCTGGCGTGCAGTGCCATACGCCGCAGGGGGCATTCTATGTCTATCCTGACATCAGGGGCTGCATGGGCAAGACTTCGGCAGGCGGTCGCCTGATCGCAACCGATGCTGATTTCGTCATGGCCCTGCTCGAAGAGCAGCAGGTTGCCTCCGTGCAGGGCGCTGCCTATGGCATGAGCCCGTTCTTCCGCATTTCCTACGCCACCGACACGGACACCCTGCGCGAAGGCTGCCGCCGCATCGCAGCCTTTGTGGACGGGCTGAAGTAAGGCCTGGCCCAGACCAGATAAAACCGGCATGGGGCATAAGAAAACCGATACGGTGCCCCATGCCGCTGAAGACTTTCAACAGCCAGCCTTGCGCCATGGGTGCGCATATCTTTGCGTACCATTGGCACACTGGCATTTCACTGCTGGTCAGGGAATACAGGGTATCGTGGCCCGCATGCTGGGCGCTGAAACTTTCGCCGCATATCGATGAACGGCATGGCCGCGACCCTGCCATGAGACTGCGGTTGTCAAACCCTTATTCAGAAGCCTGAGAGCAGAACGGCTCCGGTGCCAGAGCCCGCGCTGGCGTAATGCGCCCCGATGCTGACTGGTTTTGCCCAATACGCCAGAAGAGAAACAAACCACTCCTGCATGACAACAGGGCAAGAGGCGCTACAGGCACCGCAATCGGATCAGGCTTACATCTGTACTTAAACAACCCCTGATGAACCTGAAAAGCGCATGGTTATACCTATATTTTATAACCATGCACAATTCATGCATTGCAGATACTGCCCCCTGACCCAGTCTGGTGGACTGAAAATCAGGGGAACAGGCCCGCTCAGTAATGGATGACAGAGCGGATGGACTTGCCATCATGCATCAGGCGAAACGCCTCATTGATATCTTCAAGCGGCATGGTGTGTGTCACGAAAGGCTCAAGCTGGATATCGCCCCGCATTGCGTCTTCCACCATGCCCGGCAACTGGCTGCGTCCTTTTACGCCACCAAATGCGGACCCTTTCCAGGACCGTCCCGTAACAAGCTGGAACGGACGGGTGGAAATTTCCTGCCCGGCACCGGCCACACCGATGACAATGGACTGCCCCCATCCACGATGGGCGGATTCAAGCGCTGCCCTCATGACATTGACATTGCCAATACATTCAAAGGTATGATCCACGCCCCAGTCCGTCATTTCCACGATAACCTGCTGGATCGGCTTGCTGTAGTCGTTCGGGTTAAGGAAATCCGTCGCGCCAAACGCCTTTGCCAGCTCGAACTTGTCCGGATTGGTGTCAATGGCAAAAATCCGCCCGGCCCTGGCCTGCCGCGCGCCCTGGATGACAGCAAGGCCAATACCGCCAAGACCAAATACAGCCACCGAATCACCAGGCTGTACCTTGGCTGTATTATGCACGGCGCCAATACCGGTGGTAACGCCACACCCCATAAGGCATACATGGCCGGGATTGGCCTTCGGGTTGATCTTGGCCACGGATACTTCGGCCACAACCGTATATTCACTAAATGTAGAACAACCCATGTAATGATACAGCGGCTTTCCCTTATAGGAAAAACGCGTCGTGCCATCGGGCATGAGCCCCTTGCCCTGCGTTGCCCGGACCGAGACACACAGGTTTGTCTTGCCGGATTTACAGAACAGGCACGTGCCACATTCCGCCGTATAAAGCGGAATGACATGGTCACCCGGCTTTACACTGGTCACACCTTCGCCCACTTCCATGACAATGCCGGCACCCTCATGCCCCAGCACTGCGGGGAAAAGCCCCTCCGGGTCATCACCGGACAGGGTAAAGGCATCGGTATGGCATACACCCGTATGGGTGATCTTGATCAGTACTTCGCCCGCACGCGGCGGCTCAACGTCGATCTCGACAATTTCAAGGGGTTTCCTGGCTTCAAACGCAACAGCGGCACGCGATTTCACGCATTCTCTCCTTATTGAATCAGGTCATCCTGCCATGGAAAACGGGCAGGAAACATAAAGCGGGACATATCGGGACAGGTATAAAATGATGATCGGCCCATCCTGTGCCCGGTCATCTTTTCAGGCCACCAATATTTCCCATACGGTGTAACTTCTGGCGGCAACCCGGCCTGCAGATGATGAGGCCGGGCGCATCATGCTGAAAGTATACAGTGTTTCCATTCATATGGAAAAACTAGATCACCAGGCGGCGCAGAAAATTCTCACACTCCGCCAGTTGCTGCAACGAAATAAATTCGTCTGCCTTATGCGCCTGCACGATCGAACCGGGACCACACACCACGGCGTCAATGCCAACCTGCTGGAACAGCCCGGCCTCCGTTCCGTATGACACGCAGCGACATTGCCGGTTTCCCAGCCTGTCCTTTATGTCGTCAATCGCCGTGCATTGCAGCCCGGCCAGGGCAGGCACGTTGGCGCGCCGGAACAGGGTCACGCCCGCATCAGGGTCGTCACGCCGCATGGCGGGAATGATGTCATGAT
Source organism: Komagataeibacter xylinus (assembly GCF_004302915.1). Lineage (GTDB taxonomy): Bacteria > Pseudomonadota > Alphaproteobacteria > Acetobacterales > Acetobacteraceae > Komagataeibacter > Komagataeibacter xylinus_C. The sequence continues at coordinate 26,501 of NZ_QQBI01000032.1, read as the reverse complement.
CGATATAACCGCGGATCTCCTGTTCTATGGCCTCACCATCCTCGTGTGGCAGGCAACGGAACTGGAAGCTGAAATCACACAGGTCCGGCACCGTATTGGTGGACAGACCCCCTTCAATCGTGCCGACCGAAAATGTGGTGTATGGCGGATCAAAATCCGGGTCCTGCATTTTTTCATAACGGAAGGTTGTCGCCATGCCATCAAGAAAGTTGATGATTTTGGCGGCATAGTTAATGGCGTTCACCCCATCGGCCGGAGATGAGGAATGGCATGCCCGACCATGCACGCGGCATTCAAACACCCGCGATGCCTTGTGTGCGGTAACCGGGGCCATGTCCGTGGGTTCCCCCACAAGGCAGACACGCGGGCGGTAGCCACGCGCCACGATATCACGGATCATGCGCGGCGCGCCAATGCAGCCCAGTTCCTCATCAAAGGACAGGGCATAATGAAGTGGATATTGCAGGGGTTTTTGCGCGAATTCCGCTGCAAGGTCGATGGCGGTGCCCAGAAAGCCCTTCATGTCGCAGGCACCGCGGCCATACAGCCTCCCGTCACGGATCGTGGCCACGAACGGGTCCGATGTCCAGTCCTGCCCCGCCACGGGCACGACATCCGTATGGCCGGACAGCACAAGCCCGTTATGCAGGCTGCCCTCGCGCCCCGGAAGGGTTGCAAACAGGTTGGCCTTTGTTCCCTCTTCATTGCGCGTCAGCAACACCTCCATGCCCAGTGCGCGAAAATGGGCGGCGACTTCTGTCACAAGCGCCATGTTGGAGCAGGAGGAAATACTCTCATGCGCGATCAGGCGCGTGATCCAGTCAAGGGCGTTCTGGCTTGGCAGGGCGGTCATGAAAAGGCACGGGCTCCCGAGACAATAAAAAAGCCGGCATATGCCACGCGGGCATATACCGACTGCTGTTACCGATCCTGCGCGATATCAGAAGCTCGCGCTGAGCGAACCAAAGAACATCCGCGGCGCCCCCACCAGGAAGGACTGGTAGGCATCCGCCCCCTGCGAAAGGCTCAGCGGGTTGCCGTTTTCACCCATGGTGGAAATGTAGTGCGAGTTCGACAGGTTGGTTACGCTGAAGGAAAGGATAAGGTCCTTGGCCGGAGCGAGCTTGCGATGCACCGAACCGATCTTGCTGAGGTTGTACTGCACGCCCAAATTGGCCAGCCAGTAGGACGGCACCTTTACATCACCCGTATAGCTGTAGTTGCGGTGACTGGTGAAGGTCGCGTCAACATAGGCCGTCAGCCCCTTGTAGTCATAGGACAGGCGGGTCTTGTACATGAAGCGCGGATAATTGATGACCTGCACGCCCTTGGTGTGATAGCTGACGCCGCCATCCACAAGGTTGCTGTCATAGGTGGCATGGTTGTAGCTGAAGCTGTTGGTGAACGCCAGGCCGTGGATCGGCATGAGGGTCAGGGCGGCATCCACGCCATCCATGGTGACACCACCCACGTTTGCTACGGTAGACAACGGATTGATTGATGATCCCGAGGTGATCTGCTGCAGGCGATTGTTGAAGTTCGTGCGGTAACCATATAGTGACAGCCCGGCATACTGGCTGGAATAGCGATAACCCAGCGCATAGGTCCAGTCCGTTTCAGGGCGGATGGAATTGCGCTCGGCATTGAACGCGGCCTGCGTTACCGCAAACGGTGAGGCGCAGAGATTATAGCCGCATTGTGCATAGGTATGTACGTTTTCCGAAATATCGAAATACAGTTCATGATGCTTCATGAAATGCCAGTCCGCGCTGATATGCGGCAGGAACGGCTTGGCGGTGGTCAGGCCCACGCCACTGGCAAGCTGCGTGCCCGCGGCATAATAATCCTGGTTGGCGTAACCATTGCCAACGCGCGTGGTGCTGAGAACGGACTTGAAGCCGAAATGCAGGGCAAGGTGCCTGATCGGGCGGTAGGTATCCTGCACGAAGGCCGTAAAGGTGTTGGTGTTGTAATCCTGGTTATAGATCTCGGCGAACGGGTTCTTCCAGTAATTGAGCGGGTTGGGCAGGGACTGCGTCAGCTGGCCATTGACGATGTTGGGCATCTGGAAGTCGTATTCAGGCGACTGGTAGCTATTGTTTTCATACCATACGCCACCGGCCAGCTGGTTCTTGGCGGTATCGTAATGCACCTGTGAAATGATGCCGAAACGACGGATGCCCGGTGACTTGCGCAGCTCGGACAGCGGCGAGCCGTTGGGCGAGGGGTAATAGGGCGTGGTCCATGTGGACTGGGTCGTCTCGCCATGGCCATAGGCCGTGGTGTCCCATGTCACGTCACGCGAGAGCTTGATATGCGCCTTTACGCCGCCAAAATAGTCCTCGCTGTTGAGAACCGCGTCATAATAAGCGGAATCCTCAGGGTCGGCCAGGCCGGAGAAGGATGAGGGGAAAATGCCATTGGCCGCATTGATCGCAGCCTGCAGGCCGCTCTGCTGGCCGTTATAATAGTTGGTTACGTTGTAACCCGCCTTGCGGATGACTTCAGGCGAGGCATCGGGCGTGGAGAACTGGTGCATGTCGGCCCAGTCGAAATAGGCGGATAGGGAGCTTTCCTCACCCAGCGGCTGCACCAGCTTGGCATTGACCTGCTGGACGAACTGCTCGCCCGTTCCCTTCCAGATCTGGCCATCCTGGCGGCTGTAGGATGCATAGAAACGCGTGCCGGTGCGGTTCAGGTCACCACTCTCCAGGCGCACGAACGTGTGATAATTGGCAAAGCTGCCAAAGCCCTGGCTGACCATGCCACCCATCTTGTGCGACGGATCGCGCGAGACATAGGCCATCGAGCCGCCAAGGTTGTTGGTAGCGGCGATATCTTCCGCACCTGCGGACTGGGAGACATCGATACGCCCGACATTTTCAGATGAAATGGCCAGCAGCGCGTTGAAGCCGTTATAGTTTCGCAGCGACTGCTCGCCCAGCGGCATGCCATCGAGCGTAAAGCCGATCTCCTGCTGCTGGAAGCCGTGCATGAAGATCTGCTCGGACCAAATATCCACGCCCTGCGCATCGGCGGACTGGAACATGACACCGGGCAGCTGCCCAAGCGTCTTGAGCGGGTTGGTGCCCGCCGGTGCCTGTGACAGCAGCTTCTGGCCGACGGTGACCAGCGCGCCGTGCGAGACATGCTTGGACTTGACGTTAAATGTTTCCGACGTGGAGCTGACATAGACCGCCTCCTTGCCGGCGGCGGGCGCTGTCGCATGCGCGGCGGTGCGGCCGGCGGCATGGTGCGCCCGGTCGCCTTCCTTCTCGGCAGCCTGCGGTACCGCCTGCGCCGAAGCCACGCCGGTTCCGATTGTGACGAGCGTGGTGGAAAAGAGACATAATTTTGATAACGAAAAATTCCGTATCATTATTGACCCCTACTTACGACGCATAACCGCAGGCAATAGCCACGCCCCGTTAGCATGAAATGGTGAAAGATGTTCAGCCCGGAGGCCATTGTCTGTCCTGAAAACAGGCTAGGTTGTCTATACGAGTACAGTCAATAAGATTCGTATCGAAAATGTAATCACTCCGTCGTTTTCCCCTGCCCTGTGTTCCGCATGGCCACGGCATATACCAGCCCTGTCAGGGCAAGCCCGAATACCCATGACAGGTCCGCCCCCCCGAAGGCATGGGCAAACGGTCCCATATACAGTTCGTTAGCCAGAAACGGCACCTGTACCACCAGCCCGAACAGGTAGGACAGCATCGCCCTGAGGTTGAAGCGGCCATATACGCCCCCATCTGCTGCAAAGAAAGATGGCAGGTCATAGTTGCCATGACGCAACAGATAATAGTCAACCAGATTGATGGCCGACCATGGCACCATGATCGCCATGAGGAGCTCGAGGAAGCCTGCATAGGCCTTGTCGAACTGATCGGACATGATGACCGCCAGCATGGTCGCCACCATCAGCAGCGTGATCGAGATCGCCACGCGCCACCCGCGCCCGAAATGCCGGTGGGGGGCCAGGGTCTGGAACACGGTAATGGAGGAAAGCGCCCCGCAATAAAGGTTCATGGCATTGGCGATGATGATGCCCAGTGACAGCACGCCCAGAACCGGCGCGGCCAGCCAGCCGAGTTCAGTGCCCAGCACGGCGGCAACATTGGCGCCCGTTACAACGCCGATCAGCATGGCGACGAACGACCCCAGCACGCAGCCCCAGTACGTGGCATGGAAGGCCTGCCGCTCCCCTGCCCGGCTGCTCGGCAGGTAGCGTGAATAGTCCGAAACATAGGGCGCATAGGCAATCTGCCACAGGGCCGCAAGCGACATCGCCCCCAGGAAACCCGGCACCGTGTCATGCCCGTCACTGACCCACCACGCGCCGGTGCGCGGTATGTGATACAGCGCCACCACAAGGCATGTCAGCACGGCCGCGCCGCACAGCACCGAGGCGATCCGGGTGGCGCCATGGATGGCCCTGTAGCCAAGCACCGCCGGCACCAGCGAGAGGAACGCCACGATCAGCATGCCCGCCGTGCCACCCATATGCCCGTTCATCGTGGCCAGCCCCTGCGCCCCCAGCACGAGGTTGGAGGCGGAGAACCCCAGGAACATGATGACGATCAGCGCCGTCATGGGGGCGGCGCCAATCATGCCGAACTGCGCGCGCGACTGCACCATCTGCGGTATGCCCAGGTGCGGCCCCTGCGCCGCATGCAGCGCCATGAACAGCCCGCCTATCAGGTTGCCCACGATGGCCGCGACAACGGCGGTGAGAGGGGTCAGGTGGAATGTCCCGCGCATGACGCCGCCCGTCGTTACGGTCAGCATGGTCATGTTGGCGCCAAACCACAGGGCCAGCAGGTCGCGCGCACGACCGTGCCGCTCCGATGCTGCAACCGGATAGATCGTCTGGAATTCGACGCTTTGCCGGGGCAGGAAATCTTCGGGCAGTTCGGTATGCTGTTCGGTCGTTGTGCCTTGCGTGGTCATCATGAATCAGCCCTATAGGAAAAACGGTTCTGGTCAGCCATGGGCGACCTCCATGAAGGTCTGGATGCGCGGCGGCGCGTTGGGGCCGAATATGTCGGCCGCCGCCCCGCTCTCGGCTATGCGGCCGCCTTCGCAGAAGTGGACCGTATGGGCGATCGAGCGCACGAAACGCATCTCATGCGTCACGATCAGCATGGTCATCCCCTCCGCCGACAGGTCGCGGATCACGCCCTGCACCTCCTGCACGAGTTGCGGGTCGAGTGCGCTGGTCGGTTCATCAAACAGGATCAGCGCAGGCGACATGGCCAGCGCGCGCGCAATGGCGACCCGCTGCTTCTGCCCGCCCGAAAGCTGGTCAGGATAGAAATCCGCACGCTCGAGCATGCCTACCCGCGCCAGGCAGTCACGCGCCCGGTCGCGGGCCTCGGCCCGGCCACGCCGCAGCACGACCACCTGCCCCTCCACCACGTTTTCCATGACCGTGCGGTGTGAAAACAGGTTGAAGTGCTGGAACACCATGGGCATGCGTGCCCGCGCCGCCTGCAAGACGCGCGGCGGGGCGATGCGGAAGATGTTGCTGTTGCCATCTTCCGCGCACAGATACTGCCCGAAGAACGTGATCTCCCCGCCATCGGGCTGCTCCAGAAAATTGAGGCAGCGCAGGATGGTGGATTTGCCCGTGCCGCTCGGGCCGATCAGGCAGGCGATCTCGCCTTCATGCAGCGACAGGTCCACGCCCCTGAGTACGGCATTGCCCTGAAAGGTCTTGCGCAACTGGCGCACGGTCAGGACGGGAGGCTTCGGCCCGGTCATCGCGCGCCCTCCTTGTCCATGGTCAGTGGCACGCTGAGGGTGGCCCTACGGTTCGATGGGGTCAGCCACACTTCAACGTAGCGGATGATGCGCGCGCTGATAAAGCTCATCATGAAATAGATGATCGCCACCATGATGTATGTGTCCATGCTGTCAAACGTGTCGGAGATGACAATCGTGGCATGGCGCAGCAGTTCATTGACCGAGATGAACGAAACGAGCGAGCAGTCCTTGAGCAGCGCGATGAAATACCCCCCCAGCGTTGGCAGGGAGGCCAGCGCCGCCTGCGGAATGATGACCCGGCAATAAACGGCCACGGGCGACATGCCAAGCGAGATGGCGGCCTCACGCTGGCCTTTGTCAACCGCCACGATCGCCGCGCGGAACACCTCGGACAGGTAGGCGGCGAGGTTGAGCGTAAGCCCTGCGATGCCCGCCCAGAACGCACTCAGCACGATTCCGGCCTCGGGCAGGGAAAAATAGATCAGCAGCAGTTGCACGATCAGCGGTGTATCACGCACGACCTCGACAAACGCATCAAGCGGCCAGCGTAGCGCGCGCCGGGCCGACAGCCGGCCCACCGCCAGGAAAAAACCCAGCAGCGTGCCCAGCAGCATCGAGATCAGCGAGAGTTCAACCGTAACCAGCGCGCCCTGGAGCAGGAAGGGAAAATGCTCCGGCACCGCGTAAAAGAAAAAATTGTACATGCCGCCCGCTCAGTCCTGTCCGGATGTTTTGAGGAGATGGTCCTGCTGCGGTTCCCACACGCCATAACGCTTCAGGATCGTGCGGATCGTACCATCTTCATGCATGTCCTCCAGGGCGTGGTTGATCACGGCGAGCAGGTCTGTGCAGGCAGGCCGCACCACGATCCCCTCGCTCCCCAGCCTGTAGGGGGCAGCGGCCTGCGCGCTGGCCCATTTGGGCTTGGCTGTATAGAAAATCGGCCCGCCCACCGTGCGCAGGCCCGCAAAATGCGCCTGCTGCGCGTGCAGCGTGCCCTGATCGACCACGACCGCATCGACCTGCCGGTTGTGCAGGGCCAGGAAGGGGTCGCCAAACGTATCGTAATCCGCGACCGCGGCCCCCATCCCCTGCTCCACCAGGCGGTGGGCCGTGGCGGAATCGTTGGTGCCCAGCACGGAGCCGATTGTCTTGCCCTTCAGGTCGGCAAGGGAATGTATGGGCGAATCCTGCGGTACGATCACGTAGTCGTACAGCATGAAATACGGCATGGAAAAGCGCACATGCCCCATCACTTCACGCTCCTGCGTGATATGGACATCGGACAGCACGATATCCCACCGCCTGGCCTTGAGGCCCGGCACGATGGTTGACCATTCCGTAATGACAAACTCCGAGCGGGGCAGCCCCATGCGCCGTGTCAGTTCGGCCAGGAGGTCGGCGTCAATGCCATGATAGACCCCATCATGGTCCTGCCACAGGGAGGGGTGCGCGCCAAGCAGCCCGTTGCCCACCCGCATGACCCCTGCCTTGCGGATATCATCCAGACACCCCGCCCTGGCCCCTGCCGGCACGCCAGCCGCCAGGAGGCCCAACACAAGCAGGAGGGGCGCCCTCACGCCGGCGCCGTGTAAAGGACGGGAAAATCAGGCCCTGCCAGCGGCTCGCCATCCTTCAGGGCAAGATGCGCGAAGGGGGGCGAGCCCTTCCCCCCGCGTGAGGCGAAGACCGCATCATCCCCCACCAGCCGCGCCGAGAAAACGCGCCGCCGGTTGACCGCCCCCGTGGTCGCCGCAGCACCATGAACGGTGCCAAAGTCGAACGCCACGGCATCACCGGGCGCCATGTCCCAGCTCAGGATGGGATAATCCCCGCGCGCCGAATCGATATCGGGCATGGGCGGGCTGTCATCAACTGCATAAAGGGGCGTGCCATCAAAGCGCATGGGCCTGTGGTCGTACCCCCATCGGTGGGAGCCGGCCACGCATTCCAGCGCGCTGGCAGCGGGCACCGGGTCGAGGGGTATCCAGAAACTCACGGTCTGCGGGCCACGGGCGCAGTAATAGGGGCGGTCCTGATGCCACGGGGTGACAAGCGACGTGCCCGGCTCCTTGACCAGAACATGGTCATGGAAAAAACGCACCTCATGCGCGCCCAGCAGTTCGCACGCAACCTGGCCGAGGGGAGAATGCTCGACAAAATCGCGGAATTCAGGGATACGCTGCCAGTTGCATAGATCCTGAAAAAAGGGGGCTGAGCCAGCAGGCTGGTAGGAACGTTCAAGGGGGCTGGGGTCCGCCATCAGGCGCGCGACACCCGCGCGCAATGTCTCGACCCACGGGGCGAATACGCCACGCAGCACGACCGCACCATTCTCGTGAAAATCCGCCGCCTGTCCGGTCGGGGGAAGTATTGATACTGCCTGGTTCATTTTCTGGCCGTTCCCGATATGAGCGACAATGCAACGATGTTATGTTGTCTGTACAAGAAGCGTCAATACTGATGCGCAATAAAAAAAGGGAGCCAATCCCAAAAAATTAGCGAAATAAGACTGGTTCATCAAAAACTTATCCAGGACTGGACCAGCCACACAACCAATTAAATTTCGCTCGACCAACGAAATCTTATATGATTGTATATACATGAACGAACAGGAGATCTGGTCATGTCCGCCAAGCCCGCTTCCACAGCAAAGGTCAATGGTCCTGCATGTCGGCCGGAAGTCGCGCAGCTTGCACCCTATAATGCGGGCCTGAGCACGGAAGCCGTCCGGAGCCGTTACGGTGCAGAAACCATCACCAAGCTGGGCAGCAACGAAAACCCTTATGGCCCCGCCCCCGCCGTGGCCACGGCCCTGCAGGGGCTTGCAAAACAGGTGGCACTCTACCCTGAGGCCGACCAGAAGCTGAAGGCCGCACTCGCGGCAAGGCTGCACGAACCCGCGTCATGCATCCTGCTTGGCAACGGGTCCGAGCAGATCATCCGCATGATTGCGGAAACCTATATCAGCCCCGGTGACCGCGTCGTGACCGTGGTGCCCTCCTTTGGCCTGCACATCATCACGGCCGAGGCCATGGGCGGCCAGGTTGACGCGGTACCCATGACACCGGCGTGTACATTCGACCTGCCCGCGCTGATGAAGGCGGTCTCCACCCCGCTCAAGGTGCTGATCTTCGCCAACCCGTCCAACCCCGTGGGCTGCATGATGAAGGCGGATGACATGCGTGCGCTGTTCGCCGCCTGCCCGCCCGACTGCCTGATCGTGGTCGATGAAGCCTATTACGAATATGCCCGCTACGACCCCGCCTACCCCGATGCCCGCACCATCCTGCGCGAGCAGGCGCGGCCGTGGCTGGTGCTGCGCACCTTCTCCAAGGCATACGGTCTTGCGGGGCTGCGGATCGGCTACGCCATCGGGTCGAACCCGGCGATCATCGATTCGCTGGGCCGCATCCGTGATCCGTTCAACACCAACATCGCAGCACAGCTTGCCGCCCTTGGCGCGCTTGAAGGGCTGGAACACATGGACCACAGCACGGGCCGCACGGTCGAGGCCCGTGAAAAACTCCGCGGCGAGATGGAAGGGATGGGGCTGACGGTTGCGCCCTCCTACGGCAATTTCCTGTTCTTCAGGACAGGGCGCCCGTCAGGCGACATCGCCGAAGCCCTGCTGCATCACGGCGTGATCGTCAAACCATGGAAGGAGGCGGGCTATACGCACTGGCTGCGTGTCAGCGTGGGCCTGCCTGAAGAGAACGCCCGCTTCCTTGCAGCCCTGCAGGCGGTCCTGCACCCGGCTCCATCCGCCAGCACCGTGGAGAATGCGTGAAATGACGACAGCGGACAGGATTGAACAGGCGATTGCCGCACTGCTGCCCCATTTTGGCGAGCGCCTGTCGCGCAGCCAGTCAGTCTGCGAACACCATGGCCATGGCGAGGGCTATCACGCCCAGCATGCGCCCCAGGCTGTCATCTTTGCCGAAACCACGCAGGACGTGGCCCACGCGCTGCGCGTGTGCAACGCCCACCGCGCGCCTGTCATACCCTTCGGGGCAGGCACGTCGCTCGAGGGGCAGGTCAACGCCATCGAGGGCGGCATATCCATAGACCTGTCACGCATGACCCGCCTGCTTGAACTCAATACAGGCGACATGGACTGCCGCGTGCAGGGGGGCATCACGCGGCAGGATCTCAACCTGCTGCTGCGTGATGAAGGGCTGTTCTTCCCCGTTGATCCGGGTGGGGAGGCAACCATTGGCGGCATGTGCGCCACGCGCGCGTCGGGCACGGGGGCCGTGCGTTATGGCACGATCCGTGAAAACGTGCTTGGCCTGACCGTGGTGCTGGCGGATGGACGCATCATGCGCGTGGGCCGCCGGGTGCGCAAATCCGCCATGGGTTATGACCTGACGCACCTCATGATCGGCTCGGAAGGAACGCTGGGCATCATTACGGAGGTGCAGCTGCGCCTGCATGGCATACCCGAGACCATGGCTGCCGCCGTCTGCCAGTTCGAGACACTGGCCGACTGCGTGGAAACCGCCGTGCAGGTCATGCAGATGAGCGTGCCGATCGGGCGTATGGAACTGCTTGATGACGTGCAGATGGATGCCTGCATCCGCTACGCCAAGCTGGAAGGCTACCGCCCCATCCCCACCATGTTCTTCGAATTTGAAGGCGGGCCGGAAGCCGTGCGCGAACAGATCGCGACAGTCGAGGCCATTGCGGAAGACAATAACGGCTCGGCCTTTACATGGAGCACCCAGGCGCAGGAACGCGCGGCGTTGTGGAAGACGCGCCATGCCGTATTCTGGGCCTGCCTTGCCTACCGGCCGGGATATACCGGCATCTCGACCGATGCGATCGTGCCCATTTCCGCCCTGACCGACATGATCCTGGGCGCCAAGCGCGATATTGAGGAATCCGGCATTACCGCCCCTATCGTGGGCCATATCGGCGATGGCAATTTCCACACCGTCATGCTTGTGCCGCCAGGCGAGGCGGAAGTGGAAAAAGCCCGCGCGCTCGACCACAAGATCATTGCCCGCGCGCTCTCTCTGGGCGGGTCGGCCAGTGGCGAGCACGGCGTGGGCCTGGCCAAGATCGGGTTCATGCCAGCGGAGCATGATGCGGTGGCGCTTGATGTCATGCGCACGATCAAGCACGCGCTTGACCCGAACAATATCCTCAACCCGGGCAAGCTGCTTCCCCCCCCTGCCCCGCCATGCTGAGCATCGCGGCGCTGGATGCCTTCGCACCCCGGCCATGGCGCAACGGGCGGGGCACCACGCGTGAAATCATGGCGCATGATGCCCCTGCGCCGGGCGCGGCGCATTCATGGCGCGTAAGCGTGGCGAGCATCGTGGGCGATGGCCCTTTTTCACTGTTTCCCGGCCTTGTGCGCCAGTTGGCCCTTGCCTCCCCCGGCAGGCTGACCCTGACCGGGATCGCATCGGGCGGGACGACACTGGACCACCCGGGCGACACCATCCGTTTTGACGGCGCCCTTGCGGTCAGCGCGTCATGCCATGGGCAGGCCGTACAGGCCTTCAATCTCATGGCAGCGCCTGCGGTGCCCGCGCGGCTGGAACGCCTTCAGGCGCCCTTCCGCCTCGAACATGCCCATGCGGTCGCCCTCCTGCCCCTTCAGGGTGAGTGGCGGATTGAAGGCTGCGACCGCACGCTGCCGACAGGCATGATTGCATGGGGGACCACCACGCGCGCGACCCACGTCGCGCCCATTGCCCCCGCCCTGCCCGCCTGCCTGCTGGCTGCCATCATTTCAACATCCCAAACTGAGAAAGTCATGCCATGAGTGAGCCTGCCGGTCTTCCCATCATTGATCTCGGTCCCGCGCGGCAAGGTGACTACGCAACAACCGGTGCCCTGATCAGCCATGCCTTCACCACGTCGGGGTTCTGCTACATTCGCAATCACGGCGTGCCTGATGCGATCATCGACCGCCTGCGGGCGGAGGCGCTGGATTTCTTCCATGCCCCCATGGAAGAAAAACTGGCCTGCAAACCCAAGGAGGCGGTGCGCGGCTTCAACGCCCTGAACCGCACGACCATGTACGGCGCGGAACAGCCTGACTACAAGGAGTTCTTCCAGATCGGGCTGGAACTGCCAGCCGATGATCCCGCCGTGCTTGCCGGCCAGCCCCTGCGCGGCCCCAACCAGTGGCCTGCCAGCCGCCCCGCCTTTCGCGCGGCCATGATGGACTACTTCAACGCCATTGGCGCCTGCGGGCAGGTACTGCTGCGCGCCGTTGCCCACTCGCTTGGCATTGCGCCGGATTTTTTTGTGGGAAAATATGATCGCCCGCTGCAACGCACGCAGGCCATCTGGTACCCCCCGCACCCGGCGGAACGCGAGAAAGACCAGTTTGGCGTCGCACCCCATACCGATTATGGCTGCATTACCCTGCTGTGGCAGGACCAGACCGGCGGGCTTGATGTCATGGGCGCGGATGGCAACTGGATTCCGGCCCCGCCCATTCCCGGCACGCTGGTCATCAATATTGGCGACCTGCTGTGCCGTTGGTCCAACCAGCGTTACAATTCCAACATGCACCGGGTCACGAACCGCTCCGGCAAGGAGCGCCTGTCCATCGCGACCTTCTACGACCCGGATTACGACGCCATTGTCGACCCGCGCGACCTGAACCTGCCCACCGGCACGCAGCCGCTTTTCGAGCCGGTTTCCGCTGGTGATTACATCATGGGCCGCATCCGCGATTCCCAGAAACCCCGCGCCACCAAAGCCTGACCCGCACAGTCCCGCCATGACCCGGCGGGGCTGCCATCAGGCATGCGGGTCGGTTTTTGTGGTGTTTTTTGGAAAATGACCAAAGGTCCGGGTTATCGCCTTTTCATGAAGGCGATGCCCGCAAAAACCGTTGTACAATTTTAGAATGTTTTTACGGCCAGCAGGTCAGGCAGCCTGCCGATGCGCGGCCAGTCAGAACCGCCACAGCGCCTTCTGGCCCGCTGCACGCACGGCCTCGATGTCACGCAGCCCTGCAAGGGCCATGACATCGCGCGTTTCCTGCGCCAGCACATCAAGGGCGGCCGCTACACCTGGCGCGCCCCGTGCGGCAAGCCCCCATACCCAGGGGCGGCCAATGGAAACCGCATGCGCGCCCAACGCCAGCGCCGTGACCACATCCCCACCGCGACGGATGCCGCTGTCAAGCATGATATCCAGCCGCCCGCCCACCGCCGCGGCGATGCCGGGCAGCACATCAAGGGTTGCGGGGGCCGGGTCCATCTGGCGGCCACCATGGTTGGACACCACAATGCCATCTGCCCCGGCATCCGCCGCGCGCAGGGCATCTTCGGGGCACATCACGCCCTTTACCACCAAAGTGCCATCCCAGTTTTCGCGCAGCCATGCCAGGTCATCCCAGTCCAGCGCGGGGTCGATCTGGGCTGCAACATCACGCGCCTGCCCCATGACATTGCGGGCGGTTGTATAGGCATCAACATTGCCCACGACGGGCATGCCGCCACGCAACAGGCCCGCAACCCAGGCCGGATGGTTCAGCAGGCCCGCCATCTGCAATACGGTCGGGCGCGAAAGATGACGGAAGCCGTTGCGCACATCGCGCTCACGCACGGGGGTGATGGCGGTATCAACGGTCAGGATAATGCCGGTAATGCCACATGCTTTTGCGCGGGCCAGCATGTCGCGTGTCAGGGCACGGTCGCGCAGCACGTAAATCTGCGCCATGACATCAGCGCCCGTCGCGGCCACGTCTTCCATGGGCGCGATAGAAAAGGTGGAAACGCCCATTCCAACGCCGCGACTGCGCGCCGCATGGGCCCCACCGCGCTCACCATGGTGGTGAAACATGCCCGCAAACCCGACCGGAGCCAGAAAGACCGGCATCTGCCATGTCCGGCCAAAGCAGCGCGTGGTCAGGTCAATGGCTGACACATCGCACAAAGCGCGGGGTATGACACCCCACTGGGCAAAACTGTTGCGGTTGCGGGCCATGGTGCGTTCACCATGGGCACCGCCATCGATATAATCGGCAAAGAGCCGGGGGAGACGACGGCGCGCCTTTCGCGCAGCGGCAATGAACGCGCCGTCATCCACCATCAGGCAGCCTCGACCGTGGGCAGGGACAGGGCGCCAGCCACCGCGGTGTTCAGCGCGCCTGCGGCGATCAGCGCATTGGCCTTTTCCATGTCAGGGGTGAACAGCCGGTCCTGCGCGAAGAAGGACACATGCTCACGCAGGGCCGCTGCGGCCTGCGCCAGCGGCTGCGAGGAGGTCAGCGGCGCAAGGAAGTCAAGCCCCTGCACGGCCGCCAGATATTCAATGCCAAGGATGGTACGCACGTTGTCATTGATATCAGTGACGCGGCGGGCTGCAAAGGTCGCCATGGACACGTGATCTTCCTGGTTGGCGGAAGTCGGCAGGCTGTCCACGCTGGCGGGATGGGCCAGCGTCTTGTTTTCCGACGCCAGCGCCGCCGCCGTGACCTGCGCGATCATGAAGCCCGAATTCACGCCACTGTCATTGACCAGGAAGGGCGGCAGCCCGCTCATGCCCGGGTCCACCAGCAGTGCCAGGCGGCGCTCGGCGATGGCGCCAATTTCCGAGACCGCGATCGCCATGAGATCAGCCGCAATGGCGACCGGTTCGGCATGGAAGTTGCCGCCCGAGATCATCTCATCCGTATCGGGGAAGTGGATGGGATTGTCGGAAACCGCATTGGCCTCGATCAGCAGCACGCGGGCGGCATGGCGCAGGCTGTCGAGCGCCGCCCCCATGACCTGCGGCTGGCAGCGCAGGCAGTACGGATCCTGCACGCGCTCGTCATCAACCTCATGGGAGGAACGGATGGCCGAACCTTCCATCAGCTTGCGATACACCGCGGCGCATTCGATCTGCCCCTGCTGGCCGCGCAGCGTGTGCAGGCGCGGATCAAACGGGGCATCCGTGCCACGCGCGGCATCAAGCGTGAGCGAGCCGGTCACAAGAGCCGCCTGGAACAGGCGCTCGGCATCGAACAGGGCAATGATGGCCAGCGAGGTGGAAACCTGCGTGCCGTTGAGCAGCGCAAGCCCTTCCTTGGGGCCAAGGACAACCGGCGCGAGGCCCGCAGCCTTCAGCGCTGCGGCACCCGGCAGGCGCTCACCCTTGTAGAAGGCTTCGCCCTCGCCGATCAGGACGGCGGTCATGTGCGCCAGCGGGGCCAGATCGCCCGATGCGCCAACCGATCCCTTTTCGGGGATGACCGGAATGAGCCCCTTGGCCAGCATGTCGAGCAGGAGCTGCACGACCTCGGGCCGCACGCCCGAAAAACCGCGCCCGAGGCCATTGGCCTTGAGCAGCATGATCAGGCGCACCACACGCTCGGGCAGCGGCTTGCCGATGCCGGCCGCATGGCTGAGAACCAGGTTGCGCTGAAGATCGCGCAGCCGGTCATCAGGGATGCGGGTCTTGGCCAGCTTGCCAAAACCGGTGTTGACGCCATAGACCGCCGCGCCACCGGCCACGATCCGCTCGACCGAACGCGCGGCCGCCGCCAGGGTGGCCTGCGCCTCGGGGCTCAGGGTAACATCCATCCCCTCGAACACGAAGCGACGCAGGGTAGCCAGATCAAGCTGACCGGGATGAAGAACGAGATTTTCTGACATCTGAAATCAGCCTTTTTTGATCATGGGCAGGTCAAGCCCTTTTTCGTGGGCACAGTCGACCGCGATGTCGTAACCCGCATCCGCATGGCGCATCACGCCCGTTGCCGGGTCATTCCACAGCACGCGCTCCAGGCGCTTTGCGGCGTCATCCGTGCCATCAGCCACGATCACCATGCCTGAATGCTGGGAGAAGCCCATGCCCACGCCACCGCCATGGTGCAGCGAAACCCATGTCGCACCCGATGCGGTGTTGAGCAGCGCGTTGAGCAGTGGCCAGTCCGACACGGCATCCGAGCCATCACGCATGGCTTCCGTCTCGCGGTTGGGGCTGGCGACGGAGCCGCTGTCAAGGTGGTCGCGGCCAATCACGATCGGCGCCTTCAGTTCACCCTTGGCAACCATTTCATTGAACGCGAGGCCAAGGCGGTGGCGGTCACCCAGCCCGACCCAGCAGATGCGCGAGGGCAGGCCCTGGAAATGGATCTTCTCGCGCGCCATGTCGAGCCAGTTGTGCAGGTGCTTGTCGTCGGGCAGCAGTTCCTTCACCTTGGCGTCGGTCTTGTAGATGTCTTCCGGGTCGCCCGACAGGGCCGCCCAGCGGAACGGGCCGATGCCACGGCAGAAGAGCGGGCGGATATAGGCGGGCACGAAACCGGGGAACTCAAAGGCCTCCTCGCAGCCGACCTCAAGCGCCATCTGGCGGATGTTGTTGCCGTAGTCGAAGGTGGGAATGCCCATGCGGTGGAAGGCGACCATTGCTTCCACGTGCAGCTTCATGGAGTCCTTGGCCGCCTTCTCGACCGCGGCCGGGTCGGTCACGCGCATCCTGGCCGCCTGGTCCAGCGTCCAGCCTGCCGGGAGGTAGCCGTTGAGCGGGTCATGGGCGGAGGTCTGATCGGTCACGCCATCGGGGCGGATGCCACGGCGCACCAGCTCGGGGAAGACCTCGGCCGCATTGCCCAGCAGGCCCACGGAAACCGGCTTGCCGCTCTTGCAGGCGGCGTCGATGATCTCGAGCGCCTCATCAAGCGTGTCGACCTTGCGGTCGAGATAGCCGGTCTGCAGGCGCTTCTCGATACGGCCGGGCTCGCACTCGACCGCCAGCATGGAGGCACCGGCCATGACAGCGGCCAGGGGCTGCGCGCCGCTCATGCCGCCGAGGCCGCCGGTCAGGATCCACCGGCCGGTCAGGTCGCCGCCATAGTACTGGCGCCCCATCTCGACAAAGGTTTCATACGTTCCCTGAACGATGCCCTGGCTGCCGATATAGATCCACGAACCGGCCGTCATCTGGCCGTACATCATCAGCCCGGCACGATCGAGTTCGTTGAACTTGTCCCAGTTCGCCCAGTGGGGAACGATGTTGGAATTGGCGATCAGGACGCGGGGGGCATTCTCATGCGTGCGGAATACGCCAACCGGCTTGCCGGACTGCACCAGCAGGGTCTGGTCGGCTTCCAGCGTTTTCAGCGTGTCGACAATACGGTCGTAGCACTCCCAGTTACGGGCAGCGCGGCCAATACCACCATAGACAACCAGCTCCGAAGGCTTTTCCGCCACTTCGGGGTCGAGGTTATTCATCAGCATCCGCATAGCAGCTTCAGTCTGCCAGCTTTTTGCCGTGATCTCAGGGCCATGCGCGGCATGGATAATACGATCATTGGACAGACGGGACGAGGTCGGGCTACTCATGACATCACCTTGAATGTACTTGTATATACATTCGTTTGCCGCAGACCCTCCCCCTTGTCAACATGAAAACGTAATGAAATACCGTTTCAGAACAATGGGAGAGAAAGATCAGGGCCTGTAGCGACCGACAAAGCTGAAGCGGCTGCCGGAATAGGTGAAGATTCCCTTCATGACGACTCGCCCCTCGACCCATGTACGCCGCATGAGCTGCAGGCAGGCCTCGGGCTCATCAAGCTCGAGCAGCGTGCAGATATCCAGGCTCGGCGTCACCGCGAACACCACGTGCTCGATCTCCTCGGGGTGGGAAATGCCCGAGAGATGACGGTGCGGATGGGTGAGGGAAAAGTCCTGGTCCAGATAATCGGGCGCGAAATGGGGCGAGACGAAACGCTCCTCGACCTGTAGCGGCGTATCATCCTCATAATGGACGATGATGGAATGGAAGAGCCGCGCACCGGGGCGCTGCTCGAACGCCGTTGCGAGATCACTGTTCGCGCGGATCGTATCAAGCGTGATGATGCGCGTGGTGTGCTCATGCCCGTTGGAGGCAATATCATCAGCAATATCACGCAGTTCCAGCAGCTCCACGCGCTGGGCGGGCTCGGCGACGAACGTGCCCACGCCCTGCGCGCGCGTGACCAGCCCTTCGGCCGTGAGTTCGCGCAGGGCACGGTGGACCGTCATGCGCGAGACACCGAGCAGTTCCACCAGTTCGCTTTCCGATGGAAGGCGATGACCGATTGCCCATTCACCGGTTTCAATCCGCTCGGTGATGTACAGCTTGACCTGCTCGTAGCGGGCTGTGGGTTTATCCTTGCTTAAGACCAGTGACACGCAATTACACCTTATTCAGAAGACGTTAGTCTATACTGGCATAAGGGAGTGAGTGCCATCCAGCGCTGATCGCAACTTTTTATTGCGGACAACCACCAAAAATCCGTGCGCTGGGCCTTACCCCCCCGATCCAGTACGACAGTTCATGCGGGCCGGCGATGTCCCACACCACCATGTCGGCCGCCATGCCCGTGCGCAGCCGCCCGACCGTATGCTCCAGCCCCAGCGCCCTTGCGGCGATATGGGTATGCCCGGCCAGGGCTTCCCCCGGCGTGAGGCGGAAGAGCGTGCAGGCCATGTTCATGACCGCCGTGGGGCTGAGCACGGGCGACGTGCCGGGATTGCAGTCCGTGGCAAGGCCCATGGGCACGCCATGCTTGCGGAACAGGGAAACCGGAGGCTGCTTCGTTTCACGCACAAAATAGAAGGCGCCGGGCAGCAGCATGGCCACGGTGCCTGCATCGGCCATGGCCTGCACGCTGCTTTCGCTTGCATATTCAACATGATCGGCCGAGAGCGCATGCCAGCGCGCCGCAAGCTTGCCCCCATCGAGATCGGACATCTGGTCGGCATGCAGGCGCACGGGCAGCTTCCAGCGCTGGGCGGCCTCAAAAATACGCTCGACCTCGGCAGGCTGGAAGGCAATGGTTTCACAGAAGGCATCGACGCTGTCGGCCAGACCGGCTTCCGCCACGGCAGGCAGCATTTCCGTGCACAGGAAGGTCACGTAATCATCCTGCCTGCCCGCGAATTCCGGCGGCAGCGCATGGGCGCCGAGAAAGGTGGTATGCACGCGCACCGGCAGATGTCTGCCCACCGCGCGCGCCACGCGCAGCTGCTTGAGTTCATCTTCCAGCCGCAGCCCGTAGCCTGACTTGATCTCGAGGGTGGTCACGCCATTTTCAACAAGGCAGCGCGCGCGCTTAAGCGTAAGCCGCAGCAGTTCCTCCTCGCTCGCATCACGGGTGGCGCGCACGGTGGACAGGATGCCGCCCCCGCGCCGTGCAATCTCCTGATAGGAAACCCCCTGCAGCCGCTCCGCGAACTCGCCGCTCCTGTCCCCGCCATAGACGAGGTGCGTATGCGGGTCGACCAGGCCTGCCGTCATCCACTGGCCCTTGCACGAAATGACCTCGCGCGCGAGGCGTTCAGGCGCGCCGGGCAGGTCCGCGCGGGGGCCGACCCATACGATCTGCCCATCGCGGGCAGCGATGGCGCCATCAGGGATGAGGCCAAAATCATCTCCGCCCGGCTGCCCGGTTCCACTCGCATTGGTTGCCAGATTGACATCGACCCATAACCGATCCCACATGACGCACTCCCATTTCAGCGCTTGACCCTAAACGTATATACATGTCTAGTTTTGAAATCGTTCCAACGCAATGCTCTATCAAAACAGGCCCGTCATGTCCTTATCGGTACAGATCCAGACCATTTTTGCCGGGCAGGCCCTCCTGCCCGAGGGGTGGCGCGACAATGTACGCCTTGGCTTTGATGCCAGTGGTCATTTCACCACGATAGAAGCCGACCAGCAGCCCCGCCCCGATGACAGGCGCGTCGATATCGCCCTGCCGCCCATGCCCAGCCTGCATTCCCACGCCTTCCAGCGCGCCATGGCCGGACTGACGGAAACCCGGCTGAACCCCGCCGATTCATTCTGGAGCTGGCGCGAGCAGATGTACCGTCTTGCTGCCGTCATCGACCCCGCCACCCTCCGCGCCATTGCCGCCCAGCTTTATATGGAAATGCTCAAGGCCGGTTATACGCAGGTTGCCGAGTTCCACTACCTGCACTGCGCACCGGACGGGCAGCCCTATACGCAGCCCGCCGAAATGCCGCTTGCCGTCATCGATGCCGCCCGCGATGCGGGTATCGGAATCACCATGCTGCCGGCGCTATACCGGCATGCGGGCTTTGGCCGCCCGCTGGCGGCGGAACAGAAGCGCTTTGCCAGTTCACCGGAATTCCTTGCGCGGGTCATTACCGATATCACGGCCCGCCATGCTGGCGATCCTCTGGTGAATGCGGGGATCGCCCTGCATTCCCTGCGGGCGGCCAGTGGGGATGACATACGCGAAATGCTCGCCCTGCTGCCCGGTGACATGCCCGTGCACATTCACATTGCCGAGCAGGTGAAGGAAGTGGAGGACTGCGTTGCCTTCCTTGGGCGCAGGCCGGTTGCCTGGCTGCTCGATGAGATGCCGGTGGATGAGCGCTGGTGCCTGGTCCATGCAACGCATATGGATCGGGACGAAACGGCGCGCCTGGCCCGTTCGGGCGCGGTTGCCGGTATCTGCCCCATTACCGAGGCCAATCTGGGCGATGGTTTCTTCCCCTTCATGGATTACGTGGATGCGGGGGGCCGCTTTGGCATTGGCAGTGACAGCAATGTGCTGCTCAACGTAGCGGAGGAACTGCGCACGCTGGAATACGGGCAGCGCCTCATCTCGCAAAAACGCTGCCGCGCCCTGCCCTCGGGCCAGACCGGATCGGTCGGAGGGTACCTGTATGCACAGGCCCTGCGGGGGGGAATGCAGGCCTGCGCGCATGGTGGCGGCCAACTGGCCGTGGGGCAGCGCGCCGACCTGTGCACGCTGGCTGACACCGCCCTGTCGCTGCCTGGCCTGCGGGGCGATACCATTATGGATTCACTCGTCTTTGCCCGCGCCACCCTGCCTGTCAGCGATGTACTGTGCGCAGGCCAGTGGGTCGTGCGCGAAGGGCGCCATGTTCACGAAGAACGTATCGCGACTGCATTCGGCAAGGCGATTACGACCTTACGTTCCGACCGGAGTTCACTGTCATGACCCCGCCCGTCTTTACGCATACACGCGGCACGGCCCCCGTTCTTGTCACCATTCCGCATGCCGGCACGGCACTCGCACCCGGCATGGCCGAACGCATGACGCCACGCGGCCGGTTACTGCCGGATACCGACTGGTATATGGAAAAACTCTATACATCGGCTGCCGACATGGGCATCGGGGTCATTCGTGCCAATTATTCGCGCTATGTCATTGACCTCAACCGGGGCGCGGATGATTCCACGCTCTATCCGGGTCGGCCCAAGACCGGCCTCGTGCCGGACCTGACTTTTGATGGTACCCCGATCTACCACCCCGGCCAGGAACCGGATGAAGCGGAAACGGGCGAACGCCGGATCCGCTACTGGCAACCCTATCATGATGCGGTGGCGGAAGAACTGGCCCGGCTGAAAGCCCGGTGGGGCTGGGCGATATTGTGGGATGGCCATTCCATCAAGACGGAAATCCCGCGCCTGTTTGAAGGCTGCCTGCCCGACCTGAATTTCGGGACCAACCAGGGCGCAGCCTGCGCGCCATCGCTCATTGACAGCGTTGTCTCCCTTGCCGCGCGGGACACGGATTATTCCCATGTCGTCAACGGGCGGTTCAAGGGCGGTTATACAACACGGCATTATGGCCAGCCCGAACAGGACATCCATGCCATACAGCTTGAAAAAGCCCAGAGAATCTACCTCGGCCACGAAGATACGCCATGGCCGCTTGATACGGACAAGACCCGCAAAATATCAGCCCTGATCGGCACGCTGCTGCAACAGGCAACGGCGTGGCGCCCTGCGTAACCTTATTGACTGCCACCACAGGCAGCCCGCCCGCTGGCGCAATGACCAGCGGGCGGGTTCAGCCAGATGCGCCAGGAACCTTTATGACCGGAACTGGCCAGTAGCTTCCGTTCCGGTCATATGGTTTTATTTCTTTTCAGCCTTGCCGGATGCAGCCTGCTCTTCACATGCCTTGCGCATTGCGGGCATGATCTTGCGGGGCTGCCGGAACCATGTTTCCAGATCCTTCGGCGCCATGGGCTTGGCGAACAGGTAGCCCTGCATGACATCACAGTGCAGGCTTTCCAGAAGTTCGTATTGTGCTTCCGTCTCCACCCCTTCGGTCACGACGGTCATGCCCAGCCGGTTACCAATGCCGATAACCGCCGTTGTCACCGCCTGCGCATTGGCATCATGCTCAAGGTTCATGATGAAGCTGCGGTCAATCTTGATTTCCGTCAGCGGCAGGCGGGTCAGCCGCGACAGTGATGAGTAGCCCGTGCCAAAATCATCCATGGACAGGCCAACATTCAGGCCGCGAATGGCATTGAGCACATCCATCGTATCCTTGTTTTCATCCATCATCACGCTTTCGGTAATCTCCACCGTCAGGCGTGCCGGGGCAATGCCAAACCGGGTCAGCAGGTTCGAGATCATTTCGGGCAACTGGCGTTTGCGGAAATGACCGGCTGACAGGTTGACCGATACCGCCGGGATCATGACCCCATCGCGGTCCCATGCCACGATCTGGCGGCAGGCTTCTTCCAGGCACCATGCACCGATGGCCTCGATCTGCCCGGTATCCTCCGCAACCGCAATGAAACGGGAGGGAAAAATATTGCCCAGATGCGGATGATGCCAGCGCGACAGCGCCTCCACACCATAGAGCGCGCCCGTTTTTGCCTCGATCTGCGGCTGGTAATGCAGGTTGAGCAATCCTTTGGCCAGGGAATCACGCAAGGCGGAGCCAAGGACAAGGCGGTCCTGTGCCGCGGTATGGTCCTCTGGCGTGGCAACGCGGAATGTGCCGCGGGCATCTTTCTTGGCAAGGCGCATCGCGGCCTCGGCGTGGCCGATCAGGGATTCACTGTCCGGCCCGTTTTCAGGGAACATGCTGATGCCCACGCTGATCGAAGCCGCAATGAAGTTGCCACCGATTTCGATGGGCTCCTCCATGCCCCCGATCAGCCTCTCGGCAAATGCCGTTGCAGGGGCAGCCTGGGTGTCGGGCAATATGATGACAAACTCATCCCCCCCTGCGCGGCTGAGGATGTAATGGCTCCGGCACAGGCTCTTGATCCGTGCTGCCACCGCCTTGAGGAAGTCATCGCCATTGGAATGCCCGAGCGCATCGTTGATGTCACGAAAGCGGTCGAGATTGAGCATCAGCACGGCAAAATGGTTGTCACCCGGTTTGCCGACAAGGTTCCTGAGGACCTTATGGATGGCGGTCCGGTTCAGGAAACCGGTCAGCGGATCATAATTGGCCAGTTGGGAGATATGGTGGCGCGCTTCATACTGCTCGATCAGGACACTGCAGAATGGCACGCAGCCCGCCACGATCTTCTGCGGCCACTCGCTGATCGTGCTGGTATTGCGTGAAAACAGCGCGAATATGCCCGATATCTTGCCGTTGCGCGCCTTGATCGCGGAGGCCCAGCAATTATGCAGCCCCAGCGAAACCCCTAGCGAGCGGTAGCTTTCCCATACAACGGTGGCCGCCTCGTCAAGGTCATTGGACAGGGCCATGATGTCCGCATCTGAGAGTGTTACATTCTCCAGTGCCGCGGCATAGCGCCGTGGCAGGCCGGGACCCGACAGCACATGGAGCCGGTGGTCTTCATCGATCAGCACAAGGATGGCGACCGTATTGGGGATGAAATTCTCCACCTCCCGGCAGACAAGGTCCGCCACGTCCTGTATCTGCATATCGGTCGAGAGGGACTGGAACACCGTATTCTGCAGGTCCAGCAGTTTCTTGCGATGGTTTTCTTCCGTTACCGCCTTGATGGAGGCGAGATAGTATTTTTTGCCTTTCGGGCCGACCTTGCTTGAAGACAGCGTCAGTTCCCCGGTGATGTAGTCACCGTGCCGGTTCTCGAAGATAATTTCACGCGATGTGCCAACGGTGGCGTCAAGATCCGCCGGGTGCCGGCTGTCGGCATGGCCACCCTGTTCATCGCAGCCGAAATCCGGGACCAGCTTGCGCATGTTCTGGCCGCGCACTTCATCCTGCGCATAACCCCAGAGTTTTTCCGCCCCTTTATTGAAAAAGATGACGTCATTGCGGTCGTCAGTCACGATGATCGCTTCGGTCGCGTCATGCAGCAGGGCCAGGGCGATGTCGCCCGACAATGCAGGCTTTGGGGAAGGTGAAGTCAGGAGCAACTTGTTCATGATGATAGGCCACAGTTCACAATTTGACAGGCAGGCTGCCTGTTTGCACAGGATAGAAAAGACATGAGGGGGCGCTATGGCATCAGGCCGACTGCAGCCCCAGTGCTTCCGGGCGGGCGGGACGGCCAATCAGGAACCCCTGCCCCGCCACGCAGCCCTCGCCACGGAGCACTTCAAGCTGCCGGGGCGTTTCGATCCCTTCCGCCAGCACGGAGATATTCATCGTGCGGCCAAGGGCAAGGACCGAACGGACAATGGCGGCGGCATCGGAATTGGTTTCGATCCCCTGCATGAAACTGCCATCAAGCTTGATCCGGTCGAACGGGAAGGAGCGCAGCGTATCAATGGACGAATAACCCGTGCCGAAATCATCCAGTGCGATCGAAACCCCGAGTTCCTTGATCCGGCGCACGATTTCAAGCGCACGCTGCTTGTCATCGATGATGGACGTTTCCGTCAATTCCAGCTCAAGCCGGGCGGGAGAAAGACCCGTGTTCTCGAGTGTTTCCTTGACCAGCCGGTACAGATCGGGATGAAAGAACTGCACCGGAGACAGGTTGACCGCAAGCTTGTACGAAGCATCCCACTTCGCGGCCTGTGCGCAGGCGGTCTGCAGAACCCATTCGCCCAGCGGGATGATGAGGCCGTTTTCCTCGGCAACAGGAATGAACAGGGCGGGCGGCACTTCCCCCCGTTCAGGGCTGGTCCAGCGCAGCAGGGCCTCGTAGCCAAAGATCTCGCCCGTCGCAATGGCGGTCTGCACCTGATAGTGCAGGCTCAGTTCGCCTTTTTCCATGGCCGTCTTCAGGTCTGCCGCAAGTGCGCGCGCTTCGCGTACCGTCTCATCCATCGCGGGCTCGTAATAGGCCACGGTGCGCAACGGGTCCGCCTTGGCGCGATACATGGCAAGGTCGGCACGCGTGACGAGTGTTTCCTTGTCGGTCGCGTCCTTGGGGAACAGGGCCAGGCCTACGCTGCCGCCGGTTGTGACTTCGTAGTCCTCGATCGGGATGGGCAGGTTGATGGCTTCCTCGATGCGGGCGACAAAGGCATTGAGTTCATCAGGGTCGCTCGTCAGGTGGACCGCGGCAAACTCATCCCCGCCCAGACGGGCCACGAACTCGCCTTCGCCCAGCATCTCGGTAAAACGGTTGGCAATGGTGACCAGAACGACATCGCCTGCGGCATGCCCACGCACATCGTTGATTTCCTTGAACTTGTTAAGATCAATTCCAATCAGTGCGAACTGGGTTCCCTTCTCTTTCGCATCCTCGATCACCTCATCGAGATGATCATTGAAGCTGACGCGGTTGGGGAGCGCTGTCAGGGCATCATGCAGCGCCATCTGCCGCATGCGCTCATAAGATTCCGCGCGCGTTGCATCATCGATCGAGAAACTGTTGCCGCCCGTGGCCACCAGCAGGAGGGTTGTAATGGCCAGCGCAACGCCAAGCACGACAGGGGCATTGCCACTCGCCATGAGATCGGCCGACATCATGTGCGTGCGCATGGCGGACACACCAACAAAATGCAGCCCCGCAATCGCCGCGACAAACAGCACCGTGGCCAGGATTTCCCGGTGCCGGTTCCCGCTACGCAGCAGGCATTGCAGGGACAACGTGCCAAAAGCGATGCCCAGCAGCAGGGAGAGCGCGATTGTTGGCAGGCTCCAGGCCATATGATCGCCGAATTCCACGGCATACATGCCGGAATAATGCATGCCTGCGATGGCAAGGCCAAGCACGGCGCCGCCGAGGGCTGGCCCCATCCGGCTCTTGCTGGTGGCGGCGATAACGGTTGCGGCCAGTACGCCCACGGCAGCAATGACAAATGAAAACAGCGTAAGCGGAATATTCAGCAGGCCCGCCACACCCGGCATGTATGCCAGCAGCGCCAGGAAGTGGGTGCACCATATGGTTGTCGCACCGGCGGCCGCACATTGCAGATACCATGAATGATTCTGCCGCCCCGGCGTCGCGGCAATGCGCGCCATGATGCGGACAGTGATCCATGAACCCGCGATACATACAATAAGGGCGGAAATAAGGAGGGGCATGTTGGAATCCATCATTATTTTAAGCAATTGCAACACGGTATTATTCCATCGGGGAGCGCATGGTTAAGCATAGATACCGCCTGCGTGGCGGCATAAATTCTCGTCACGTCAGATGGTATTTATTTATATAACTGATATATTATTGGTTATTTTTATTGTTCTATATTTTAGAGCTGGTCTTTTCGTGATCTATATCATATATTCCTGATATAAATAATTAGTTGTACACGATCTGCCTCTTTCCGATCGCCGATCCGGGCCGCTTCATACAAATCAACAAAAAGTGATGTATGATTTATTCCATGCGGTATAATTGATTTAATTAATTTCAAGATCGTATCTTTTTGTCACTTTATATTGTTACATAACAAAACAATCGTCCGTATTTCCTTGGTTTTCCGGCATATTCCATGCATCTTTTTTGCACTGCACAAATAGGCTGGCAGCACCCGTTTTTCAGAACAGACAATTCCTATTAACAATTTTTTCAGGGCCTGTTGGGAATTATGCTTTTTTGAAGTCTCTAAATATGATTCAAAGGCCATATGGAGCGCTTCAT
>NZ_QQBI01000031.1 GCF_004302915.1 Komagataeibacter xylinus | reverse complement strand
TCGCGCAGTCGTTTCTTCCAACGACCATTCTGGCACATTGCGATGCCGTGCGGGGAGGACGGCAACCACCCCATCTCGCAGGCCAATGGCACCGGCCCCTTCACCTGCACGGAATTTACGCCCGGCGTGCGCACGTCGGGGCGTCGCAACCCGGATTACTGGCGCAGTCCCGCGCCCTGGCTGGACAGTGTCGACATGATCGGCATCTCCGATGACATGTCGCGCCACAATGCGCTGCTGTCGCATGACGTGGATATCATTGCCTCCGTCAATCCGCGCCTTGTGCGCCTGTTGCGCGCGCGCGGGTTCGGAATCATGGAAAGCCCGGTGGGCACCTATACCGATCTGGCCATCCGCCTTGATGAAGGGCCGGGCCGGTCGCAGGATTTTGTCACGGGCATGAAATACCTGTTCAATCGCGAGCAGGTGCGTGATTCCGTTTTTCTGGGTTTTGCCCGGATCGGCAATGATCAGCCCATCCCGCCCGAACACCGCTATTTTGCCGCCGACCTGCCGCAGCGCCCCTTTGATCCTGACCGCGCGCGTTTTTACCTCAGGCGCTCGGGCATGATGGAAACGGGTGTGCCGCTGGTCTGTTCGCCTGCGGCGCTGGCCTCGGTCGATATTGCGGTCGTGCTGCAATATGCCGCGCAGCAGGTTGGCCTGAGCCTGCCGATCCACCGCATGCCCGCCGATGGATACTGGACGGAATACTGGATGAAGACCCCGATGGGGTTTGGCAATACCAATCCCCGCCCGTCGCTGGACATGACGTTTGCCCTCAACTTCGCCTCGGGCGCGCCGTGGAATGAATCGCGCTGGCGCGACCCGCGCTTTGACCAGCTGCTGCTTGCCGCACGTGCCCAGCGTGACGAGGCCGTGCGGCGGCAGATCTATCACGACATGCAGGTGATGATCCATGAAGGGGCGGGCATCTGCCTGCCGGCCTTCACCACCAGCCTTGATGCCTTCAATCCGCGCGTGCGCGGTCTGGCGCCAAGCCAGGCGGGGCAGCTGATGGGGTTTGATTTTCTCAGTCACGTCTGGCTGGACGATGCGGCGGGAGGGGCGGCATGAACGCGCGCCTGGCCAGGCTGGTGCTGCGCCGGATCGGGGCGGCATTGTGCTCGCTCCTGTTCGTGGTGGTGGCGATCTTTGCCCTGACCGCAGCCCTGCCGGGTGATGTGGCGGATATGCTGCTGGGCCAGAATGCCACGCCCGATGCCACGCAGGCCCTGCGGCATGCGCTGCATCTCGACCAGCCGCTGTGGCTGCGTTTCATGCACTGGTGTGGCGGCATGCTGCATGGCAATGCGGGCAATTCGCTGCTGACCGGGCGCCCGGTGAGCGAGATGCTGGCCCCGCGGCTGTACAACTCCCTGCTGCTGGCCGGCGCCACCACGCTGGTTGCCGTGCCGCTCGCGCTGGTGCTCGGGCTGGCCTGCGCGACGTGGCGCGACAGCGTTTTTGACCGTGTCATGACGGTGCTCACGCTGGGTATTGTCTCGGTGCCCGCCTTCCTCATCGCCACGGTGTCGGTATTCGTGTTTGCCGTACAGTTCAGGGTCGTGCCGGCGCTGTCCGATATCCGCTCGATCCATTCCGTGGGGCAGTTTTTCCTCACCTTCGCCATGCCGGTGGCCACGCTGGCCAGCATTACCATGGCGCAGATGATCCGCATGATCCGGGCATGCATGATCGATGTGTTTTCCGCGCCCTATATGGAGATGGCGGTGATCAAGGGCGTGCCGCCCATCCGCATCATGCTGCACCATGCGCTGCCCAATGCCATTGGCCCGGTGGCCAATGCCATAGCACTCAGCCTGTCATCGCTGCTTGGCGGCGTGGTCGTGATCGAGACCATTTTCAACTATCCCGGCCTGGCGCAGCTTATGGTGGATTCCGTCATGTCGCGTGATGTACCGATCATCCAGGCCTGCACCCTCCTGTTCTGCATGACCTATCTGTTCCTCACCACGCTGGCCGATATCGTGGCGCTGGCCTCCGTGCCGAAGGGACGGGGCGCATGAGCGGCATGGCAACCGGCCTCAGGGCTCTGCGCCTGTCGGCGCTGACACCCGCGCAGCGTGTCATGGGGCTGTTCGGGTTCTGGCTTGTGCTGGCGGTATGCGGGCCGTTTTTCGCGCCTTACGCGCCGGGGCAGATCATCGATACGGAGGTGTTTGCCCCGCTGTCGCACCGGCACTGGCTGGGCACGGATTACCTGGGGCGCGACCTGGGCAGCCGCCTGCTCTATGCCGTGCGCTACACGGTGCTGATCTGCACCCTCTCCACGGCATTTTCGTGCGGCTGCGGCGTCCTGCTGGGCATCGCCACCACGGCCACGCCCGCCTGGGTGGAGCAGATTGCGGGGCGGTTGATGGATGGCATCCTGTCCATTCCCAGCCTCCTGTGCGCGCTGCTGGTCATCGCGGCATTCGGGGACTCGCTCCTGGCGCTGGTCCTGACCCTGGGGGTTATCTATACGCCCGGGGCGTACCGTACCAGCCGCGCGCTGGCGCTGCGTATTGCACGGATGGATTACATTACCGTGGCCGTGGCGCGGGGGGAGGGGGCGCTCTTCATCATCTGGCGCGAAATCCTGCCCAACATGCGCGGGCCGCTGCTGGCCGATGTGGGGCTGCGCTTCATCTACGCGGTGCTGCTGCTCAGCAATCTCAGCTTTCTCGGGCTGGGGGTGCAGCCCCCGCTGGTGGATCTGGGTTCGCTGGTGCGTGAAAACGTGCTGGGGCTGGTGTATGGATCGGGCGCCGTGATCCTGCCCACGATCGTGATCGGCGTGCTGACGGTGGGCATCAACCTCGTGCTTGACGGGACATCACGGCGATGAGCAGGGCGCATATGATCTCGGTCAGGAATCTCGATATTGTCGGCCATCGCCCCGATGGGGGGACCGTGCCGATCGTGCGTGATGTCAGCCTTGAGGTACGCGAAGGCCAGATGCTGGCCCTGATCGGGGAATCCGGATCGGGCAAGACCACCATCGCCCTGTCGCTGCTGGGGCATGTACGGCCGGGATGCACGATCAGCGGCGGGCAGATCACGGTTGCGGGCCATGACGTGACCAGCATGACCCGCCATGAGTTGCGCGGCTTTCGGGGGCGCACCATCAGCTATGTGGCGCAGAATGCCGGCACGGCGTTCAATCCGGCGCTGAGCATTGCCCAGCAGGTGATCGAGCCCGCGCGCGTGCACTGGGCCATGACGCGCCAGCAGGCCGAACGCAAGATGATCGACCTGTTTCGCGCGCTGGCGCTGCCCGAGCCCGAAACGATTGGCGCGCGCTATCCCTACCAACTTTCGGGCGGGCAGCTGCAGCGCCTCATGGCGGCCATGGCGCTGATTACGGACCCGGAAATCGTGGTTTTCGATGAGCCGACAACGGCGCTCGATGTCACCACCCAGATCGAGGTCCTGGCTGCCTTCCGCACCGTGCTGGCTGACCGGGGCATTACGGGCGTGTACGTGACGCATGACCTGGCCATCGTGGCGCAGATTGCAGACCATGCCGTGGTGCTGCGCCACGGGCAGGTGCGCGAAAGCGGCACGGTGGCGCGCATTCTGGGCAACCCGCAGGATGAATACACGCGCGAACTGGTGGCCGCCTGCCGCATTCCGCCCCGCGCCACGCCCTGCGCGCCCATGGCATCCGCGCGCGAGGACAGGGTGCTTGACCTGTCCGATGTGATTGTGGGCTATGGCAACCGCACGGCCGAGGGCCTGCCGGAGCGGCGCATTCTCGATCATATCAGCCTGTCGGTGCCGCGTGGCAGCACGCTGGGGATCATCGGGGAATCCGGCTGTGGCAAAAGCACGCTGGCGCGCACCATATCGGGCCTGCAGCCATGGGCTGCGGGGCAGGTGGTGTTTCGCGGCCAGGCGCTGGCGCCCGCCGTGGCCGACCGCACGCGCGAACAGCGCCGCCGTTTGCAGATCGTGGCGCAGAATGCTGACCTGGTGCTCAACCCGGCATGGCGGATCGGTGCCACGATCGAGCGCGTGCTGACCTTCTTTCATGGCATGAAGGGGGCCGAAGCCCGCGCGGAGGCGATGCGCCTGCTCGATATGGTGCGCCTGCCCCATGCGCTGCTGGAGCGCTACCCCGCCGAGCTGTCAGGCGGGCAGAAGCAGCGCGTCAATTTTGCGCGCGCCCTGGCCGCCCGGCCTGACCTGGTGCTGTGCGATGAAATTACCGCGGCACTTGACCCCGTCGTGGCCGCCGCCATCCTTGAACTGATGGCGGAGTTACAGGAAACGCTGGGTATTTCCTATATTTTCATTACCCATGACCTGCATGCCGTGCGCGCCGTATGCGACCAGGTGGCGGTGCTGTATGCGGGTCACGTGGTTGAGCAGTGTGACAGCCAGTCCCTCACGGCGGGTGCGCATCATCCCTATACGCGCCTGCTGGTTTCTTCCGTGCCGGAAATGCGGGCTGGCTGGCTGGCCGATGCCATGGCCCTGCGGCATGCGGAAGGCGCACCCGCCGCACAGCGCCGCACAGATGGCGGATGCCAGTTCTTTTCACGCTGCGACATGCGGATGCCGGGTCAATGCGACCGGGGTCCCGTGCCGGTGCATACACTGCCCGATGGAGCGCGCATTGCGTGTTACCGGTCGTGTGCTGATCTTGCCTTTCCAGGGGGTGTCGCACCTGCCGTGCCCCTGCCTTCCTATGAATCCTAAGCCTTCAAGAGGTATGTCATGAGTAACATGCAGCTTTCTGATTCGTCGCTGTTCCGGCAGCAGGCCTATATTGCAGGCCAGTGGCAGGATGCGACCGATGGCGCCCGCATTGCGGTGGACAACCCCGCAACCGGCGCGGTCATTGGCCATGTGCCCGCCTGCTCAAGGGCGCAGACGCTTGAAGCCATTGCCGCGGCCGAGGTGGCGCAGGCTGAATGGAAAAAGCGCCTGCCGGCCGAGCGGGCCGCCATCCTGATGGCATGGCATGACCTGATCATCGAAAACATTGATGATCTGGCCTACATCATGACCATCGAGCAGGGCAAGGTGCTGACCGAGGCGCAGGGCGAAGTCAGGTATGCCGCGTCCTTCTTCAAGTGGTTTGCGGAAGAGGCGCGCCGCATTGATGGCGCCATCCTGGCCCCCCCCACGCCCGGCCGCCATGTGCTGGTCATGAAGGAGCCGGTGGGTGTTACGGCTGCGATCACGCCGTGGAACTTTCCGCTGGCCATGATCACGCGCAAATGCGCCCCCGCCCTTGCCGCCGGGTGCTCCATGGTGGTCAAGCCCTCGGAACTGACGCCGTTTTCAGCCCTGGCGGTTGCCGTGCTGGGCGAGCGCGCGGGCGTGCCCGCGGGGCTGGTCAGTGTCGTGACCGGCATGCCCGATCAGGTCGGTATCGAACTGAGCACCAATGTCACGGTGCGCAAGCTGTCCTTTACCGGTTCGACGCGTGTCGGCGCCATCCTGATGGAACAGTCCGCCGCGACCATCAAGCGCCTCAGCCTTGAGCTTGGTGGCAATGCGCCGTTCATCGTGTTTGATGATGCCGATGTGGAGCAGGCGGTTGAAGGGGTCATGACCAGCAAGTTCCGCAATGCCGGGCAGACCTGCATCTGTGCCAACCGCGTGTTCGTGCATAACGCCATCCATGACCGCTTTGTCGAACGCCTCATGCAGGCGGTGAACGCGATAAATGTGGGCAACGGCCTTGAAGAAGGCAGGACGATGGGCCCGCTGATCAACGCGGCCGCCGTGAACAAGGTAAAGGAACATGTTGAAGACGCGCTGGCCAAGGGCGCGCGTTATGTCAGCAAGCCGCTTGAGATTGATGGCTGTTTTGTAAGCCCCGTCGTGCTGACGGATGTCACGACGGAAATGCGCGTTGCTTCCGAGGAAACCTTCGGGCCGGTGCTGCCCATCTTCCGTTTTGACGCGGAGGAGGATGCCGTAACCATGGCCAATGCCACGCCGTTTGGCCTGGCCAGCTATTTCTTCACCCGCGACCTTGATCGCGCCTGGCGCGTGGGCGAGGCGCTTGAATTTGGCATGGTTGGCCTTAATACGGGTGCAATTTCCATGGAATCCGCGCCGTTTGGTGGTGTAAAGCAGTCCGGCCTTGGCCGTGAGGGTGGCCACCCCGGTATTGACGAATTCCTTGAAATCAAGAGCTTCCATATGGGCGGGCCAAAAGCCTGAAATCCCGCAACCCCGGAAAACGAACCATGATCATGATGATGGGATATGACCATGACTGATGCAGCCCTGCTGACCCGGATTAGCATCCGCCCCATGTGCGAGGCCGATCTGGAAGCCGGTTACAACCTGTCAAAGGCATTGTCCTGGCCGCATCGTCTGGAAGACTGGCAATTCATGTTTTCCGTGGGGGAAGGTGGCGTGGCCGAGACCGATGCGGGCGAGGTCATCGGCACGATTATGTGGTGGCGGTATGGGAAAACCCATGCCTCCCTTGGCATGGTGATTGTCGATGATGCCTGGCGCGGGCACGGGATCGGCCGGCGGCTGATGACCGAAGCCCGCAATGCCCTGCCGGGTGCGACCATTCACCTCAACGCCACCCCCACGGGGGTGCCGTTATATGAGAAAATGGGCTTTCGCCCCTGTGGCATTGTCGAGCAGCGGCAGAGTAATGCCGCGGCACAGCCGCTGATCGCCCTGCCCGACGGGGTGCGCCTGCGCCCTGCGGGGCACAATGACCTTGATGCCCTCGTGGCGTGTGACACGCAGGCATGCGGCATGGACCGGCGCGAGCTGATTGCCGCCCTGCTCACGGCAGGCAAGGGCATGATTGTCGATGAAGGGGGAAAGGTGGCCGGTTATGCCTTCTGCCGCAAATTTGGCTGGGGCATGGTTGTTGGCCCCGTTGTCGCGACATCGCTTGAATACGCGGCGGCCATGATCGCTTACTGGATCGGCAGCCATGCCGGGCAGTTCATGCGCCTTGATATTCCCCAGGATTCCGCCCTGTCACGCTGGCTTGACGAAATCGGGCTGCTGCGCGTCGATGCGGTCGCGGCCATGGTGACAGATAGCCAAGACAGTCATGACGCGGAGAGCCCGATGCATCGTTTTGCCCTGTGTAGTCAGGCTTTTGGTTAAGGAACACGTCATGTCCATGGTTCTCAAATCCACGGCCGAACGGGCTGAAGTGTGGGGCAGGCTGTTTGCGCAGTACCTGCCCGATGTCCCCTTCCGGGTCTGGCCCGATATCGGCGACCCGGCGGAGGTTGAATACCTTGCCACCTGGGTGCCCCCTGAAAACCTGCAGGAGCTGTTCCCCAACCTGAAAGTCCTGTTTTCGGTTGGCGCGGGCATCGACCAGTTCGACCTGGGCCTGATCCCGCCCCATATCCAGGTCGTGCGCACCATTGAAACCGGCCTGACCGATGGCATGGTGGCTTATGTGCAGTTTGCCGTGCGGGCCATCCAGCGTGACATGCTGCGCTACATCCACCAGCAGCGCCAGCATGTGTGGCAGGCGCTGCCTGTGCGCAGTGCATCACAGTTCCGGGTGGGGGTGATGGGGCTTGGGCAGCTCGGCGTGCCTGTGGCGCAGTCCCTGCGGGGCATGGGCTATGTTACGCAGGGCTGGGCACGTTCGCGCCACGTCATTGATGGCGTAAAATGCTTTGCTGGTGAAGCGGAGCGAACCGAATTCCTGGCCACCACCGATATCCTTGTATGCCTGCTGCCCCTGACAGCGGAGACGACGGGGATCCTGAACCGTGACCTGTTTGCGCAGATGCCGCGCGGGGCTGCCCTGGTGCAGTGCGGGCGCGGGCGGCAGATGGTGATGGATGACCTGATGGCAGCCCTTGATGAAGGGCAGCTTTCGGCCGCCATACTCGATGTAACGGACCCCGAGCCCCTGCCTGCCGACCACCCGCTATGGGACCGGCCGGATGTGCTGATTACGCCGCATATTGCCAGTTCCACGCCTGCGGAAAGTGGCGGCATGACGATCATCAACAATATCCGCCGCTACCTCAACAACGAAGCGCCGGTTGGCCTGGTTGACCGCGCGATGGGATACTGACCCCATACAGGCATGGCTGATGTTGCGGCATGCAGCGCGCGCGACATCACCCCTGCGCCAGGGTATCGGCAGCCGGTAACGTGCTTTTTTGCAGATAAAAAATGCCGCCTTTCTTTTTGAAAGGCGGCATGTTGCCATGGGCATGGAGCTGGCCTTCCTGTGCGGCAGGCCAGACTGATTACATCAGCTTGTCCTTGATGCGGTAATACATGCCAATGGCGGGCAGGAAGTGTTCAGCCAGCCCATACATGGGAATGCGCGGCCAGGGCATGTTCTCCAGCGGGTTGGCATGCGGGTTGCCCGCAATCACATCCGCCATGCACTGCCCCATATGCACCGACATCTGCGTGCCATGGCCGCTATAGCCCATGGTGTAGAAAACGCCGTTCCATTCACCCGCGCGCGGCAGGCGGTCAATGGTCATGTCCACATCGCCACCCCAGCAGTAATCGATGCGGATATCGGGCACCTGCGGGAAAACGCTCTGCAGTGCCGAGCGCAGCATGTCGCCGCTCGAGATATCCGTGCTTTCGCGGGATTTGGAAAAACGGGCCCGCCCGCCAAAGATCAGGCGGTTATCAGCAGCAATGCGGAAATAGTGATGAATGTTTTGCGTCGTGACCACGTTGCGGTGGCCGGGCATGATCGACTTGACCGTGGCGTCATCAAGCGGCTCGGTTGCCACGATAAAGCTGCCGACGGGCATGATGCGCTTGCGGAAATAGGAGGGCGCATGCCGGCTCGTGCCGGTGGCCAGCAGGACTGCCCCGGCATCGATCACGCCATGGGGGGTGGTGACGCGGGTGATTTTGCCCTCGCGGCGCAGGGCGGTCATGGGGGTATTTTCAAAGATCTGCC
This sequence comes from Komagataeibacter xylinus, assembly GCF_004302915.1. GTDB lineage: Bacteria > Pseudomonadota > Alphaproteobacteria > Acetobacterales > Acetobacteraceae > Komagataeibacter > Komagataeibacter xylinus_C. Next base: position 20,619 of record NZ_QQBI01000031.1, on the reverse strand, counting down.
CGCCAGCCTTGAGCACGCTGTTGGCCAGGCCGATGCCGAACTTGCCCATGTGCATCTGCCCGCTATGCGGATACAGGACGCCGCCTGCAAATCTGGATGAACCGATTTCATCGCCCAGTTCATTGGCTTCCAGCAGGCGGGAATCCGGGTCAACATCAAGGGCGATGCGCGCCTGATCCGCGCGCAGGCTGGCCATGTGGCTTTCGCGGCTGGCCAGCTTGAGTTTGCCGCAGCGGCGGAAATGGCAGTCAATCGCGTTTTCCGTGACGATGCGCTCGACTGTATCAACCGCGCGGTTCAGCACCTTGTACAGCCGTGCCGCCGTGGCAACGCCAAGCTTGTCGCAGGCCATGCCATAATTGCCAGCCAGGCCGTTATTGACATGGCCGCCATTGCGGCCCGACGCCTTGCCGATAACCCGCTCTTCATCAATGACCACGACGCTGGCGCCGGATTTGGCCAGTTTCAGCGCGGCGGAGAGGCCGCTAAACCCGGCACCGATCACCACCACGTCCGCTTTTGCGGGCAGGGCGGCAATCGGCGTGCCGGTAAAGGCCGGTGCGGTATCCAGCCAGTAAGATGTCAGCTTCATTGGAAATGACTCCGTATCCGATCAGGATGTAAGCGATTGACTGGCTTCAGACAGGTTGAGGGTGGCCGTCTCGGGCGCCCATCGCCATGAAATGGCGGCCCCCAGTGTCAGAAGCATTGCGGCCACCAGCATCATGGCGTGTACCCCGAACTGTATCGTGCCCATGGGCAGCAGCACGGTGCCCACCGCAGCCCCGAGCCTGCTGGCCGATGAGGCGAAGCCTACGGCGGTGCCACGAATTTCGGTGGGAAAGAGTTCATTGGGGTAAACAAACTGTAGGCCACTCCCGGCGGCTTCAACCGCAGAGTATATTATGAATGCAATGATTATAAACCAGTTGGCTGGGTGGGGATAGAGACCCACGAAAAATAAGGCGATCGCGCCCCACGCGAATGAACCGATCAACAGTTTACGCCGGCCCATTACATTGATCAGCCCCAGCGAGACAGGAACGGAGCCAAGTAACGTGAAGCTCGTTACAATGCATGAGGCCAGAAGCGAGTTCCCCATCTTCAGCTGCTCGAGTATCGGGGCCTGCAGGGTATGGATGGCAAAGGAGGGCGCGCTCTGCAGGATCCAGAAAGCGCACACAAAAGCCAGCGCGCCACGATAGCGGCTTTGGAACAGGTGCCTGAGCGACAGCCTGGCGGTGCCGGTGGGCTTGGGCTCATCAATCAGCACATGCGCGCCCAGATGCTCGCGCACAATGGCCCTGGCCTCATCCGCGCGACCGGCCTGCATGAGCCAGCGCGGGGATTCCGGCATGCCGATGCGAAAGAGCATGAGCAGCGCCGAGGGCACCAGGCTTGACCCCAGGATGATGCGCCAGTTATCGGGGAAATAGAGTGAAAGCAGGTAGCCCGCGATAAAGCTGACGATATACCCCACCCACCAGAACGTAATCAGCCCCGACAGCACGGGACCACGCCAGACACGGGGCATGAACTCGGTTACGTAGGCGGTGGCAATGGGGTAATCCGCGCCGATGGCCATGCCGATCAGCAGCCGCCAGAACAGCAGCGCATACAGGCTGCCTGCAAAATACTGCGCGCACGAGCATATCGCGAACATGAGCAGGTTGAGGGTATAGAGCCGCTTGCGGCCCAGGCGGTCTGAAATGATGCCGCCACCCAGCCCCCCGAGCAGCACGCCAAACAGCGAGGATGCGCCCAGCAGCCCCGTCATGTTGCCTGACAGGTGGAAGTCCTTGACCATGATGGGCAGGGCGATGCCGATGATGCCCAGGATATACCCATCGCAAAACGGACCGCCACCGGCGACAAGAGCCAGTCGCAGGTGGAAGCCCGAGGGTTTGAGATCATCGATGAGACAGGGGGAAGTCTGTGGTTGTTCTTGCATTGTGCGGCCGGTCCCATCCTTCATGATCGCTGGTGGATATGTGCGGGTAAGCGGGATATGCCGCCGGTGGCGCAGGGGCTGTGTGCCAGGGCTGCGAGCCGGTGAACCACACGCGCAGCCCCGTTCTGGCCCTGCCCACAACGGACATCTCGATTTTCGATGATGGTGCTGTCACAAACGGGCACGCGATCCGTCATGGATCGCGTGCAGCCTGCCTCAGTCGTAGATCATGAACAGTTCGTTGCGGTCCGCCATGTCAGCCAGTTCCTTCATGGTTGAGAAGTGGTAATCCGGCTTGGTCAGCTCGGCTACGGCAATCGTGCCACCAAAGCCGCCGATGGCCTTGCGGCGCTCGATCCAGCACACGGTGTAACCGAGGTCACGCCCCACCGAGATGTCATGATACTGGCTTTGCGCCACATGCAGGATCTCGTTTTTCACGATGCCGTCACGGCTCAGGCGTCCACGGGCGAAGGCAAAGAACTCGGGGTCCGGCTTTTCGCACAGCGCATCATCCACCGTGACCGAATCATGGAAGGGCATGCCCAGGGTCTTTTCCATGCCCTTGAAGGCCCAGCGCTGCGTGTTGGTCATGGCCACGAGCTTGAAGTGCTTGGCCAGGCGGGCCAGGGCATCGACTGAATCGGGGAAGGCGGGCCAGTCATGGGCGGCCTGGGCGAAGGCCTTTACATGCTCCGCGCCCTCGGGCAGGCCAAAGCGCGGGGCCAGGGTTTCATAGATGGGCATCAGGTCATCGGGGAAATTAAGGGTCTCGCCGCGTGCCCGCATCTCGCGGTAAGCGCTCAGGAAGGCTTCGCGCTCCACTTTCTTGCCCGCTTCACCACACTGGGTGTGAATGAAGTTCATCATGCCGGTTTCAAAATCGATCAATGTTCCCACAACATCGAACGTCAGGGCCTTGGGTAAACGCTTCATGATATTTTTCAGCCTGTTGTAGTGATTAGAAACCCGTGGTGAAGGACAGGACGCCAGCAAAGCCGCCGCCAACATAGTACTGCGGTGCGGAGGCCGCGACCTGGTGTCCGTTGACCATCATGGCCTGTCCATTGGTCTTGATGCTGCTGGTGCCCGACAGGTAGCCGTTATTGCCGATGTTGATCAGGTTCAGCTGGATCTGCGGGTGCTTGGCATACCAGAACGACTTGAACCGATAGCCCATGTTCATGTTGAATGTTTCGTAGCTGGGGATCGATTCATCGTTCATGAAGGTCGAATACTGCTTGCCGATATAGTTCATGTTGAACCCGGCAAAGACGGAGCCATTGTCGTAGTTCAGGCCGACGGCCACCGTGACTTCGGGTGTATTGACCGCGTTCTTGCCAGCCGTGGGCAAGTAGACCGTCGTGCCATCGGTTGCGGCGGCCTTCAGGTTGTTGTCGATGGTGGCATGTTCATACTGCGCGGAGACATACGGGCTGAAGTGATGCCACGGGCGCAGGCCGATTTCGATCTGGGCGCCACGCGCGGTCTGGCCACCGGCATCGATGGATTCCGAGATCGCCTGCGTGCCGGAATAGGTTGTCGTGCTGAGCTGGCGGTGGGTGAAGTTGTAGTTGAACAGCGCAAGCGACAGGTTGACGAAGCCGGTGTGGCGGTAGCCGATTTCTTCCCCGATGGCGAATTCAGGCTGCAGGCCGCTGGCGTGGCGGGTGGAGAGCTTGCCGTTGGAAATGCTGTAGCGATCCGCGTAGGTCATGATCGAGGCGGGCATGCGGAACGAAGACGTGCCGTTGATGTAAATCTGGTCATGCGGCGTGATCTTGTAGCTGGCCATGAACTGCGGCAGCGGTTCGGCCACGCTCTGCCCGGTGCCATAGGTCACATCGGGGATGGCGTTGGTTTCGCTGCGCGTCACCATGACTTCCTTGAAGCCCGCGGTCAGGGTCAGGCGGTCATGCAGCGCGCGGTAGGTATCGTTGATGAACAGCGCGTTGGTCTGCTGGATGAGGTGGATGTTGTAGGTGGAGAGCACCTGCCCGTTCTGGGTCAGGATGGCATTGCTGCCCCACTGGCCCGATGGCGTACCATCGCCATTGGCCGCCTGGTAGCTCTGCGGTTCCGACTGGTCGAAGTAGGAATACCATGCGCCGCCCGTCAGGGTGTTGTGGCCCTTGGTCCATGACAGCGCGGCGTTGATGCCGGAATAGGCGAGGGTATAGGTGTCGATCGACCCGGCAAGGATGGAGGAGCCGGTCTGGGCGCCGGTGTTCTGCAGGGTGCCCGCAGGCTGGCTGCCAAAATAGGAGCCGTTGCGGCTCAGGGTCGAGGCACCGTTGTCGTAACCCCAGGAGTAGGTGAAGTAGGGGGTGACATCGAGCGTCAGGCCCTTGGCCAGCTTGACATTGACCGGCGCGCCCATGGTGATCTTCTTCATGCGGTTTTCTTCAAAACCGTAGTAATTCGCGGGCGTGCTGCCGCCAGGCGTGTCGTTGTAATTGAAGTTGACGCCGTACTGGTTCCACTGCGCCTTGGTGGGCGCGCGCAGGTAGTACTGCTGGGCGTCGTTATAGGCAAAGACAAGCGATGCACGGTTGCCGTCGCCCCATTCCTTCAGGAACTTCATGTCGACATGATAACGCTTTGTCGCGCCAACGCCACGCCATTCATCGGCCGTGCGGTCGGAAAAGGACACGAAGCCGCGAATGCCGGTATGGCCGATTTCGCCCGTGTCGAAACGCACGAACTCACGCCGCAGGCTGAAAGAGCCGTAGCTGAAGTTGACATGGCCGCCCATCTTGCGTGACGGGTCGCGCATTTTCACCGACATTTCACCGCCGACGGCGTTGTACAGCGGGGATTTCGTATCCGGCGAGCCCTGGGTCAGGGTAACGGATTCAATGTTTTCGTTATCGGATGATGCTGATGTGTAGGGCAGGAGGTAAACCGGGGCGGCGGCCGGTATGCCTTCGAACAGGTAGCCGATTTCCTGCTGGTTCAGGCCACGGATGGTCAGGCCCTGCTGGTCATCATTGGTGCCCAACGGGTCATTGCCACCATAAACGACGCCCGGCAGGCTGGCGATCATGGCAACCGCGTTGGAGGTCGGGCTCTGTTTTGCAATGAAGTCGCGGGTCAGCCCGCTACGTGATTTTGCAACGGTCTGCGGTGGCATGAGGCCGCCGCCCGGGGTGGTGTTTGTCACCCCGTTTGATGTTGGCGTGCCGTGGGTGACGTGAATGAATTCCGTCTTGGCCTGCGGTGGCGCTGCGGCAGCGGCCGTGGCGGGCTTGGCTGTTGTCGTGGTTGTCTTGGCGTGTTGTGACGCGGCGGTTCTGGTGCTTTCCGCTGCATCGGCGCCCGCGCTCATGAAAGGCAGCATGAAGGAGGCCACAGAAAGGAACAGGAACCTGGACCGTGACCATGCCGGATAACGGGAAAGATCAGTACGGACGGTCGTCTGGATACCGACCAATGAGCACAATTTGTTGTCAGTCATTGCGATCCCCTGAGCGCGTCGTTCGAAATGGAGTGAAGTCGAACCGATGGCGGTTTCTTGCTTTCGATACTGCAACATTCTGCCCATAGAACGGGAAGGGCATACTATCAATTTATATTCCGCAACCAGAACATAATCGCGTTGTTTCGCCTCAAATGAGAGGAAAATGCCGATTCATTATGAAAGTATAATAATCAGGAAATTTTCAGACCAATCTGCCGTCTGGAGCAGGGCGCAGGCTGCAAATAGAGTATAAGTTGTTATAATATAAAAACAAATATGTCACGGATGCGTGTTCCGGCTATCGGGGCGGGAAAGGATATGCCGTGTTTCATGCGCCTGAACGGGCATGCAGGTAGAGAACATGACGTTACATAAAGGTAACGATATGATGTCTCACCCCCTGCATGCCGCATCTGGCGCGCCCGGATTGCAGGCCGCTGGCCGGCCTGTTCCCCATGGCGGGCATCCTCGCGCTGCGTGCGGCGCCGGTCCCGTATTGGAATTCGCAGCCTGTATCTGGTATTTTGCGTTTTACTGCAGTCAGGAGAAACTCCCGTGCCCAGAACGGTTATTGTGCAGCCGCCCGGCGGCTTCGATCATGTGATCATGTCCGAGCAGCCCATCCGCGCGCCGGAACATGGTGAAATCAGGGTCAGGCTGCATGCGTCCTCGCTGAACTATCATGATTATGCGGTTGTCAGCGGTATGTGGGCACCTGCGGTGCCGCGCATCCCCATGGCCGATGGTGCGGGTGAAGTGGTGGAAGTGGGCGCAGGCGTGAGCGAATTCGCGCCCGGTGACCGGGTTGTCAGCACGTTCTTCCCCACATGGCTTGGTGGCGCGCCTGATGTGATCGGCTTCACCACCGTGCCGGGCGATGGCGTGGATGGCTATGCGCGCGAGGAGGTAACCGCGCCCGCCACCTCCTTTACCCATGCGCCGCGCGGCTGGTCGCATGCCGAGGCGGCGACGCTGACCACGGCGGGGCTGACGGCGTGGCGCGCGCTGTTTGTCGATGATGCGGTAAAGCCCGGTGATACGGTGCTGGTGCAGGGCACGGGCGGCGTGTCGGTCTTTGCGCTGCAATTTGCCAAGATGGCGGGGGCCACGGTCATCGCCACCTCATCGAGCGCTGCCAAGCTCGAGCGCCTGCGCGCCCTTGGCGCGGACCATGTGATCAATTACCGCGAAAACCCGCAATGGGGCGCTACCGCATGGGAACTGACCGGCGGGCGGGGCGTGGACCATATCATCGAGGTCGGTGGTCCCGCCACGCTGGCGCAGTCGATGGCGGCCATCCGGGTGGCGGGCCATATTTCCGTCATCGGCATTCTGACCGGCGTGGCGGGCCAGCTGGAAGTGGTACCCATGCTGCTCAAGCAGTTCCGGCTGCAGGGCGTGCTGGTGGGCAGCAGGGCTGACCAGCAGGCCATGGTGCGGGCCTTTGAGGGCAATGGCATCCGCCCGGTCATTGACCGCAGCTTCGCGCTTGAAGAGATCGTGGCCGCTTTCCGCTATCAGGAAAGCAACCAGCATTTTGGCAAGATCTGCCTGGAGTTCTAACAAGCAGGTCAAGAGAGTAAGAGATTTCTTGAAAGTTCGCTCGGGGAACATCCAGTAATCATAAGAAAGTTTTTGGTGAAGCTTTTTCCAGAAAGCTTCAAGGAATGCCGCCTTTTTAAAAAAGGCGGCACCCAAAAACTTTTGTTATTTCAATCAATGAATTGTTTTCAAGCAGTCTCTAAACGCGATCGGCTGCCCCCTTTATTTTGAAAGGGGACGCTTTTTCTGTAACGCCTGCGCGGGCGGCCTGCTAGATCAGGCCGTAGCGGCTCAGAAGATCGCCAATTTCCGTACCATCGGCCATGTGGCGCACCACGCCTGATGCGGGGATCTTGCGGGCATCGCGCAGTTCGGCTGCGGCCTGCAGCAGCATCCGCACATCGTAAACGCTGCCAAATACTTCTGGCACGGCACGGTCAATGTCGAGCAGCGTATAGACCGCCTCCATCGCGGTGCGGACCGAATATTCGGTCGTGAACACCGTATCACGCGGCGTTTCGGCAAACTGGCCCAGAAAGGCGAGGTTGACGCTGCCCGCGGGCACGACCTTCGGCCGGTCGCCTGCCGCGCGCGGCATGAACTGCGCGGTGATGAAGGGCATCATGCACGGATGGGTGGTGGCGCCCGTGGCGGCCATGTCGTCAATCTGGTCTTCCGGCACGCCCATGTGGAACAGCCATTCGCGCGTGATTTCCTCGCCGGTGCAGTCCTGCATGGGTTTCTTGACGTAATTGCCCGGCACGTCGCTGAACAGGCCGTACAGCCATGCCACCATCTGTCCTTCGGGCTGGCCCTTGAAATGCGGCTGCCGGCTGACCACCCAGCTCATCAGCCACGCGGAATCGCGGATGGTGATCGGCCCGCCCGTAACCGTGCGGCCCGAGAAGGGGTCGCGCCCCGTTACCTTGTGCACCAGATCGGGAATGCGCGAATCACGCGTGGTGACGGTGGCGGATTCCCAGCGTGATTTCGTGGTATCGCCACAGAACACGTCAGGCCGGCCGAAGGCGGGGTCCTGTGCCGCGATGTTGCGCCATAGCTGCCAGATATTGCCCTCGGCAATGCCGGTTTCGATCGGGGCCGGGGTGTGGTGGTCGCCCCAGCGGGAGTTTTCCACCATGGAGCCATTGGTCACGAACACCAGGTCGTCTGCCCTGATGTCGATGCCGCCGGGCTGGCCGTTCTCCAGCAGGTCGATGCGGGTTGCGACCTTCTGGCCGCCTGCCGTGTCAACACGCACATTGGTCGCCTGCACGCCGTGGCGGAACACCACGCCCTGTTCCGCAAGCCACGTGGCCACCGGCTTGCTGAGCGATTCCTGCTGGTTGAACTTCGTGAATTTGAGCGTGTGCAGGTCCTTGAGGCCCAGGATCTGGTGCACGAAACGGGCGAGGTAGCGTTTCATCTCGATGGCGCTATGCCATGTCTCGAACGCGAACATGGAGCGCCAGAACAGCCAGAAATTCGATTTCATGAAATCGGCTGACAGCACATCACTGATCGTCTTGCCATCGAGCCTGTCCTCATCCGTCAGGATCAGGGCCAGGATCTCGCGCCGTGCCTTGCCGGTCAGGGTCAGGCTGTCACGGTCGGGCAAGGGCTGGCCGCGGTCGTGCATGGCGCGGATGGGGCTGCTGCTGGGGTCGGCGCGGTTGAGGCGGTAGAACTCATCAAGCACGGAGGCGCCGGGCACCTCCAGCGACGGGATCGAGCGGTACAGATCCCACAGGCACTGGAACTGTTCTTCCATTTCCCGGCCACCGCGAATGAGCCAGCCGGTCTCGGCGTTGCCCGTGCCATCAAGCGCGCCGCCATCGGCACCGGAGGCTTCAAGAATGGTGATGTGTGCTGGCGGCATGCCCGCATCACGGATCAGGAAGGCGGCGGCAGCCATGCCACCAAGGCCGCCGCCTATGATCCAGGCCGCGCGGGTGTCAATCCCGGCGGGTTTTTCGGGGCGGACGAATGCTTCAAAGTTGCTATGGGCATATCTCATGGAATTTGCGCCTTGCTGGGGCCATGGATCATGGCCCGGCCATCTTCCCCTGATGGGAAAGTCTGCTGAACATAGCGCGATTTTTTAGCATTCATGTCGTTGATATTGATCAATTGGCAAGGCGGGGATGCATGGGCCGTACGGGCCGGACGCGGTACGCCAGGCAGTGCGCCCGGCGTTCAGGCGCAGGGCCGTATATGACACTTTCATGAAAACCCGTTTCATAGGCTGTGGCAGGCCTTGTCATCAGGTGTCGTGACTGTATGGCAGGGATGAACCTGCCCTGCGTGTTCCGGGGCGCATGGCTGGGCACAGGATTATAAAGAAGATAAAATGAAAAGCATTATTATAGCCCTGCTCTGTATTGGCCTGAGCACGCCGGTTTATGCCCAGTCGCATATCGATGTCGGGTTCTCGCCCGAAGGATCGGCAACCGAACTGGTGCTCAACGTGATCAAAAGCGCCAAGAGCCAGATCCGCATGATGGCGTTCTTTTTTAGCGCCGATAACGTGGTCGATGCCCTGATCAAGGCCAGAAAGCGCGGCGTGGACGTGGCGATCGTGCTGGATGAGGAAGGCAACCAGGGCAAGGGCAACCAGATGGCCATCGCACGGGTCAGGGATGCCGGCATCCAGGTCAGGATGGATGATGTCTATGCCGTGCAGCACGACAAGGTCATCATTACCGACGGCCAGAACGTCGAGACCGGCTCCTTCAATTTCACCAAGGGGGCCCAGCGCAAGAATAGTGAAAATGCCCTGGTGATCTGGGATGACCCCACCCTTGCGCAGGCTTATCTGGCCCATTGGCAGAACCGCTGGGATCACGCCCGCTAGAGCAGATCCAGTTTGATTGGACACATTCTACCTGGTGAAGATGCTCCAGGCCTGGCGTTTCAGCCCGCCTCCCGGCCAATCAGGGCCAGCAGGGCTTCCGCCGCCGGGCTGCGGTAGCGCTCCTTGTGGCGCAGCCCGTAAAAGGCGCGCGGGCCAAGCGCGCGCGGCACGGCATGCAGCGTGCCCGCCTGCAATGCGGGGGCGATGACCAGTGAAGACAGCGCGCCAACGCCCGCCCCGGCCTCGATCGCGGTGCGCACGCTTTCGTTGGAGGGGAGGACAAGCCCGATTTTCAGCTCTTCCGGCGCAATTCCCAACTGGCGCAGCTGGTGCTCCAGCGTGGCCCGCGTGCCCGAGCCCGGCTCGCGCATGACCCATGTGGCCGCGCGCAGCCAGTCCGTGCTGGCATGGGCGGCCGGGCAGGGGGTGGCCTGTATCAGGGTCAGGCGGTCGCTGCCCAGCGGCCATTGCGCCAGGGCAGGGTCATCGACAAGGGCCTCGACAATGCCGAGGTCAACCACGCCATCACGCACCCGGTTCGCGGCTTCCTCCGTGTTGCTGATGGCGACGTCAACGATAATATGCGGATAGAGCTGGCGGAATGACACAACAAAGCGCGGGAGCCAGTAGGCCGCAATGGTCTGGCTGGCCACCACGCGCAAGGTGCCCCGTTTCAGGCCGCTGAATTCCTCCAGCATGTTTTCCGCCGCGGCTACCTGCGCCAGCACGGCCCGGGCTTCGGGCAGGAACAGGCGGCCTGCCTCCGTCAGCCGGATGCCGCGACCGATACGATGGAACAGCTTGATGCCGTGGCGCTCTTCGAGGGCCGCAATGGCGGCCGACACGGCGGATTGCGTTACGTTCAGGGCCCGGCTGGCGGCGGTGACGTGCTCGCGTTCGGCCACGGCAATGAAAAGGCGGAGCTGTTCAAGGGTCATGCCCCAGCCCTATCACAATCAATCATGATAAACGATTAAAACGAGAAGAACTATGCATTGGATTGATTGAATGCCCACCTCCTACCCTGCGTGGCGAAAGGGAGGATACCGTGACGACCATGCCATGCAGGCCACCATTCCTGTTGAGGAACATTGATTTTTCAGCGCGTGTCGCACCGGGTGTCGGACTGTGTCTGTCCATCACCGCGCTCGCCATCGGGCTTGAAAAGGCGCAGGCGGCCCTGTTTGGCAGGGCATGGCTGGAAGCCCTCAACATGGCCCTCCTGCTCGGTGTGGGCCTGCGTGCGATCTGGCGGCCTGCGCCTGCCTGTGGGCCAGGCATAAACTGCTGTGCCCGCACCGTGCTCAATATCGCCATCGTGCTGCTCGGGGCCTCGTTCAGCGTGGGGGCGGTGCGGGCGATCGGGCCGGGGCTGGTGGCGGGGGCCATGGGCATTGTGGCGTTCAGCCTGGTCTTTACCTGCTGCGTGGGCTGGCTTGCGCGATTGCCCGCGCGGCAGACGCTGCTGGTGGCCTGCGGCAATTCCATATGCGGCAATTCGGCCATCATGGCGGCGGCCCCGGTCATCGGGGCTGATGATGACGAGGTGGGCGCCAGCATTGCCTTTACGGCGGCTGGTGGCCTTGTGGTGGTGCTGGGGCTGCCGTTCGTGGTGCCCCTGCTGGGCCTGTCCAATTGTGCAGGGGGCGTGCTTGCAGGGTTGAGCGTTTATGCCGTGCCGCAGGTTGTGGCTGCCGCAGCGCCCTTTGGCATGGCGGCCGTGCATGTCGGCACGCTGGTCAAGCTGGTGCGGGTGCTGATGCTCGGCCCGGTCTGCGTGGCGCTGGCCGTGACTGCCAGCGCATGGCGCGCGCGTGAGGCGGCGGAGGGATCACGCCTGCCGCCCCTGACCCGGCTGGTGCCGTGGTACATCATCGGGTTTGTGGTCATGATGGTGGTGCGCACGGCGGGGGGCATTCCGGCGGGGCTTGTCGTGCCGCTCAACCATGTGGCCACGTTCCTGACCATCCTTGCCATGGCAGCGCTCGGGCTGGGGGTGGAACTCCGGGCCATTGCGCGCTCGGGCAGGGCGCTGGTGGTTACGGTCACCATTTCACTGCTCGGGCTGCTGGGCGCAAGTGTTGCGCTGGTGCGCTTCATGGTCGGGGGGTAGGACGGTGCGGGATGGAGGCTGCCATCCCGCACGGCAGGGTCAGTCCTGGTCCTTCAGGGCCTTTGCCTCTTGCGCACGCGTGGCGAAGGGTACTTCCTGCCTGTCATCAAGTTCATCCATGCTGCCGCCTGAATTGCCGAGGTTTTCCTCCAGCCATGCCTGCTCGATGGGCTCGCCGTTCGCATCGAGCGGCACGGGTGAGTCAACGGGGATCTGGCCCGCGTCGGGGTTGCTTTCCATCCCGACCAGTTCGGATGCGGCTTCGCGGTAGGCGGCAGCACCACAGCCGGGCTTGCCGTCGGCTTCCCACAGTTCCTGGGCTTTGGCGGTGATGCGGGCTTCGGTTTCGGGCGTGGTGGCCAGGGGGTTCTGCATGATCATGTCCTTGGTAGCGTGTTCGGTTTGAAATCAGTCTAGGACGACGGATGCCTCGCTGGTCAGCACCCGGAAGATAAAGCTCTCCTGCAGGTAAAGTTCGACCGTATCCGCCGTATGGGCCAGATAGCCGATCGAGAAATCCTGCCCGATATCAAGCTGCATGTCGCCGCCGCGCAGCGAGATGACAAAGGCCCCTTCAATGGCGGGCGCCCAGACCAGCTTGCCCTCGATCAGGCTTTCGATGTGCTTGCGCACCGGATAGCCTGCATCATCACCGCCGCTGACCGCCTCATATGCCTTGGCGCCAAGCACGATGGCATAGGGGCCGTTGACGCCCGCAAGGCGTAGCGCGCCAAGGGCATCGGCAATGGCATGCGGGTAATCCTTGACCGATGCAGGCAGCTTGACATGCGCGTTGGAGGTCGCCTGTGCAATGCCCTTCATGCCCGCCGCGGCATAGCCGGTGAAAATGGCGCGATCCTCGGCAAAGGCGATTTTCCTGGCCGCATCCTTCACCGGCTGCCAGTCGGCATCGCGTGCGCCGCGTTCCACCGCGTCGATTTCCGCGCGTGACAGGGTAAAGGGCACGCGCAGTTCCACCACCGGCAGCACGTCGCGTATTACGGCCTGCACGCCGTCGGTGGGTGCATCGATGCGCCTGTCGCGCCCCGTGCCCACGGCGGCGAAGGCCGTGCCCCTGGGTTCGGAAACATCAACCACGCGCCGCCCGGCCAGGTGGCGGCGCAGGGTGCGGGTGGCTTCCTCCTCGATTTCGGTCCAGGCGGCGGACGAGACGGGGGCGAGGTGTCTGTGCAGGTTGTTCATGTCTGGTGTCCTTTACTTCAATGATCCGATGCCAAGCGAGCCGGTTGCTTCTGCCACGGGGTGCGGTGCTGCGGGCGGTGGGGCGGCAACGGCGGCCTGTGGCACGGGCAGGTCGGGTGCTGCATCAAGGAAATCGCTGGTGGGAATGAAGAACAGGTTGCCGGTCACCGCCGTGCTGACATCAAGCAGCCGGTCGTAGTTGCCCGGCGGCAGGCCCACGAACATGTTGTCGAGCATGCGCTCGATGCGTGCGGGCGAGCGGGCATAGCCAATGAAATAGGTGCCGAATTCGCCCGTGCCCACCGTGCCAAAGGGCATGTTGTCGCGCACGATCTGGAGCTGCTGGCCGTTTTCTTCGATATTGGTCAGCACGTTATGGGCATAGCTGGGCTTGGCGGCCTCAGGCAGCTCGATATCCGATACCTTCCTGCGGCCAATGATGTGTTCCTGCACCTCGGTGGGTATGGCATCCCATTTTTTCAGGTCGTGCAGGTATTTCTGGATGATGACATAACTGCCGCCCGCAAAGGCCGGGTCTTCATCACCGATCAGTGTTGCATCACGCGCGGGCTGGTCCACCGGGTTTTCAGTGCCATCGACAAAACCGAGCAGGTCGCGGGCATCGAAATACTTGAACCCGTGCACTTCATCCACCACCGTGGCAACGCCTTCGAGCCGCGAGACGATGGCGGTCGCGAGTTCAAAGCACAGGTCCATCCGTGTCGCGCGGATATGGAACAGGAGATCGCCCGGCGTGGAGGGGGCATGGTGCACGCCATTGATCTCGGCAAACGGGTGCAGGTCCATCGGGCGCGGTGCGCCGAACAGGCGGTCCCACGCCTCGGACCCGATGCCGGTTATGCAACTGAGCCGACCATCATCAATGCGGAATCCGACCCCGCGCACAAGTGATGACAGGTCGCCCATCAGGTCGCGCACCTGCGGGCCGACCTCGGTGTCGGGGCTGAGGGTCAGGACAAGGAAAACCGCAGCCTGGGTCAGCTTTGTATCAATGGGTTGGGGTGTGGCCAATGCTCTCGAACTCCCTGCAGGCAACGCGCAACGCTTATGGCGGCCTAGCATAGGCAGGTGGCGGGGCGTGACAAGATGGGGCGGCAGGGGGCAGGTAGGCGGATTGAACACGCGGCAGCCCCGGTCAGGGGAGGGGCCCTTTAAAATATTTCCATGATCCTGGGCCGGTCCAGCATGATGCGCTGCGACGAGAGGCGTTTGATCAGCTGCATATCTTCCAGTTCCTTGAGCATGCGGCTCGTCGTTTCAACGGCAAAGCCCAGGTAATCGGCAATATCCCTGCGGTCCATGGCCAGGGTCAGGATATTGGAGTGCCGGTCATAGAAATCGGCCTGTTTGCTGCATTCAAGCAGGAAACCCGCCAGCCGCTTGACCACAAGCGGGTAGGTGGCCAGCAGCAGGTGGCGCTGCGCGGCCTTTGTGTAATTGAGCGCCTGCTGCAAGAACAGGGTCTGGATGCGCGGATGGATCTCGATCAGCTTGAGCAGCGCGGGATAGGGAATCTGGAACAGGTAGGTATCCACCAGCGTAATGGCGGAGGCGGGATAGACCCCGTCTTCAATGGTGCCGAACATGTCGTCAGGCCACATGAAGGCAAAGATGTGGTTGCGGCCATCATTCAGGTGATGTTCCAGCCGCACGGCGCCTGAACGGATGCGGTAGACATATTTGCCCGCTTCGCCCTGGGTGTAGATACGGCGTTTTGCGGGTCTGTGTATTTTCGTGGAGATCGCGTTTAACGCCTCCCGTTCGGTGTCAGTAAGCGTGAAATCTCTGAACATCATGAACATCTATATGCATGGACGCGTTGTTTTTGTGTGTTCATCAAGGATCGGCCCCATGATGGGTGGCGGGGCATTTCATCCTGCGGCCCCGATATGGACAGCCATCAGATGGTGCGCGCCTTTCGTGGCCATCAGGGTCGCGCAGGTCGGCACCGTCTTCATTCCATTCTATGATCATCCGCCAGGGGTATGTAATCTAACACTCATATATACGATACCGTATCGTATCGCAATATGACATATAGGAAGCGCCTATAAAAAACGATCTGTCGCGGGGGTGGAACTGCGGGCAAAACGCCGCCTTGCTGAAACGCTGGCGGCATCCGGAAATCCCTATTTTTCCTGGATGCAGATGCCGGACGTAAAGATATTCCACGCGCGTTCAAAGAAGCGCGCCCGCATCTGCGGGTCATGCAGCATGTTCAGGCCCAGCATGGTGTTCTGTAGCGGCCAGCCCAGGAACAGGCTGAGCAGGACGCGGGTTGTCTCTTCATGGTTGGTGGAGTGGATGCGCCCCGCATCGGCGGCGGCCTTGATCAGGCGGCTCAGCGTGGCCACGAAGGGTTCCACGATGGTCCGCATCATGTCCTCCACGAAGAAGGCGATGCGATGCCCGTCCGCAATGACAATACGGTAGGCTTCAAGCGTTTCGGGCCGCAGCATGAAGTCAAGGAAGAACTCGCTGATTTCACGCGTGGCGACCAGCGGGTCGGTGGAGGAGGCCTCGACCGCACCTGCCGCCTCGAGCAGCAGTTTGCCACGGGCCGCCACCACCGCGCGGAACAGTTCTTCCTTGGATGCGTAGCGTCGGTACAGGCTGGCCTTGCTGCACTCCGCCACGCGCGCGATCCGTTCCAGCGACGTGGCGGCGTAACCCTGCTTGATGAACAATGCCGTTGCAACTTCAAGAACATGCCGGTCGAGTTGCGCCGAGCCTTCAGGCGTCGGACGCCCGCCCGTATGTGGCGGTCTTGATGGTACGTCAGACATTCTTCGTTCTTAACTCCAGCCGTGAGCCAGTCATATTATGTCATGAAACATAACATGGTATGCAGGCATGGTGCCATCCAGCCTGTCGGCACGGGGATGCCAGAACGGGGGCGTGTGTTCAAATGGTCATTGCGAATGGGTGGTTCGCCCATGTTCCGGGCTAGCTGCCACCCTTCATCCGCAAAGAAAGCCGCGCGACCTGCCCGGACAGGAACGCCCCCCGGGTGCTTGCCACGAGATTGATGTCCACGCCCCGGGCATTTTCCATGACCAGGCCAGCCGTGCCGTGATGGATGGTGGCCGTGCCGCCCACGCTCCAGTACGTGCCATTGAAGTCCTGCAGGTGGCCAAGGTTGCGCACGCAGCCCTGCGCCCGCATCACCATGCCGCCCACGCTTGGCATGCCGCCGCCCCGTATGGTGAAGGGGTAGGCGTGCGTGCCGTCATACAGCGTGCCCTGGCCCCAGACATAACCGATCCCTGCCGCAACATGGTGCGCCGAGAGTTCGATCCGGGCATCGGTGGCCTCGCACGCGGCCTGCGCCGTGCCGTGAAAGATCAGGGAACTGGCGAGGACCACAAGGCCTGTATGCCGGAAGGGGTTCATTGCATGATCCAGTGAAAGAAGAGCAGGGACCATCCGTTTTTTTTGAACGGAACGGTTCGGTTTCGTTTAATTGGCGGCAAAAGGCCCGTCAATGACAAAACCGTGCCACCCCGCCATTTCCTGCGCCGGGTGCGATAGTCCCTGAACAGTTTTCCGAAAGCAACGTAACAGTATAATGCCTTGGAATTATAAAAGTTTTGGTAAATATTTTTTAAAAAGCCTCGAAAGGCGATACCCGGAAACCTTTATTTCATGAATGACCTTTTGTTCAGGCAATCTCTTACGGCTGCCTGATGGTGCCAGGCTCCAGCCTCACCGGCTGTCGCGGCGCAGTTCATAAGCGCGCAGGTTCAGGTCCGTCAGGTTAAGGATGGGGGTGGCAACGCCATGGGCACGGGCGCGGGCAACGAGATCGCCAATGATCTGCTGCGCTTCCACCGGCGCACCCTGCGAGAGGTCGCGGAACATGGAGGATGTCAGCGTGGAGTCAGGCTGCGTCAGCCTCCTGGTAATGCCGTTGATGGTGTCAGGCGCGAGCGGGTAACCCGCGGCTGCCGCAACCGTGGTGCATTCGTTTATCGTGGCATGCACGAAATCGGTGCCGCCGGCCAGGCGGGCCACCTCGCCTACGCTCGCGCGCATGAGGCAGCATAGCGTGCCCAGCGAGGCCAGGAGCGACCATTTGTTCCACATGTCCTGCACGATGCGGGAGGAGGGCACTGTCTCGAACCCCGGCGCGCGCAGGGCGTCCGCCATGGCATTGGCGTCCTGTTCGGCCACCAGCGGGCCGAATACCAGCCGCGGGGTAACGCCCACCTGATGGATGCGGCCTTCGGCATCGAGGCTGCTGACGATGAAGCAGGTTCCCCCCATGACTGCCTCGCGGCCAAAGCGGCTGGCCAGCACCTCAAGGTGCTGCATGCCGTTGAGCAGCGGGATGATGCGCGTGTCTGGCCCGATGGCAGGCGCCATGTCGGCCATTGCGGCGGCAAGGGAATAGGCTTTTACGCTCAGGATGACGATATCGTAGGGATGGGCGATCTGATCCGCCGTGATCATGCGCGGGGCCAGCGTTGCATCGCCCAGCGGGCTGACAAGGCACAGCCCTGTTGCGCTGAGTTGCGCCTGCCGCCGCGGCCGCACGAGAAACGTCACGTCATGGCCCGCCGCTGCCAGGCGCGCGCCAAAATAGCCCCCCACGGCACCCGCGCCGACAACAAGGATCTTTGGAGTCATCATCGTGTTTCCCGCCTGTATCCGGTCCTGCGTTTCAATGCGAATCTGCTCCCGTCCTGCCTGAGTGGTCAATGCCCGGGTGGTCAGGCTGGCATGCGCGCGGGGGCGGCCTGGTGGCGCATGCTTCACGGCCATCGGTTCCCTGCCCGCGCAGCACGGACGGCAGGCAGGGCGGGCAGGCGGTTCCGCTGCCCCTTGTGGCCGGTTATTTTTCAGGTAAGGGCATGTTTCGGGCCTGTCCGGCCATGCCGTGCCGGAGGGCATGCAGGAGGATGACATGGCCAGCGTGCCAAAACGGATCCAGTCCATCGTGCGGTCCGCCGCCATTCTGGAAGTCATGGCGCAGGCAGGGGGCAGCGCGCGGCTGGGCGAAATCGCGGCGAAGGCAGGCATGGAAAAAACCACCGCCCACAACATCCTCCAGACCTTCGACCACCTTGGCTACGTGCAGCGCAGGCCGGGCGACATGCGCTACCACCTGGGCGGGCGCATTCTCAACCTGTCGCGTATCATGGGTGATGACCACGGCCTGCGTGCGCGCATGCGCCCGACGCTTGAAGCCATTGCGCGGCATAGCGGGGCGACCGTGCACCTTGGCGTGCCCAGCGGCGATGAGGCTGCCTATCTCGACCGGGTGGACCCGCATGCCCCCGAAGGGTCCGCCACGCCCGCGCAGCGGCGTGAAACCATCGAGGGTTCGGCAGTGGGGCTGGTGTTCCTGGCCTTTGTGCCCGGCATGGGCCAGCGCGTGCTCAGCACCCGCGCCCATGCGCTTGACGGGCGTGTGCGCGACCAGATCGAGGCCGTGCGCCTCAGGGGGTACGCGCTTGACCTTGAAAGCTACCGCCCCGGCCAGAACGCGGTGGCCGTGCCGTGGCGTGAACATGGCGAGGTCCGGGCCGCCATTGCCCTGACCGGCCCCTGTGCCGACCTGCCACGCCCGCGCCTTGTGCGGCTGGCCTGGATGATGATGCAGCACGTGGCGCGCGCCACGGTTCAGCAATGTTGAACAAATCGGGATTTTGGTGATTGGTGTGTTACGCCCGCGCAGGCGCGGGGCTAGGCTGCGCTTTTTATGCAAGCCGTGGATGCCGACATGAAACTGACCGATGCAATGACCATGATGGAGGCCGCCCTGGCCGAGGCGCGCAAGCGCGGGTTTGGCGTGTGCATTTCCATCGTGGATGCCGGGGCATGGCCCGTGGCCTTTACCCGCATGGATGGCGTGCCGCTGGGCCTGATCGATGTCGCGACCAAAAAGGCGCGCACGGCGGCCCTGTTCCATATGGACAGCGCCGATCTGGCCACGATCGCCCGCCCCCAGGGCGAGGCCTACACGCTGGAAAACACCAATGGCGGCCTGACCAGTTTTGGCGGTGGCCTCGTGCTCAGGGGCGCGCATGGCAGCGTGGTCGGCGCGATTGGTGTCTCTGGCGCGCCCACGGAGGATGATATCGCCATCGCCCGCATCGCTGCCAACACGCTCGGGGCCTGAGCGCCCCCTTACCTGACCCGGACCCGCTCCCATGACCCAGACCGCCCCCCCTGCCAGCGGGGTTGCCCCCATCGCGGCGCCCCATGGCGCAAAAGCAGCTTTCTTCATCCTTACCTTCGGCACGTTCGTGGTCGGCACGGGTGAGTTCGCCATCATGGGCATGCTGCCCGAATTCGCAGCCTCGCTCGGGCTGTCCGCCTCCGATGCGGGGCATGCCATTACGGCCTATGCGCTGGGTGTGGTGGTCGGCGCGCCGCTCATCACCATTCTTGGCGCGCGCCTGTCGCGGCGCGAACTGCTGCTGATCCTGTTTGCCCTGTTCTGCTGCGCCAACCTGCTCAGCGTGGCCATGCCCACGCCGGGGCTGGTGGAGGTGGCCCGCTTCATCACCGGGCTGCCGCATGGCGCGCTGATCGGCATCTCGGCGCTGGTCGGCGCCTCGATGGTCGAGCGCGCGCGGCGTGGCTGGGCCGTGGGGCGCATCCTGTCGGGCATTGCCATTTCCACCCTGGTCGGCGCGCCGTTCTCCACCTTTGCCGCCGATCATTTTGGCTGGCGTATCGCCTATCTCATCATCGCGGCGCTGGGGCTGCTGACGGTGGCGGGCATCTGGCGCTATATCCCCGCGGACCCGCCCAACCGCAGGAACTCCCCGCTCAGGGAAATCCGCGCCCTGGCCAATACGCAGGTGCTGCTCACGCTGGTGACGGCGTCGATCGGCTTTGGCGGCATGTTCGCAATCTACACCTACCTGACCAGCGTATTGCTCAACGTGACGCATGTGCCTGAATGGCGCATCATGATCTACATGATCGTGTGCGGCGCGGGCATGCTGATCGGTGCCAATGTGGGGGCGTGGATCGTGGACCGTAACCTCGACCGTGCCGCCCTGCTGGCGCTGGGCGGCAGCGCGGTGGTCATGCTCGCCTTTCCGCTGGTGCTGCACAATGAGCCGGCGCTCATGCTCGATGTGCTGCTCGTGCCCGCCTTCGTCAACGCGCTTGGCCCGGCATTGCAGACCCGGCTGATGGATTTTGCAGGCGATGCGCAGACACTGGCGGCCTCGCTCAACCATTCGGCCTTCAACATCGCCAACGCCCTCGGCGCATCACTGGGCAGCGCCCTGCTGGCGCGGCAGTTCGGGTATGGCGCGCTGGGGGTTGGCGGGGCGGTGCTGTCGGCCGGGGGGCTGGTGGTCTATGTGCTGGCCATGGCCCTGCTCAGGTGCCACGGGCAGGTGGAGGTGCGCGGCGATATTGAATGAGCAGCCGGTTCTAGTGTCCTGATTCTGAAGTTTCGCTGATTTTGGTAGTACGGAGGCAGAATCGCTTGACGGCCTGCAGGATGTCGT